>JAXGWO010000024.1:0-49994 GCA_040773245.1 PVC group bacterium
CCGATCTTCATCCTCACCCCCGACGGGGGGCCGCTCCAGTCCACCAGCACCGGGGTCTTCTACCTCTACCGGACCGCGTTCAACAACAACCTCTTCGGCTATGCCTGCGCGATCGCCTACGTCCTCTTCTTCATCACCCTGATCCTGACCCTGCTGCAGAAGAAGTTCCTCGGCAAGAAGGCGGATTACGAGGGCTAGAAAGAGAATTCAGAATACAGAATTCAGAAGGCCGGCACCTGCTGGCCGCCACTATGAGCAAGAAATCCGACAAACATCGCCGGCTGATCTCCCCCCGGGCGATGATCTACCTGGTCCTGGCGGCGGGAAGCTTGGTGATGGTCTTCCCCTTCATCTGGATGATCAGCACCTCGTTCAAGTCTTCCCTCGAGGTCCTGGCGGCCCGGGTCTCCCTGATCCCGGAGGCGAAGAAATACATCGAGGTCGCGGGGAACCGGGAACAGGTCGAGTTCGCCCTTGCCCGGGAACTGGAGCGGGAGGTCTCCCTCCGGGAAGGCGAGATCGCCGGTCTGATCGGGAAGGAGATCAGCGGCCGCCCGGATCTGCAGGCGGCCTTCTCCAACACCTTCACCGGTCTCCGGCTGGGGATCGAGAAACTCTTCGCTCACTACCGGACGCCGGAGAAAATCCCGGAGACGATCTCCGAGCTGTCCGAGGCAGCGGTCGGGAAATTGCTGAAGTCGGGAATACCCGAAGCGCTCTCGCCGGATACCAGGACGGCCTTTCCGGCCGAACTCACCCGGATGCGGGACAATCTCGCCCGGAAGGCCGCAACCGCGGTCGCGGCCGACCAACCGGTACCGGTGGTCATCCTGGCCGGGGAGAGGAGGGGGGAGGAAGCCGCCGTTCCCCCGGACCGGATCATCCGGAAGCGCTTTCTCTGGGAGAACTTCCGGAAAGCCTGGCAGGCGGCGCCCTTCGCCCGCTACTTCCTGAACAGCATCGTGGTCTCGGTCCTGGTCACCATCGGACAGGTCCTGACCTCGGCCCTGGCCGCCTACGCCTTCGCCCGGATGAAGTTCCCCTGCAAGGAGCCGCTCTTCCTGCTGCTGCTGGCGACGATGATGATCCCCAGCCAGGTGATCCTGATCCCCAACTACGCGATCATCTCCTGGCTGGGCTGGGTCAATACCTACGCCGCCCTGGTGGTCCCCTTCCTGGGGGCGGTCTTCGGCATCTACTTTATGCGCCAGCACTTCGAGACCCTGCCCCAGGATCTCTTCGACGCCGCCAGCATCGACGGCTGCAGCCGCCTGCGGACCCTCTTCCAGATCGTGCTCCCGATCTCCGGGCCGGTGATCCTGACCGTCTCCCTCTTCACCTTCATTATGATCTGGAACTCCCTGCTCTGGCCGCTGGTGATGACCAACACCCCCGAAATGCGGCCGCTCCAGGTCGGGCTGGCGGTCTTCAACCAGGAGAGCGGGACCGACTGGGAGCTCCTGATGGCCGCCTCCACCTTCTCCATCCTCCCGCTGCTGGTCATCTTCTTCCTCGCCCAGAAGCAGTTCGTCGAGGGGATCACCCGTTCCGGGATGAAAAGTTAATGATGAGAACTTCAACCCGACCGAGAACATTCCGGAGGCTCGTCTTCGGGGTTTTCTTCCTGCTCCTTCTCTGGCCGGCCGGTTGCGCCGACCGGCCGAAGGATGAGGATGGAGCGGTGGTGACCGTCAGGTTCTGGCACGCGATGGGGGGACCGCTGGGAGCGGTCCTCAACGAACTGATCGACGAGTTTAACGCCGCCCACCCGGGGATCTTCGTCAAGTCGGAGAGTATGGGGAGCTACGAGGCGCTGAAACAGAAGATCCTGGCCTCGATCGTGGCCAAGAACCAGCCGGATATGGCGCAGGCCTACGAGGCCTGGATTTCTACCCTGATGGGCGGGGACGCCCTGGTCGACCTGGGGGAACTCGACCCCGGTTTCGCCGGGGAACTGGAGGACTTCTTCCCGGTCCTGGTCGAGAACAGCCATTACGACGGCAGGCTGATGTCGCTTCCCTTCAACAAGTCGGTCCCGGTGCTCTATTACAACAAGGACCTCTTCCGGCGGGCCGGGCTCGACCCCGAGCGTCCGCCCCGGACCTGGGATGAGTTCTCCGACTACTGCCGGAAACTGACCCGGGACCTGACCGGGGACGGGAAACCCGACCAGTGGGCGTTCAAGTTCACCGATCACGCCACCTACTTCGAGTGCCTCCTGGTCCAGAACGGCGGAAAAATCTATGACCCGGAGACCAAGTCGATGCTCTTCGCCTCGGCCAAGGGGGAGGAAGCCCTCCAGTACCTGGTCGACCTGGTCCGCAAGTACCGGATCGCCGACTTCTACCTCAGCGGCTACCAGCACCAGGTGGACTTCGCCGCCGGGGAGACGGCGATGATCGTCACCTCCTGTGTCTCGAGGACCTTTATGCAGAGGCAGCTGAAGTTCGACTGGGGGATCGCCCCGCTCCCGGAAAAGGAACGCCGGGGGTCGCTGGTCTACGGCACCAACATCGTGATCTTCTCCCGCTCTTCGGAAAGGCGGAAGCGGGCGGCCTGGGAGTTCATCAAGTGGTTCACCAACCGGGAGAACTCGACCCGCTGGGCCCTGCGGACGGGTTACGTGCCGCTGCGGAGATCCTCCCTCGATCTCGAGATTATGCGGGAGGAGTTCCGAAACCGGCCCGACAGCCGGGTCCCGGTCGAGGAGATGGAGTGGGCCTTCTTCGATCCGAGGATGGCCCGCTGGCTCCAGATCCGGGAGTACCTGAACGACGCGGTCAAGGCGGCGCTGCTCGGCAAGTCCACGCCCCGGGAGGCCCTGGCTAAGGCGGTCCGCCAGGGGGAACTCTGGCTCCGTTAGACTGCCCTCCCCAACTGCCGGACAGGGGGACTTGAAGATGGTCAGAAAGCCGGCAGCAGATTTATTCCCCGGAGGAGAGGAATCGGATCCGGAGACGGCTCTGGTCGGGGTGGTCCGGAGAAAGTCGGACCTCGGCCGGGCGGCCGAGGAGGGATGGTACCGGATCCCCGGAACGGTCCGTTTCCGACGCCGGCCGCGTTACCTCGCCCTCTACCCGGTCAGGAGCTGCGGCCGGGCCGGGGGAAAGATATCTTGGTACGCGCCGGTGGTTAAGATCACCCGGACCCGCCGGATCGAGCTCCTGCCGGGGGAGCCGGGACATCCCCGGGCCGGGGAGTGGTACTGGAAACTGGAGCTGGGCAAACCGGTGAAGCTGCCCCGCCCGGTCCGCAACCGCCTGCGCCGGCGGCTGACCTTCGCCTACACCACCATCCCCCGGCTCCGGCGGGCGCGGGAGATCGGGGAACTCTTCGGCGTGCCTCCCCTGGAAGAGATCGCCCGCCGGGGACTGGCCGGGGCGGGGATCCCCGCCCGGGAGCAGTTCACGGTGCGAAGCGGGAAGGAGTGGCGCTACCGGATCGACTTCGCCGTCTTCTGCCGGAGAGGCAAGATCGCCCTGGAGTGCGACCACAGCCGCTGGCACGGGCAGCCGGCCCGGAAGAAGAGCGACCGCCTCCGCGACCGCCGGCTGGAGAAAGCGGGCTGGACCGTCCGGCATTTTTCCGAGGACGCGATCCTCCTCGAACCCCTGGCGATGACCGGGAAAGTGCGCCGGCTGGTGGAGGCCCTGGGGGGACAAGAATCAGGAGAAGAACCTTTTAGTGTTGCCAAAAAGCGCGCAATAAAAACTATAATTCCCAGCCGCAAGATGACAAAGTAATATCTTGGCGGTGATGCTGAATGAAACTGACCGGTGAAGAACAAGAAATCCTTGCTTCCGCGAAGAGAGGGGAGTGGAGAAGAATCCCGGGCTTCAAGCGGGAGCCCATTCGCTATCGCAAAGCCAGAAACTGCAAATAAAGGGAAGAGGTTATGCTTCACGGAGTGATTATGGCCGGGGGGAGCGGCGAACGGTTCTGGCCGCTGAGCCGGAAGGCAACCCCCAAGCAGCTGCTGAATATCGTCGGGCGGGATACGATGATCGAGCAGACGGCGGACCGGCTGAACCCGCTGATCGACCGGTCACGGATCTGGGTGGTCACCGCCGCATCCCAGGCCCCGGAAATCAAGCGACTTCTCCCCGGAGTCCCGGATTCCCATATCCTGCCGGAACCGGCGGGAAGGACTACCGCCCCCTGCGCCGCCCTGGCCGCCTACGCGATCGCCCGCCAGGACCCGGAGGCGGTGATGGCCGTCCTCCCCGCCGACCACGTCATCGCCCCGAAGGGTGAATTTCAGAAGTCGCTCCGGTCGGCGGCGGCCGCGGCGGCCGGGACCGGGAGCCTGGTCACGATCGGGATCACCCCCGATTTCCCCGCCACCGGATACGGCTACATCAAGCGGGGGAAAGCCGCCGGCCGCTTCGGCTCCCGGGATTTTTACCGGGTCGAACGCTTCATCGAGAAACCGGATCTCGCCCGGGCGCGGAAACTGGTTCGCTCCCCCCTCTATACCTGGAACAGCGGGATCTTTATCTGGTCCCTGGCGGCCATCGACCGGGCCCTGGAGCAGCATCTGCCGGAGATCGCCCGGAAACTCCGTCCGCTCCGGGACCTGCCCCTCCGCCGGCGGGGCCCGTTCCTCCGGAAGATCTATTCCGGGCTGCCCGCGGTCTCCATCGATTACGGGATTATGGAGAAGCACCGGGAGGTCCTGGTCACCGTTGCCGGATTTCAATGGGATGACGTCGGTTCCTGGGCCGCCCTGACCAGGTACTACCCTCCGGACCGGGACGGAAACCGGGGGAGGGGAGATGTAGTGGCGCACGACTGCGCCGATAGCCTGGGATTCAGCACCGGGCCCCTGATCGGGATGATCGGGGTCTCCGGCCTGGCGGTGGTGGCGACTTCCGACGCGGTCCTGGTCTGCCCCCGGGATCGAGCCCAGGACGTGAAGAAGCTGGTGGAGAAGCTCCGGGCTAACCCGCGATACGGGAAACTGCTTTAACCGCGCGGCCGGAAATTCGGCAGAGGTTAGTGTCCCAATCGGGATCGCTATCGGTATCGGATCCCGGGCAGATCGATAGCGATCCCGATAGCGATTATATGGAAAGGAAAGGAAGGATACTGGGGATCGATCCGGGCGAGAAGAGGATCGGGATGGCGGTCAGCGATCCCCTGGGGATCACCGCCCAGGGCCTGGAAACCATCGAGGTGACTTCCGCCTCCGAGACGGTCCGCCGGATCTCCGAAACGGCCCGGAGGCTGGAAGCGGTTCGGGTCGTGATCGGACTCCCCCTGCAGATGGACGGTTCGGCGGGGGAGGGGACCCGCCGGGCGGAAAGGCTGGGGAGACGGCTGGAAGCAGAACTGGGTCTTCCGGTGACCTTCCGGGACGAGCGGCTGACCTCGCGGATGGCGGAGGCAGCGATGCTGGAGGGCAACCTGAGCCGGGAGCGGAGAAAAATGGAGAGCGACCGGCTGGCCGCCCAGCTGATCCTCCAGAACTACCTTGACTCGGAAGGGGAGGGGAGATGAGCCGCGAAGAGAGAAGACTGAAGAAAGAGATCCGCAAGGCGCTGAAAGCCTCCCGCTGGATCGCCCGCCACCGGAAGAAGCGGCTCTCCGCGGAAGCCGCGGAGAAGCTGCGGGCGGCGGCCGCGGCCCTGGAAGACGCCCGGCGGCGGGATCCCCGGGAAGCGAGGAGCCGGCTGAAACGGCTGGCCGGATTGCTGGAGGGAGAACTGGCCCGGCTGCGGAAGAGCACCTTCCGGGAGTGGACGGAGTCGATCCTCTTCGCCCTGGCGATGGTCTTCCTCATCCGGACCTTCGTCGTCGAGCCGTTCAAGATCCCGACCGGATCGATGACGCCGACCCTGCTGGGGGTGAAGAAGGTCTGCCCGTCCTGCGGCGCGGAGGGCCGTTACGATCAGAAGACCTGTCCCCGCGACGGGTCCCGGATGAAGCTGGAGCACATCGGGGACAAGATCCTGGTCAACAAGTTCATTTACGGGGCCAAGACCCCGGACCGGATCCCCTTCACCTCGATCCTGCTGCCCTACCTCCAGCTTCCAGGTCTGCGCCAGCCCCGCCGGGGGGATATCGTGGTCTTTCACTACCCGGAGGACGTGGCGATTGACTACGTCAAACGGCTGGCCGGGCTGCCGGGGGAGACGATCGAGATCCGGGGGGGAAAGATCTGGGCCGACGGACGGGAAGTCGATATCCCCGAGATGGCGGGAATTTTCTATCACAACGTCAATTCCCTCCCCCCCGGAGTACCGGCCTGGGGAAAGACCGGCCAGCGGTTCACAATCCCCGCCCGGGGGATGGAGATCGACCTCGATCCGGAGACCCGGCGGGAGTGGGAAGCCCTGGTCCTCCACGATGGACGGAAGCTGGAGATCCAGGATGGGATCGTTTATATTGACGGGCAGCCCCGGACCGCTTACACCCTCCAGCAGGACCACTACTACGTCCTGGGGGATAACAGTTCCAACAGCCGGGACAGCCGTTACTGGGGTTTCGTTCCCGAGAAGTTTATGCAGGGCAATGTCTTCTTCAAGTACTGGCCGCCCCGCCGCTGGGGACTGGTCAGATAGGTCCGATGGAGACCGCCGGCCGGAATAAATCATTTCTCCTCCCGCCGCGGCCGGAGGGCAGGCGGTGGTTCTTCGGACTCGGCGCCCGCCTGGCGCTGCTGGTCCTGTCCGGTATTCTCTGCGTCTCCGTCATCACCACCTGGATCTCCATCCGGCATCTCCGGGGCGCCCTGAGCGCGGGGGCGGAAGAGATGGCCCGGACGATGGGGCAGGTGGTGGCGATCAGCGCGGCCTACCAGGGATTCTTCGAAGCCGACCACCGGCTGCTGGAACAGTATGTCAGCTTCGCGGCCGGGCAGGAGAACATCCTCTACGCCGCCATCGTCGGACCCCGGGGAGAAAGCACCAAGACCGGCCTCACTTCCGGCCAGTTCGAGAGAATGCTCGCCGGCGAACCGCCGTACCCTCCGGACCGCGCCCATCACGAAGAACAGGATATCGTGATGGAGTCCCCGGTGGGGAAGATCGGCCGGATCTATCTCGGGATCTCCCGGGAAAAGATCGACGTTATCGAAGGCCGGCTGATCCGGCTCCAGGTTTACCTGACCGGGGCGATCACGGCGGTCTTTCTCCTGCTCCTCTGGACGATCATCCATTCCATCACCCGTCCCCTGGCCCGGCTGACGGAGAAGACCAGGGAGATGGGGGAGGGGGTACTCGACCAGCCCCTGGCCGTCACCGGACGGGACGAGGTGGGGAGGCTGGCCGGGAGCATCGAGATGATGCGGGCCAATCTCCACCGGAAGATCCAGACCATCGCCTTCCTGGGGCGGGTCGCCCACAATATCAACACGGTGCGCGATCTCGAACAGACGATCGAGAAAGCCCGGAAAGAGATCCTCGCCTTCCCGCTCTGGCCCTGGTACGAACTGGGGATCGCCCTGGTCGGGAGGGGGGGCAAACTCTACCCCCGGAACCAGTTCGTTTACTATCACGTCATCCCCGCCCCCGCACCCGGCCAGACCCGTCACACCATCTTCTCCCTCCCGGAGACCCTGGTCGCCGAGATCGTGGGAAGGAAGGAGCCGATCATCCGGGAGGTCCCCACCAGCATCAGCTCCGCCCGGGACGGGTTCGGTCTCTACCTGAAGGAGCGCGATATCTCTTCTTCGGTGGCGGTGCCTCTCCTGGTTAAGGGCAAAATCCTCGGGATGCTTTACGCCGGTTTCCAGGATTGGTCGGGACGGAACCAGGAGATCCAGTTCATCTGCCAGAACCTGGCCGATGAACTGGCCAGCGCCATCGATGGCATCTACCTCCTTTACGATCTCCGCCAGAGCCTGGCCGCCCTCAGGGAAGCCCACCAGCAACTGAAGGGGCTGGACGACCTGAAGTCGGAATTCATCTCGTCGATCAGCCACGAACTGCGCACCCCGCTGGTCTCGATGACCGGGTATCTCCATATGATGCTGGACGAGAAACTGGGGAGGCTGACCGATCTCCAGCGGGAGGGACTGGAAGTCTCGGTCAAGAGCCTGAAGCGGTTGACCGGACTGATCGAGAAGATGCTCTCCTTCGCCGCCCAGCAGAAGGAGAGAGAACTCAATCTCGCCGAGTTCCCGGTCCCCGCCCTTTTTGATCACTGCGTCCGGCTGATGCAGTCCGTGGCCGAGCCCGAGAGCATCAGGATCGAAAGCGAAGTGGAACCCGGCCTGCCCCCGGTCCGGGCGGACGAGGACAAGATCACCCAGGTTCTGATCAACCTGCTCGATAACGCGATCAAGTTCAGTCCCGCCGGGGGGACCGTGCGGCTGCGGGCCCGGAGAGGCCAAGAAAAGGAGATCGAGGTCCTGGTCATCGATCAGGGAAAAGGAATACCGGCCCCGGACCGCGAGAAGATCTTTGATAAATTCTGGCAGGGGGAGACGGCTGGAGGCGGTCGGCAACGCGGGTTGGGACTGGGCCTGTCCCTGGTCAAGAAGATCATCGAAGAACACGGCTCCACGATCGCCGTCTCCAGCCAACCGGGGCAGGGGACCACCATAACCTTTACCCTCCCGATCGCGGATCAAGAGAAGGCCGCGCAGATGAAATGAACGGCGATCCCCGGATCCAAACCGTTGCCGCCCGCCTGATCGCCTACTGGGAGCGGCATCGGGGTTTTGATGCCAATATGGCCGACCTGGCCCGTTCCGCCGGCGTCTCCCGGGACACGGTTTACCGCTGGCTCAACGGCAAGGCTCTTCCCCGGCCGGGCAAAGCCCTCTTGATCGAAGAGTGGCTCAGCCGCCGAGCGGCGCTCTAAACTCATCCCGGATCCCCGCGCAGGCTGAAGCCTGCTGCTGCAAGGGTGCCTAACTTCGCAGGCTGAAGCCGGCGGCTACGAAATCTTTCCCGCTATGACTGTCCGGATCAAGGCCGGAATCTGAATCTGACACTGATGACGATAAGGTTCCTTATGTAAACTAATCTGTACGACAGGAATGCAGGGCAAATTTATGCATCAAGTTGTGCGCTAATTAGTTGCGCCTCAGGATAGCCCCTGTGTGGATAATCTGTGGATAAGCCGTTGAGAACTTCAATGAGGTTTTGGGCGTGGGCGAGGCGGTTAGCCGCTGAACTTATTCACCCGCGGCACAAGGCTGCGGAGGTCGGCGCCGGGAAGAGACGGGCTGACCGATGAACCGATTCACCCCCCGGAAAAGCTGGCGGGGGGTCTTGGCTGAGCTAACGGGGTAACTGCAAACCGGTTATCTTATTCTTGGCCGCGGCACGAGGTGGCGGAGGGCTTGGACAGGAACAGAGGTTACGTGTGCCCGGGGAACGTGTATGCACTCCCCCGGCAGGCTTCGGGGCCGGGCGCACGGCAGGAGCCGGGTAAAGCAGGCGGGAATGCCGATATCAAGTGATCTTATCCGCCCGCGGCCGCCCAGGGCCGCGGTCGGCTAAAATCCCTCGGAGACGGCGATGATGAGGTTGGGGTCGCCGGGGGCGTTCACCATCACCGTACCCCGGCGGGCCAGGGATAGTTCGGTGTCGAGAATCAGCTGGCCGCCCGACCAGAGCTTGAGCTGGAAGCGGACGGTCGCCCCCTCGATCTGTTTAGGAATGATTACTATTTTTAGCCGCTGGCGGAGGTCGAACCGGATGGTCTCTTCCCCGCCCAGGGGGATCGCCCGGAAGGCGGTGGCCAGTTCCAGGTAGTTCCGGTACTTCAGGGGAGACCGGCTCATCGTCTCCTCGAGATACCGCAACCCCGGGGGCAGTTCGCCGGGCCGGTCGGTCGGCTCGAGGACGTCGACGGTCACCTCCATCGTCTCGCCCCGGCCGGAGATCGGCGCCAGGGCGGCCGCAAGGAGAACGAGAATCAGGCTGGCGGACAATTTCATAACTTTCCTCACTCGGTGAGCCAGATGATGGTCAACCCGTCGCTCCGGCTCTGATGGATCATCAGGTTATGTTCGGGGGCGTTGATCGATTCGATCCGGCAGTAATTGGCCGGCAGTCTCTCCCCGGTGAAGACGCCGGAGAAGAAGAGGATGAGGGCGGCGGCGACGCTCAGTCCCAGGCCGACCCAGGCTGGCCGGAGGACCAGGGAGAACCTCCCGCCGGTCCTTTCCGGCCGGACAGCCGGCCTCCCTTCCCGGAGGAGCCGCCGGACTTCCGGCCAGAGGGAGATCTCCCCCCCCTCCCCCGCTTCCCGGGCCATTCCGGCTAGGCCGCGGCCGATCGACCGGTAATCCCCGAGCGAACGCCGACAGCGGGAGCAGGTCTCCAGGTGGCGCTCACAGGCGGCGGCCGCGGAGGGGGAGAGTTCCCCGTCGTGGTAGGCCCCGAGAATTTTTCCTATCTCCCGGCAGTTGGTCCTGGGTCTCTTCATCGCCTTGGCGTCCTTACTCCGCCCCGGCCAGGTATGGCCGCAGGCTCTCCCGGAGCTTCTCCCGGGCGCAATGCAGCCGGGACATCACCGTCCCCCGGGAGCACTTCATCACCCGGGCTATTTCTTCGTAACTCCTTCCATCCCATTCTCTTAAAACAATGGCCGTGCGCTGGACCCCGGAGAGCGACTCCAGGCTCCGCCGCAGCGCCTCCCGCAGTTCCCGTCCGAGCAGGACCCGGTCCGGGCGGGGCAAGCTGCCTTCCGAGGAAACGGATGGATCGAGCTTCTGGGAGTCATCGTATTCCACCATCTCCCGGCCGGCCCGCTGCCTTTTCGCGTCCAGGGCCAGGTTGAAGGCGATCCGGTAGAGCCAGGTGTAGAAACCCGACTCTCCCCGGAAGGTCTTCAGCGAATGGTAGGCCTTGATAAAGGCCTCCTGGGCCAGGTCCCGGGCCTGTTCCCGATCCAGCACTATCCCGTAAACCATCAGGTAAAGGCGCTGCTGGTACTTCTCGACCAGGCCCTGGAATGAGTCGACATCCCCCCGGCGGCATCGCCGGACCAGTTCCAGGTCATCGGGATAGTCCATCGTCCTTTACCGTTTAGACGGAGAGGTGACGGATTTATTCGCTTATTTCCGGCGCCAGGACCGTCAGTGCTCCCGGAAGGATCCGGATCCGGGCCGGGGTCCGGCCGAGGTAATCGCCGTCGGCCTGGATCGGCAGGCCCGGAGCGGCGATCTCGATGGTCCGGGCGGTGCGGAACGCGACATCGGCGAAGCGGTGGTGGTTCTTGCGGAGCACCCCCCAGAAATACCGGGCGTAATCCCGCCGGCGTCCCCTCTCGAAGACGCAGCAGTGGAGGAGGCCGTCATCGGAACGGGCGGCGGGGGTGATCTGGTGAGGACCGCCGTAGAACCGGGAGTTGGAGATCACCGCGGCCCGCCCGGAGAGTTCTGCTTCCCCGTCGAGCAGGAGGGTGAACGGTCCCGGCCGGAAAAAGGCCAGGGCCCGGAAACCCGCCAGGTGATAGGCATAGCGCCGCAGGAACCGCTTGGCGGCCGGGCTGACAATCCGGACCGCCTCGGCGTCCAAACCGACGCTGACCATAATCGAGAAATATCGTCCGTTGACCCGCCCGAGATCGATGCGGCGGCCGCGGCCGGCGAAGATCACCTCGAGGGCCCGGTCGAACTCCTCCGGGATCTCCAGCTCCCGGGCCAGGACGTTGCTCAACCCCGCGGGGATGATCCCCAGCCGGGCGGGGGTCCCGGCGATCCCGTTGATGACCTCGTTCAGGGTTCCGTCCCCGCCGATCGAGATCACCAGGCCGCTCCCCTCCCCCGCCGCCCGGCGGGCCAGAGCCGTCGCCTCCAGGGGTCCGGAAGTCGGGTAAACCGTGACCGAGAATCCGCGGCGGCCCAGCTCCGCCTCGGCCCGCCGCAGCTTCTTGGCGGCGGGGATCCGGCTGGCGGCGGGGTTGACGATCAGGGCGGTCTTCACGATCAGATTTTCTCCCGCCACTCCCGCTCGAGATCGGTGGCCGGGAAGAGGAACTCGTTCTCGAACGCCTTCGGCCAGGCGATCCCCTTCTTCAGCTCCCGGAGGATGACGTTGATCCGCCACAATCCGTAGCGGTTGATCAGGTAGCCGGACAGGGAGTAGGCCTGGTCGTAGGCCAGCCGGACCCGGGCGGGGTCCTGGTCGAAACCGAAGGCCCGGTCCAGTTCGAGAAGGGGGATCAGCCGGTCCGGGTCCCGCCCCAGGTCGGGCAGATCGACCGGCTCGATCCTGGCCTCCTGGTACCGGGCCAGCCCCTCGTGGAGCCAGCGGGGACAGTTGCTCCCGGACAGGTCATTGATCACGGCGTGGGTATACTCGTGCCAGAGGATCTTCTTGATCTCCCGGGGGGAGAGAGCGTCCCCCCGAACCGGGAGCCGGACCTTGCCGTCGTAGAGCGCCCCCACCCACGACGGGGTTGACCGGACGCGGGAGAACTCTTCCGGGGTGTAGAGCAGGACCACGACCGGGCGGTCCGGGTAGTAGTTGAAGTCGTAACCGATCTCCCGGTAGGCCTCCATCAGCCAGTTCTCGATCTCCTTGATGTGGTAGGCCCGGGAACCGGAGGTATAGCGGATGTCGAAGTTGGCGAGAATGGAGGCGTCGAGACCCGATTCCACCGCCGATTCCTCCTTCAACTGCGCCAGGAGCCGGGCCAGTTCGCGGTCTCCGGGCTGAAGGGCGAGGGCCTCGTTCCAGTAATCGGCCGCCGCTTCCAGGCGCTGGGAGAAGTAGGCGATCTCGCCCAGCATTCTCAGGACGCTGTAATTTTCCGGGTCCAGGTCCAGCGCCTGGAGATAGGTCTCCCGCGCCCGCAGGAAATTCCGGTCGCGGTAGTACTGGGCGCCGAGGGCCTTGAGCAGCTGGATCCGCGCCCGGCGGAGAGATGGGTTGCCCGGCTCCCGGCTCTCCAGACGGTGCAGATAGTCGAGGGCGAGGCCGTATTCCTCCCGCGCGGCCGCCTGTTCGACCAGCTCCGCCCATTTCTCCCCGGCGGACGGCCCGGCCGGCGAAGATTGCGGGGCCAGGCCCAGCATCAGGAAAACCGGAATCAGGATTATTCGGCGCATCGGTAACCTCGCTCACCGCCTCATAGATTATGCCGGGCGTCGTGGAGGAAGTCCTTCTCCTCCCCGCTCAACCCCCCCCCACCCTTCCCGGGCCAGCTTCTCCAGAACGGCGTCCAGTTCCTCGCGGTAGGAGACCCGGGGTTCGACCGGAGGCGTCCGCGGGAGATATCTCATTCTCCAGCTGGGCCATTTCAGGTAGAGGAAACCGACCAGGGCGCCGCCCAGGTGGGCAAAATGGGCGATCCCCCCTCCCCCTTCCCGGCCGAGCAGGAAGAGCAGTTCCAGGCCGATGAAGACCAGCACCATCTGCCGGGCCCGCATCCGTAACGGGAGGATGAAGAAGAGGAGGAAGGTGACCACCCGCTCCGGGAAGAGCATCCCGAAGGCGATCAGGAGGGCAAAAAGCGCTCCCGAGGCCCCGACCAGGGGGACGCCGGCTCCCCACATAAACGGCAAGGAGATGATACCGGCCCCGATCCCGGAGACGAAGTAGTACCTCAAGAAGTACCGGGTTCCCCAGTAAATCTCCAGCTCCCGGCCGAAGAAATAGAGGATCACCATATTGAAGAGGAGATGGAGGGGGCCGGCGTGCACGAAGAGATAGGTGACGAACTGGTAAAGCCGCAGGCTCCGGAAGACCTCCGGGACGACCAGGCCGAAGAGATAAAAGAAACGGCTCTCCCCCCCCAGCCGGGCGAAGAGAAAAGCAACCACGTTGAGGGTGATCAGAACCCGCACCGCGGGGGTGGCCGGGGGGAAGAACCCGGGCCGGGGCGGGGCATTATTCCAGGGTGAGTTCATCAAGGTATCAGACCCGGGAAGGTACGCGGTTGTTCAGATTGAGGGAAGCCGCCCGGCTGATTCCCCCGCGGGAGCCGCCCGTCCGGATGCGGGGATTAAAAATCCGTGATGCTGTCGAGGTGCTCCTGGGCCGACTGGTAATTCGGGTCGATGGAGAGGACCTCGAGGAGCAGTTCCTTGGCTCCTTCGATATCCTGCTGCGCCTCGCGGGTAACCGCGTAGTTGTAGAGCAGGGACTTGTCCCGAGGGAAGACCTTCAGACCCTTCTCGTAGATCTCGGCCGCCTTGGGATAGTCCGAGTTGAGGAAATAGAGCTTGCCCAGAAGGAGATAGTTCTCCAGATTCTGGGGGTCCTGTTCGATACGTTCCAGGAGATTCCTTTCCTTCCTCGGGAAAAAACGGATTTTTCTCATTCTGGTCTTGGATTTTCCGCCGGAAAATTCAAAGGGACTTGAATTTTTCGATCTTTTCTTCCGCACCGATAATGACCAGGATGTCGTTCTCCCCCAGAACCTCCTCCGCCCGGGGGGCGATCACCAGGGTGTCCTTCAGCTCCGACTCGCCCTCCCGGTCCAGGCTCGGCGCTCGCCGGCGGATGGCGACGATGTCGATCCCGAAGCGGGCCCGGATGTTGGCCTCCACCAGGGTCTGGCCCCGGATGGCCGCCGGGACCCTGGTCTCCACGATTCCGAACCCGGGCGAGACCTGGATGTAATCGAAGATGGTGGGAGAGATGAGGGAATTGGCCACCCGGATCCCCATATCCCGCTCCGGGAAGACGATCCGGTCGGCCCCGATCCGGCTGAGGATCTTCTTTTCGGCATTGGTCTTGGCCTTGACCACCACGGTCTTGACCCCCATCTCCTTGAGCTGGAGAGTGACCAGAATCGCCGCCTCCAGGTCTCCGGCAATCCCGATCACGGCCGCGTCCATCTCGCCGAGATCGAGACGCTCCAGGGACTTGGGGTCTTCGGTGACATCGATCTGGATTGCCTGGGTGACGATCTCGCTCAACCGCTGGACGGTCTGCTCGTCCTTGTCCAGGACCATCACCTGTTCTCCCTTCCGGGCCAGGGTGACGGCCACCGCCGACCCGAAACGGCCAGCCCCGATCACGACGAACTGTTTCATGGTAAAATTTACCTCCGGAAAATTTCAGTCTATAATACCATATCCAGGCCGCCGGGGCAGGAAAAACGGCGTCAAGCTGCGCGATCCGGATTGCCCCCCTCACCCCTCTGATCCGGCTGACCTAACCGACCATCACCCCTTCTTCCGGATAGCGCAGGGAGTCAGCGGCCAGGCGGCGTCGGCCGACCAGGAGGGCGAGGGTCAGGGGACCGATCCGGCCCAGGAACATAGTCAGCACGATCACCAGCCGGCCCGGGTAGGAGAGCCGGGGGGTGACCCCGCTGGAGAGACCCACGGTCCCGAAAGCGGAGACGGTCTCGAAGAGGATATCGCCCAGGTATCCCGCCCGGCACTCGGCGAGGGAAAGGGGAGTTTCCAGGAGCATCAGGAGACCCGAGGAGACGAAGATCAGGGCCAGGGAGATGACGGCGATGCTGATCGCCTTGACCGCCGTCCCGTCGGCGATGCTCCGGCGCCAGATCACCACCTGTTCCTTCCCCGTCACCATCCGGTAGGCCGAGGCCAGGATCACGGCGAAGGTGGAGGTCTTGATCCCGCCCCCGGTACCGCCGGAAGAGGCGCCGATGAACATCATCGCCATAGTCATCCAGAGGGTGGCGGGGACCATCCGGGAGACCGGGAGGGTATGGAAACCGGCGGTCCGGGGGGTGACGGCGTGGAAGAAGGCGGAGAACAGCCTCTCCGCCGGGGCTCGGCCGGCCAGGGTGTTGTCCCACTCCGCCCCCAGGAAGAAGAGGAACATCACCGCCAGCAGGATCCCGCTCATCGCCAGGACGATCCGGGTCTGAAGCCGCAGCCGGCCCCTCCGGATATGGTCCCGGCGCCAGAAATAGATATGGGTCAGGTTGAACCAGACCACGAAGCCGAACCCCCCGAGCAGGATCAGTCCGGACATAACCCCGAGCACGACCCCGTCGCCGGCGAAACGGGCCAGGCTGTCGGGATAAAGGGAAAAACCGGCATTGCAGAAGGCGGAGATGGAGTGGAAGAGTCCGTGGGTGATGGCTCGGGCGGCCGGGTAGCCGTAAAAGCGGTGGAACCTCCAGGCGAGGATCCCGCCCCCCACCGTCTCCAGGAAGAGAGTCATCCCCACGATCAGGAAAATGAGACCGGGAAGCCCGGCGATCTTCTCCTCTCCCAGGGTGTCCCGGAGCGTGATCCGCTCCTTCAGGGTCAGGCGCTTGCGGAGCACAATCAGAAAGAAAGTGGACATCGTCATAATCCCCAACCCGCCGAGCTGGATCAGGAGCAGGATTATCCCCTGACCGAAAGAAGTGAAGAAAGTCCCGGTATCGACCACGGTCAGGCCGGTCACGCAGACGGCGGAGGCGGAGGTGAAGAGGGCGTCCACCGGGTGCATCATCCCGGGCGCCCGGGTGGAGAAGGGCAGGAGAAGAAGAATCGTCCCCGCCAGGATCGTCCCGGCAAAGGAGAGGATGATCAGGCGGGGGGCGTTGATCCGCTTGCGGGGGAAATATATCTTCATCGAGAGTCGTTGCCGGGCGACCGGCGGTCCCGGCGCTTATTGAACAGGAGAGAGATTAGCATAATTCGCCCCCGATTCAATCCAAATTACTCTTTTGCCCGCCGGATCGGCGTGATAGTATAAGGCAAACCTTTCCCCGTCGCCGGACCGGATCCAGGACCCGGCATATCTCAATAATCACAAAGGAGGGCGAGATGGACCCGATAAAGTTATCCCTGGGGCAGATCAAGACCTTTCTTCAGTGCCCCCTGAAGTACAAGCTGGCCCATATCGACCAGGTGTCCGCCGACTCCCGGCCGGGGGCGGCCTTGAGCTTTTACAAGTCCCTCCACGACGCCCTGGAGTATTTTCACAAGGAAGGGAACACCCCCCTCCCCTCCCGGGATTTCCTCCTCAACCTCCTCGACCGGAACTGGGATTCGGCCGGCTATCCCAACCCCGGGGAGGAACAGCAGTACCGTTACCTGGGGGAGACCATCCTGAAAGACTTCTACGAATCGTTCTCCGCCGAGAAACACAACGTCAGGTATTTGAACCTGATGGTGAAGGCCAAGACCAGGAAGTGCTTCATCTCCACCCGGGTCGACCGGGTCGACCTGCTCCCGGACGGGACTTACGAGGCGATCAATTACAAGACGGGCAAGAACGTGATGGAACCGGCGGAACTGGCGCGCGACCCCCAGGCCATCATCATCTACCTGGGAGCGAACGCCCACAAGAGGCTGGAGGGGAAGGTCTCCCAGGTGAGCTTTTACTTCCTGCGGGCCAACCGGAAGATCACGATCACGCCCACCTCCGAGGATATCAGACGCGTCAGCGACCGGATCGACGAGACGGCGGAGAATATCGCCGCTCTGGCCAAGGGCAGGAATCCCCTGCAGGGTTTTTTGGGCCGGTTCCTTCCCGGCTCCCGGAACCCGAACGACCCGGCCGCCCTGGCCGAGAAGGGGGCGCTCTGCAGCTCCTGCAATTACCTGGAGCAATGCCCCGCCTGGCCGGTCACTCCGCGGGAGGTGGCCGGGGAAACCCCGGAGGTCTTCCGGGGACGGCTCCGGCTCAGCTACTCCAAGCTCAGTTCCTACAAGCGCTGCCCCCGGGCCTGGAAGAGCGCCTACCTGGACGGCCGTTTCAGCCGGGAGCCGAAACCGTTCTTCTCCTTCGGGACCGCGATCCACGAGGCTTTCGAAAATTTCTACGACCCGCACGGGGATCGGAAGGGTTCGCTCAAGCACCTGCTCGCTCTCTGGGAGGCGGCCTTCAACAACCACCTCGAGGGCTACCGGGACGAGGAAGAGAAGCGGATGTATTACCAGAAGGGGGTGGAACAGCTGACCCGCTACCACCGGCGTTACTGCGCCGACGGGAAATATAAACCGGCCTGGGCGATCGAGGCCTATTTCGAGGTTCCCCTGGGCAGCAACGCGGTGATGACCGGGTTCGTCGACCGGATTGACGAGCTGGACGACGGAACCTACGAGATCCTCGACTACAAGACCGAGCCGACCCGGCGGAGCCAGCAGGCGGTCGACCAGGACGACCAGCTGACCATTTACTTCTGGGCCTGCCAGACCCTCTTCGACCTCAAGATCAGGCAGCTCTCCCTGCTGATGACCAACTTCGACGAACGGATGGTGACCACCCGGAAGGAGGAGGATATCCCCGGGGTGGTGGCCGCGATCGACGCGACGGCGGCGGAGATGAAGGAGAAGATCCGGCTCTACCAGGAGACCCACACCCCCGACCAGGAGGAGAGCCCCTGCTTCCCGCCGAAGAAGAACAAGTTCTGCCGCAACTGCGACATCCTGGAGACCTGTCCCCTGAAGCCGGAGATTCTGGGCGACTCCTCGATCCGGACGATGGAGTACACCCAGGCCGACGGGGGGCAGGCGCTGGCCGCCGAGTACGAATGATTCTTATTCCCCCCGGGATTGAGGGATCCCGGGGGAAATAAAAATGTGGAATATGCTGAACTCGTATATACCAGGATTTGACGGAATTGTAAGGCGGGGCAAAGGGAATCGGTTTCTTCTCGGCGGCAAAGACCTTACCAGCCTCTCATCTCCCGGAGATAACGCTTGGCCAAATCGGCCTGGGGGGAGGCCGGTTCCAGCTGGAGGTAGCGGCGGAGGTGGTGGGCGGCGGACGGCCGGTCCCGGAAATCGATGGCGATGATCCCCGCGTTGAGATGGGCCGGACCCTGGTCGGGATCTATCCGCAGCAGCCGCCCGTACTGCCGGAAGGCCCTCCTCCCCTGCCCCATCCTCCGGTAGGCGACCGCCAGGTTGAAATGGGCGGGGGTATAGAACGGATCCTCGGCCAGAACCTGGCGATAGAGGCCGATCGCCTCCCGGTACCTCCCCTCCCCCAGCATCGTTCCCGCCCGGGCGAAAGGCTCGGAAGCTTCCGCGGCCAGACGGGCTCGGGAGAGCAGCTCCGGGTCAATCCGACGGGCCTCGTCCAGCGACTTCCCGGAAAGTTCCTCCAATCCCAGGTCGCGATAGACGATTCCCAGGTTGTAATGCCAGCGGGCCCCTTCCGGCTCGCGGCCGGCCAGGAGTTCAAAGTACTTCCGGGCCCGCTCGAGGTCATCCTCCCGGTAGGAGAGGTTGGCCAGCGCCACCAAAGCCTCCCGGTGCGCGGGATCGGCCGCCAGCGCGCTCTCGTAATGGCTGAAGGCTTCCGGGACCTCTTCCCGGCGGAGGGCGATATGCCCGAGACCGTAGTGAACCGGGGCCGGGTCCACGCCGGCGGCGAGGGCCCGCTCCAGGTATTGCCGGGCGGCGGAGTAATCATCGGCCTCGAGGGCCAGCAGCCCGGCCAGGAAGAGGGCGGGGCCGGAGTCCGGTTCCCGCTCCAGAACACTTTCAATCTCCCGCCGGCCGGCGGCCGCTTCTCCCCGCCGGGAGAGGAGATAGGCCCGGCGGTAACGGAGGGCGGAGACCTCCGGGCGGAGTTCGAGGGCCTCGGAGTAGCGGACCAGGGCCGCCTCCTCTTCCCCCCTCTCCTCGAGGATCAGCCCGGAGAGGTAACGGGCGTTGAAGTTGTAGAGATGCCCGGGATCCTCGCGGGACAGGAGGTCGGCCGCCTTCCGCAGATTCTCCAGGGCGGCATCGTTATCGCCCTGCACCCGGCAACTGTAGCCCAGCTCGTAAAAGAGACGGCCGTCGGCCGCTCCTTCGGCCACCGCCCGCTCCAGCAAGGGCCGCGCCCGGCCGACCTCGTGCTTCTCGAAATGGATCCGCCCTTCCCGGGCCGGGGTCAGCCACTGGTGCTCCCTCTCCCAGTGCTCCAGGTACTTCCAGGAGACCTCGGGATGGAGCCGCATCCAGCGGGTCTGGGAGAAGACTGCCGATGAACTCAAGAGGCCGAAGAGCGCCGCCAGCAACACCGTCTTTTTCATTGTTTTCCCCGGTTTAACCATTTTCTCAATTTGATCGGTCCAGCTCCCGCTTCAGCCAGGCCGGGTCATTGCTCGCCACCCCGTCCACCCCCGCCGCCCGGACCGGCTCCAGTCTCTCCCGGTCATCAACCGTCCAGGCCCAGACCACTTTGCCCTCCCGGTGCGCGGCCCCCGTCCGGTCGGCGGTAATGATATCCCAGCGGGCGGAGAGGAGACCCACTCCGGCCAGGCCGGCGGCGGTTAAACGGCCCCAGGTCCCGGGATCCCGGAAGATCAGGCCGGTGGATAAATCCGGCCGGCGGGAGCGGACCATCCGGACGGCGGGGAGATCAAAGGAAGCCAGGAAGAGACGCCCCGGGAAGGGGTTAGCGTCCAGCTCATCCAGAACCCGGGAAACCAGCCTCCCGCGGGACTCCGCTTCCCCCCGGTCGATCTTCAGCTCCAGGCAAAGCCCGAGCCGGGATGAAGCGGCCAGGTCCAGGGCCTCTCTCAGGGTGGGGATACGCTCGCCCCGGAACTCCTCCGAAAACCAGGCCCCGGCGTCCAGCCCCTTGAGTTCCGCCAGGGTCTTCTCCCCCACCGGCCCCGTCCCGTCGGTCGTCCGCTCCAGGGTACGGTCGTGGAAGACCACCGCCTCCCCGTCCCGGCTGATCCGGAGATCCATCTCCACCAGGTCCGCCTTCGCCCGGATCGCCGCCCGAAACGCGGCCAGGGTATTCTCCGGGGCCAAAGCCGAAGCTCCGCGATGCGCGATGGTCAACATATCCCGGGGAGATAAAAAGAAACCCCGACCGGACAGGGTCAGGGTTTCCCCAAAACCTCAAGTCATCCTTGACAGTAAACGGTCAAGCCGATCAGAGAACCGGCGCTCCGGACGGATTGACCGCGAGACCGGACGCCGGGCGGTCGCCGGCCTGGCCGAAGTACATCCTGGTCTGCCCCCGGACCGCCCAGAGACCGGTGTTCCCCCGGAAGACGGAGATATCAACCGCGGAAAACCCGCGGTAATTGCCGGGGACCGCCCGGTCGCCGGAACCGCCGAAATAGGTCCGGTCCCCTCCCCTCGCCGCCCAGAGACCGGAGCTGTCCCGGAAAACGGCGGCATCGGCAGTCCCCCCGCCGGAGTAATCTCCGGGGACCGGGAGATCCCCGTTCCGGCCGAAATAGGCCCGGGTCACCCCGCGAACCGCCCAGAGCCCGTTGTCCCGGCGGAAGACCACCATCTCCTTCTTCCCGGATCCGGATGTAAACGGTACCGGCAAATCGCCGGGCCGCCCGAAATACTCCCGGGTCAGGTTCCGAATCGTCCAGAGACCGGAAGACGGACGGAAGACGGCGAAACCGGCGGAACCGGTGCCGGCATAATCCCCGGGCACGGCGAGGTCCTCGGCCTGACCGAGATAGGCCCGGGTCACTCCCCGCACCGCCCAGAGTCCGGACGCGGACCGGAAGACGGCGAAGTCGGAAGTGCCGTCGCCGGCGTAATCGCCGGGAACCGGGATATCCCCGGCCCGGCCGAAGTAAAACCGGGTCAGACCCTTGACCGCCCAGAGGCCGGTGAACGGCCGGAAGACGGCGATATCGCTGGTCCCGTCGCCGTCGTAGTCGGCGGTGTCGATCGAGGACGGCAGCCACTCCGGGGGCGGCTGCGGGGTCTCCCCGGGGGTCGGGGTGGGGTAAACATAGCGGCGATAGAGAGGGAAATCAATGCCCCCGGTATTGGAAGGGACCAGCCAGGCCTGGACGGCGCTGTCCTTCTGGTTGTAATACTGGTTACGGTATTCCGGCTGGCTGGAAGAGTCGGCCAGCACCGTGTAACTGCCGGCGTTCAGGGTCGAAGTCCGGTAATAACCGTTCCCGTCGGACAGGCCGGCCGAAACCATACCCCCAAAGGCCCTGACATAAACCCCGGAGATTCCCCTGCCGGTCTCCCGGTCATAGACCCGCCCCGAGATCGGTCCCATCGTGATCGGCGCGGGGGTGGGAGCGGGCCCGGCCGAGACGGCGAAGGCCTTCATCACCGCCATATGGTCGGTGGCTCCGCTGTGGGAATCCCCGTACCTGACCGGCGGCAGGTTCCAGAGCTCGGTGTCCGGGGAAGGAGCCGGGTCGTCCCCCTGGGCCCAGAAGACGTGGCTATCGAATACGATCCCATCATCGTAACGGTAGTTCTCGGTTCCGATCACCAGGGGGGTATGCTTGGCATCAAGCGCCGGATCGGGCATTACCCAGTCATAGGGCCGGTCCCTCTTCTCGTTGGTATTCTGGTTGCCGAGATGGTCCGCCGGCCGGTGGTTCGTCGGCGAGAGGAAAGTGGAGAAGACCTCCAGCGCGGCGTCCTGGTAGTTGGCAAAGTTGCAATCGCCCCCGACCACCACGTAACCGTTGAAGCCCTGGGAAGTTTGGTAGCTCTCGATATTGGCCTTGACCGAGTTGGCCTGGGTGATCCGGTCAGCCTTGTCCTGCGCGGTATCCCCCGCTTTCAGGTGAAGGGAGACGGCCAGGAGGTCGGTCTCCCCGGGCAGGTCGATCTCGGCCCAGGCGACCGCGTCATTGGTGTTCGGGGAAACGGCATCCTTCCAGAACCCCGAGCTGGTGATAGTCCAGCGGCTGACGATCCCGTTGTTCATCGCCGAACCCGGACCGAAGAACTCGGGGGCCCAGCCGAGATAGTAGTAGAACTGGGGACCGAAAGCCTCGTCGACATACCCGCGGTGGGCCCCGGCGGCCATCCCCCATTCCTGGAGGAGGGCGATGTCCGGCTGCAAGCCCTGGAAGGTCCGGATGGTCTCCTCTCCGGCAATGGTCCCGACCTTGCTGACATTGAAGCTCGCGATCTTAACCGCCCCCGACCCCGTATCCTCGTAGACCAGGTAGGAGGCGGCGCAGCCGACCACGGCGGAAGTGTAGCGGATCCGCATATAGCCGCCCTCGCCCCAGTCCGAACCCCAGGAGTTGCGGAGGATCCAGCACCCGCCGCCGCCCTCGGGCGGGTTGTCGTCCCAGCCAACCAGGGCGATCGCGTGGTTGGAGGTGGTGTAGTAGCAGGGGGAACCGGTGCAGTCGGTGTTGGTATCCTCGTAAACCCCGCCGGCATAAGCCACGAAGGCGGAGCCGACATAGACCGCGGCGTCCACCACGCCGTAGGTCATAATCGCGGTCTTGATCGCCTCGATGTCGTTGCAGGTGATCCGGTGCCAGGACTTGAACCTGGTCAGCGGAGGATAAGCCGAGAACGGACAGGCCTGTTCATAGTCCTGGTATGGGTAGTCGCTCTCGGCGGCGACGCCGTAATCCACCAGTGCCTGAAGCTCGTCGTAATCGTAGTTCGCCCCGCTGCAACCGTTGAAACCGCCGTAGTGGTCGGAGAGGCAGAAAGCGATGAACGCCTCGGAGAAATCCGACCGGTTATCGTCATACTTGCCCATCATCCAGTTATAGCTTCCTTCCGCGGCGGCGGCGGCGCCGAAGGCGTAGCAGGAACCGCAAGCCCCCTGGTCCCGGACGGGGCCGACATAGGACCGGCCGCTGTAATTCCTCCAGTCAAAAGTGGCCGGGAGGGCCGTCTTGCCCAGGCGGACACCCAGGGGGCCGATTTCGTCGTGAGCGGAATGCCTCCGAGGAGAGGATGGCCGGTGGCGGCTGAAGAAGGCGGCTTTCTCTTCCGGGTCCATATTGAAGACCCAGTTGGGAGCCACGGCAAAGCTGTAACCGTTGTGATCTATCTTGTAACGGATCTCCTCCAGCGTGTCATCCGGTTCGAAGGGGAGGAGTTCCGCCCGGGCGGCAGGAATGCCCGCCAGGAGAATCAGCGCCACCGTGAAGATGGCCTCCGGCCAAACTCCGGCCGATCTATGAGGAGAACGGAACTGCTTCATAACTTAGTCTCCTATCAAATCCCTTCCCGAAAACCGGTTGGGCGCCGAACACCCCTGGTTCCAGGAGGATTCCCTGGTCACAGGCTGAATCATTAATTGGCCGCCGGGTTCTTACCTGGTGGCGGGCAGGTCGTAATCCCGGCCGAAATGAAGCCGGGTCAAATCCCGCACCGCCCAGAGACCGTAGGCGGGCCAGAAGACGCCGATGCGGTCGGACCCGCCGCCGGAATAACCGGCCGGAACCGCCTGGTAGGCGGCGTTCCCGAAATAGGTCCGGGTCCAACCCCGAACCGCCCAGAGACCGGAAGACGGCCGGAATAATGCCGGGCTGACCATTCCCAGTCCCTGATAATCACCGGGGACCGGGCTATCGCCGGCGAAGCCGAAATAGACCCTGGTGACGTCCTGGACCGCCCAGAGGCCGGTGGAGGGCCGGAAGACGGCAACATCCGCAAAACCGTCGCCGGTGTAGTCGCCGTGAACCGGCGTATCGCCCGGTCCGCCGAAGTAACTCCGGTCGACATCCTTGATCGCCCAGAGCCCGCGATCGTTCCGGAAGATGGCGATGTCCACGAAACCGTCGCCGTCGTAATCCCCGGGGACCGGGATATCGGTCCCGTTCCCGAAGTAGGCCCGGGTGAATCCGCGCACCACCCAGAGACCGGTGGCGGACCGGAAGACGGCGATGTCCGCCGAACCGTCGCCGCTGTAGTCCCCGGAGACCGGGATGTCATCCGCCTGGCCGAAGTAGGCCCGGGTGAATCCGCGGACCGCCCAGAGCCCGGAGGCGGGCCGGAAGATGGCGATGTCCGAGACGCCGTCGCCGTTGTAGTCGCCGCTCGCCACCCGGATCGGCAGATAGAACGGGGTAACGGTCGGGACCGGGGTGGGCGGCGCCGGGGTGGGATACTCCCCTACCCTGTAAAGCGGGAAGTCGATGCCGGAACTGTTGGTGGGGACATAGTTCGCCAGTGCTTTGTCATCCTTCTGATTGTAGTACTGGTCGCGGTACCGGCGGACTCCCATCGACTCCACCGCGTAACAGTAGAGGATGTAGAGACCGGACGGCAAATTGGGGTTGTGCTCATTGAGCGTGTAATAACCGCCCGAGTTGGTCATATCCCCGTAAGCCTGCAGTCCTTCCAGCATCGGGAAGGCGCTCACGTAAACGTTGCCGATCCCAACGCCGGTCACCCGATCGTAGACCCGTCCCTTGATCGGGCCGGGAGGGCCCGCCGGGGGCATCGTGGGCGTCGGGGAGGGCGGAACGGGGGTGGGGGGAACGGAAGGCGTCGGGTCGGCCTGATAGAAGCAGACATCGTCGAAGGCCAGGGAGATACCGTTCCACTGGTACTTGAAAGAAACATTGGTGGTGGGGAAATCCAGCGGGATCGGCCCGATCACCGACCCCGCAATCGACGAGGAGAAGGCCACCGTGGTCACCGGCGACCATCCGGCAGGATTGTAGTACTCTTCGATAAAGAGCGTGCAGGTCCCGATGCCGGCCTGTCCCTTGGCCCAGAAGGTCAGGCTTTCCGGACGGTAGGTCGGACCGGTGATAATCTCCTGATCGGTCCATTCCAGCCGGAGCGAGGGGGCGGCGACCCCGTAATTGCCGGCATCGAGGTAGGTATCGTCGCTGTCGATCGTGATGAAAGTCCACCCGGATGGGCGGACGCCCAGCTGGAAATTATCGAAGCCTTCACAGGCGGTAATCGGGGTCGGGGTCGGGACCGGGGTCTTGTACCCCACCGGGGTGGGGCTGGCGTCGGCGAAGAGGATGCAGACATCGTCAAAGGCCAGCTCGAGGTCCCCGGCGTCCCGCAGGTAAAGGAAGTTCAGCTGGGTGGACGAAAATTCCAGCGGGAACGGCCCGAGGACGGCGCCGGCATCGGTCGGGAAGTTCCTGACCGTGGTGACCGTCGTGAAGCTTCCGGCGTAATATTCCTGGACGAAGAGCGCGCTGCTGACTTCCGTGCCCTGTCCGCGGACCCAGAAGGTGAGTTCAACCGGGCGGACCAGCTTATCCCGCGTCACTCCTTCATAGTTCGAGGAGAACTTGAGCGCGGGAGAGGCGACGCCGTAGTAACCCGACTCGGTGTAGTTGTCGCCGGCCCCGATCCCGAAGAACTGCCAGTTGACGGGGACCACCCAGGACGGATCCAGGAAATCGTCAAACCCCTCGCATTCCATAAACGGCGTGGGGGGCGGGGTCTTATAGCCCTGGGGGGTCGGGGAGATCGTGGGGGACGGCGGGGGCGTCGGGGTGGGGGCGAGCAGGGTGAAGCAGACGTCGTCGAAGGCCAGGTTCATCTGGTCCTTCTGGAAGGTGAAACGGGCCCGGGTGCTCTGGGAGTCCAGGGCGAACGGCCCGAGGACCGCGCCCGCCGGCCACTGGGGAGGATAGGCATAGACCGAGGTAACATTTGTCCACCCGCCGTAATACTCCTCGACCAGCAGGCGGCAGCTGCCGTCGTTGCCCTGTCCCTTGATCCAGAAAGTGAGGGCTTCCGGATGGGCGAGTTCCTTGGTGACGATCTGGGCGTTGTTGGTGTCCAGCCGGACTGACGGCGAGGCCGTGCCGTAATCGCCGGCGGCGGTGTAGTTGCCGGTGATCCCGGTGAAGGTCCAGCCGGCGGGAACGATCCAGTCAAAGGCCACGTAATCATCGAACCCCTCGCAGTCGACAACTATCTCCGGCGTCGGAGTGGGGACCGGGGTCTTGAATCCTTCCGGGGTCGGGGTCGGAGTCGGTGCTGGAGTGGGGGTTTGGGTCGGCGCCAGGCCCATAATCAGCACGTCGTCAAAGCCCAGGTCGCCCACGCTCTGGTTGAACGTGAACCGGGCCTGGGTGGAGGACGGATTGAGCGCCAGGCCGCCGAATACCGTGCCGACAACTGGGAGGGAGAAGATGTCGGTCACCGTCGCCCAGGCCGGGGCGTAATATTCCTCGACCAGGAGACTGCTGGTGATATCGGTCCCCTGCCCCTTGACCCAGAACTGCAACTGGGCCGGCGCGGTCAGCGGGGCGGTGGTGATATAATCACCACCCGCGTCCAGCTTGAGCGAGGGGGAGGCGGCCCCGTAATCACCGGCCGTGGTGTAGATGTCGCCGTCGGCGATGCCGCTGAAAGTCCACCCGGCGGGCTTGACCGGCCAGGCGTCGAACCCTTCATTGATTAAAACTTGTCCCTGGCTGGTGCCGGGAAGGGAGAGGGCGAAACAGATCAGAAGCGCGGTTGCTGACCGGATGACGAGGCTGGCTGGCCGGTGGTGCCTGGCGGGTGCGGACATAGCCCTGCTCCTTGTTGCTTATTTTTATTGTATAAGGCGAAAGTGATCTGCAGAAGATGCCTGTCCCGGATGACGGATCAACCGAGGACAAGCCTACCTGCCCGTAAACTTAGCATATCACAGACGGGGATTTTGTCACCAGAAATTTCTCAATAAATTTGCCCGCCAATCCCCTCTACCGGGGACCCGGAGGGCCGTCCGCTTCTCCGGCCGGATCGGCCAGTTCGATCTCTCCCCGGACGGCCAGCAGATCGGGGAGGATGACCAGGCAACCAAAGACGCCCGGGATGGCCAGGACTTCCCCCAGGGCGGCTTCGATGGGCTCCCGCTCGGCGGAGCGGATCCGGTTGCCGAGGGCGGTGGCGGCCCCGTCGGCCAGGATCGAGTCCTCCGCCGTCACCGCCGCCGCCGATGCTTTCCCCCAGCTCAATGACCGGCCCTCCCGTCCCGAGGAGGCCGCCACGCCGACCGGTCCCGGGTGTCCGGGGACCCGGAGCGCGACCCGCCCCGGCCAATCCGACCCGGGGCCGGGCCGGACCAGGACAATCCTCTCCCGCCGGCAGTCCAGGTAGATATCTCCGCCGTTCTCCACGATCACCTCGCCGGCCCGGGGGGAGAGGTCCCGGCCCACGAACCAGGCCAGGGCTCCGGCCACGGTGGCCATCGGGCCGACCCCGCAAGCGGCCGCCGCCCGGGACATCGCGGCGATGATCGCCGGCGGATTTTCTCCGGCCGAAACCGGGACCAGGCTCCGGCCCCACTCCGGGTGCCGGTAGAGGTAACCCTCGAGCTCCTCCCGGCAGCGGACCAGGGCCGCCCGGGCCGGGGAGGACAGATCGCGATCTGCCCGGACCAGGAGATCGCTCTCCCGGATCCGGACCCGGGCCGCGACCAGGTCGGACGCAGTGACCAGACAACGGTATCTCTCGACTTCGCTCACCGGAAAACGTTCGGCGACCAACTCGTTGCTCAATCCCCGGGCGGCGGGGAACCGCCCCCAACCGGGAAGGTAGAGGAACTCATCCGGCGGGATATCTCCAGCTCCCGCCGGCTGGCCGCGAAGTCGCCGAGGAGGAAGTAGATGGTGCCCCGGCGGTAGTGGGCGGGGGCCAGTCCCGGATCGACCTCGAGGGCCGCCGAGAGCGATTCCAGGGCCCGGTCAAAGAGATCGCGGTGGCCGTAGGAGATGGCCAGTTCGTAGTAAACTTCCGCCAGTTCCAGGTGGGAGGCGGCGACCCGGGGGTCGGCGGCGATCGAGCGTTCGTAAAAATGAATCTGCCGATAGGAGGCGCGGGGGGCGGCCTGGCCGCGCTGCCGCCAGTGGTGCCCTTCCCGGATCGATCGGTCCAGCTCGAATCCGGACAGGGAGGTCTCGGCCAGAAGCCTGATCAGGATGGTGAGGAGGATGAAGTTGGAGGAGAATAACCCCATCTCCTGACGGGCGGATGCCTCATCCGCCCGGAATTGCTATTCCGACCGCGATTTTTCCAGGGCGGCGGAGAGGTAGCCCCCGGTGAGGGCGTCGATGCTGGCGGTCACCCGGGCGATCTGGAGCTGCATATCGATCCGGGAACGGGCGTCGGAGGGGGGGGAATAGAGCATCTCGATCTGGGCCCGCCGGCGGTCGAAGAAGTAGGTGTTGATCTCCTGGAGGACATCCTGGCGGAGTTCGACCAGCCGCCGGGCTTCCGTGCTGATCCTGGTCTGCTCCGGGCTGTAGAGGAATTCCTTCAGGTCCCACTGGAGCCGGATCCGCCAGCGGGTATCCCGCTGGTTGCGGTCGCGGTCCTGGTGCTCGGTCCGATCGCCTCGATCCGTATAATTCCGCTCGGAACTGGACCAGCCGGTATCGACATCGGTCGACCAGCGCTCGATCAGGGTCCAGGCGGTGACGTTCGGCGGGATGGTGTCGTGCTGCTCCCACTGCCGGGTATAGTTATCCTGCTCCCGGTAGGTTTCCCCGCTGTCAGTCTGGATCCGGCGGCTGTAATCGGTCTGGATCCGGTCCTGGGTCTGGATCTCGGTATAACGCCGCAGGTCGTAATCGTAATCGACCCGGGGCAGGAAGGCGCGCAGGGACGCCCCCTGGCGCCAGGCGGCGATCTTTTCCGGATGGACCTCGGCGTAGCGCATCGCCACCTGCTGGATCTCCTGGTAGCTGGGCTCGTGGGCGAAGAGCGCTTCCAGGTCGGCCATCGTCTCGACCGCCGGCAGGGTGGAACTGTAGGCCGCGCCGCTCCAGGAGAGCGAAACGGGCGCGGAACGACTCTTCTTCTTCCTGGCCCCCAGGTTGGCCAGGGTCAAGATGACGAAGAGCACCACCACCGCGGATCGGATAACGTTCCTGAAGGACATAACGGCCTCCTTTGACTGCGAATTACACGAATTTATCTGCGAATTACACGAATTTATTCTGCGAATTGGCCGATCTACCCACAATCCCCTCCCCCGCAATGTATTGCCAGCCAATAACTTCCAGTCACGATCAGCGCCGGCAGCGCCTTTCCCGTTCCTTGATCGTCTGGGTGAAGTAACCCCCGGTCATTGCGTCGAGACTGGCGTCCAGCTGCTGGAGCTGGAGGAGCATCTCGACCCGGGAGAAGGGATCGGCGGGCGGGTTGAGGATCATATCGATCCGGGCGGTCCGCCGGTCGAAGTAGTAGAGGGTGGCCTGCTCCACCACGTCCTGCCGCAGCTCCACCAGACGCCGGGCCTCGACGCTGATATTGTACTGGTCGCGGCTGTAGAGGAAGTCCCCCAGGTGCCACTGGAGCGCGATCGAGCCCTGTTTCAGCGTGTTGTTGCGTTCGTACACGTTGTCCTGGTTCCGGATGGAGCTTCTCCGGGTCAGTCTCTCCTGCTCAGACCAAGTTTCCCGCTCCTGGGGATTTTCCCAGTCCCGGCGATACAGCTCGTAAACCCCGGCGGTATAGGCGGTCTGGAATTGCACCCCGACGTCGTCGTAAGAATCATACTCGTAACGGTCCTGCTCCTGGTAATCTATGGAGTAGGAGTATGTCTCCCTCTGATCCGTGTCGTCCTGCCGGCGAACCTGATCCCGGTAGTCGAAGATCACCCGGGGCAGGAGCGCCCGCCAGGATGCGCCGCTGCGCCAGGAGGCGATCTTGTCGGGATGGACTTCCGCCCAGCGGCTGGCGGCCTGCTGGACCTCGACCCAGGTCGGTTCGGCCCGGAAGTAGGGTTCGAGATCCTCGAGGCAGGTGATCTGATCCGGGGGAAGGAGGACATCGGGTTTGTCTTCTCCCTCGGCCGCGGCGGGGGCGACCCGGACCAGGTTGAAGAGGGGCACCCCGCCGTCCAGGTTCTCCAGGGTCAGGTTGAGGTCGTCCGCGCCGTCTCCGGTCAGATCGACCGCGGCGGACTCCCCGACCTTGACGGTGACGGTCCGGGGTTCCGACTGGATGGTCAGGGTGACTTCCCCGGTCTCCTCGTCGATCTTCTCGATGGTGATGCTGTGCCGCGCCCGGCCGTCAATGGTGAACTCGCAGCAGCCGGAGAGGGTCATCTCCTGTCCGCCGGAGAGGTCGAGAAATCCCAGGGGAACGCTCTTGAAGACGCGGCTGGAGGTCAGCAGCCAGACCGTAGCCGGGTCGAGGGGGTCGAAGGCGAGAAACTTGCTGCCGTTGAAGGAAGTCCCAAAGGCCAGTTTCCTCCAGATATCTCCCCCGTTGACGGTGCCGAAGATGCCGCGGTCGCCGGCGATCACCACCTGCTCGGGGTTGAGCGGGGAGACGATCAGGTCGCGGACCACCATCGTGGGCGAAATCCCCATCCCGGTGGCGAGATCCCAGCTCTCGCCGCCGTCGAGACTCTTATAGACCCCGCTCATCGTCCCGGCATAGACCACCTCCGGCTGCGAGGGGGCGCACTCGATCTCCAGGACGATATTGGCCCGGGCGCCGGCCCGGGTGAAGACCTGGGTCCACTCGCCCCCGCCGTCGGTGCTCTTGAAGATGCCGTACCCGGCGGTCCCGGCGAAGACCAGGCGGGAGTCGAAGGGATGGACCGCGATCCTGGTGATCACCAGATTGGCGATCCGGCCGCCCGGCCGGTTCCAGGTTTTGCCCCCGTCGGCAGAGCGGGCCAGGCCGGAGAGGGTGCCGGCGAAGACCACGTCGGGGTTGGAGGGATCGACGCCCAGGCAGAGGACCGCCGACTGGGTCGGGTTGGGACCGGCATAGATCCTCTCCCAGGTGGCCCCGGTGTCGCCGCTCCGGTAAACCCCGTCAAAGGCGGCAAGGTAGATCTTCTCCGAGGCCGCGGGGTCGAAGGCCAGGTAATTGACCCCCGTCACCTGGAGGGCCGCCGTTGTCGCCTCTTCCTCCTCCGCCTCCGCGACCGCCGCGGCCGTTTCCGCCTCCGCGGCCGCGGGGAAGACATCCTCCCCCTCGCTCAGCGCTTCGGCGGTCTCCTCGACCGCGGCCACTTCCTCCCGGATCCCGGCTTCCGCCTCCTGGGTATCGGCCAGCTCACCCTCAACTGCGACTACCTGGTCCTCCGCCGCCGCGGCCTCGGCAGTCGCGGCCGCCAGCTCTTCCTGGACCACCCTCCCCTGCGTTTCGTGGGCGGTGAGGTAGTTCTTCAGGTCGTCCTGCATCGCCTTGGGATCATCGGCGACCGGCAGCCCCCGTTCCTCGAGCCAGGTCTTGAGCTTGTCGTAGTCATCCGCCACCATCAAATCATCCTCATCATAGGCCAGGGAATCGACGTCGGCGATACTGATCGGGTCCGGCTCCCAGGCGGCCGCAGCGGCTTGAGCCGCCGCCAGGCGCTGTTCGCCCGCCGTCGCCGCCCCCCGGGCCCGCGGGAGCTCGGACTCCAGCTGGGTGGCGGTTTCGGCCTCCGCCGCCACCGCCGCCTCCCCTTCCGCCAGCTGCTCCTCGGTCTCCAGCAGGACCTGCTCCGCCCCCTCCTCGCCCAGGGCCGGGATCTCTTCAGCCTCCGCCGGGGAAGGCGGCGCCTCGTCGGACTCCTCGATCATCTGCAGGATCTGCGTCACCTCATCGCTCACCGTTCCGGCCAGGGCCAAGGAGGAGGTCCGGAAGCTCTGGCCGGCGGTCCAGAGCTCGCCGCCGTCCGTGGTGCCGATCACCGCCAGGTCGCTCCCGATGAAGACGATCTTCGAGTCGAGGGGGTCGACCGCCAGCGCCCGCAGGTTGTCCTTGAGGTTGAGATACTTGACTTCCCAGTTGGCGGGAAGGGCCTGGGGGAAAGCGAGGGGAGAGATCGCCATTATGCCCAGCAGGAACAAGGTGCCGGCGGTGCAGACCTTGGCTCTGATCATAGGAGGCCTCCTTAATGGAAATTTGACAGAGTTCAATGGGATAAACTATAGTAAGCCAGGACTCCGGAAAAGGTCAATAAAAAATAAAGAAAATTTATCCCCCGAAAACTATGAATCCGGTCCGCCGACAATGAATGCCAATCACCGCTGCCTAATCTGGATGGCGCTGATCCTGGCCTCCGCCGGCCTCCTCTTCGCCCCTTCCCTGCGATTTCCCTTCACCTGGGATGACACGGCGGTGGTCCGTGACAACCCCTTCATCCATCGCCCCGCCCCGGCGGGTCTCTATTTCCAGCCCGGCTACTGGAGGAACCTGGTCCCGGTCTCCCGCTCCGACTACCGGCCGCTGCAGATGCTGACCCTGGCCGCCATCGCCCGGGCCGGCGGGCGCGATCCCTTCTGTTACCGGGCGGCCAACCTCCTCCTCCACCTGCTGGCGGTGGGGCTGGTCTTCGTCCTGGGCCGGCGGCTGGGGACGGGGGAGGCCGCCTCCCTCCTGGCGGCGGCCCTCTTCGCCTTCCACCCGGTGCACGTCGAGACCATCGTCGGCGCGCGGAACATATCGGAACTGATGTCCTCCGTCCTGCTCCTCTCGGCCCTGATCCTCTTCTTCCCCGGAGGAAGCAAGCGGGCCCGGGTTCTTCCTCTCCTCCTGTTCGCCGCCGCTCTTTTATACAAGGAGAGCGCCCTGATTCTCCCCCCGATCCTGGCCGCCCTGATTCTCGGCCGGCCGGGGGGGATCCGGGATCGGCGGAAAGCCCTGGCCGCGACCCTGCCCTTCTGGATCCTGGCCGCGGCGGCGGGGATCGCCAAGCTGTTTCTCTCCTCCGGCGCCGGACCGGCCGGGGCCATCCCGGCGCCCCATCTGGCGGCGGGGGCCTCCCGGCTGATGGCCGCCAGCGTCCGGCTCCTGGTCTTCCCGGCCCGGCTGAAGGTCCTCTATCATTTCCCCCGGCCGGAGAGCTGGGCCCAGCCGGTCTGGTTCTTCTCCCTGGCGGGCGCGGGCCTGCTGGCCGGGATCCTCGTCTCGGCGCGAAGGAACCGCCGGCTCTTTTCGCTCCTCCTCGCCCTCGCGGCCAGCCTCCTGCCCTCTCTCTACCGGCTGGGAACGGCCGGGCGGGTGGTGGCGGAACAAAGGCTCTACCTCCCCTCGTTCTTTTTCTGCCTGGCGGCGGCGGTCCTGATCCGGGCGGCGGCCGGTTCCTCCCGGCGGATGGTCACGATCGCCCTCCTGGGCTGGCTGCTCTGCCTCCCCCTGGCCGGGCTGACCGGGAGCTACCTGCGGGCCTGGCGGGGGGAGCTGCCGCTCTGGAGCCGGGTCACAACCCTCTCGCCGCGGGCGGGCATCGCTTTCAACAACCTGGCCATCGCTCTCTTCCGCGACGGCGATCGGGAGTCCGCCCGGCGGCAATGGGAACGGGCCCTGGAGGTCGACCCCGGCTTGGCCGAGGCCCACACCAACCTCGGGGTACTTGAAGGGCGGGAAAATCGCTGGGCGGAGGCGGCCGATCATTTCCAGGACGCCCTGGACGTCGAACCTTTCCACCGGGCGGCGGGTGTTTACCTGGCCCAGGCCTGGCGGAGACAGGGGAGATACGAAGCGGCGGAGGAGCTCCTGCGCGGCATCCTGGCGGAGAATCCTTTCCACGCCGAAGCCCTCAACGAGCTGGCGTTTATCCTGGAGAGAACCGGGGGCAGGGAAGAAGCGGAGAATCTCTACCGGGAGGCGGCCGCCCTCAACCCCGATTACGCCGCTCCCCTGCGCCACCTCGCCGAACTCCATTTGCAGGCGGGAGATTTCGAGCCGGCCCTGGAGGCCGGCCGCGAGGCAGTGGATAGGGAACCCGGCCACCCGCAGGGATATGTCACCCTGGCCGACATCTACATCGCCCAGGGCCGGCTGGACGAAGCCCGGAACGTCCTGGAGGCGGGAGAATCCCGCCACCCGGGCGACTGGCGGATCCGGAGCCGGCGGCTGGCCCTCGACTCCCTCTCGGGGGAATAAACCGGCCGGCCGGTCGCCTCAATTCTGCAGGCCCTGCACCTCGGACTTGACGTCGTCGATCCGCGATTCCAGGTCCTTGATCCCCTGGGTATCGTCACGGATGTCCTGCACGATATCGAGGATGTCCCGCAGCAGGTCGATCGCGTCCCGGAGGTCGGAGATCTCCCCCGCCAGGTCCTCCACCGCCCGCAGGGTATCGGTATCGCCCGCCAGCCGGTTGATCTCGTCGTAGATATCGTCGGACCGGTCCCGGATATCGCTGACGTTCTGCGCCATCCCCGGCACATCCGAGGTGTCGTCCTTGATCTCGGAGACCAGGTCGCCGATCGCCTCGGTCTCGCCCGAGCTCGCTTCCAGGCGGGCGAGGCCGGCCTTCAGTTCGGAGTTGTCCTGCAGGACCCGGGCCAGGTTCTGAACGATCAGCTGCTGGAGCCGGAGGACGGCTTCCGTCTCCGCCGGTTCGTTCCGGGGCGGAGGGTCCTCCTGAACGGGGGGCGGCCCGGACCGGAACTCGATCTTGAACAGGGAACGGTTCTCGATCAGGTTGACGCCGTAAGGAGTCTCCTCGATCTCGAAATCAACTTCCGGGCGGAGAGCCAGGGAGGTCCGGTCGGCGGCGGTCCGGCGGAAGAGGGCCAGGGCCAGGGCCATCCGCTCCCGGGCGGCCGCTTCATCCCCCTCCTCCCGGAGCCGGTAAGCTTCCTGCATCAACTCCCGGCTCCGGTCCCAGGGATCTTCGTCCTGGGGGAAGACCGCGGCGGAGGCCAGCAGCCAGGCGATCCCGGTCAAACAGCAGATCGTTCTCATCGGTTTCTCTTCATCCGGTTCCCGCCCGGAGTCAAATCGTCGCCTTCACTTGACCAGCAAGGCGTCTTTCCGGATCCGGGACTTTTCCGACGACTTGAGGTAAATCTGCCTCATCAGCCCGTGAATGGTCTTGCACTCCTTCCGGTGCTGGGCGGGCTTGCTCTGGAGCTTATAGGCCAGCGCGATCACGGTATGGGCGCGGATCCTCTCCCGGACGTAGATCGGCCGGATCTTCTCCAGGGCGCTCTGGCAGACGGCGATGGCCTTCTGGGAATCGTGTTCCTTCAGGTAGATCTCCCCCAGGCCGATCTGGGCCCGGGTATTGCGGGGGAAGAGTTCCAGGACCCGGCGGAACACCTCGCCCGCCGAGGGCAGTTTCTTCTGCTTGAGCAGACTCTCCGCCAGCCGGATCAGGGATTCGTAGGTATCCTTGCCGAGAAGGGCGTCGGCCAGGCCGCGGTGGAGTTCCGAACCCTCCCCGTCCCCGGTCTCCCCCAGGGCGCGGGAGATGATCCGGTGGGCCAGGATCTGTTCCCAGACAAAGTAAAAGGTCGTTTTCCCCAGCCCCTGCCGGCAGTACTCGACGGCCCGGGCCGGTTCTCCCCGCTTGTAGGCGATCCAACCCCGGCAGATGGCGACCCGGGCGTTGCCGGGGGATCTCTTCTCGATCGCCTCCAGGAAGCCGAGAGCCTCCTCCAGCTGCTGGGACTGGATCTTCAACTCCGCCAGGTGGATCAGGCCCTGGAAGGAGTCGGGCTTGATCTTCAAAACCTCGTTGAACTCGTACTCGGCCAGACGGAGGTTGCCCAGTTCCTTCAGGGCGATCCCCAGCCAGGTCCGGGTGCTCACCGACCCGGGCCGGAAGGCCACCGCGCTCTCGAAACTCTGGACCGCGCCGAGGAAATCCCCCCGCCTCAGGGCCAGCTTGCCCAGTTCCAGGCAGCGGTCGTAGGATTCCCCGAAGTTCTTGATCGCCTCCTGGAGCACGGCCATCGCCCGGTCGAGGTCCCCTTCCACCGCGCAGATGTGGTAGAGACGCCGGTAAGCCCTCTCCTTGACCGGGTTGTGGGAGGGGATATCCCGGTAGAGAGCGATGGCCCGGTCGAAGTGAAGGGAGCGGCGGTAGATCTTCTCCAGGCGGAGATAGGGCTGGAAGCGGTCGGGGAAACGGAGGGTCAGCCGCCGGTAAGTCCGGATGGCCGCGACCTCGTTTCCGGCGTTCTCGTAAGCCAGCGCCAGCTTGAGGAGGAAGCGGTAGGAGTGGGGATGCTTCCGGACGGCATAACGGTAGAAGAGGGCCGCCTCCTCGTACTGTCCGTCCCGGGAAAGCCAGCTCCCGAGGCGGAGAAAGTTGGTCTCGTAGCGGGGATAGGCGACGATCTCCTTCCAGAGCCGCCGCTTCTCCGGCTTGACCAGCCGGGCGGAGAGGGCCTTGACCTCGGGTTCGTATTTCAGGGACGCTCCAGCCATCTCAACAGTACCTCTTCTGGTTGGTTTCCATTCTACCACCCGATCTCAAAGGCGGAAAAGGTTTTTTCCGGATCCTCCCAGCGGCTGGCCAGGTCATCCACCCGGGCCCCGGACGGACCGCGTCGGGCCCAGCGCTGCAAGCTCTTCAACCCCTCCTCGGACCCCTCGGCCACGATCTCCACCCGGCCGTCCGGGAGGTTCCTGGCGAAACCGGTCAGGCCGAGAATTTCGGCCTGCCGGCGCGCGGCGGCCCGGAAACAGACCCCCTGGACCCTTCCCGAGATCAGCAGGCGGAGACGTTTCATCTCCCGCCGCCTCAGGCTCCGGAATTGGTATATTTGCCCCGGAACTCTTCCAGGGGGTATTTCCGGCGGTTGAGCCGAAGTTTCTCCCCGATCGCCCGGCTGAGGTCGATGTTCAGGGAACGGCAGAGGCTGAGGAGGTAGATGGCGATATCGGCGACTTCCTGGACCACCTGTTCATACTTATCCGGGTCCCGGGTCAGCAGTCGGGCCTCGGAGACCGTGGACCACTGGAAATGTTCCATCAGTTCGGCGGCCTCGATGGCGATCGACATGCTGAGGTTCTTGGGCGAGTGAAACTGCTCCCAGTCCCGCTCGGAGACGAAACGGTTGACTTCCCGCTTGAGGTCGGAGACGGGGCAGTCGCGGTCGGAAAGAACCGGGACTTCGCCGTCGGGCCGGCCAGTTTCCGGGGAATCGGGGCGGGAATAGAGATTCCTCAGCCGCCGGATGATCGGGTAGTCGGCGCCGGCGAATTCGTAGCCGTCCAACTCTTCCACCCGGACCCAGCGGAAGTCCGAGACATCGCGGGCCGCCGGCTCCCCCTTCAGGTGAGAGCAGGAGTAGGCCAGCATCAGGACGTGATCGACGGCCTGAGCCCCGCCCCGGTAATTGTGGGAGCTGACGCAGAAGATATCCCCGACCTCGATCTCAAAATCCAGCTCCTCCCGGATCTCCCGCTTCAGGGCTTCGGGAGGGTCCTCGGAGAACTCGATCTTACCTCCCGGAAACTCCCACTTCAGGGGTTCCAGCCGGGAATCGGCCTTCCGGCGGGCGATCAGCAGTTCGCGCCCCCGCCAGATTATCCCGCAGGTGACCAGGATGATCCGGGCCCGAAGGGATTTCTTGTCGTCAGCTTCGCTCATCGGGGCGAGTATATAGCACCTCCGGGCGGGGGGATCAAGGGAAGTTATTTGCCGCCACTTTGCGCTTGACCGGGGGAACGGGAACTTACTATCTTTCCCGGGCCAGGCTGGTCCGGCGAGTCGGACGGGTCAGACGGATCGGCGAAAACGCTTAACCGGATGCCGACGATGGACAGGAAAGGAAGCGCATCATTGCCCGGACTGGCGGCCTTCTTCCAATTCCGCCGGAACGGGACCAACCTCCAGACCGAGATCGGGGCCGGGGTCACCACCTTCCTTACCCTGGCCTACATCGTCTTCGTCCAGCCGGCGATTCTCTCGGGAAGGATGTTCGGGATCGAGACCGGGATGGACTTCGGGGCGGTGATGGCCGCCACCTGCCTGGCCGGGGCGGCGGCCACTTTGATTATGGGGCTCTGGGCCAACTACCCGATCGCCCAGGCCCCGGGGATGGGGGAGAACTTCTTCTTCGTCTTCTCGGTCATCCCCGCCGCCGGCGCCCTGATCGCCGACCGCGGCTGGACGCATACCTCTCCCTGGCAGGTGGCCCTGGGGGTGGTCTTCGTCTCCGGGGTTCTCTTCCTCGCCCTCTCGCTCCTGAAGGTCCGCCAGGCCATGATCGACTCGGTCAGCCCCAGCCTGAAGAACGGGATCGCGGTCGGGATCGGGGTCTTCATCGCCTTTATCGGGCTGCAGAACGCCAGAGTCGTGGTCGCCAACCCCGGGACCCTGGTGATGCTGACCTCCGACCTGGTCCACGCCGACATCCTGGTCTTCGGGATCGGGCTGCTGACGATGGCGTCCCTCTCCGCCCGGAAGGTTAAGGGATCGATCCTGATCGGGATCGGCGTCGCCCTCCTGGCCGCCCTCCTCCTGGGCAAGGTCAGCTACTCCGGTCTCGTCTCCGCCCCCCCCTCCCTCTCCCCCACCCTGCTGAAGATGGACATCTCCCGCGCCCTGGTCTTCCGGCTCTGGCCTTACATTATCATCTTTCTCTTTATGGACGTCTTCGACACGATGGGAACCCTGATCGGGGTCGCCGAGCAGGCCGGACTGATGAAGGACAACCGGCTCCCCCGGGCGGGGAGGGCGCTGCTCTCCGATGCCGTGGGGACGGTGATCGGGGCAGCGGCGGGGACGAGCACGGTGACCTCCTTCATCGAGAGTTCCGCCGGGGTGGCCCACGGGGGGAGGACGGGTTTCACCGCCGTGGTCGCGGCCGGGGGCTTCATCTTCGCCCTCTTCTTCGGACCCCTGGTGGCGATGGTGGCCGACTACCCGCCGATCACCGCCCCCGCCCTGGTGGTGGTGGGTGCGATGATGATCCGCAACGTGGTCAAGATCGACTGGGCCGACTTCACGGAGTGCTTCCCCGCCTTCCTGGTGATCATCGGGATCCCCCTCTCCTACAGCATCGCCGACGGGATCGCCTGGAGCTTCATCGCCTACCCGCTGATCAAGCTCTTCAGCGGGCGGGGGCGGGAGGTCAGCTGGATCACCTACCTGGTGGGGGGACTCTTCCTTTTCCGGTACCTGCTGCCCTACCTGGAACGGCTCTGACGACGGACAGGATGACAGGATAAGATAGTCAGACCGAATAACAGGATTTACAGGACAGTTTTCAAAGGATCTCGACGCCGCCTGGACATCATGCCCGCAACTTGAATTTCTCTTATTTTACAAAAGTGGTATGACCTGACTTGTAAAATAAGGCGGGAACGGCGGGCTTCTACCGGGTGACGGGGACGTCGCCGCCGGCGCCGAAGTAGAGGCGGGTCAGATCGCGGAGCGCCCAGAGTCCCGTCGCGGAGCGGAAGATCCCGGGGAGATCGGCATCCCCGCCGCTGTATTCCCCGGGGACGGGGGTGTCTCCGGCGGCTCCGAAGTAGAATCGGGTCAGACCACGGACCGCCCAGAGGCCGGAAGCGGACCGGAAGACCGCTGGCTGCCATTCCCCTCCCCCGAAGGCGCCCGGAACCGGGGTATCGCCCGAGGTCCCAAAATAGGCCCGGGTCACCCCCCGCACCACCCAGAGACCGGAAGCGGGACGGAAGACCGCCGGGAGGGCCCCGGCGCCGGAGTAATACCCGGGGACCGGGGTGTCGCCGCCGGTGCCGAAGTAGAACCGGGTCAGGGAGCGAACGGCCCAGAGGCCGGAGGCGGAACGGTAGACGGCGGGCAGGTCGGTCCCGGACCCACTGTAGTCCCGGGGAAGCGGATCGTCGGCGGAAGAGCCGAAATAAAACCTCGTCACGCCCCGGACCGCCCAGAGCCCGGTGCCGGCACGGAAGACCGCGAACCGGGCGGTCCCGTCGCCGGCGTAATCGCCGGGCACCGGCGTGTCGCCGGAGGAGCCGAAGTAGAACCGGGTCAGACCCCGGACGGCCCAGAGCCCGGTGCCGGGACGGAAGACTGCGATGTCCGAGCTCCCATCCCCGTCGTAATCCCCGGAGGCCGCCCCGGAAACGGAAGAGGAAGAGGGAGTCCCATCCCACCCGGCCAGGCGGGCCAGCAGCCACCAGAAAGCCCGGCCCTTCAGGTTGCAGTTGAGGTACACGGAGTGCGCGCAGCCGCAGTCGATGCAGCCGTTGTCTCCGTAACAGAGGGGGTCGCCAGGGTGGGAGTCACACCATTGGATCGCCCAGTTGCCCAGCTCATGAACCCCGGTGGAATCCGAGTAGTAGGCGCAATCGTCGTTGCCGTATTCGTAATAAGCCCCCGCCGGGTCGTGACTTTCTATATCGGCGAAGTCAAAGAGTATCTTGCCGTTGGCCTGGCAGTAATCCCGGATCTGCTGGTTGCGCGCCTTGAGGTTATCATAAGACCAGATGTCCAGGTGGCCGGTCATATAAATGAAGCGGACAGCGGGGTAATCGTTCTCAAGTTGATTCATCAGAGCCAGATAATCATCGGCGATTTCGGACGGGGTCGCGCCGGACACCTGGCCGCACCACGACCACATAACCAGGTTGCGGTCGTTTCCCGGGGTATCGAGCAGAGACCTGGTCCGGTAGTACCAGGTGACCCGGTCGGGGTTGCCGAGATCACCCTCCGGTTCATAGTCGTGAAAGGAGAGCGCTCCCCCGGTCCCGTCGCTGTCGAATGCGTAGATGAAACCGTACTGGTTATAAAGATTATCCATACCGGTTACGATCTGGCTGCCGTGCGAGGTGTGCCCGTAGGATATCCGGAAGAGAGTTCGGGCCGAGTTGATAAAATTCTCGGGAACCCGGGAGAGGTCGGTGCAGGTATGGTCGATGATGATCGCCTGGGAAAATGCCGGCGCCGCCAGCAGGACCATCCCCGCGGCCAGCCCGCAGATCATAGCTAACTTCGCCATCGTTATCTCCTCTTCTTGAGGTGGCGGCCGACGGCCGGGTCACCCCCGGCCTCTGGCCCTCCGGACCCGGGCCAGGTCGCGATCGGTCTCGCGCTTCCGGATCGTCTCCCGCTTGTCGTAGGTCTTCTTCCCCTTGCCGATCCCCAGTTCCAGCTTGACCAAACCGTCCTTCAGGTAGACCTTCAGCGGGATCAGGGTCTGGCCCTTGACCGAGACCGCCCCGATCAGGCGCCGGATCTCCCGGCGGTGGAGGAGGAGCTTCCGGGTCCGGCGGGGGTCGGGGCTGAAAGCCGAACCGGGGTCGAAGGGGTTGATGTTGAGGCCGTGAAGCCAGGCTTCGCCCTCCTGGACCGCAGCGTAGCTCCCGGCCAGGGAGCCGCCGCCGGACCGGAGGGACTTGGCCTCCGAGCCCTTGAGCACGATCCCGGCCTCGATGGTGTCGAGGACGACGTAGTCCCGCCGGGCCCGGCGGTTGGTGACCAGAACTTTCAAGGGGTCCGGGGAGACTACTCCCAACCCGGCGTGACCTGGCTGGCTTCCAGGAGGTAGATATCGAACTTCCGGGAGTCGGAGAACCTTCCCCGTTCAATCTTGGCCTTGGGCTGGCGGACCGTCCCCCGGACCGTGATCCGCACCCCGTTCTGCAGCTGGCCGATCAACTGCTCGTGCTCGGCGGTCCGGCGGAGGAAACACCACATCCCGGCTTCCCTCAGCCCAAAGGCAATGTACCGGTCGAGGGTGTAGCCGGCCGCGGTCAGGGAAGGCGGGACTCCGGTTCTCCGGTCGAAGAAAATGTCCCGGACCACGACCGAGGCATTCTTGTACTTGGTCGGGCTGATCTTCAGGTCGTTCGGCTCCACCTCCCGCTGGGCGAATAGCGGAATGGTCAGGGTTCCCAGCAGCAAGGCAACCGCAACCGCCGAGACTAAACTCTTCATAATCTCCTCCTTTTTCGGTTGGAGTGTCATTATCAGACTATCATTAATTCACCTGGATACCAATCATTTTCCGGGCTCGGGCGCGGGCGAATCAAATTAGGTATGGAATTTATCCGGCGATTATACTATTTTCGCCGGATCAAGCTGGCCGGGGGCCGGGGCGGAAACGCAATGGAAAACAATCCCGAAAAAACAACCGGATCCACCGACTTCATCCGGGAGATCGTGGCCCGCGACCGGGCGGTGGGGAAGAACGGCGGAAGGGTAGCGACCCGGTTTCCCCCGGAGCCGAACGGCTACCTTCACATCGGCCACGCCAAGTCGATCTGCCTCAACTTCGGGATCGCCGCCGAGAACCCGGGCGGGGTCTGCCACCTGAGATTCGACGACACCAACCCGGCCAAGGAGGAGGAGGAGTACGTCCGCTCGATCCTCGAGGACGTCCGCTGGCTCGGCTTCGACCCCGCCGAGCACGTCTACTACGCCTCGGACTACTTCGAGCGGCTCTACGGCTACGCCGAGGAGCTGATCCGGGCGGGCAAGGCTTACGTCTGCGACCTGAGCCGGGAGGAGATCCGGGCCCATCGGGGGACCCTGACCGAGCCGGGGCAGGAGAGCCCCTGGCGGAACCGGCCGGCCGGGGAGAGCCTCGACCTCTTCCGGAGGATGCGGGCGGGGGAGTTCGCCGACGGCGCCCGCGTCCTGCGGGCGAAGATCGATATGGCCTCGCCCAACCTCAACCTCCGGGACCCGACCATCTACCGGATCCGCCGGCAGACCCACCACCGGACCGGGGAGAGGTGGTGCATCTATCCGATGTACGACTTCGCCCACTGCCTCTCCGACGCCATCGAGAGGATCACCCACTCGATCTGCACCCTGGAGTTCGAGAACAACCGCCCCCTCTACGACTGGTTTCTCGAGCAGCTGGCCGTCTCCCCGCGGCCCCGGCAGATCGAGTTCGCCCGGCTCAACCTCAGCCACACTGTCCTTTCCAAGCGGAAGCTCCTGGAACTGGTGGAGAAAGGCACGGTGGCGGGGTGGGACGACCCCCGGATGCCGACGCTGGCCGGGATGCGGCGGCGCGGTTACACCCCGGAGGCGATCCGCGGCTTCTGCGAGACGATCGGGGTGGCCAAGCGCGACAGCGTGGTCGACCTGGCTCTCCTGGAGCACTGCCTCCGCGACGACCTCAACCGGCGGGTCCGGCGGGTGATGGCGGTTCTGAACCCCTTGAAGGTGACGATCGAGAACTACCCGGAGGGAAAGGTGGAGTACCTGGAGGCGGTCAACAACCCCGAGGATCCGGCGGCGGGGATCCGGACGATCCCCTTCACCCGGGATCTCTACATCGAGCGGGACGACTTCCGGATGGAGCCGCCGAAGAAGTTCTTCCGGCTCGGACCGGGGCGGGAGGTCCGGCTCAAGCACGCTTACTTCATCAAGTGCGAACGGGCGGTCACCGACCCGGCGACGGGCGAGGTGACCGAGCTGCGCTGCACCTACGACCCGGCCACCAGAAGCGGCGGCGCCGCCGACGGCCGGAAAGTGAAGGGGACTCTTCACTGGGTCTCGGCGGAGCATTCGGCCCCGGCCGAGGTCCGGCTTTACGACACCCTCTTCAGCGATCCGGCTCCGGGAACCGGGGGGAGAACCCTGGAGGAGAGCCTCAACCCGGCTTCCCTGGAGGTGATCTCCGGCGGCCGGATCGAACCGTCGCTGGCGGAAGCGCGACCCGGCGACCACTTCCAGTTTCTCCGGATCGGTTACTTCACCGCCGACCCCGAATCCCGGCCCGGCCGTCCGGTCTTCAACCGGACCGTTCCCTTGCGGGATACCTGGGCGAAGATCGAAAGAAAGCAGTAAGCAGTTAGCAGCCAAAGCCCACTGTTCACTGCTCACTGCTTACTGATTGCTTCTTTTCCTTCACGCTGTCCCAGACCCGGTCCATCTCCTCCAGGCTCATCCCCTTCAGGGATCTCCCCTCCCCTCTCACCCGCTCTTCCATCCGCTGAAAGCGGCGGATCCAGCGGTTGATCATCCTCTGCTCGGCCTGCTCGGAGTCGAGGCCGAGCTGGCGGACCAGGTTGACGACCGCGAAGATCAGGTCGCCCAGCTCCTCCTCCAGGCGCCGGCGGTCCCCGGCGGCGATCTCGGCCTCGACCTCGGCCAGTTCCTCGCGGATCTTGGGGATCACCTGCTGCGGGTTGTCCCAGTCGAAACCGGCCCGGGCGGCCCGGACCTGGATCCGCTGGGCGCGGCGCAGGGCAGGGAGGGAACGGAGGGGATCGGCGAGGACCGATCTCGCCGGTTCCTTTTTCTTCTCCCGGACCTTGATCTTCTCCCAGTTCTCCAGCACCCCGCCGACCCCGGCGACCTCGGTATCGGAGAAGACGTGGGGGTGGCGGCGGATCATCTTCTCCTCGATCCCCCGGGCGATCTTCTCCAGGGTGATCGACTTCTCCGACTCGGCCGCCCGGCAAACCATCAGGACACTGAAGAGGAGGTCGCCGAGTTCCTCGGCCAGGTTCTCCCCGTCCAGCGCGTTGATGGCCGCCAGGATCTCGCAGGTCTCATCGACCAGGTAGGGCTGGAGAGTCTCCAGGGTCTGGGCCCGGTCCCAGGGGCAGCCGTCCTCTCCCCGCAACCGGTCGATAAGCTTGAGCAACCGTCCGATGGGCAAAGCTTCTTCTGACATAATCAACTCCCCTTCCCCGGCGGTTCCCTGGTGTTGGGTCCCCCGGGATGTGATATATTCTGGTCGATAAAACCGGGTCACGGAGAAAGAGCGCATTATGAGGAGAACCGGCTCCCAGTTCAATCAATTCCTGATTACCGGTCTCGTATTCTTCTCCATCCTGGCCCTGAAGCTGACCGGCTGCGGAGACAGCGGCGGACCCTCGACCGTGGACCGGATTGATCTCCACCGGGAGGCCTTCCCCGAGCACGAGTACAACGAATTCCCTCCCCGTCCCGACGCCGACCCGATCATCGCCGCGGGCCGGGCGGTGAAGCTGACCTTTTACGGCGCGACCCGGATCGTGGGCGGCTCCTGCATCCTCCTCGAATACGGGGAGAAGAAACTCCTGATCGACTCGGGGATCTTCTATATGCCCAGCCTGATCCCCCTCGACGGGCGCTTCGAGTTCAACCCCGCCGAGATCGATTACGTCATCCTGACCCACGCCCACGGCGACCACAACGCCCGGATTCCTCTGCTCTACCGGATGGGATATCAGGGAAAGATTTACAGCACACCGCCCACCCGCGACATCAGCGATGTAATGCTCCGGCTGGGGGTGGGGATGTCCGCCCGGCGGTACCGGGTGGACTTCCGCAACCGGACCGTCCACAGCCGCGACTGCGACAACGTCCGCAACCTGCCCGAAGCCGGATTCCTCGATGTCAGCGACTCCCGGACCTGGTCGGACAACCTCGACTACCGCTCCTGCCGGGCCTGCCTGGAGCTGGTCTCCCGGGAGAAGACCGCCCTGGGCGGGCAGATCGAGGAATGGTTCCAGACCGTCCAGCCCGGGGAACTTACCGAACTCGACAGGAAGATCAGATTCCGCCTCCACAACGCCGGGCACATCCTGGGCAGCTCCCAGGTCGAACTGATCCTGGGCGAAGGGGAGGAGGCGATTACACTCCTTTTCGCCGGCGACTACGGCAACCAGATCTCCCCGCTGATCCGTCCCCCGGACCAGGTCGAGCGGGCCGACTACCTGATCACCGAGGCCACCTACGGATCGGTGCGCAAGGACTTCCGACCGCCCTACTTCTCCGATTTCATCAACGCCGTGGTCGCCGCCGTCAACCGGGGGGAACGGGTGATCATCCCCGCCTTCGTGCTCAGCAAATCGCAGAAGATCATCACCGTCCTGGCCGAGGAGGCCTACCTGGGGCGGATCCCGGCCAACTGCCCGATTATCGTCACCTCCCCCACGGTCAAGGCCCTCAACGAGATCTACAACAAATACCTGCAGACGGAGCCGGAGGAGTATTTTTCCGAGCAGGCCAAGCACCGTCAGCGCTGGCGCAACCCCTTCCTGAACGAGCAGTTCTTCTTCGGTTCGATCGCCGGTTACGAAAAAAAGTTCGGGGAGGTCCCCACCCCGGCCATCTTCCTGCTCTCCTCGGGGATGATGGAATTCGCCAGTTCCCTGGAGATGGCTGAGAAGTACCTGGCCGACCGCCACTCCAACTTCTTCATCCCCGGCTGGCAGAGCTACGAGTCGGTCGGCCGGGCGGCGCTGGAGCTGACCGAGGTGGTGATCAAGGGGCAGGCAGTGCCGGTCCTGGCCCAGGTGAAGAAGTTCGGGCAGTTCTCCTCCCACGGCGACCTGACGATGCTGCTGGAGAACATCGGAAAGATAGAGGGGCTGAAGGGGGTGGTGGTCCAGCACGGCGAGGCGGAGTCCGCGGTCAACCTGGCCTACCTGGCGGAGCGGGATTACGGCCTGGCGGTCTATGTCCCGGCTTTTCTCGACACCCTCTGGCTGGACGGGGAATCGTTCCTGAAGGCCGAACACGACTTCTCCGAGACGGCCCAGCGGCTCCGCCAGCTCGACCCCGCCCTCGAACTGCCGCGGGCCGTCCAGGTCCGGCAGCACCAGGTCGCCGAAAACAACCTGGCCCAGGCGGAAGAGGCATTCCGGCAGGGGAATCTCGACCTGGCCCTGAAGTACGCCGCCGCCGCCGTCCGGCGCTATCCCGCCCTGGCCGACGGGCACTACCTGATGGGGGTCATCTACGAGAAGAAGGGACTGACCGGACCGATGCTGGCCGGTTATGAAAGAGCGGTGGAGAATAATCCTTACGACGGAAGGTTCTATTTCGGTATGGCCCGGGCGCATCTGGCCCGGGGAGAAGCCGCCGAGGCCGTCCGGCGATTGCGGACCGGCCTCTACTACCGGCCGGACGACGTCGAGGCCCTGGCCCGACTGGGGGAACTTTGCTGCGCCGACGGGCAGAGAAACGCCGGGCTGGAGCTTTTAAAGGCCGCCAACTCGATCGACCCCTATAACGATCCGGTCAGCGTGAAACTGGAGGAAGCCGTCCGGGAGCAGGCCGGGCAGCCGGTCTCTTACGCAGCCAGCCGGAAAGGCAAGACCTTCCACTACGGCTGGTGCCCGCTGGCGGCGAAGATCCGGGACGAGAACCTGGTCCGGCTGAAGAGCCGGGCGGCCGCCCTGCAGAAAGGCTACCACCCCTGCATTCAGTGTAATCCGTAATCGGTGATCGGTTATCGGTGAGCAGTAAACAGTTAGCAGTAAGCAGCGAGCAGTTAGCAGTAACCGGTGAGCAGTAGCAGTCACCGATTACTGATTACCGGTTACTGATTACCAATCATTGGATTTTCCTCAGCCTTCCCCGCAGGAAATCGATATCCCGGCTGACCAGTTCCGGCCGGTATCCCGGCGCGTCCCGGGAGATCATCAGCATCAACTCCAGGGATTGGGCGTACTGTTCCTCGACCTGGCCGCGGCGGCCGCGATGCTCGTTGGATTTAGCTTTCTCCAGCAGTTCCCGGGCCTTGATATAAACCAGCTGGGGATCGAATTCCCCGGCGGACGGGACCGGCGGGTCCGGGGTCTTATCCCAGGATCGCTCCAGGTAACAGTCCAGGAGGAAGAGCAGCCCGGGGATGATGAAGACGGCGGCCAGTAACGCCGCCGCCCGGCGGCGGCGGCGAACCCGCTGCAATCTCCGGGTGAGCAGGGCCGACCGGCGGCCGGTTGATAAGGCGGAACTCATCCGGGCCGTCTAACCTCCCAGTGACAGCAACCCGGCCAGGAGCAGCTGGCCGTCCACCAGCACCTCGTGGGGCAGCCCCTGGTAAAGCAGCCGCCGGTGGTAGAGGAGCAGGCAGAGCCCGCCGTAGACGAGCACCGCGGGAAAGCAATAACCCAGGGGGGAGATCCAGCCCCGGGCCGCGGCGAGTACCAGCAGCCCGGAGGTGAAGGCCAGCAGGCCGAGGATCAGCCGCTTGGTCCGGGCCACCCCGAGAACCACCGGGATCGTCTCCCTCCCCACCAGGCGGTCCCCCTGGAGATCCCGGATGGCGAAGAGGACCGAACGGGAGAAGAGGATGGTGAAGACCGTGATGAAGACCACCCCCGCCGGAACCGCTCCCGGGTGAAGGCCGGGCGCGGAGAGAACCGGGATCAGGACCGCCAGGACCCCCCAGCCCAGCGAACTGAAGAACTCCTTCAATCCGGTCAGGTTTTTCAGCCTCATCCCGGGGAGGGCGGTGGGGAGGAAGGTAAAGCTGTAGGCCAGGCCGGAGAGCAGGGTGAAGACGGTCAGGAGGAAAGCCGCCGTTCCCAGGAAGGCGGCCAGGATGAATGCCGCGCCCAGGGAGAACCCGATCAGGCCGCAGAGCTGCTTCCGGTGGGCGAGCAGGAAGCGGTACCGGGAGGGCTGGGTGAGGAGGATCGCCGTCCGGTCGGCGAAGATATTGAGGTTATAGACCGCCAGGACGAGGCAGAAGGAGAGGAGAACCGCCAGGCGGCTCAAGGGTAACCGGAGGAGGCGCATCGAGGCGAAGGTCAGACTGGACCCGCCGAGGGCGATATAGATATTGGATTTCAGGATCGCCGACCCGGCCCGGTAAAACTCCCGGGCCAGGAATCCCCTCCTCTCCCAGGACCAGTCCCGGAGCCGGTCGATCACTTCCTGGAGCAGCCAGCTGGGTGTGGAGGCGCCGGCGGTCACCCCGACCGTCCTGAACTTGCCCAGCCGGGCCGGATCGAGGTCGTCGGCGGTCTCGACCTGGAAGACCGGGATCAAACCGGCGGCGATCCGGGTCAGCCGGGCGGTGTTGGCGCTGTTCTTCCCGCCGACCACCACCAGGGCGTCGCATCTCCGGGCCATCTCCAGCACTTCCCGCTGCCTCTCCAAAGTGGAGGCGCAGATGGTCTCGAAGACGGCGGTCTGGGGGACCCGCTTCTTCACCTCGGCGGCGACCCGGCGGAACTCCTCCAGGTTCTGGGTGGTCTGGGAGACCAGGCAGACCCGGTCGAAGGCGGGGATCTCCGCCGCCTCTTCCGGACTGCCGACCACTACCCCCCTGCCCCCGGTGAATCCGAGCAGCCCCTCGACCTCGGAATGACCCGGGTCGCCGAAGATCACGGTGGCGTATCCCTGCCGGGCGTACTTCCTGATGATCCCCTGGACCTTGAGCACGTCGGGGCAGCTGGCGTCGCAGATCCGGGCGCCGGTCGCCTTCAGTTCCTCCCGGACCGCGGGGGAGATGCCGTGGGCGCTGATGAAACAGGTCTCGCCTGGTTTCAGCTCTTTCCGGTCGCGGCTGGCCGTGACCCGCTTGGAAGAGAGCAACGCCACCACCTGGGGGTTATGGATCAGGGGACCATAGGTGACGATTCTCCCCTCCTGGCGGCGGGCCCGGTCGAGGACCATCTCCAGGGCCCGTTTCACCCCCATACAGAACCCGGCTTTCCTGGCGGTTACTATCTTCATCGGATCTGGCCCGCGACCATTATACCCCGCCGCCGCGCCGGCTGGCAACCCCCTCCTGGACCGCTCCTGGCCCGCGGCTCGTAGCCCACCTCTTTAGAGGTGGCCCTGAACAGGCCTGTCCCGGCCACGGTTGAAGCCGTGGGCTACGACGGGTCCGCCTAACCCATCCCATCCCATCCCCTCCCCCGCCCCATCTCTCCTTGAATATCATACCCGGTTGCCTTAACATATCTTCCGTGGTCGTCAGGCACGGCATAACAATAATCCTGCTTTTATTCCTGGCCGCGACGGAGACCGCCGCCCCCCTCTGCTCAGCAGGGACCGGCGGCGGAGACTACCTGGTCCTGGAAACCGCGGACCCGCCCGGTGACCAGGAAGACGCCCTCCGCCCCGGCAACCCAAACCCGAAAGGAGACCTCCGGGGCGCCCGCCTGGTTCTGCGGAAAGTCCCCATCA
>JAXGWO010000025.1:0-49460 GCA_040773245.1 PVC group bacterium
CTGACGACAGCCATGCAACACCTGTGCAGCACCCTCGAAGGCTTCCCCGGTTTCCCGGGGCGTGCAGCTGCATGTCAAGTCCTGGTAAGGTTCTACGCGTTGCGTCGTATTAAACCACATGCTCCACCGCTTGTGCGGGCCCCCGTCAATTCCTTTGAGTTTTAGCCTTGCGGCCGTACTCCCCAGGCGGTGCACTTAACACGTTAGCTACGGCGCGCCCCTTAAAAAGGAACACACCAAGTGCACATCGTTTACAGCGTGGACTACTGGGGTATCTAATCCCATTTGCTCCCCACGCTTTCGCATTTCAGCGTCAGTTTCAGAATAGAGAGCCGCCTTCGCCGCTGGTGTTCTTCTCGATATCTACGCATTTCACCGCTACACCGAGAATTCCACTCTCTTCTCCTGAACTCAAGCCTGATAGTTCTCCGACTCGTTTCCGCGTTGAGCGCGGAAATTTCACCCGGAGCTTATCCGGCCGCCTACATGCCCTTTACGCCCAGTAAATCCGAACAACGCTCGCCCTCTCCGTATTACCGCGGCTGCTGGCACGGAGTTAGCCAGGGCTTCTTCTTCCGGTACCGTCAGGTCACCCCGTTGTTCACGGAGTGATTTTTCTTCCCGGATGAAAGGAGTTTACAACCCGAAGGCCTTCATCCTCCACGCGGCGTCGCTCGGTCACACTTTCGTGCATTGCCGAAGATTCTCGACTGCAGCCTCCCGTAGGAGTCTGGGCAGTGTCTCAGTCCCAGTGTGGCTGACCATCCTCTCAGACCAGCTACCCATCGTAGCCTTGGTGGGCCGTTACCTCACCAACAAGCTAATAGGACGCAAGCTCATCCCTGACCGACATATCCCCGAAGGGACACATCTTTAATCCCCCGATGATGCCACCGGGGGATCATATGCGGTATTAGCGTCTCTTTCGAAACGTTATTCCCCAGACAGGGGTAGATTGCTTACGCGTTACTCACCCGTTCGCCACTGTCCTCCCGATCCCTTCGGCCGAAGCTTCCGTTCACGGGATTCTCGTTCGACTTGCATGCCTAATCCACGCCGCCAGCGTTCGTTCTGAGCCAGGATCAAACTCTCAATTGAAAAATCAAGAATCGATCCGGCTTTCGTACTGGAGCCCGTCTTACCATTCAATTTTCAAAGAACAAAAAAAGCGCATCCGCAGACGCACTTTGACCTGCGAAAGATTAGGTTGTCGATAAGCTTGTTAAGGACCACCTGATCTCATCGTGACCAATATACGACGGAGCCGCTGTGCTGTCAATAGGAAATATTAATTTTTTTCGGGGGGGGGTTCCAGCCGGATCCGGCGGAATTTCCGCTTGCCCAATCTCAAGACTCCACCATCCTTGACTCTCACCTCAGCCCCGTGTTCATTGATCTTTTCGCCGTCATAGCTGACCGCCCCCTCGGCGATCTTCCGGCGGGCCTCGGCGTTGCTGGGGACCAGGCCCGACAATCTCAGCAGCTCGATGACCGGGACGGTTCCGGCGGAGAGGTCTTTTTCCTCGAGAACGACCTCCGGCATATCTTCGGGGATTTCCTTCTTCTGGTGGACTTCCTCGAAGTAAGCCCCGGCCTCGGCGGCGGCGGCCGTCCCGGCGAAACGGGCGGCCAGCTCCCAGGCCAGCTTCTTCTTCCAGGCGATCGGATTGGCTCCCGACCGGCACTCTTCCTTCCCGCCGGCGATCTCTCCGGCCGGGAGTCGGGAGAGCAGCTCGTAATACCGCCACATCAGGTCGTCGGAGATGGACATCACCTTGCCGAAAATATCCCGGGCCGGCTCGCTGATCCCGATGTAGTTCCCCAGCGACTTCGACATCTTCTGAACCCCGTCGGTCCCCTCCAGGAGCGGCAGGGTGACGATCACCTGGGGGGGCTGGCCGTACTCGCGCTGGATCTCCCGGGCCAGCAGGAGGTTGAAGGTCTGGTCGGTCCCGCCCAGTTCGACGTCGGCCCGGACCGCCACCGAGTCGTACCCCTGCATCAAGGGGTAGAGGAACTCCAGCACGGAGATCGGCTTCCCCTCCCGGTAGCGCTTGCCGAAATCGTCCCGCTCCAGCATCCGGGCCACGGTGGCCCGGGCGGCCAGATCGACGATCTCGGGGAAAGTCAGCGGGGAGAGCCAGCGGCTGTTGTAGACCACCTCGGTCCGGTCCCGGTCGAGGATCTTGAAGACCTGCTCCTGGTAGGTGAGCGCGTTCTCCTTGACCTCCTCGGGGGAGAGCCGGCGGCGGGTCTTCGACCGCCCCGAGGGGTCGCCGACCAGGGCGGTGAAGTCGCCGATGATGAAGACCACCAGGTGGCCGAGGTCCTGGAACTGGCGGAGCTTGGAGAGGGGAACGGTATGCCCGAGGTGAATATCGGGGGCCGAGGGGTCGGCCCCGTACTTCACCCGGAGGGGACGGCCGGCGGCGAGGGCGGACCGGAGCTTCTCCTCCAGTTCCCGCTCGGGGATGATCTCGACCGCCCCCCGCCGGATCACCTCCATCTGTCGGGAGACCGGATCGTTGTCCATCGGGCCGCGGGTCAGGCTCCGGACTCCCCCTCCCCGGCCGGGGAGGAATCGTTCAGGGCCTCTTCCAGTTTCTCCAGCCCGTCCTTGAGGCGGGTGTCGACGTCGACCGGCGCCGGGGGTGGAGGTTCGTCCGGCTCGGGCGGAAGGTCCTCCAGCCCCTTGCCGAGGATGACGTTCTTGATGCTGAGCCCGATCCTCCGCTCCTCCTGGTCGACCTTGAGCACCTGGGCCCGGACGGCGGCGCCCTCGGCGATGACGTCCTTGAGTTCGTTGAAGGGCTTGTCGCTGACCTGGGAGATGTGGACCAGCCCCTCCACCCCGGAGTCGAGCTCGACGAAGACCCCGAAGCCGGTCAGCTTGGTCACCTTCCCCTCGACGATCTCGCCCGGGGTATAGCGGGAGGCAACCTCCCGCCAGGGGTCGGCCTCCAGCTGCTTGGTCCCCAGGGAGATCTTCTTGTTCTCGGGGTCGATGGCCAGGACCACCGCCTCCACCTTGTCACCCCGCTTGAAGATCTGGGAGGGGTGGGCGATCTTCTTGGTCCAGGACATATCGGAGACGTGGATCAACCCGTCGATCCCCTCCTCGACCTCGATGAAGGCCCCGTAGGAGGTCATATTCCGCACCTTGCCCTTGACCACCGTCCCGACCGGGAACTTGTCGGCGACCTTGGTCCAGGGGTTGGCCTCCAGCTGCTTGATCCCCAGCGAGATCTTCTCCTCCTCGGGCTGGGCCCGGAGGACCACGATCTCGACCACGTCGCCGATGGCCAGGATCTCCGAGGGATGGTTGACCTTCCGGGTCCAGGAGAGCTCCGAGATGTGGCAGAGCCCCTCGACGCCGTCCTCGAGCTCGATGAAGGCCCCGTAGGGCATAATGTTGACCACCCGGCCCTGGCATTTCATCCCGGGGGGATATTTCTCCGCCACCGATTCCCAGGGGTTGGCGGACTTCTGTTTCAGGCCCAGGGAGACCCGCTGCCGGTCCTTGTCGTATTTCAGGATCTTGACCTCGACCTCGTCGCCGACCGCCAGCAGTTCCGAGGGATGGCTGATCCTCCCCCAGGACATATCGGTGATGTGGAGCAGTCCGTCGAGGCCGCCGAGGTCGATGAAGACCCCGAAGTCGGTGATGTTCTTGACCACGCCCTTGCGGAGGTCGCCCTCCTTGATCTCGGAGAGCAGCTTATCCCGGGCCTCCTTGCGGGCCTCCTCGAGGAGTTCCCGGCGGGAGAGGACGATGTTCCGGCGGCGCTCGTTGATCTTGATGATCTTGAACTCGTGTTCCTGGCCGATCAGGGTGTCCTTGTCCTTGATGTACTGGATGTCGATCTGGGAGGCGGGGAGGAAGGCGCTCAGCCCGATGTCCACCATCATCCCCCCCTTGACCCGCTGGGAGATCACGCCGCGGATGGTGTCGCCCTCCTGGTACTGGGAGATGAGCCGCTCCCAGTTCTTCAGCTTGTCGGCCTTCTCCTTGGAGATGCAGACCATCCCGTCGCGATCTTCCATCCGCTCGAGCAGGACGTCGATGGTGTCTCCGGCCTGGAGGCTGGTCTCGCTCTCAAACTCGCTCAAGGGGATCAGCCCTTCCGACTTGTAGCCGATATCGACCACCACGTAGTCGGCCCGGATCCCGTAGATTTTCCCGGTGACGATCTTCCCCTCCTCGAGGTGCTGCATCGTGGTTTCGACCATCTCCGCCAGCTCTTCGGAGGTGACCTTCTCTTCGGCGCTGTCGATCTCTTCCCGGGCGGCCGGTTTCTCCCGGACATCCTCGATTATCGGTTGGGGTTCCTGGTTGACAAGTTCCGTCATTGCTAAGATTCCTCTTGCTGGTGGCACTCGCCGGTGACGGCGCGCGCCGGGGTTGGGCGGGCCTTAAGCCTGCAGGTTAACGGTTGTGAATCGGGGGGGAGAATAGCATCGGGCCCGACCGGGGTCAACAGGGAAAAGGACGAAAAGGACCGAAAGGACTTAAAGGACAAAAACAAACTGCCGATCCCGATAGCGATGCCGATACCGACCCCGAGTGACATCGGCAACCTGGTTCGGGGTCAGGATCGGTATCGGGATCGGAAATTCGGTTCGGATTATAAGGACACCGGGCGCCTGGCCGCTGCTTACTGCTCACTGAACACTGATCACTGATTACCGATCACTGATTACGCTTCCTTGATCTGCGCGAGGATCTTCTGCAAATTAACCTCGATGTCGTCGGTGTCACCGGTATCGATGAGGATCCCGTCGCCGGCGAGGCGCAGGGCGCCCACCGGGCGGGTGCGGTCGGCGTGGTCCCGTTTCTCCAGGTCGGAGCGGACCTCCCCGCGGGTGGTCCGCAGCCCCTTCTTCTCGAACTCCCGGAAGCGCCGGCCGGTCCGGACCTCGAGGGGGGCGTCGACGAAGAACTTGTAGTCGGCGTTGGGGAAGACGACGGTTCCGGTGTCCCGGCCCTCGGCCACCACCGGGCGGGAGGCGGCGATCCTCCGCTGCTCCTCCACCAGCCGCTCGCGGACGGCGGGGACATCGGCCAGGAACTTGACGGCATTGGTTATCTCCGGGGTCCGGATCACCTCGGTCACCTCCTGCCCGTCGACGAAGACCCGGGTCCCCGCCTCCCCTCTCCGGAGCCGGATCTCGGTCTTTTCCGCCAGGACGGCCAATCCGCCGGGGTCGGAGAGGTCGGCCCCGGAGCGAAGCGCCTTCCAGGTCAGGGCCCGGTACATCGCCCCGGTGTCGAGGTAAACTACTCCGAGCCGTTCCGCCAGCCGCTTGGCGATCGTGGACTTGCCCGACCCGCAGGTGCCGTCCATCGTGATGACCAGGTTCCTCTTTTTATTCATTGCTTCCTCGCGCTCTTCAACTCTCGAGTTTCTTCCGCCGCAGGGCGGCCTTGCGCAGCCACTGTCCGATCCGGGCCGGGTCGCCCGACTTGACGTGCTGCCTCGCCAGCATCAGGTTCTCCATCAGCCCGTCGATCTGGAGGACGATCTCCCGGCGGTTGGCGGAGACGATCTCCGCCCAGAGGGAGGGACTCGCCCCGGCGATCCGGGTGGCGTCCTTCAGCCCGGTCCCGGCGAAGGAGAGCAGCTTCTCGTCCCCGATCTGGTTGACCAGGGCCGCCGCCGCCAGGTGAGGCAGGTGGCTGACCGCGGCCACCACCCGATCGTGGCGGGCGGGGGCCATCGAGACCACGGTCATCCCCAGGGCCTGCCAGAGCTTCTGGATCTCCCCGATGGCGGACTTCCTGGTGGAGGCCAGGGGGGTGATCAGGCAGAGCCGGTCCCGGTAGAGATCGGGACGGGCCGCCTCCACCCCGGTCCGCTCGGAGCCGCAGAGGGGATGGGAACTGACGTAGGAGCTCCGGGCCGGGGCCAGCCCGGACATCGTCTCCACCAGCTTCTCCTTGACCGAGACCAGGTCGGTGATCAGGCAGCCGGGGGGGACGAGGGCCAGCCACTCCCGGGCTAGCCCCTCGGTCACCGATCCGGGGGTGGCGAAGACCAGCAGCTCACACCCGGCCAGGGCCTCACCCCCGTCCCGGGTCCCCCGGTCAATCGCCCCCAGGGCCGCCGCCCGGTCGAGCCGGGACTGGTTCCTCCCCCAGCCCACCACCTCCCCGGCCAGGCCCCGCTCCTTCAAGGCCAGCCCCAGGGAACCGCCCATCAGGCCGACCCCGGCGATCGTGACCTTCCCGTAACGCGATTCGGCCGTCATTTTTCCTCTATGCTCTCCTCGATCCGGGTCCCGAAGTGCCTTCCCCCGGACTCGAAACAAGCCAGGACCTCGTCCCCCTTCCTGAGGACGGCCACCGAGAGCGGCTTTCCCCGGGGGCGGACCAGCCGGATGGTTTCGGCGTTCTGGAGGATCAGGCTGACCTCCCGTTTGCCCGCCCGGCCCCGGACCAGGAGCATCGGCCGTTTTTCGACCTTGGCCCGGCCGACGATCGCGGTCCGGGTCCCTCCCCGGAAGCCGACCCCCATCACCTCGTCGCCGATCTTCAGCTCGGAGAGGTAACAGGTCCTCCCGCCGGGAAGCAGGGTATAGGCGTGGACCCCGCCGGCGTTGACCCGGAAGGGACGGGGGGCGACATAGGGGGTTGCGACGCTCTCCGCGTGGACCAGGAAGAAAGCCGAACCGGTGTTCCCGACCAGCATCCCCTCGCCGGGGTCGAAGACCGAGCAGGTGTCGACGCAAACCCGGTCGCCCATCCCCAGTTCCTCGATCGCGGTGATCCTGACCGGGGTCAAATCGATCTTCTCCCGGCCGGACTTGACCAGCCGGATAATCTCCCTGATCGTCTTCGGCGAGGAGCTTTTAACCGCCACTCCGGCCACTCCCCGTTCCAGGATCCCCAGGGCGGTCCGGGCGGCGGGGAGGCTCTCCACCACCGCCATCACCTTCCCCGCGCGGGCGATGATGTTCTCCAGGGGGATGATCTTCCAGTCCCGCCCGGAGACGAGCACCGTCCGTTTCTTCCCCAGGGCGATGGTCCTCTCCTGGTCGGCGAGACCGGCGATCTCGATCTCCACCACCGCGGAGCCCAGCTTGAGGTCGCCATCCTCGGCCACCGTCTTCAGCCGCCCCAGTTCCCGGACCGCCTTCGACTTCCCCGCCGGGACGATGACCGCGTCGGCGCCGTTCTCCAGGGCGGTCAGGACCTGTTTCTTCGACCAGGGACGGCAGTCGATCCAGACTTGTTTGGGCCCGCTCATTTCCCGTTCTCGAGAAATTCCATCGCTTCGGCAATCCCCCGGTCCCCGTGAACCAGGAGGTCGATGGCCTTGATGATCGCGGTCGGGTCGTCGTGCTGGAAGACGTTCCGCCCGATCGAGACCCCGCGGCTGCCGGCGTCGAGGGATTCCTTGACCATCGTCAGGAGCTCCCCGTTGGTCTCCATCTTCTCCCCGCCGGCGATCACCACCGGGACCGGGCAGCCGGCGACCACCTCCCGGAAGCTCTCCACCGATCCGGTGTAGTTGACCTTGACGATGTCCGCCCCCAGTTCCGCCCCCACCCGGGCGGCGTGCTTGACGTACCTGACGTCGAACTGGTCCCGGATCTCCTTCCCCCGGGTGTACATCATCGCCAGCAGGGGCATCCCCCAGTCCCGGCAGCTCTTGGCCGTCTCCCCGAGCAGCCGCAGCATCCGGCCGTCGGTCGGGGCTCCCAGGTTGACGTGGATCGAGACCGCGTCGGCCCCCAGGCGGATGGCCTCCTCGACGGTGCAGACGGGGACCTTGTCGTTGGGATCGGGGCTCAGCACCGTGCTCGCCGAGAGGTGGATGATCAGCCCCACGTCCTTCCCCCGGCCCCGGTGGCCGGCCCGGACGATCCCCTTGTGCATAATGATGGCGTTGGCCCCCCCGTTGACCGCCCCGTCGATCGCCCGGCTCATATCGGTCAGGCCGGGGATCGGCCCCAGGGTGATCCCGTGGTCCATCGGGACGATGATCGTCCGCCCCGAGTTCCGGTTCATTATCCTCTCCAGCCGTATCTCCTTGCCGACCATTTTCTGGCTCCTTGATCCGCTGATTTCCACTAAGCGCTTTTTAGGCCCCTACCCCGCCCCCTTTAATTTAACCATTAATCTTCACGAATCTTCACAAATCTTTCCCCCGCCTCGGCCCAACTTCGAACTTTGAACTTTAGGCACTTTGAACTTCTTTCCCCACTCCCTACTGCCTAACTTAACCGCGAATCTCCACCGATCTTCACTAATCTCTATTCGATCCTTTGCGCTCTTTGCGGTTCATTTTTTTCTCAGGTGGCGGCGGCGCCGGCCGGGTAGGAGCCGAGGATCTTCAGGAACTTGGCCCGGGACTCCAGTTCCTCCAGGGCTTCCCTCACCTTCCGGGAGCGGCAGTGCCCCTCGAGGTCGACGAAGAAATAGTACTCCCAGGCCTTCTTCTTCGAGGGCCGCGACTCGATCCGGGTCAGGTTGATCCCCCGGACCTTGAAGACGTTGAGGGCGTCGTGGAGGGTGCCGGCCCGGTGGGGGAGGGAGAAGATGATCGAGGTCCGGTCGCGGCCGCTGGGCGGCGCGGAACGCTTCCCGAGCACCAGGAAGCGGGTGATGTTGCCGGCGCTGTCCTCGATGTTCCGGCTGAGGATTTTCAGCCCGTAGACGGCGGCGGCCAGTTCCGAGGCCAGGGCGCCGGCCCCCTTCTCCTTGACGGCCAGCCCGGCCGCCCAAGCGGTGCTGGCGACCTCGATCAGTTCCACCCCGGCCAGGTTCTTCTGGATGAAACCCCGGCACTGTCCGAACACCTGGGGGTGGGAATAGACCCGCTCGATTTCGGCCGGGAGGGCGTTGGCGAGGAGACAGTGGGAGACCCGCAGGAAAACCTCCGAGCAGACCTGCAGGGGGGAGTCGAGGAGCATATCCAGGGTATAGGTGACCGCCCCTTCCAGGGAGTTCTCGATCGGCACCACCCCGTAATCGGCGGCCGCGGTTTCGACGTCCCGGAAGACCCCCCCGACCGATCCGGCCGGGAGGTACTCGGCCCCGGATCCGAACTGCCCCCGGGCGGCGGCGTGGGTGAAGGTCGCCTCCGGCCCGAGGTAGGAGATCCTCAGCGGACGGGCGAGGGAACGTCCGGCGGAAAAAATCTCGCGGTAGACGGCACCCAACGCCCGGCCGTCGAGCGGGCCGGGGTTCAGCCGCTCGACCGCGCGAAGGGCTTTCGCCTCCTCGGCCGGGTTATAAGCCCGCTGGTCCTCGCCGGCCAGGCGGCAGCGACGGTTGATCAGGGCGGCCAGCCGGCGGTCCATCTCCGCGATCCGCTTTCGCCGTTCTTCAGCCTTCATACCGTTTCCTCCGGCGGCGGCGGGACCGGATCCGCCGGGGGCGGCTTGAGCTGGGCGGACGAGGTGATCTTCTTCACGCTCGGTTTCTCCCGCGCCTCCAGCGGCGGGAGGTCGGCCAGCGAGGCAAGACCGAAGTGTTCGAGAAACTTCCGGCAGGTCCGGTAGAGATAGGGCCGCCCCACCACCTCTTTCTGGCCGGAGATCTTGATCAGCTCCCGGTCGAGAAGGCTCTTCAGAATCCCGTCCACCGCCACCCCCCGGATGGCCTCGATCTCGCCCCGGGTGATCGGCTGCTTGTAGGCGATCACCGCCAGAGTCTCCAGGGCCGGCTTGGAGAGGTAGACGGTCCGGCGGGTCCGGTAGAGCTTCCGGATCCAGGAGGCGTAGATCTCCCGGGTCCGCATCTGGTAACCCTCGGCCAGCTTCCGGATCGTAAAACTCCTCCCCTCCGCCTCGTATTCCCGATCCAGCCCGGCCAGGGCGTCCTTCACCGGTTCACCCTCCCCCCGGATCCCTTCGGTCAATTCCTCCAGCCGGGCGATGGAGAGCGGTTCCGGCGCGACGAAGAGAAGCGCCTCGAGGACGCGTTTCAAGTTGATATCTTGGGGAGCCATTATCTTGATCTGCCTTCTGGTTAGGGTATTTAATCGGTATCGGTATCGGCAAACCTTTTCCAGCTTTCGATTCCGATAGCGATACCGATAGCGATTATTATCCGGCTTCGGCGACAGCTGTCCTCCGGATCATAATCTCGCTGAAATGGCCCTGCTGGAAGACCTGGACCACCTTCTGGCGGATCAGTTCCAGGAGGGCCAGGAAGACCACCACCACCCGGGTCCGGGGCTCGCCCCGGTCGAAGAGGAGGTGGAAGAGGATCGGGTCCCGGCGGGCGATCCGGTCGAGGACCCGGGCCCGGCCGTCCTCGAGGGAGAACGGGTCGGGCTCGAACTCCGGCGGGCGGCGTTTCTCCGCCTCGTCCAGCACCTGGGAGAACGCGTCCAGAAGCTGGAAGAGATCGATCTCCGCCAGCGGCAGATCGGCGGCGGGGACCGGTTCCAGGGGAACCGGCTGGCGGGGAAAGGTCTTCCCCTGTTCCCGTTCCAGGCTATGAAAGGCGTCGGCCGCGTCCTTGAACTGCCGGTACTCCAGCAGCTGCCGGACCAGGTCCCAGCGCGGGTCCTCTTCCTCTTCCAGTTCCTCCCGCTCCTCGGGAGGGAGGAGGAGCCGGGACTTGATGTGCATCAGGGTGGCGGCCATCTCGAGAAACTCCCCGGCGATATCCAGGTCGAGGATCTTCATCAGTTCCAGGTACTTCAGGTACTGCTCGGTGATCTTCTGGATCGGGATGTTGTAGATATCCAGCTCGTTCTTCCGGATCAGGAAGAGAAGGAGATCGAGCGGCCCGGCGAAGACCTCCAGGTGAAAATGTTGATCCTGCTCGATCATAGTCCACTGATTACACAGATTGCTCAGATTAGTTCCCACTGCCTACTGCCCACTCCCCACTGCCTAAATCAACCACTAATCTCACGAATCTTCGCGGATCTTTCCCCCCGCCCCGGCCCCTTTTCAATCCACTGATTACACGAATTACCACTAATTGATGTAGTTGATCCCCCTGCCTCGTCCCCTTTTTGTCTTTGTCAACTGGTTACACGGATTACTCCGATTGAACCCCGCCGGGCCGGACTCCGTATCAGCAACAGCATTACCCGGATGGGACGGGCAACTTCGAACTTTGAACTTTAGGCACTTTGAACTTCTTTTCCCCACTCCCCACTGCCTACTGCCCACTGCCCATCAAAATTTAATCGCTTCCTGGACCAGGGCCATCGTCTCGGCGGCGGCGGTCCGGGCGCGGGCGGCCCCGGCGGCGAGGACCTCGCCGACCCGGTCGCCTTTCAGCCAGTACTCCCGCTTCTCGCGGAGGGGAGCGAGGCAACCGCTCACGGCGCCGGCCAGGCATTTCTTGCAGTCGGTACAGCCGACCCGGGCGTTCCGGCACCAGTCCTCCACCTCCCCCAGTTGTTCGGGGCGGAAGAGCCGGTGGTAGGCGAAGACATTACAGTCCTCGGGGTGGCCGGGGTCGCTCAGCCGGATCCTCCGGATGTCGGTGATCATCCCCCGGACCTTCTTCTCGACCTCCGCCGGGGGATCGGCCAGGGCGATGAAATTGCCGTAGCTCTTGCTCATCTTCCGGTTGTCCAACCCGAGGATCCGGGAGGACTCGGCCAGGAGCGGCCGGGGCTCGGGGAAGACCGGGGTATAGAGGCCGTTGAAGCGGCGGACGATCTCCCGGGTCAGCTCGAGGTGGGGGACCTGGTCGTTGCCGACCGGGACCGCGGTCGCCCGGTAGATCATAATGTCGGCCGCCTGGAGGACGGGATAGCCGAGAAACCCGTAAGTCAGCAGATCCCGCCCGGTGACTTCCCGCAGCTGCTCCTTGTAAGTCGGGCAGCGTTCCAGCCAGGGCAGGGGCGTGAGGGAGGAGAGGATCAGGTGAAGTTCGGCGTGCTCGGGGACGGCGGACTGGACGAAGAGAATGGACCGCTCCGGGTCCAGTCCCACGGAGAGCCAGTCGGCCACGCACTGCCGGGTGTAGGTCCCGATCATTCCGGGGTTCTCGTACTCGCTGAAGAAGGCGTGCCAGTCGGCCACCATATAGAAGCAGCGGTAGGCATCCTGGAGCTTGACCCAGTTGCCCAGGGCGCCGAGCAGATGGCCGATGTGGAGCGGCCCGGTCGGGCGCATCCCGCTCAGGATGGTGGGGGGGAATTTCATCGGACGGTGATCGATAATCAGTAATCAGTAATCGGTGGTCGGTACTGTTCGTCTTGGAAACTTTAGGCACTTTAAACTTCAAACTTTAGTCACTTGTCGCCCGGTTATATCAGCGCGGGGGGGGGTTGTCAATCAAACGACGGGCCAGGGCCAGCTCATCCTCCCGCGACCGGACCCGGCCGTCAAGGCGGGCGGAGAGCAGTTCCTCCAGAATTCCCCGGTAGGCCGGACCGGGAGAGAGGCCGAGCGCTTCCAGATCCCGGCCGCTCACCTTCCCGGCGACCCGGCGGTATTCGGTCAAAAACCGGCGGAAATGCTCCGCCGCCGCCGGAAGGCTCCGGGCCATCAGGATCAACAGCACTTCCGGGCTGATCCCCTGGAGACGCCGGTAAACCCGGCTGGGCGGGGTCTCCGCCGACGAAAACTCCCCGCCGAGCGCGGCCTCGTCTTCCCGGGCCGACCGGAGCTGCCCGGCGAAACGCCGGGAGAGGTTGAACCTGGCCGCGGTCTCCTCCAGGTCGGGCGGGGAGAGCCGGTAGATCAGGGCCCCGAAATATACCCGCCAGGGGGAGATCTCCTCCCGGGGAAAGGACCGGCCAAACCAGGCCAGGCATCCGGCCAGCCGTTCCAGAAAGGACCGGGCGTCTTCCGGCAGGGAGAGCCGGGGGTGGATGAACCGCAGCTGGTCGTAGCGGGCCATCGTCTCCACCGCCCCCGGCGGGTCGGGCTCGGCGAAGATCAGCTCCAGCTCGTGGCGGAGCCGCTCCGGGGAGACCTTTTCAAAGAGCCTTAAGTCGACCGCGGTCCGGATCAGCTCCTCCGTCCGGGGCTCGATGGTGAAGCCGAGCCGCTGCCGGAAGCGGACCGCCCGGAAGATCCGGGTGGGGTCGTCCCGGAAGCTGTCTTCGTGGAGGACCCGGATGACACCGGCCCGCAGGTCGGCGGCCCCGCCGAGCAGGTCGATCAGGCGGCCGAAGCGGTCGGCGTTGAGGGGGAAGGCGAGGGCGTTGATGGTGAAGTCCCGGCGGCGGAGGTCTTCCTCCAGGGAGCCGGGAACGACTTCCGGAAGGGCCCCCGGGCGGGGGTAGACCTCCCCCCGGGTGGTGGTGACGTCGATCCGCCGCCCGCCCGGCATAATCACCATCGCGGTGGCGAAACGTCGGTAGAGCTTGCAGTGCCCGCCGGCCTCCCGGGCGAACTGGCGGGCGAACTCCAGGCCGTGCTCCTCGACCAGGATATCGAGGTCGAAGTTCTCCCCCGAGCCGAGCAGCAGGTCCCGGACCGAACCCCCGACCGAATAGACCTTCCAGCCCCGGGCGTCGGCGAAACGGCCGATCCGGCGGAGAATCGAGCGGTCGCGGGGGGGAAGGAGACGATCGAGCAGCGGGGAGAGGTCGTCTCCGGGCTGAACTGGGGGGGCGCATCCACTCATCGGGGAAACCGGCGGGCGGGGGAGGGCCGGCCGGTCACCGCTCAACTCCCGGAGTTCTTCCGGGGGCGCCCCTTCTTTCTCCGGAGGATCCCGAAGATCCCCCGGGCCTCGAAGGCCCGGTAATTCTGGTAGAAGGCCGAGCGGGTGATCCCGTACCGCTTGCAGATCTCCCCCACGTGGGGGCTCAGCGCGGTGGCCGCGTCCCGGATCATCTCCAGCTTGACCTGGCCCGGGTCGAGCCAGTTGAGAAAGTTGTGCAGGTTGTAATTCCCGGCCTCCGGCTTGCCTTCCAGGAAGGGGAAGGGCTGGAACCCGGGAACCTTCCTGATCAGGAGCCGGGTCTCGTTATGCTCCACCAGCAGCTTCTTCAGCTCCCGGCGGCCGATGATCCCGAGCAGGCCGTATTCCTTGAACCGGGTGAGGAAGTTGTAAAAATCCTGGCGGGTATAACTGAAGAAGGAGCTGACCGTCTTCACCCCCAGGGCCGGCTGGGCGTGAACCAGGCGGAGGAACTCGTAACGATTGAGAAACTCGTCATCCAGGGGATAGCAGTACTTGCCGTTGAGCCAGATCAGCTCCTCCTGCTGCTCCTTGAGGTACTGCCGGACCACGTCGCGGATCCGGGCGAGCTCGAAGGGCTTGGTGATGTAATCATCCAAACCGAGCTTGAGCGCCTTGACCGCGATCTCCTCCGAACCCCGCCCGGTCAAAATGATCACCTTGGCGAAGGGGAAGCTGTTCTTGATCCGGGGAAAGAGATCCAGGCCGGTGGCCCCCGGCATCATATAGTCGAGCAGGACCACGTTGGGGGTGAAGGTCTCCAGCTTCTTCAGGGCTTCCTTCCCCGAGGGAACGGCCCGGACCGTGAACCCGAGCCGCTCGAAGTACTGCGCCAGCATCTCCCGGATTTGTTTCTCGTCATCGATAATCAGCAGGTTTTTCGCGAACATTATTTCCATCCTCCCGGCGTTCCTCCCGGCGGGATACGGCCGGCCGTCAGGCGGAGACGCACTTGTGGCAAGTTTTCAGACAAAGATAATTTAGTATATGTATTGACAAATGGCAAGAATTATTTTTCCGGCGGCCTTCACCCCCGGGGATGAAAACGCCGGTGGACTTCCTTCAGCCGCTCCCGGTCGACGTGGGTGTAGACCTGGGTGGTGCTGATCTGGGAATGGCCGAGCATCTCCTGGACCGCCCTCAGGTCCGCCCCCCGCCCCAGGAGGTGGGTGGCGAACGAGTGGCGGAGAATGTGCGGGCCGGCCTTCTTCTTGATCCCGGCCAGAGCCAAGTACTTACCCATCAACCGCCAGAGCCACTGCCGGGTGAACCGCTTCCCCCTCCGGGAGAGGAAGAGATCCGCCGAGGCGAATCCCTTCAGCAGCAGCGGCCGGGACCACTCCAGGTAATCGGAGAGGGCCCGGGCGGCGGAACGTCCCAGGGGGACGATCCGCTCCCGGGAACCCTTCCCGTAGGCCCGGACGAACCCCGACTGGAGGTTGACGTCGTCCACCTTCAGCCGGGTCAGTTCCGATGCCCGCAGGCCGCTGGCGTAAAGTAATTCCAGGAGGACCCGGTCCCGGCGGCCGAGCACGGCGGAGGTATCCGGCTGCCGGAGGAGGGCCTCCACCTCGGCGATCGTCAGGACCCGGGGCAGCAGCTTCCAGAGCCGGGGCGACTCCACCACCTCGGTCACGTCCCGCCGGACGTATCCCTCCAGGGACAGGAAGCGGAAGAACATCCGGACCGCCACCAGTTCCCGGGCCAGGGAACGGGGGGACAGCCCCCGTTCCTTCTCCTCCATCAGGAAGTCCGTCACCTCCTCCCGCCGCACTTCCTGGAACCCGCCCTTTCCTCTCCGGCCGAGAAAGGCGACGAACTTCTCCAGGTCGGAACGGTAACTGGAGGTGCTGTTCGGGCTCAAACCCCGCTCCACGGCCAGGTAGTTGATGAACTCGTCCAGGTAGAGCCGCCCGCCCGGGAAGACGGGATCGTCCGGCGACCGGGGAGAATCCGCGGAATCGTTCATCCTGCCTTCACTGCTCCGGACCGCCGGCGAGGCCGTACTGTTCAAGGAAATAGTTGGAACATTTCTCCTCGCCGATGGTGGAGGAAGGGCCGTGCCCGGGGAGGATTACCGTCCGGTCGGGGAAGACCAGGAGCCGGTCCCGGATCGAGGAGATCAGCCGGTCGAGGGAACCGCCGGGCAGATCGGTCCGGCCGACCCCGCCGGCGAAGAGGGTATCGCCGGTGAAGATCACCGCCGGCTCCTCCCCCCCGTCCAGGAGGAGGCAGACCGAACCGGGGCTGTGGCCGGGGGTGGCGATAACCTCGAGGACCAGGCCCCCGACCGGGATCTCGTCCCCATCGGACAGTTCCCGGTCGGGGGGCGGGGAATCCAACCGGCCGAAACCGAGAGAACTCAGGTTCAGGCCGGGGTCGGAGAGGGCGGGGGCGTCATCCCGATGAATCAAGAGCGGGACCCGGTAACGCTCCACCGCCGCCCGGTTGGCGGCGACGTGATCGACGTGGCCGTGGGTGTTGATCACCGCCGCCGGCGTCCAGCCTTCCCGCTCGATGACCGAGAAAATTTCCTCCGGATCGCCCCCGGGATCGATGATCGCCGCGGCGCCCCGGCCGTCGGCGAGCAGGTAACAGTTGGCCTGGAGAGGACCGAGGGGCAGGCAGATGATCTTCATCGACAAATCTCGGCAGCTGTTACGGCACTGGCCACGACTTTTATCATCTCCTCCGCCCGACGCGATCCCGATAGCGATCCCGATGGCGATAGCGATCCCGATAGCGATAGCGAACCGGCCGGGGATCTTGACCTTCCTGGCCCTCAACGCCCATTTCTCCCGGCGAAGCCGACCAATCACAGCAGACCGTGTTCGGCCAGGCTGAAGTAGCTGTCGGCGGAGACGATCACGTGGTCGAGGACGTCGATCTCCACCGCCGCGCAGGCCTTCTTCAGACGCGCGGTGATCTCGATATCGTCGTCGCTCGGCCGCATCGATCCCGCCGGGTGGTTGTGGGCGAAGATCACCCGGGAGGCGTTATGTTTCAGCGCCGCGGCGATTACCTCCCGGGGATGGACCGCCGCCCGGTTGACCGTCCCCTCGGCGACCCGCTCGACCTCGATGATCTGGTTGGCGGTGTCGAGGAAGACCGCCGCGAAGACCTCCCGGCCCCGCCCCCCCAGGGACTGCCGGAGATAGTCGAAGACCGCCCGGGGGGAACCGGCGACCGGGCGCGCGCGGACTCTCTCCTTCTGGTACCGGGCCGACACCTCCTTGACCAGGTCGAAAGCGATGATATTGTTCGGGCCCAATCCCTCGATCTCCAGCAGCCGCCCCGGGGGTGCGTCGAGGACGTCCTTCAGCGAGCCGAATTTTTTCAGGGCGGCGCGGGCCGCCGGCTTGGTATCCTTCCGGGGGGTGCTCAGGGTCAGGAGCAACTCCAGGATCTCGTGGTCGGCGAATCCCTCCAGCCCGGAGCGGACGAATCGCTCCCGAAGACGCCGGCGGTGGCCGGCCCGGTCATCTGCTTTTCGGGGACTCATCATCCTGTTCTCCGGGGAAAACCGGAGGGAAAAAATATCTTCCTGTTTCCGCGCCGCTATAATACTATATCGGTTCTTCGGATTCAGCATTTTTCCCCCGGTGGCGCTTCCCGCCCGGAGGAACGGGAGGGGAACCGGCGACCGGACACAGGCAAATTCAATTCAAGGAGAAAGTGATGGAATCACGGAAATCGGACGGCGTTTTAGTGGTGGCGATGATCGAGCGGTTCGACGCCTACTCCGCCAAGGAAGTGGAGACTTTCCTCCAGGAGAGGATCTCCTCCGGAACCGGCAAGATCCTCTGCGACTTTTCCGGCACCGAGTACATCTCCTCGGCCGGGCTGAGGGTTCTGCTGGCGGCGGCCAAGGCCCTGAAGAAGGCGGGGGGGAAGATCGCGCTCTGCTCGCTGCGGGGGCCGGTCCGGGAGGTCTTCGAGACCGCCGGTTTCACCCCGCTCTTCCCGATCTACGGGGACGAGAAGGAAGCCCTGGCGGCGATGAAGTGAGGCCGCCCGCTCCCGGCGCGGCCGGTCACTCGCCCCGGTCGGGCCGGTGGAGCCGGTAGACGGCGGCCTCGACCAGGTCGGAGACCATCCGCTTTATCTCCGGGTCGTCGGGGTCGAAACCCCGGAAGACCAGGAGGTCCCGGGCGATCGCCATCGCCCGGGATTTTTTTGTCTCCGGGCTGACGGGAACGGCCGGGGGAACGGCGGCCGCCAGAGGCCGGCGGGACAACTGCTCGACCGAATCCACCGCGGTCTCCACCAGCCTCTTGATCACCTCGTAAGCGAAGTCCCGGCCCCGGACATCGTGGATCAGGTGGGTCCAGATCAGGGTGAACCATTGCTGGTATCTCTTCCCCAGCCAGGGGACCCTCCCGAGGAGGAAATGAAGGCAGAGGAGGAGCAGGGCTGAGGCGGCGTAAGTGGTGACGGCGAGGAAGTTGGCGGAGAGGTCCTTCCGGAATTCCCGGTAAAAGCCGCTCCAGAGGTCGGACGGGGAGCCGTACCGGGGCTGGTCAAGTTCGGCCTTGAGGTCCCGGACCTGCTTGGCCTCCGCGGCCGGGCCGCGGAAGAAGAGGCTCCCGGACGAACCGGGAGGGAAGACCAGGAGCTGTTCCGGCTCGAGGGCGAGGCCGGCCGCACGGGCGAGGGCGAGCAGCTTCTCCCGCATCGCCGGACCGCCCAGGTGGGCGAGGGGAACCGGGGCCAGCGGCTCCGGTTCGGCCGGTGACGGGTAGAGGCGGTCCAACTCCTCGGCAATCCGGACGGCTTCCTCCGCCTCCTCCTGCCTGCCCCGGAGCAGGAGGAGTTCGCCCCCGCCCTCGGGAACCGGAAACTCGAGGAACTGGAGTGATGGGAACAGCCCCCAGTTCCGGTTGATCAGCAGCAGGTACTCGCGGATCCGTTCCGGGGAGGCGTTGCGGAGGGCGACCAGGGACACCGTCCGGTCGGAGGCGGCGGCCGGCTCCCCGGAAAAGTCCATCCCCGTTTCTTCCCCCGGGGCAAACCCCGGCAGGAGCAGAAACAGCGCCAGCCAGCCGATGATCTTTCTCATAATCTTATTCTCCTGACCCCCGGCCCGTGCCGGCCCGGATTTCGACGTTGTCGTGAAATACCTTCCCTCCCCTCCCGGAGAGATGCCCGAGGAGCAGCGGAAGCGGGGAGCGACAGCGGAAGATCCGCCTCCGGGAGGCATAAACCTCATCTCCGTCGATACGGAACTTGACGAAACCGTTCCCCAGGATGCGGATCTCGAAGTTGTGCCAGCCCGCCAGCCAGCGGTTGCGGTAAGGAAAACGGCTGATCTGCCACCGGCCCTCCTCGTCGACCAGGATGCAGGTCAGGGTCCCCCCTTCGGGGATCGCCCCCCGGGACCATTCCGTCTCCCCGATGTAGTCGTAACTCATCCCCACCAGCCATTCCGGCCACTGGCCCCGGAAGAAGACTTCCGGGTCGCGGGGAAAACCGAGCGACCCCCCGAAGACCGAGTCGCCGCCGCCGGAGGAGATGAAGATATCGGCCCGGACGGTCACCCCCCCGGAGAGGTTGAAGAGCCGCTTGCTGATCACCCCGCACCTCCGCCTCCCGTCGCCGCCGTTATCCAGCGCCGGCGGCGGGTTGCCCCGGGACCGGGTGATCCTCGGTCCGGGGATGCTGAAGGGGACCCAGAGGCGAGAGAGTTCCCCGGAGAAGTCTTCAAAAAAGACCCGGTGCCCCGCCGGTTCGCCGGCGGGGACCGGGGTTACGAGAAGGGCGCCGATGACGATCAGGACGGACAGGATGGCCGGGCCGGCCGCGGGCATCATCGATTGGGGAATAGGGAATGGCCTTGTAGGCTGCCTTTCCCTATTCCCTATTCCCTATTCCCTATTCCCTATTCCCTATTCCCTATTCCCTATTCACCATTCCCCAACCCCTATTCCCCCGCCAGCTCCTCCTCGACCTGGGCGATCAGCTTCTTCAGGGTCTCGAGGCCGCCAGCGGGCAGGAGATGGGAGAGTTCGACGGTGTTCTTGATCGTCCGCAGGGAGCCGAGGATCCGCTTCAGGGACTCCTTCCGCTTGCGGGCGAAGGCTTCCTCCGGGTTCAGGGCGGTTTCCCGGGCGGACTGGAGAAGGCCCCGGTACTGGCGCCCCAGTTCCTTGGCCGGAACTTCTTCCTCGAAGACCGCCGAGCGGAGCCGGTCATAATCCTCCCCGGCGATCGCTTTCTTGGCCCGGGCCTGGCGGAGGATATTTACCGACTCGTAATCCGGCAGGTCCGCTTTCTCCCCCGCCGAGAGAGCGGAGGAGAGGAAATCCGGTTCTTCCCGCTTGAGAAACCGGAAGGAGTTGAGGAGCTTGACCACCGTCGGCCGGCGGAGCTTGAGTTCCCGGGTGCAGTAACTGTCGAAGGTGGGGAACCCCCAGTCCCGGAAGGTCCCCTGCTGCTCGACCACGCTGACAAAGCGGCCGAGCTCCAGCCAGTTTCCCTTGAACCGCTTGACCGCGTCCAGGACGTGGTAACGGAGACTATCCGGCTCCAGGCCGGCCATCGCGGCATCAATCTCGGCCAGGTTCTTGGTGGTCATTGGCTGGCGGCGCGGTTCTCGCGGAATGGCGTAACCGAGGGCACGCTGCCCCGGCCGGAGACCAACGGGGCGGGAGCGGGCCCCGGAACAAACGGTACCCGGTTATCCGCCGGAGGGCGGCCTTCAGGCTTCCGCGTTGCCGGAGTAATCGGTGGCGCAGAAGAACCCGGCCGCACACTCAAAACCTTCGGAGCAGGTAAAATTCCCCTGGTCGCCGCACTCGTAACCGCCCGCACAGCTGTAGCCGTCACCGCAGGTGAAGGCCTGGGGGTTGCTGAAGGCTCCGCACCCGGCCCGCGGGGTGGAACCGGCGCCGGTAAATGATCCGGCCACGCTGCCGGCAATCTTCTCGATATCCTGGGGACGCATCTCGCACCTCCTTCAATAAAGGTCAACCGTTCCTATATTGATAACAACACTTTACCAGATCTGACAATTAATCAACAGTTGATTACCAGGAGACCGGGAGATAATCCCCGCCGCCCCAGTAACTCCGGGTCACGGACCGGACCGCCCAGAGACCGGTGGCGGGACGATAGACCGCCGGGACGGCGAGCCCGGCGCCCGGGTAATCTCCCGGCTGAGGCAGATCGCCGGAAGCCCCGAAGTACAACCTGGTCAGGCCCCGAATCGCCCAGATACCGGCGGCCGGCCGGAAGATGGCCGGATGAGGGAGCCCATCGCCGCTGTAATCGGCCGGGACCGGGTAGTCCCCGCCGGACCCGAAATAAGCCCGGGTCACCCCCCGCACCGCCCAGAGACCGGAGGCCGGCCGGAAAACCCCGAGCCCGGCCCGGCCCGTTCCGTCGTAATCCCCGGGGATCGGCAGATCGCCCGCCAGGCCGAAGTACGACCGGGTCACCCCCCGCGCCGCCCACAGGCCCGTGGCCGGGCGGAAGACCGCCAGGTCGGTCAGCCCGTCCCCGTTGTAATCGGCCGGGACGGGGACGTCGCCGGGATGGCCGAAGTAGAACCGGGTCACCCCGGAGACCGCCCAGAGCCCGCTTGACGCGCGGAAGACCGCCGGGTCGGTTGAGCCGTCGCCGTCGTAATCGCCGGAAGCGGGAAGATCGCCCGTCCGCCCGAAGTAAAGCACCTCGGGGGTGAAGGGGGCGCCGAAGTCGATCACCCACCTCCCGTCGGCCGGACGCCAGACCGCCAGGTCGTCGCGGCCGTCGCCGTTGTAGTCCTTGCCGTCCACCACCAGCCGCCCGGACGGCGGCCCGGCCGGCGTGGGGGTGGGCGGAATAATGGTCGGGCCAGGAGTCGGCGGTACGGTCGGTTCCGGCGTCGGAGGTGAAATCGGCGAAGGGGCCGGGGTTGCAGTCGGAGAAGGGGTCGGGGTTGAAGTCGGGGAAGGGCTCGGCGTGACAGTCGGAGTGGATGTTGGCGAGGGCAGGGTATAGGAAAAGATCACCCCGTAGTCATAATCCCCGCCGAGGGCAGCCGTCCCGTAGAGGGTGTTGTCGACCAGGAGCAGCCCGGAGAAGATCAGCCAGCAACCGTTTTCGGTCTGGAGGCTGAAGTCGTGGAGGACGGTGTAGTCGGAGCCGTCCGGGTTGAGGGCGAAGAGCGTCCCCCCGTAGTAGTAGTAACCGCCGGCGGCACCGCCCCCGGTCGTGGTGCCGTAGAGGCGGGTCCCGTCGGAGACCAGGCCGGCCGTCGGCAGCATCCCGTCCCCGGTGAGGGCGGCGAAGCTGTGGAGGATGGTAGCGGATGAGGCGTTGGGGTCGAGCGAGAAGACGGTCCCATAGTCGGCCGCGCCGCCGTAGGCGGTGACCCCGTAGAGCATCGTCCCGTCGGAGAGCAGGGTCCCGATCGGGCCGGAGCCGTCATCGGTCTGGGAGCCGAAGGTGTAGAGCAGGGTGTAGGAACTCCCGTCGGTCTGGAGCGAGTAGATCACCCCGGAGTCGCTCCCCGGCGGGAAGGGGGTCGAGGCCGGAACCGGCCCGCGGAGCGTGGTGCCGTAGAGGATCCCGTTGTCCAGCAGGGGGAGAGAATAAGGCCACTCGCCGTCCTCGGGGAAGGCGGGGAAACTGTGGAGGACGGAGGCGGAAGAGACATTGGGCTCGAGCGAAAAGATTGTTCCGCCGGCGAGTTGGTCTCCCCCCAGGATCGTCGTCCCATAGAGCGTCGTCCCGTCTCCGGTGACGCCCGCTAATGGCCATATCCCGTCCCCGATATAGGCGGCGAAGCTGTGAAGTTCGGCGTATCCCGTCCCGTCGGTCTGAAGTGAGAAGACCACCCCCTGCCCATTGTAGCCGCCGTAACGGGCGGTCCCGTAGAGAACGGACCCGTCCGAGACCAGGGCCCCAGAGGGGGCAGCGGCCGGGTAGGTCTCGCTCCCGAAGTGGTGGAGCACCTGGTAATCCGAACCGTCGGGGAGGATGGAGAAGACGGTGCCGTAATCGGAGGAACCCCCGTAGGCGGTGGTGCCGTAGAGCCGGGTCCCGTCGGAGACCAGGGTGCACTGCGGCGCGGAACCGTCGTTGGCGGTCTGGCCGCCGAAGCTGTAGAGCACCTGGAAGCCGGTCTGGGCAGAACCGGCCAGGGGAAATACCAACGCCAGGAGAAACACCACCGCCGCCAGACGATTCTTCATCTTACGCCTCCTAACTTCCCGAAGACCGCCAATGTCAAGATAGAAGCCGAAGACCAGCACGGGCAAGCAGTTTAAACCGGAGCGAAGGTAACGGTCAAATCTTTTAATTCTGCTGATCGCCGGACCTCCCCTACCAGGAGACGGGGACGTAGTCCCCCCCTCCCCAGTAGCTGCGGGTCACCCCCCGCACCGCCCACAGGCCCCGCGCCGGGCGGTAGATCGCCGGGGAGGAGGTCCCGAACCCGGCGAAGTCCCCCGGCTGCGGATAGTCGCCGGTGGCGCCGTAGTAGACCCGGGTCACCCCCCGCACCGCCCACAACCCCGTCCCCGGGCGGAAGATGGCCGGGCTCAGGACCCCGGATCCGCCGTAATCGCCCGCCGACGGGTAATCTCCCGCGGACCCGAAGTAACCCCGGGTCGTCCCCCGCACCGCCCACAGCCCCGAGGCGGGTCGGAAGATCCCCGCCGTCGCCATCCCCGTTCCGGAGAAATCGCCGGGGATCGGCAGGTCGGCGGTACGGCCGAAGTACCACCGGGTCACCCCCCGCACCGCCCACAGCCCCGTCGCCGGCCGGAAGACCGCCGGGTCGCTGTAGCCGTCACCGCTGTAGTCGGCGGGAACTGGGAGATCCCCGGACCGGCCGAAGTAAAACCGGGTCGCCCCGTCCGCCGCCCACAACCCCGTAGCCGGTCGGAAGATCGCCGGGTCGGTCGTCCCGTCACCGTCGTAGTCCCCGGAAGCCGGAAGATCGCCCGCCCCGCCGAAGTAGAGGACCTCGGGGGTGAAGGGGGCGCCGAAGTCGATCACCCACCTCCCGTCGGCCGGCCGCCAGACCGCCAGGTCGTCACGGCCGTCGCCGTTGTAGTCCTTCCCGTCCATCACCAGCCGCCAGGGCGTGGGGACCGGGGTGGGGGTGGGCGAGGGCAGGGTGTAGGAGAAGACCACCCCGCAATCGTAATCCCCGCCGAGAGCGGTCATCCCGTAGAGGGTGTTGTCGAGCAGGAGCAGACCGTCAAGGAAGGGCTGGTAGCCGAGGCCGGTCTGGAGGGAAAAGTCGTGGAGGACGGTGTAACCCGAACCGTCCTTGGCCAGGGCGAAGATCGCCCCCCCGTAGGGCCCGGCGGCCCCGCCGAAAGCGGCCATCCCGTAGAGACGGGTGCCGTCGGAGACCAGGGTGCCCATCGGGGTGACGCCGTCGGTGAAACCGGAAAAGTCGTGAATGACGGTGTAGTCGGAACCGTCCGGGTTGAGGGAATACACCGTCCCCTGGTAATTCGCTCCCCCGTGCTCGGTCGTCCCGTAGAGCCGGCCGCCCTCGACCAGAATCCCCCCGAAGGGCAGGGTGCCGTCGCCGGTCTGGCTGCCGAAGGTATGCAGGACCTGGTAGTTGCTTCCATCGGTCAGGAGGGAGAAGACTATCCCCTGCGCCGGCGGGACCACCCCGCCGCCGAAGGTGGTTCCGTAGAGCACCCCGGAATCAAGGGCCGGGGCCGCGAGCGGGAATATCCCCTCGGTGAAGGTGTCGCCGAAACTGTGCAGGACGGCGGCGGAAGAGACGTTCGGCTCCAGGACGAAGACCGTTCCCCAGCCCCGGTTTCCCCCCTCGGCTGTAGTCCCGTAAAGCATCTCCCCGCTCCCGACCACCCCACCCAGGGGCCGGGCCCCGTCGCCGCTGTACTGGCTGAAGCTGTGCAGGTCGGCGTAGCCGCTCCCGTCGTTGTTGAGGGAGAAGACCGTCCCGTAGTCATTCGCCCCGGAGTAGGCCGCCGTCCCGTAGAGGACCGACCCGTCCGAGACCAGGCTGCCGGCGGGGAAGACCGGGTCTCCGGTCTGGGCCCCGAAGTGATGGAGGACGGAGTAACCCGAACCGTCGGGGTCGATGGCGAAAATGGTGCCGCCGTCGTAATTGCCTCCGGCGGTCGTGCTTCCGTAAAGTAGGCTCCCGTCCGCGGCCAGGGTGGACCACGGATACGCCCCGTCGCCGTTGGTCTGGCCGCCGAAGCTGTGGAGCACCCGGTAGCCGGTCTGGGGGAACAAGTTGAAAGGAAAAAGCGCCGCCAGGATGATTGCCGCCGAAACGAAACCGATCTTCATCTGCCACCTCCCGGTTCTCTAGCCATCGCTGCTGCCTGGTTGCAAGCGTCCTGAAGACCAGGATACATTCCACGGTAAAATATTTGCCGATTATCGGTCAATGTTTATTCCTCTCCACCCGCTGGCCTTCTCTTTGTCTTCGGCGCCGGCCAGGGAGGCGGAGATTGGCCGAGGAATTTTTTCCCCGGTTTCCGGAAGGGTTCGTGGTATTTTACCGGTTATGAGGAATCAAAGCCGGTTCTATCTCATCCCCTTCCTTATCCTGGTGGCCGGGGCGGGATGGCTGATGACGAGGAGAGAACCCCGGAACCAAAACAACCTCCTGCTGATCACCCTCGACACCACCCGGGCCGACCGCCTGGGAACTTACGGCTGCGGCCGGGCCCGGACCCCCGAGCTTGACTCCCTGGCCGGACGGGGGACCTTTTTCACCCGCTTCTTCACCAACGTCCCCCTCACCCTCCCCGCCCACGCCACCATCCTCACCGGCCTCCTCCCCCCCGAACACGGCCTGCGGGTCAACGGAGCGGGGCGTCTTCCCGACGAGATCCCCACCCTGGCCGGGTTCTTCTCCGGCCGGGGATACCGGACCGGGGCCTTCGTGGCCGCCTTCGTCCTCGACCGGAAGTTCGGCCTCGACCGGGACTTCGAGGTCTACGACGATTACGACGTCCCGCAGGCCGAAGAGATCTACGACGAGTCCGCGATGTACCGCTACCGGCGGGGGGACCGGGTGGCCGAGGCCGCCCTGGCCTGGCTGGAGGAGGACGACGGCCGGCCCTTCTTCTGCTGGGTCCACTTCTACGACCCGCACCGCCCCTACTACTTCCCCGCCCCCCCCGGGGAGGGGATCGAGGGAGCCTACGACCGGGAGATCGCATTTATGGACTCCCAGCTCGGCCGGCTGCTCGACTTCCTCCGGGAGCGGGAACTGGAGGAAGAGACGGTCGTGATCGCCGTCGGCGACCACGGCGAGGGGCTGGGCGAACACGGGGAGGACGAGCACGGCCTGCTCCTCTACAACCCGGTGATGAGGGTGCCGATGATCCTGGCCGGACCGGGCCGGGAAGACGGTCCCCGGGAGATCGCTGCCCTGCTCTCCACCGCCGATATTTTCCCGACCATCATCGATCTCTTCGGGGGGAAGGCCCCGGCGAGGACCGGCGGCCGGAGTTTCGCCCCCGCCCTGCGGGGAGAGCGGATGGTTGATGGCGAGATTTACCTGGAGACCGAGTTCCCCTTCACCGAGTACGGGTGGAGCCCCCTGGCCGGGCTGGTCTCCGGGGAGTGGAAGTACATCCGGGCCCCCCGGGAGGAACTTTACAACCTTGCCGAAGACCCCGGGGAGAACGTCAACCTGGTCGACCGGCGACCCGCCCGGGTGGAAGAACTGAAAGAACGGCTGGGGAAGATCGAAGCCGCCCTGGAGCGCCGGGAGGCCCGCCCCGCGGAACTGGGGGAACGGGAGCGGGCGGCGCTGGAGAGCCTCGGCTACCTGGGGGGCGCCGGGCGGGCGGGCCGGGAACGGAGCCGTCTGCGCAACCCGGCCGACGCCGTCGGCCTACGGACGGAGTTCATCGCCGCGGTGGACCTGATCCACCGGGGACGGACGGCGGAGGCGGAGGAGAGGCTGAAGAATCTGGCGGAGGAGAGCCCGGAGAGCTACGTCTTCCGCTTCCGGCTGGCCCGGCTCTATTACGACGGGGAACGGCTGGAGGAAGCGGAGAGGTCCTTCCGGGAGCTGGCCCGGGACTTCCCCGGGGAGTTTAGGACCCACTACAACCTGGGCAAGACCCTCAACCGCCGGGGCCGGTTCCGGGAGGCGATCGCCGAACTGGAACTGGCCCTGGAGATCGACCCCCTCCAGACCGCGGGCTGGAACAACCTGGGGATCTCCTTTCTCCGGACCGGCCGGCTCGACGAGGCGATCGCGGCTTTCGAGCGGTCGATCGGCATCGACGACCGCCAGGTCGACCCCCACAACAACCTCGGCAACGTCCTGCTGGCCCGGGGAGAAGCGGGGGCGGCGGCGGACGAGTTCGCCCGGGCGGTGGAGATCGACCCCGACTTCTTCGAGGGCCGCTACAACCTCGGACTGTCCCTCCGGCGGCTGGGGCGGGACCGGGAGGCGGCCCGGGAGTTCCGGGAAGCGCTCCGTCTCCGTCCGGACTTCCTCCCCGTCCGGCGTCAGCTGGAAGATTTGGAATGACGGAAAGAGCAAAGAGCAGAGCGCAAAGCGCCCGCGGCCAAGGCTCTATGCGCTATGCTCTCTGCGCTCTGCGCTTATCCGGCCAGCCGGAGCAATACCACAAAGTAGATCCCGGTCAGGAGCAGGGTCAAGCCGACCAGGGGCAGGAGGAGCCGGTAGCAGGAGGGAAAACCGGCCTGGAAATAATCCTTCGAGACCAGGAGACAGAGGTGGACCGGGGATAGCATCATCCCCATATAACCGCAGCTGTAGGCAAGGGCGGCGTGGACCAGGATGGAAAGCGGCGGCAGGCCGGCCAGCAGCGGCAGGATGACCGGGAAGGAGGCGCCGACAAAGCCGACCGCGATCCCGGTCACCAGGCCGGAGATGAAGGGGAGGAGCGTGATCACCAGGAGCAGCGGTATCCGGAAAGAGATCAGCTCGTCCTTGAGGTCGAGCACGATGGAGCTGCCCGTGAGAACGCTCTTGAAGACCATAATCCCCACGACCAGGAAGACGAAATCGAAGTATTTCCGGTCCCGGAGCGCCCGGGCGATATCCTCCACCCCCAGCCGGTTGGTCCTGATCACCATCCCGATACAGACCGCGATCCCGGCCAGCACCGAGAGCTCGGGAGGACAGCTGATCGCCGGGCCGATCTCCCCCAGGAGACGGCGGAGGATGTTGAGAACCAGAATGACGCCCAGCACCGCGAGGATGGGCATCGACTCCCGGATCAGCATCAGGAAGCTCTCCCCCCGGAGGGAAGGTCCGACCCGCCGGGGGAGCCCTTCCAGCGGACGGAGAAGAATAACCACGCCGGCGATGACGCAGAAGAGGGCCAGGGGAAACTGGGCCAGCATCAGCTGCCAGGCCGGGACCCCGAGCAGGCCGACCGCCAGGATGAATCCGGGGTAGAGCGGCCACCAGTACTCCCAGACGTGCCGGAACCAGTAGTTGATCACCGCCTTCAGTTCCCCCGGCAGCGCAATCTCCTCCACCGTCTTCTTGACCAGCGGGGCGGAGAAGAGCGCCCCCCCGGGCATCGGCAGCAGCCCGATCAGGGCCGGAACCAGGGCGCTGACCGCCCGGCGGCTCCTGACCACCAGGGCGAAGGCGTAGACGATCCTCTGGAGGTGGCCCGACCTCTCCATCAGGCGGCTGAGGAGAAGGATGAGAACGATGATCGCCGCCAGGTAAATGGTGGTCCCTCCGGTGACGCCGCGGAGGGAGTTCCCGGCCAGCGCCCGCCCGGCCTGCCCGGACCAGAGACCGAGGACCAGGGCCCCGAGGAGAAGGGAAAACCCGAGGTGAAGCCGGCTCCGGCCCAGGAGGAGGACCAGCCCGAAGACGGCCAGGATTTTCACGATCGCGGGCAATTGATACCTCTTTACTTTTAAGCCGGAACCGGCATACTACTGCCTTCCGGAAATAAAGGAAGGAAAAATCACTATGCTCACCGCCGCCGAGTTTTACCGGGATCCCGAGGTCCAGGAGAGGATCGCCGAGTACTGCGGGGGGACCGCCCGCGAACCGGCGCTCTGCACCGCCGAGTACATCGTCGGCTACGGGGAATCCCTCCTCGGCATCCCGGCCCCCGAGCCCTACGTCTCCACCCCCCCGAAGGGTTTCAACCGCATCCTGGAACAGGGTCTCGACATCTTCCGCTCCCTCTGGGACAAGACCCACGTCCTCGGGGTCCTCGACGTCGAGTACTTCAACCTCGACTACCCGGGGGAAGTCTACTACGACCAGGTAACGACCTTCCGGAAGATCGAGCCCGTATATCAGTCGATCCTGGAGATCTTCCGGAGTTACGGGATCGAGCCCCTGACCATTATGACCGGGCAGGGGTACCACTTCTCCTTCCAGGTCCAGTCGGGGACCCGGGCGGCCCTGATGCTGGAGGACGTCGGTTCGCTGACCGACTCCCTCCCGGTGAAGTACCGGGGCCGGCTGAGCAAGCGCCACCGCCCGGTCTCCCTGCGCTACGGGCGGGCCTTCGACGGGATGGGCCGGGTGATGGAACACATCGCCCACCGCATCATCCGGGAGACCGCCGCCAAGACCGATCTCCCGCTGCTGATCACCGACGTGGCGATCGGCTCCCGGAAGCACGGGCGGGAGGGGATCTCCCTCGACCTCTCCTGTTTCGGGGACCCGGTCTATATGCGCGACTGCCGCTGCGCCTTTTCCACCCACCAGAAGCACAAGGTCCAGCGCTGGAAGGTCGGCGACGCCATCGCCGACGGGACCCCGGTCCAGATCGCCATCCCCCGGAAGAACCTCTCCCTGGAGGAGACGATCGCCCTGCGCCGCCACTTCCGCGACGCCGCCGAATACGCCCGGAGCGTCCAATGCCTGATCCCCGACTTCACCGTCAACTTCAAGAAGGCGATCCGGGACTACCTCGACTCCGGACTTTACCGCTTCCACCAATGGTTCGACAGCGAGAAACCCCACCCCCGGTCCGAATGGGGGGATACATACGGCCGGATGAACTACCGGGACGTCCCCCCCTGCGTCCGCCGTCCGCTGGAGACGCCCAACGACGGGCTTCTGAAGCCGACCAACCTCCAGACCCTGACCCGCTGCCTCCTCGCGCTGGGCTGGCACCCCCGGCACATCGCCGGGCTGGTCACCTCCCGCTGGGTCGACGGACCGAACTGGCCGCCGGACCAGTGGCAGCATTTCGACGCCGAGTCCCGGGCGACCTTCTACGTCCGGACCTTCGCCGGCCTGATGGCGGACGGGCTCGACGACCTGCGGGATCACAACTGCGTCTCCCACCAGGAGAAGGGGTACTGCGTCCAGCCCTTCTGCGGCTACAACTTGGCCGACTACCGGTGGGATGGGAAGTTTTAGTAAGTTCAAAGTTAAACCCTTCCCGCACCCGGCAGGCCGGAGCACCTCTCCTGACCTGCCGGCACCCGATTGACAGTGGCCATAATACCTGAATCAAAAAAGGCGGCGGGAAGACGCAGGGCGCTCTCGCCGGTGATGTCGCGGGGCCAGTTCGAGGCGGTCCGGAGATATTACCGGACCGACGCGGTGCGGCGGCGGATCGCCGAGTTCTGCGGGGGGGAACCCTTCACCTGCGAGTACCTGGTCGGCTTCGGGGAGTACCTGGTCCGCAACGGCTACGACCGGCCGCTGAGGCTGACCAACCGGCCGGAAGAGCTCCCCGGCTTGATGGCGGAGGGACTCGACCTCTTCCGGGCGGTCTGGGACCGGAAGTCGACCCTGGCGGTCTGGGACATCGAGTACTTCAACCTCGACACCTGGCAGGGCCTCTACTCCGAGCAGACGGCGCACTTCCGGCTGATGGAGCCGGTTTACCGGGAGATCGAGAGCCTGCTCGAGGCTTACGGCATCCCCCACCTCAACGACTGCACCTCCTCGGGCTACCACTTCGTCTCCCGGATCCCCTTCTCCTCCCCCGTCCACCGGAAGCTGGAAAGGATCGGATACCTGGAAGAGAGCCTGACCGAGAAGTACTCGCTGGTCCCGGGGGGCGACGACAAGCGCACCCGCCCCCTCCCCCTGAAGGCGGGAAGGGGGTACAGCGGGATCGGCCGGCTCCACGAGTTCCTCTCCCACCTGGTGATCGAGCGGACCCGGAAACGGTCGCCCCTCCCGGTCACCGTCTCCGACGCCGCGGTCACCCGGAGCGAGCGGGGCCGGGAGGGCTTGAGCCTGGACATCACCCAGTACGCCGATCCCCTCTATATGCGGGATATCCGGACCACCTTCTCCACCCACCAGAAGCACAAGGTTTACGTCGGACAGGTCGGGGAGGAGCTGGCCCGGAAACTGCCGGTCCACGCCACCGTCCCCCGGAACGACCTCTCTTTCCAGGAGATCTTCCGGATCCGGAAGGACTTGAAGCGGGCGGCGGATTACGCCGGGAAGTGCTCGGGGTCGATCCCCGACGCGGCGGCCGGCTGGGAGAGGGTGATCGCCGACTACCGCCGCTCGAAACTCTTCGCCTTTCACCGGGAGTTCGACCGGGTCGACCACGACCCGCCGGAAGCCTGGCCCGATACTTACTGGCGGTTCGACCCCGAAACCCTGCCCGCCTGCGCCGCCAACTCGATCCGGAACTTCACCTGGGGGATGCTCAACCCGACCTCGATCCGCAACCTCTGCCGGGTCCTCTTCGCCCTCGGCTGGCACCCGAAGCACATCGCCGGCCTGATCGCCTCCTACTACCGGAGCCGGCCGGGCTGGAACACCGACTGGGGGAAGTACCACGCCGAGACCCGGGCCAATTTCTGGTGCCGGGTGTACTGCGGGATGATCGCGACCGGGGTCGACGACCTGGCCGACTTCAGCTGTCCCGCCCACCAGGAGAAGGGGTACTGTCCCGTCCACTGGTGCGGTTTCCGGCTGGAAGAACTGCGGGAGAAGATCCGGGACCGGGTCTGATCCTTCGCGGAGATACTACGCTGGCCACAGTTTAGTTGGCACTTCGATAATCAGCGGCTTTGCCAATACGCGAACATTACAAACACACAGTGTCATTGCGCGCCCCGATGTATCGGGGCGAAGCAATCTCTTCAGATTAGTAACCTCCACCCGGCAGTCGGAGATTCGACGATGATATACCGTCATTTAATCCCTGCCCTGATCGTTCTTCTCTTCGTCCCGGCCGCGGCGGCGGAGGCGAGGCTCTTCGAGCTGGATGACTTCGCCTGGGGCCTGCCCCTCCTGGAGATCGAACGGCGGGCGGCGGATCACGGGTACGGGCTCCGGACCAAGGAGATCTCCGGCCCCGAGCCCCGCCTCGAATACGATGCCTTCCTCCGCGGGATGAACTGCCGGCTGTCCTTTTCCTTCACCCCCCTGGGCGGGAAGCTCTACCAGGCCGCCGCCGCCTGGGGCCGGCCCGACTTCTTCGACGCCCTCCAGAAAGAACTGACCGCGGAATACGGCGAACCCCGGGAGGAATTTCCCGGGGGGAAGATCTCCATCTGGACCCGGCGGAACACGGAACTGATCCTCCGTTCCGTCGGGGGGGAGACCACCCTGACCTACCGGGATATCCTCCTGACCCGGGACGTCCGGGAGGAGAAGAAGATCGCAAAGCCCAAACCGTCGAAACGGTCGGTTTTCCCTGAAGAGGGGGAGAAGGAGTCCACTGCCGGGACGCCGTTACCCGATCAAGCGGAGGAAGAAGAAGAATAAAAATTTTCGAGCATTCCAGAAATATCCGGCCGTTTCCGCGCAAAAAAAATGCCCCCCTCCAGAAGGAGGGGGGCATTTTTTTTAGAGAATTACTCCCCGTAAACCGTGGTGGTCACCTTGCCGTAGACGCCGAGGATGTTCATATACTGGACGTCGACGTGGTTGATCTTGGTGATCCCCGCCGAGCGGGCGGCGGTATTGATGCTGGCGTCACCGGTGGCGACGCAGACAATGCCCTGGGCCTCGGCCTGGCCGACCTTGGAGAAACCGGCCGACAGGTCGCCCGCCGCTCCGGGGCCGGTGACGTTGGAATAGACCCCGCCCATAATCGGAGCGCCCGTCGGAGCAACGCACCCGGTCAGGGCGACCAGCAGCACCGCCAGGGTGCCGACAACGACTAATCCTTTCATCCTTGCCTCCTTTTCAATTTTCCTCGCGGAAAATTTTAGTTCCGGAGCGGTCCGTCCGCTCCCTTGTATCAACTCGAATGTTATCTTACCGGATATCCCCTTTTCGTCAAATCATATTTCCGGCCGAACAAGGCGATACAACTACTCTCCGGGAGGAGGGACAAAAGCAATGTGAAGGTCTTGGAGCTGGGCCGGGTCGACCTCGGAGGGGGAGCCGGTGGTCAGGCAGACGGCCTTCTGGGTCTTGGGGAAGGTGATCACGTCCCGGATCGAGTTCAGCCCCGCCATCAGCATCAGCAGCCGGTCGAGACCGAGGGCGATCCCGCCGTGGGGCGGGGCGCCGTGGCGGAGGGCCTCGAGGAGGAAGCCGAAGCGGCTCTGGGCTTCTTCCGGACCGATGTTGAGCAGGGAGAAGACCTTCTGCTGGACCTCCTGGCGGTGGATCCGGATCGAGCCCCCGCCGAGCTCGGTCCCGTTGAGCACCAGGTCGTAGGCCCGGGAGCGGACCCGGGCGGGGTCGGTCTCCAGCAGCGCCAGGTCCTCCGGGTGGGGACTGGTGAAGGGATGATGGACGGCCTCGAAGCGCTTCTCCTCCTCGTTGTAGGCCAAGAGGGGGAAATCGACCACCCAGAGAAACTCGTAGCGGTCCTTCGGGATCAGTTTCAGGTCGGCGGCCAGTTTCAGTCTCAGCCGCCCGAGAACGGTCGCGGCGGTCTCCGGGCGGTCGGCGACCAGCATCAGGCAGTCCCCTTCCCCGCAGGAGAAGACCTCCCGGAGCCGGACCAGTTCACCCTCGGTCAGGGATTTCTTGATCGGCGATTTCAGCGCGCCGCCTTCCTTCAGCAATATCCAGAGCAGGCCGCCGGCCCCGGCTTCCCGGCAGAACCCGGTCAGGTCCTCCAGCTGCTTCAGGGAGAGGGAGGCCCCCCCGGGGACGGCCAGCCCCCGGATCACCCCGCCGGCTTCAAGGGTCTCCCGGAAGACCCGGAAAGAACTTTCCCGGAAAATTTCGCCCACCTCCCGGATCTCCAGGCCGAAGCGGAGGTCGGGCTTGTCGCTGCCGTAGCCGAGCATCGCCTCGGCGTAGGTCATCCGCCGCAGGGGACGGGTTACCTCCACCCCCCGGAATTCCCGGAAGAGAACCTCCACCAGCCCCTCCACCACCTCGAAGATGTTCTCCGGCTCGACAAAGGACATCTCGAGGTCGATCTGGGTATGCTCGGGCTGGCGGTCGGCCCTCAGGTCCTCGTCGCGGAGACAGCGGGCAAGCTGGAAGTACTTATCCACCCCGGCCACCATCAGCATCTGCTTGAAGAGCTGGGGCGACTGGGGCAGGGCGTAGAACTTTCCCGGGTGGACCCGGCTGGGGACGAGGTAGTCCCGGGCCCCTTCCGGGGTGGATTTGGTCAGCAGCGGGGTCTCGATCTCCCAGAAACCCTTCTCGTCGAGGTACCGCCGCGCCCGGCCGGCGACCCGGTGGCGGAGGTGAAGATTCTTCAGCATCGCCGGCCGGCGGAGGTCGAGGTAGCGGTAGCGGAGGCGAACCTCCTCCTGGAGGTCCTCCTCGTCCTCGATCGGGAAGGGCGGGGGGAGGCTGGGGTTGATGATCTGGAGGCCGTCGGCGAAGACCTCGATCTCCCCGGTGGCGATCTTCGGGTTGACCGTCCCCTCCGGCCGGGGCCGGACGGCGCCGCGGACGGCGACCACGAACTCCGAGCGGAGCTCCTGGGCGGTGAGATGGGCCTCGGTTCCGGCTTCCGGGCTGAAGACCACCTGGGTCAGGCCGGTCCGGTCGCAGAGGTCGATGAAGATCACCCCGCCGTGGTCCCGGCGGCGCCGGACCCACCCGGAGAGCGTGACCCGGCTGGTCTTGTCCGGCAACCGCAGGTCCCCGCAGAGATGGCTCCTCTTCCAGAATTCCATATACCTATCACTCCAGGTTGAAGTTAAATCGGTATCGCTATCGCTATCGGGATCGGGATCGGCCGAATATCTAACCGCACCGGTCCAAAGAGGCGATCACCTTCTTCTCCGGAACGGCGGTCTCCTCCCCGCTTTTCATATCCTTGATCTTCACCGTCCCGGCGGCGAGCTCTTCCGGACCCCGGAGCAGGACCCGGTCAACGGACAACCGGTTGGCCTCCCGCATCTGGGCCTTGAGGCTGCGGTCGCCGTAATCCATCACCGCGCTGAAACCGCGGCGGCGCAGCCGGGAGAGGAGGATGAACTGGGGCCGGAAAGCCTCCGGTCCGGCCGCGGCCAGGTAGAGCCGGCCGAGCGGTTGGGCGGCGGGGGGGATCTCCTTCCCCTCCAGGCCGAGGAGGAGGCGCTCCAGGCCGACGGAAAAACCGGCGGCGCCGAGATCGGGACCGCCCAGTTCCCCGATCAGGGTGTCGTAACGGCCCCCGCCGGCGACGGCATCCTGGGCGCCGAGGGCGGGACCGGTGACCTCGAAGACCAGGCTGGTATAGTAATCCAGCCCCCGGACCATCAGATTGTCGATGGCGAAAGGAAGTTCCAGATCCTCCAGGAGACCCTGGACCGTTTGGAGATGGGAAGAACAGTCCGGGCAGAGGGAATCAACCGGCTTCGGCCCCGCGGCGACCAGTTCCCGGCAGGAGGGGTTCTTGCAGTCAAGCACCCGCAGGGGATTGGACACCCGGCGGCGGCGGCAGTTGTCGCAAAGACGGCCTTCCACCTCTGCCAGGTAGGCGGAGAGGCGCTCCCGGTAACCCGGCCGGCACTTCGGGCAGCCGACGCTGTTAATCGCCAGTTTCCCCCCCTCCAGCCCGGACTCCTCCAGGAAGAGGAGGAGGAGATCGATCAGCTCCGCGTCGAGGGCCGGGTGAGAACTGCCCAGGGCCTCGGCCCCGAACTGGTGGAACTGCCGCCGCCGGCCGGCCTGGGGCCGTTCCCGCCGGAACATCGGGCCGAGGTAGATGTAACGAGCCAGCTGGTTTTGCGCGAAGACGTTGTGTTCCAGGCAGGCCCGGACCACCCCGGCGGTCCCTTCCGGGCGGAGGGAGAAGGTCTTCCCGCCGGATCCGGGGAAGGTGAACATCTCCTTCTCCACGATGTCGGTCTCCTCGCCGATCGAGCGGCGGAAGAGCTCGGTGGCTTCGACCAGCGGGGTCCGGATCTCTCCGTACCCGAAACGTTCCCCGACCGAGAGGGCCAGGTCTTCCAGGGCCCGCCAGCGGCGGGCTTCCTCGGGGAAGATATCACCCATCCCCTTGACCGCCCGGTATTTGCTCTCCTGGGACATCTTACCCATCCTTCCTCTTCTTCCCGGCCGGGCTCGATCCCGATAGCGATCGCGATCCCGACTCAGTCCGCCGAAGTGCAAACGAAGGAGGGAGCGACTCCCTACGATCGCCCCCGGTGATGGCGGGGCCGGAATCGCCATCGGGATCGGGATCGGGATCGGCGCCGGGAAAGCCTTGAACCCGGGCTACTTCTTTTTTGCCAGGCGGGCCTTCATCTCCTTGCCCGGCTTGAACCGGATCACGTGCCGGCCGGGGATCTGCACCGTCTCCTGGGGCCGGCGGGGGTTTCTCCCGATCCGGGGCTTCCGGTAGACGCACTGGAAGACGCCGAAGTTGCGGAACTCGACGTTATTCCCTCCGGCCAGGTCCTCGACCACCTTGTCGAGAAATTTCTGGATCACTTCCTTGACCGCCAGCTGGGTCAGGCCGGTCTCGCCGGCGATCCTCACCACCAGATCCCGCTTTGTCATATTCCCTCTCCTTTTGCCGTCCGCGCCGCCAGGCGCCGTTGAAGAATTGCCATCCCGTCAAACCGCCGTCCAGTGCGGCGGGCTGAAGATTACGATAATCCGCATCCTATCAAGGGGGAACAACTTAAGCAACCGGAATTATCGCGGCCCCGGCGGCGGCCGGGTCAGGTCTTGATGAAGATCTCGTTCTCCCCGAGGATCCGTTTCAGCTCGGCGAGCAGGCGGGAGGTGCAGCTGACCCGGTATCCGTCGCCGGCTTCGACCACGACCTTCTCCCCGGTGGGGAAATCGAAACTCAGGTAAACCGGGCATTGCCCCGGGGATTCCTTCAGGACCCCGCGCACCTTCTCCAGCCGTTCTTCGTCGACGGCGACCAGGGGCAGGCTGAGATGGAGCGACCGGGAAAGGGTGGTCCGGGCCTCCTCCAGGGGGCAGACCTTGGTGAGCGAGACGTTGCTCCCCCGGTCCCGCACCCTGACCTTGCCCTCGACCAGGACGATATTCCCCGGCTGGAGCAGGGGGCCGAACGCGGCGTACTCGTCGCTCCAGGCGGTCACCTCGACCACCCCGGTCAGGTCCTCGAGCTGGCAGAAGGCGAAGGTCCGTCCGTCCCGCTTGGAGGTCTGCTCCTTGATCTGCTCGATGATCCCCCCGACCCGGACCTGGGACCCGTCCTGGAGTTCCTTCAGGCGGCTGATCGGGTGGGAGGAGAAGGTCTTCAGGGTCTCGGCGTGGGGGGTCAGGGGATGGCCGGAGATGTACATCCCCATCAGTTCCTTCTCCATCTCCAGGCACTGGTTCTGGTGCCACTCATCCATCTCCGGGAATCCGGAGATCCCGTTCTCCTGGTTCTCCTCCTCGAAACGGGCGAAGAGGGTGGACTGGCCGCAGAGCAGGTCTCTCCGGTTCCGGTGGGCCCGCTGGAGCGCGTTCTCCAGCACCGCCATCTTCTGCGACCGGAAGCCGGGCAGGGAGTCGAGGGCCCCGCACTTGATCAGGGTCTCCACCGCCTTCCGGTTGACCGCCGTGAGATCGACCCGCTCCAGGAAGGTGAAGAAGGAGAGGAAGGGCCCGCCCTCCCCCCGGGCGGCCAGGATCGACTCCACCGCCCCGGTGCCGATGTTCTTGACCGCGTTGAGCCCGAACCGGATATTCTCCCCGACCACGGTGAAGTTGCTCAGGCTCTCGTTGATGTCCGGCGGGAGGACGTCGATCCCCATCTCCCGGCACTCGGCGACATAGGACATCAGCTTGTCCATATTGTTGATTTCGCTGGTCAGCAGGGAGGCCATAAACTCCCGGGGATAATGGGCTTTGAGGTAGGCGGTCCGGTAGGCGATCAGGGCGTAGGCCGCGCTGTGCGACTTGTTGAAGCCGTACTCGGCGAAACGGGCCATATCCTTGAAGATCCCTTCCGCCACGGGTTTTTTCACGCCCCGCTCCTGGGCGCCCTGGACGAAGGCTTCCTCCAGCTCGGCCATCGTATCGACTTTCTTCTTGGCCATCGCCTGGCGGAGGGTATCGGCCTTGGCCAGGGTGAACCCCGCCAGCTTGTTGGCGATCAGCATCACCTGCTCCTGGTAGAGCATCACCCCGTGGGTGTCCTGGAGGATCGGCTCCAGGGCGGGGTGGGGGTAGGTGATCCGGCCCTGGCCGTGCTTCCGGCTGACGTAGTCCTCCAGCATATGCATCGGGCCGGGGCGGTAGAGGGCGACCAGGTCCAGGAGATCGTCGAACCGCTTCAGGCCGATTCGGGTCGAGAGGTCCCGCATCCCCGAGCCTTCCAGCTGGAAGACTCCCATCGTGTTGGCCCGGGAGAGAAGATCGAAGGTCTCCGGATCGTCGAGGGGGATCCCGGCCAGATCGATCTTCTCCCCCCGGGCCTGCTCCACGATCTCGATCGTCCCCTGGATGACCGAGAGGGTCCGCAACCCGAGGAAGTCCATCTTCAGCAGGCCCACCTCTTCGGCGTCGTGCATATCGAACTGGGTGATGACCTCGTCGTCCTTGCCCCGGCGCAGCGGCACGTCGTCGGTCAGGGGGCGGCGGGAGATCAACACCCCGGCGGCGTGGGTTCCGGCGTGGCGGGAGATCCCCTCCAGCCGGAAGCTGATCTCGAAGAGTTCCCTGACCTGGGGATCCCCCTCGGCGAGCTTCTGGAGCCGCGGCTCCGCCTGCAGGGCCTGTTTCAGGGTCACCTTGGGGCCGGGGGGGACCAGCTTGGCGATCCGGTCCACGTCCCCGTAGGGCATCCCCATCACCCGGCCGACGTCGCGGAGGACCGCCCGGGCCTTCAGGGAACCGAAGGTGATGATCTGGGCCACCCGGTCGACCCCGTACTTCTCGCTGGTGTAACGGATCAGCTCTCCCCTCCCCTGGTCGGAGATATCCATATCGATATCCGGCATCGTGGTCCGGGTGGGGTTGAGGAAACGCTCGAAGAGGAGGTCGTGGCGGAAGGGGTCGATGTCGGTGATCCCCAGCAGGTAGGAGACCAGGGACCCGGCGGCGGAACCCCGGCCGGGACCGACCGGGATCTTCCGGCTCTTGGCGTACCGGATCAGGTCCCAGACGATCAGGAAGTAACTGACGAAATGCTTCTCCCCGATCACCTTCAGCTCGTGGTCCAGCCGCTGGGCGATCTCCGGGGTCTTCTCCCCGTAGCGGAGGGGTATCCCCGCCTCGCAGAGCTCCCGCAGGTAATCGGCGGCTTTCTTGCCCGGAGGGGGGGAGAATTCGGGGAGGAGATCGTTGTGGAGTTCCAGTTCGATGAGACAGCGGTCGGCGATCTCCCGGGTTTGGAGCAGGGCCTCCGGCACCGCGGAGAAGAGGGCGGCCATCTCCTCGGCCGGCTTGAGGTAGAACTCCGGCGTCTCCATCTTCATCCGGGAAGCGTCCGCCAGCTGGCTGAGGGTCTGGATGCAGAGCAGCACTTCCTGGGAGGAGGCGTCTTCCCGGTTGACGTAGTGGACGTCGTTGGTGACGACGGGGAGGACCCCGGTCTTCCGGGAGAGCTCGAGGAGAAGGGGGGTGACCCGGCGCTGGTCGGCCAGGCCGTGGTCCATCAGTTCGAGATAAAAATTCTCCGGACCGAACAGGTCGCGGTAGAAGCCGAGGGCCCTCTCGGCCCCGGCCCGGTCCCCGGCCAGCAGGGCCCGGGGGATCTCCCCCTTCAGGCAGCCGCTGAGAGCGATCAGTCCCTGGTGGTGCTCGGCCAGCAGCTCCCGGTCGATCCGGGGCTTGTAGTAGAAACCCTCCAGGTGGGCCTTGGAGGAGAGGACCAGGAGGTTGTGGTATCCGACCCGGTCCCGGGCCAGGAGGACCAGGTGGGAAGAAGAAGCCCCGGGACCCGCGGTCTTCTCGAAGCGGCTGCCGGGAGCAATGTAGAACTCGCTGCCGATGACCGGGTTGATCCCCGCCTCCCGGGCCGCCTTGTAGAACTTGATCACCCCGGACATCGAGCCGTGGTCGGTGATGGCCAGGGCCGGCATCTTCAGCCGGGAGGCCCGCTCCAGGAGGTCGGGGATCCGGGCCGCCCCGTCGAGCAGGCTGTACTCAGTGTGGACGTGGAGGTGGACAAAATCGGACAGATTCATTGCGTGAGAATACCACGAAAAACTCGGGGAAAAAAGGGAATTCCACCCCCCGCCTCACCCCCTTTATTAGTCCACAGATTACACAAATTACTCTGATATATCCCCGCCCGGGCCGGACAACTTCGAACTTTGAACTTTAGTCACTTTGAACTTCTTTTCCCCACTCCCCACTACAACCACGAATCCCGCGAATCTCCGCAAAGCAAAATAATCGCTATCGGTATCGGTATCGAGGCCCTGCTCACCGCTATTCCCTATTCCCCATTCCCTATTCCCCATTCCCCATCTCCTCCGGCTGCGCGGCGATGGCCATCTTCTCCCAGCCCAGCTCGCGGGCCAGGGACATCACCCGGACGACCGTGCCGTGGCGGGATTGCCGGTCGGCCTCCAGGATCAGGGTCCGGCCGGGGAAGGCGGCCAGGGCGGCCGCCAGCCGGTCCCGGAGGTCCTCCGGGGAGACCGGCCGCTCGTCGATGAAAATCTCCCCCGCTTCGGAGATGGCGACGGTGAGATGTTCCCTTTCCTGGGGCTCGATGGCGGAGGCCGAGGGGAGATCGATCCGCAGCCCCGAGGGGGTGATGAAGCTCGAGGTGAGCATAAAGAAGATGATCAGGAGCAGGACGACGTCGACCAGGGGGGCGATATCCAGCCGGCCCTTCTCCAGCGCGGTTTTCCGCTTGAACTTCATCCCCGGTTAAACCCCGGTTCCTTCCCCGGAGAGAAGACTGACCATCTCGGTGGCGCTGGACTCCATATCCACGACCACCTTCCCCACCCGGGCGACCAGGTAGTTGTAGGCCACATAGGCGGCGATCGCCACCACCAGGCCGAAGGCGGTGGTCAGCAGCGCCTCCCAGATCCCCCCCGCCAGGTCGGAGGGGTTGACCACCCCCTGCATCTCCTCGATGGTCATAAAGGCCCGGATCATCCCCAGGACCGTCCCCAGCAGCCCGAGGAGAGGGGAGACGTGGGCCAGGGTGGCGAGGACCACCAGGTTCTTCTCCAGCCGGGGGACTTCGTGGACCCCGGCGTCCTCGATCGCCTCGCGGATCTCAGTCCGGCTCCGGGAGTACCGGGCCAGCCCGGCGTCGACGATGTGGGCCACCGGCCCCGGGGTCCGGGAGCAGAGATCGATCGCCCCCTGGATCTGGTTTTCCCTGACCAGGGAGCGGATCTCCTCCATAAACCTCTCGGTGTCGATCCGGGCCCGGTGGAGGTGGTAGAGCCGTTCCAGGAAGACCCCCAGCCCGATCACCGACCCGGCCAGGATCAGGTACATCAGAGGCCCGCCCTGATTGAAGATGGTATATGACATATCGGTTCTCCCGTCGCCGCATTTACGATCGCTTGCAGTTAAAGGACATCAGGGACAAAAAGGACGGAAGGGATACTCTTAACCTTTCAGGACCTTCCGCAAGAACTTCCCGGTATGGGATTTTTTCGACCGGGCGATCTCTTCCGGGGTTCCCTCGGCCACGATCTCGCCCCCTTCCTCCCCCCCTTCCGGGCCGAGATCGATCACCCAGTCGGCGTTCTTGATCACGTCCAGGTTATGCTCGATCACTATAACGGTGTTCCCGGCGGCGGTCAACCGTTTCAGTACCCCGAGCAGCTTGTCGATGTCGGCGAAGTGGAGCCCGGTGGTCGGCTCGTCGAGGATATAGAGCGTCTTCCCGGCGCTTCTCTTGGCCAGTTCCCGGGAGAGCTTGACCCGCTGGGCCTCCCCCCCAGAGAGGGTGGTGGCCGGCTGCCCAAGCTTGATGTAGCCTAGGCCGACGTCGGCCAGGGTCTGGAGCTTGCCCCGGATCCGGGGGATGTTGGAAAAAAACTCCAGGGCCTCATCTACCGAGAGGTCGAGGACCTCGGCGATGTTCCGGTCCTTGTAGGTCACCTCCAGGGTCTCCCGGTTGTAGCGCTTCCCCCGGCAGGTCTCGCAGCGGACGTAGACGTCGGGGAGGAAGTGCATCTCGATCCGGATGATCCCGTCCCCCCGGCAGGTCTCGCAGCGACCTCCCCGGACGTTGAAGCTGAACCGGCCGGGGCGGTAGCCCCGCATCCGGGCCAGGGGGAGGCGGGCGAAGAGCTCCCGGATCGGTCCGAAGAGGTTGGTGTAGGTGGCCGGGTTGGAGCGGGGGGTCCGCCCGATCGGGGACTGGTCGATATCGATCACGCCCTCGATCTGCTCGAACCCCCGGATCCGGTCGTGGAGACCGGGGGCTTCCCGCGACCGGAAGAAGTGTCTTTTCAGGGTCCGGCTCAGGATCTCCTCGACCAGGGTGGATTTCCCCGATCCGGAGACCCCGGTGACGCAGCAGAGGAGCCCGAGGGGGATCTTCACCTCGAGGTTCTTCAGGTTGTGCTCCCGGGCTCCCTCGATGGTCAGGAAAGCCTTACCCGGAGCTTTGCGTTCCTCCGGGGTCTCGATCTTCAGATCCCCGGAGAGGTAACGGCCGGAGAGGGAACGGGGAGCCGCCAGAATGTCTTTCAATCCGCCCGCCGCCACCAGGTACCCTCCCGCCTCCCCCGCCCCCGGACCGAGGTCGACGATGTAATCCGCGGCCCGGATGGTCGCCTCGTCGTGCTCGACCACGATAATGGTGTTGCCGAGGTCGCGCAGCCTCAGGAGAGTATCGATCAGGCGGGAGTTGTCACGCTGGTGAAGCCCGATGGACGGCTCGTCGAGGACGTAGAGCACCCCCACCAGCCCGGAGCCGATCTGGGTGGCCAGCCGGATCCGCTGGGCCTCGCCGCCGGCCAGGGTCCCGCTGGCCCGGTCGAGGGTCAGGTAGCCGAGGCCGACGTTCTCGAGAAAGGTCAGCCGGGCCGCGATCTCCTTGAGGATCTCGCGGGCGATCTCGGCCTTCGGCCCAGGGAGTTTCAAACCGGAGAAGAAAGCCAGCGCCGCCTTGACGGAGAGGGCGGACGTCTCCATTATCGACTTCCCGGCCACCGTCACCGCCCGGGTCTCCGGTTTCAGCCGCGCGCCCCGGCAGTCGGGGCAGGTCCGCAGGGTGATGTACTTGGTGAAGATCTCCTCCCGGACGAACTCCGAATCGGTCTGGCGGTAGCGGCGGTCGAGGTTGGGGATCACCCCCTCGAAGGGGGCTTCCTTCACCTGGGAACGGCCTCCCCGGGCCCACTTCATCACGATCTCGCGGGAACCGGTCCCGTAGAGGACCGCCTGGCGCTGGCGGGCGGTCAGGCGGTCGAAGGGGGTATCGAGATCAAACCCGTAGACCCCGGCCACCGCTTCCAGCTGGGTGTAGTAGTAGCGGGCGGCCGCCCCTTTCCAGCGGTGGCGGCGGGTGGTGATCGGGGAGGACCAGGGGGCGATGGCCCCTTCGGCGATCGATTTCTCCGGGTCGGGGACCACCAGCTCGGGGTCGACCTCCATCGCCGTCCCCAGGCCGGAGCAGGTCGGGCAGGCCCCGTAGGGGCTGTTGAAGGAGAACATCCGGGGGGAGAGCTCCTCGAAGCTGATCCCGCAGTCGACGCAGGCGTAGCGGCTGCTGAAGGCGACGTCGCCCCCGCCGGGGCCGCCGCCCGAGATCAGGACCAGGTCGCCCCCCAGTTTCAGGGCCGTCTCCACCGAGTCGGTCAGCCGCTCCCGGATCCCCTCCCCGACCGTCAGCCGGTCGACCACCGCCTCGATATCGTGCTTCCGGTGGCGGTCCAGTTCCGGCGGCTGGTCGAGGGGGTGGACCGTCCCGTCCACCCGGACCCGGGCATAGCCCTGGCGGGCGGCCCGTTCCAGGATCTCCCGGTGCTCGCCCTTCCGCCCCCGGACCAGGGGGGCGAGAACCTGGATCTTGCTCCCCGCCGGGAATTCCAGGACCCGGTCCACGATCTCCTGGACGGTCTGGCGGCTGATCTCCTTCCCGCAGCGGTAACAGTGGGGCGTCCCGACCCGGGCGTAGAGGAGGCGGAGGTAGTCGTAGATCTCGGTCACCGTCCCCACGGTCGAGCGGGGGTTGGAGCCGGCCTTGCGCTGCTCGATGGCGATCGCCGGGGAGAGCCCCTCGATCGACTCCACCCGAGGTTTCTGCATCTGCTCGAGGAACTGCCGGGCGTAAGCCGAGAGGCTCTCCACGTAGCGCCGCTGCCCCTCGGCGTAGATGGTGTCGAAGGCCAGCGAGGACTTCCCGGAGCCGGAGAGTCCCGTGACCACCACCAGCTTCCGCCGGGGGATGGCGAGGTCGATCCCCTTGAGGTTGTGCTCCCGGGCCCCGCGGATAATGATCTTGTCGGAGGAATCGGGTATCATCGGATTGAACGGGAGAGTATGCCCGATCCGGCCCCAAAACGCCATCGACAAAACCCGGGTAGAAACCGTATGCTAAAGCTGACGGGATGACAGAAAATTTTCGACAGGATAACCGGATCGACAGGATAATGGGAAATAGGGAATGGGGAATGGTTTGCCGAGAGCACGCGCTTTGTCACCGATTACTGATCGGTGAATAACCGGGCGCTCTGCGCTATGCTCTATGCGCTCTGCCAATCCTGCTCATTGCTTACTACTATTCCCTATTCCCCATTCCCCAATCCCCAATATGACCGAGATCTTCAAGGCCTACGATATCCGGGGGGTCTACCCGGATGAGTTGGACGAGAAGCTGGCCTACCGGATCGGACGGGAAATAGCCGAGATTTTTCCCGAGGAACCGGTCGGGGTGAGCCGGGATATGCGCCGGGCCGCCCCGGCGATCAAGGAAGCCCTGATCCGGGGGATGCTGGAGGCCGGGGTCGATGTCGCCGACCTCGGTTTTCTCTCCACCTGTATGCACTACTTCGCCGTGGGGAACTACGGCCTCCGCGGCGGGATCCAGGTCACCGCCTCCCACAACCCCCCCCAGTACATCGGGATGAAGTTCGTCGGGGAGGGGGCGGCCCCCATCGCCCGGGAGAACGGGCTCGACCGCCTGGAGCGGCGCGTCTCCTCCCCCTCCCCCGCCCCGCCGGCCGGAAGGGCGGGGAAACTGACCATCGCGGAGAATACCGGTGAAGATTACCGGAACCGGATCCGGTCCCTGATCGGCGAACTCGCCCCGCTCAAGGTCGTGATCGACTGTTCCGACGGGATGGCCGGGCTGGAAGTCCCTCCGGTATTCGCCGGCCTGCCCCCCCGAATCGAGTGGCTCAACCGGACCCCGGACGGCACTTTCCCCGGCCACGGCCCCAACCCCTTGCTGAAAGAAAATCAGACCGATCTGCTCCGGCGGCTGAAGGAGAGCGGGGCGGCGGCAGGGTTCATCTTCGACGGCGACGGCGACCGGATGGTGGTGGCGGACGAGACCGGGGAGGTCATCCCCAACGACTTCGTCACCGCTCTCCTGGCCGGCTGGTATTTAAAGCGGTATCCGGGATCGGTGATCGTCGCCGACTTTCGCTCCAGCTGGGCGGTCGAAGAGTATATCGAGGAGCGGTCCGGGGTGATGGTCCGGGACCGGGTCGGCCATTCCTTCCTCAAGGGAAGGATGAGGAAGACCGACGCCGTCTTCGGGGGGGATATCGCCGGCCACTATTACTTCCGGGAGAATTACTACTCCGAGTCCTCCGCCCTCGCCGCCGCCCGGATCCTGGAACTGATGGCCGCGGAAAAGAAACTCCTCTCCCGCATCTGGCAGCCTCTGCAGAAGTACTTCTCCACCGGGGAACTCAATTTCTCCGTCGCCGACCGCGAGACCGCCCTGGCCGCGGTGGAGAAGGAGTTCCGCGCCGACGGTCTCGAACCCGACTACCTCGACGGGGTGACCTTCCGGGGGGAAGACTTCTGGCTCAACCTCCGCCCATCCCACACCGAGCCCCTGGTCCGCTTTATGGCCGAGGCCAAGACCGAAGACCGCCTTCGGGAGATCCAGTCCCGGGTCCAATCCATCCTCACCCGCAGTTAATCTCTTCTTATTGCACAAATCAGGTATGATTTGAATTGTGCACCAGTCCCGCAATGGGACTGCCCTGGAACAGCCGGTTTATTGCCTGACAAACACGCTCCAGGGGAGCAGATTCGAGGGGGGGGGATGCCCAGCGCCTCGAGCCCCGGCTCGGTTGCCGGCAAGCCGTAGCGCAGTAGAAAGATGCAAACCGCTTTAGAAAATTTCGGTTTTTCGGTGTTTTCCTTGACCATTCCCAAAAAGGTCTGTAAAATACCTCCGTTTTTCTAATAATCATAACTCCGGGTAATTTCCCGATGAGTCAGCCACAACAGGGGGTTGAAGAAATCCCAGGCCACCGCTCCAGTTAAGACGGAGCTGGTGGCCATTTTTTATCTGCGGAGAGCAAAAAACAATTACAGACTCGGGAGGTTAACAAAAAGCCCGTGTTATACCCAAATCTCCATAACACGGATATTCCGGTGTTAAGTTAATCATCCAAATGCTCCCAAGTACCCCGACAAGGCAAATAGTTAGCCGAAAGCGGCTTCAGCGGGATCTTCAATCTAAAACCCCTGCCCAATTTCCCTCAAAAGGAGATTGTGTAGAATAATAAGTTAGGAAAATGATATGAATTTTAAAAGAGAAGCAATAATTATGCTTTTGCTTCTCATCTCTCCCCTTGTCATATTAGTAATTGTTCTTGCCCCACAATATTCTAAACAGCGTGAAAAGGCTCAACTATTTGCCGAAAAGTATATAGCATTTAGAGCGTCTGTTCTTTCCATTCAACTCCTTAACCAAATAACAGGTAAAGCAATCCCAGTCCATTTCGATCCAAGATTTGCACTCATTGTCGATATAGAGAATACTTCTCCAAATACCGAGATATTCAATCCCGGTGAAAGAATTGTTTTTGCCATTCACAGCCCAACAAAATTATTCCATGGAGAAGATCCGACAGGGAAAACATACTATTTCTCAGCGGAAAAGATTCAAAAGGAGAATGAAGTGCAATTGACAAACCTCCGAATCAAATCGCAATCACAATGATGTTTTCCTAACAAACCGCTCCAGCCGACCTTGCCCGCAGTGCGGGCAAGGCGGCTGAGCTTATCGTTAGGAATCGAATAATAAAGGAGGCAAGAATGACCGGAGCATTGATTATGGCTTGTGCTGCTGTACTTGGGGTGGCTTGGTGTATGAGGATGGCAACACAAAATCGAGAAAGGATCGAGAATTTAGAAGAGAGACTTCTTCAAAGAGAGAAGCCTGAAGAAGCAAAGAAGAAGTCCTCAATCTCCCAAAATATATCCGCTACAAAACCGGGTCCCGTAAATTTCGATGAAAAGAAGAAATACGACCCTGAAAAATTACGGTTGGGGATAATTGAAGAGTTAAACGAAGATTGAGCGATCCTGTATTGTGATCTCAATACAGGATTTATAAGTTCTGGGGCACATAATTCCAATAGAAAAGACACAAAGATATGTATTGTGTCCCTTGAACTGCTAAAAAAGCTCAGTGCTATTAAACAACCACATTGATGGTATATCCTAACCAGTCGCTCCACCCGATTCTCACCCGCCGCGCGGCGGGTAAAAGCGGGTAAGCTCTACGTTCGCGGGACGCTATGTGTCCCGCGAACGCCTCTTGACAGTGGTATCAATAGTGGTATCATATAGTGGCGTCGGATATCAACCCCACCCTTGATGAAATGAGGCGGAACCCGGCGGGTATCCGTTTCGCGAACTTATGCCGGGTGTGTACTCACTACTTTGGCGAACCACGACAGAAGGGCACGAGCCATCGGATCTATCAAACCCCCTGGAAGGGTGATCCAAGGGTCAATATCCAGAACGCGAAAGGCAAGGCGAAGGCCTATCAGGTAAGGCAAGTCTTGAAAGCCATCGAAAGGATACAGTATGAAAGCGGCGGAAAGTGATCACTATACGTATCGCGTGACCTGGTCCGAAGACGACAGAGAGTATGTCGGACTCTGCGCAGAGTTACCTAGTTTGAGCTGGTTGGCCTCTTCTCCTGAAGCAGCTCTTCGGGGAATACGTTCTGTTGTGGCGGACGTGGTGACGGATATGAAGAGGACCGGCGAAGAACTTCCCGCTCCACTCGCTGAGCGTCGTTTCAGCGGGAAATTTATGGTGCGGGTTCCTCCCGGAGTTCACAGGAATCTTGCGGTGGAGGCGGCTGAGGCAGGCGTAAGTCTGAATCGCCTGGCGAGTGCCAAGCTCTCGCGATAGTTATGTGCCAAGTCGCTCCAGCAGACCCGGGCCTGCGGTGCGGGCCCGGGCAGCTGAGCTTATCATTCGGCAGTAAAATAAAGAATCCCACTTGATGGTTGTACCAATTGTGGTACATTAGTATTGAATGAGTATCGGAGATATCAGGCTTAACGTCGTTTTCTTCCGGACAAACTCAGGGACCGAACCTGTCCGGCGGTGGCTGAAATCTCTACCTGCGACACAGAAGAAGGCGATAGGCGAGGACATCAAGACCGTGCAGTTTGGTTGGCCGATCGGGATGCCATTGGTGGAGAAAATCAAGCCTTATCTGTGGGAGGTTCGGGTCAAGGTACCAGATGGGATAGCTCGAGTTCTATTTACCGTTGATGGCCACGTGATGATCCTGCTTCACGGGTTCATCAAGAAGACTGGAAAGATCCCTCAAAAGGAGATTAACACAGCCAGTTCCCGACTCAGACAATATCAGGAGGCAGGATTGTGAAGAAGAACAAACATATCGGAAGCAGTTTTGATGACTTCCTTCAAGAAGAAGGTCTCCTCGCCCAAGCTGAGGCGACTGCCGTCAAGCGCGTCATCGCGCACCAGATTCAGAAGGAAATAGCAGAACGTAATATTTCCAAGAGCGCACTGGCCCGTATGATGCAGACCAGCCGGTCCTCGCTCGACCGTCTTCTCGACCCGGAGAATGTTTCCGTCACCCTTCTGACCCTGGAAAGCGTTTCCCTTGCACTCGGTAAGAAGTTGAAGGTCCAATTAGGCTAACTTCCGCACCTGCCGCTCTACCAGATTTTACCCGCTATGGGGCGGGTAAAAGCAGGTGAGCTTTTCGTTCGTGGGACGCTGCGCGTCCCGCCAACGGCATTGACCGAATCTATTCTCACCCGTAAGGAGATTTTCTACATTGGATATTCCACGGATCTTCAACATCACTGAAAGCGCTCACCGCATCCATAACCCGTTCACGCCCGAAAAGCTCGCCGCTCTCGGTGCTGCGCTCCGTCTGAAAACGGGAACCCGGGTGCTCGACCTCGGCAGCGGTTCGGGGGAGATGCTGTGCACCTGGGCACGCGATTACGGAGTCGTCGGCACCGGCATCGATATGAGCCGGTTGTTCACCGAGCAAGCGAAACTCCGCGCTGAAGAACTCGGCGTCGCCGATCAAGTCAAGTTCATCCACGGCGATGCTGCCGGCTATGTCTCTGACGAGAAGGTCAATGTGGCCGCCTGTGTCGGCGTTACTTGGATCGCCGGGGGAGTCGTCGGCACCATCGAGCTTCTGGCGCGGAGCCTCCGCCCCGGAGGGATCATCCTCATCGGCGAGCC
>JAXGWO010000026.1:0-48322 GCA_040773245.1 PVC group bacterium
CCTCGGCCAATGCCCCGGCAGTGATCCGGTCCGTTCCCGAGAATAAGGAGATCATCTTCGTCCCCGACAAGTTCTTAGGCGACTGGGCGATGAAAGTTTCCGGGCGGAAGCTGATCCTCTATCCCGGCTACTGCCCGGTCCACCGGATGCTCACCGCGGAAGATATCGTCCGGGAACGAAAGCGCCATCCGGATGCCCTGGTGATGGTCCACCCCGAGTGCACCCCGGAGGTGATCGCCGAGGCCGACGAGGTTCTCTCCACCTCGGGGATGGTGAAGCTGGCGGGGGAGAGCGACCGGGAGGAGTTCATCGTCGGGACCGAGATCGATATGGCCACCCGGCTGCGGCGGGTCAATCCGGAGAAGAAGTTCTTCCCCGCCTCCGAACGCCTCCTCTGCGCGAATATGAAGAAGACCAGCCTGGAGAAGATCCTCTGGTCGCTGGAGGAGAACCGTTTCCGGGTAACGGTTCCGGAAGAGATCCGCCTCCAGGCTCTCCAAGCCGTCGAGGCGATGGTGAATATTTCCTGACTGTAATCGCTACCGATTAGTGCCGAGCGCGGAAGACAAGATCGTCTCGCGTCTGCGGGCCTCCGGGCCGCTGACCGGCGGGGAGCTGGCCGAGCGGACCCGGATCGACCTCTTCACCCTCTGGCGGACCTGCCGGAACTCGCCCCGGGTCTGTTCCCGTCTCTCCGGCCGGCGGTTCCTCCGCCTCGACCGGAGCATCCCCGGGTATGCCCGTCTCTCCCCCTCGATCGGGCGGGAGTTCGCCACCTACACCGTGGTCGGCGCGGCGGATGACTCCGCCCGGGCCGGGGACCGGGCCGCGGCCCTGGAAGCGGAGATCGCCGCGATCAGCCGGGAGAAGCAAGAGCTGGCCCGGGAGACGATCGGCTCGGTCCTGGGGTCGCTGCCCGCGGGCGGGGAGATCATCGAGCGGTCCTGTTTCATCATTGCCGGGGATATCGTTCACGCGATGGCCCACCGGGCCCCCCGTCCGGAGCGGTCGACCGGGAAGCCGGTCCGGGGCTCCGACCTCGACATCGTGGCCGTGACCGAGGACGGGTTCGACCCGGAGGTGATTGCCGGTCTCGACCGGGCCATCCACGACCGCAAGCACCTCCTCCTGGTCCATCCCCGCTACCGGGAGGAGATCGACTACCTGATCAAGCCCCTCTCCCGGGTCCGTCGGCAGCTCGAGTTCGACACCTTCGAGGGGATGGTCGCCGCCAAGATCCTCCACGAGGGGGAGTTCCTGGCCGGGAGCCCCCGGGTCTTCGGGTTCGTCAAGGAGTTGCTCAAGGAGAAGGGTATTCCGGAAAGGATCGCCGGGTTGACCGCACGGGCCCGGCTGACCCGGCAGGAGGCGGAAGAACGGCTGCTCGCCCTCCCCTCGGAACTGGAGGCGGGCGAGGACCGTGACCTCTTCCGGACCCGGGAGGAGAGCCTGGAGGGGATGTACTGAAGCGGTCTATTCGAGGAGGCAGGAGTCGGAGTTCCGGCGGAAGGCGAGTTCGGCCACCGGTACCTTCGCCCCCCGGGAGCTGATGTCCTCGATCTCCACCCCGCGCCGGCGGATCTCCTCGGCCCGCTCCAGCACCCCGGCCGCCGCCGGGAGGTCGAGGACATAGACGACGTCCCGGCCTTCCCGAACCGAGATCCAAGCGTGGGAGATGGGGACCGCGGGGTCCGGTTCGGTCAGGAGCGAGTGGGCCACCGGCTCCGACTTCCGAGGGCCGTTGGCCACCATCAGGACCTTCTTCGCCCGGTAGACCAGGGGGGCGGACATCGAGATCGCGAACCGGGGGCTGGACCCCCGGTCGGCGAAGTGGCCGTCGGCGATCGCGTTCTCGACCGTGTTCTCGTCCAGGCGGACCAGGAGCATCTCCTCCTTGTCGAAGGGTATCCCGGCCTCGTGGAAGCCGACGTGGCCCCTCCCGCCCACCCCGATGATGTGGAGGTCGATCCCCCCGGCCGCCCGGATCGCGGCGGCGTAGTGGTCGAGGACATCCCGGCGGATCCGGGAGAGGCCGGGGGAGGCGGCTTCCTCCCCGATCACGATCGCCCGGCCCTTGTCCTTTCCCTTTTCCTCCCAGTCGTCGGGATAACCGGCCAGGGCGGAGTCGAGTTCTTCCTGATCGATCAGGGTCCCGGCCGGGAGATAGGTCTTGTGGAACCGGGTCCGGAGGAGGCCGAAGAGTTCCCGGATCATAAAGAAGGTGTAGCTCTCGGGGTGGAGGGCCCGCTGCTGGGGGTTCTCCCCCGGGAGGCCGACGTACTCGTCGAGGTTGAAGGAGACGACCCGGGCGGCGTCGAAATCTCCCCGGTTGGCAGCCTTGGCCAGGTGCTTGTAAAGCCCGGTCGGGGTATTCCCGGTGGCCAGCCCCAGGTTGAACCCCGCACCTCCCGCCGTCCGTTCCGCGATCTCCCCGGCGACGATCCTCGCCGCCACCTCGCTCATCTGGTCGAAGTCCCGGGTGACGATGACCTTGAAGCTCATTTGCTTCCTCCTCGGTAAAGAGTGCCTTGTGGAGAAACTTGCCTTCTGCTTCTGGAAATCAGTACTGCCGATCCCGGATCAACAAACTACGGACAGGAATACCTGGATTATGCGGGGTCGTTCAGGCCGGGGTCGAATCCCTCGATCCGGTCCTCGGTCAGAATCAGGTTGCAGAGCATCTCGATTTTGGTCAAAGCCTCGCCCTGCTCCGGGGTGACGAAGGTGAAGGCCTTGCCCGCGGCCTCCATCCGGGCCGACCGGCCGACCCGGTGAAGGTAGTCCTCCGGGTACTCGGGGATATCGTAGTTGATGATGTGGGTGATCCCGGGGACGTCGATCCCCCGCCCCATCAGGTCGGTGGCGATCAGGATCCTGATCTTCCCTTCCCGGAAACGGCTGACCACCCGGTCCCGTTCCTTCTGGCTCAGGTCGCCGTGGACGAAGGACGATTGATATTTTCCCGGCAGCGCCTTCCCCAGCCTCTCCACCCCCCGCTTGGTCCGGACGAAGACCAGGGCCAGTTCCGGCTTCTCCCTCTCCAGGAGGCGTTCGAGGAGCGAGCGCTTCCTCCGGGGGGAGACGATGAAGTAGGCCTGTTCCAGGGTCTCCACCGAGGGATTCTCCTCTTCCACCGCCGAGATCCGGATCGGTTTCTTTAAGTACCGCTCCGCCAGCCGCATAATCTCGGGCGGCAGGGTGGCGGAGAGGAAGAGGGTCTGCCCGCGCTTCCGGCACTGACCGAGGATCCGGGCGATATCCTGGCGGAAACCCATATCGAACATCCGGTCGACCTCGTCGAGGACCACGATCCGGAAATCGCCGAAGTCGAGGGCCCCCCTCTGCCCGAGGTCCATCAGCCTCCCCGGCGTGCCGACCACGATCTCCGGTTTATCCTTCAGCTCCGAGATCTGGGGGAAGAGCCGGGTCCCCCCGTAGGCGGCGAGGACCCGGGGAAGGCCCTTCCCGGAGAGCTTCCGGCTCTCCTCCTTGATCTGCTCGGCCAGTTCCCGGGTCGGGGCCAGGACCAGCATCCGCAGCTGTTCCCCGCAGAAGAAGCGATGGAAGAAGGGGAGGAGAAAGGCGGCGGTCTTCCCGGTGCCGGTCCGGGCCCGGCCGACGCAGTCGCGCCCGGTCAGGGCCGCCGGGATGAACTTTTCCTGGATCTCGGTCGGGCCGTAGAAGCCGGCCCGCTCGACCGCCGCCAGCGCCTCCGGGCCCAGGCCCAGCCCGGCAAAGGTCGTCGGGCCGGCCGGTTTCCGGTTCGGGTTTTCATCGCGGCCTTCGGGCAGGGGAGGATCGCTCCTGGAAGCTGGGGGGGAAAAAGACATCGACGTTAGAGGGGAATAAGATGCAGAAAGATAACCGTTTTCAAGCTGATTGGCCGTAATCCTACCCCGGCTGCCGACCAGCCGTCAAGCGGATAATTCCGGGGACACGATACTTAATTCCTCCTATCGAAAAAAAGAGGGAGCCCCCGAACCCGGGGGCTCCCTCCCTTACTCCGGGAAATGATCGGCAATCCCTTATTCCCCGCACCCGGCCGCCGCTTTCTCCGGCATCGGCATCCAGGCTTCGTACTCGCTGACCGAGATGACCCCGTTCTTATCGACGTCGAGCTCGGCGATGGCTTTCTTCATCAGGCCGAGTTCGGGATAGACCTCGATGCTCTCCTCGATCTCAACCATAGTCAACTCGCCGTTCGCGTCCCGGTCAAGCTTGCTGAACGCCGGTTTACCCGCCGCCGGGGTTTCTCCCGCCAGCGCCAGAGGGGCGAAACAGATCGCCGCCGCCACCAGTATCACGATCGCTGATTTCATATTCATCCTTCTCCTTGAACGATCCTCTCCCGGGGGCCACGATGGCCCCGGCCGAGATGGATCTTAATTCTGTATAACAAAAACATCGGCGACTTGTCAAGAGAGAAGGCGGCTCACGATTATGGTTAATGGCTCCGGCCGGGGGACCGGAACGGTGAAAGTCAAGGGTGGGAATTATGCGATTGAAAAAGGCGCCGGGGTCTGCGATATTGTTTTCCTCTCCCGGTTACAGTTTCCGGTCGGGGATTAATTATGAACTTCTTCTTCGAGATCATCACTTTCCTGGTCGGACTGGCCCTGGCCCCCTTCCGCCGGCTTCCGGCGATCTTCGGGATCGCGCTGCTCGCGCTGCTGACCGCGGTCTTCGCCCTTCTGATCTACAAGAAGTTCTCCAACCAGGAAGGGATCATCCGGGCCAAGAAGCGGATCTTCGGGCACTTCTTCGGTATCTATCTCTTCCGGGACGACCTGGGCCGGATCATCGGCCAGTTCGGGCAGGTTCTGGGCGGCGTCTTGAAGTATATGACCTACGCCCTCCCCCCGCTGGTCCTGATCATCATCCCGATCGGGCTGCTCTGTATCCAGATGCAGCTCTACTACGGCTACCGGACCCCGCGGCCGGGGGAGGCGGTCAACGCCGCCGCCGGTTTCGATCCGGGAGCCGATCTCCTCGCTCTCGCGCCCGCCCTCTCCGCCCCCCCGGGGGTGAGGGTGGAGACCCCGCCGGTCCGGATCCCGGCCCGCAGGGAGGCTTCCTGGCGGCTGCGCGTGGAGGAGGAGGGGGACTATCCCCTGGCCTTCCGGGCCGGAGGCGCGGAGTTCGAGTTCCCGCTCCGGGCCGCCCCCCTCCTCGACCGGATCTATCCCCGGGCGGGCCGGCCATCTTTCGGCAACTCCCTCCTCTACCCCGGCGGACCGGCCGTCCCCGGGGAAAGCCCGTTCCAATCGATCCGGATCGACTATCCCGCCCGGGAAGTTCCGTTCCTCTGGTTCCGAACCCACTGGTCGATCGTTTACTTCGTCCTCGCCCTGGTCTTCGGGCTCCTGCTGAAGAAGCCGCTCAAGGTCGATTTCTGAATCCCGGGGTCTCCCCGCCGTTGAGCCGGCGGGTATGCCGGTGAGACGGTACAGACCGGCCGATCAGACAGGAATGTCTGATCTACCCCGATGCTCGGGTTTTAACGATGAACAGAAGGTTGAGATCCGGTTTGCGGCTGGTGCTGCTGCTCGGGCTGATCGGCCTGGCGGCTGGCGGTTGCGTGATGGCGGCCCGGAAGGGCGAGCAGAGGCTCGAGGAGCGTGACGGCCCGGTCGGCCATCTCCTCGGCGAGACCCGCCAGGCCCTGACCGGCCACCCCGCCCCGACGCCGGACTGACAGTCACGGGAGGTGGAGAGATGAGAAGAGCATCGGCAATTCTGATCCTGGCCTCCACGGTCTGTCTCCTGCCGGCGGCCCGGGGCGACGGGTTCGGGCGGGACCGTTCCTTCGATCGGGACGACGCCGACCGGGACGAGTTCGTCTCCTGGGGGGAGTACCGGGATTCCTGGCGGGACGGCAGCCGCGGGCATTTTTCCCGGATGGACCGGGACCGGGACGGCCGGATCAGCCGCGACGAGTGGGACACAATGGATGATCGCCGCTCCAACCGGTGGGCCCGGCCCTGACCTTGCTCAGCCGAAGGTCTTCCGGATCAGGAACCACTCCATCGGGCGTCTCCTCAGGGCGGTCACGATCCCCTTGAGGACGAAGTAGATCATCACCAGGCCGACGGTGAAGGCGGAGACGACCATCCGGAAGAAGAGCCGGCCCTGTTTCGCCCGCCAGATGGCGACTGTGCTCATAAAGAGCAGGCCGGAGGTGAGGGCGACGTTGCGGACGGTCTCCTGCAGAACCAGGCCGGGGTCGACCGGCTCCGGCGGCGCGGTGACGATCTTCAGCAGGGTGGCGGCGAGCAGCCCGTAAATCAGGACCGGGAAGACGTAACCCAGGCCGGAGAACATCGCGAAGGCCTTCCGCTTCGGCGCCAGCGAACGATTGAACCAGATGCCCTTGAGGTGGAGCATATAGGCGCTGATCACCCCGTGCGCCCAGCGCATCTGCTGGCGGTAGAGGTCGCGGACCGTCCGGGGGACTTCCCCGGGGCAGGAGAGGCCGGGGAGGTAGAGCATCTTTTTGCCGTGCCGGATCATCCGCAGCGAGAACTCGATGTCCTCGGTCAGGATCCCCGGCCGCCACCCGCCCAGTTCCTCGAGGACGCTCCTCCGGACCGCCTCGGCGGAGCCGCAGATGAAGGCGCTGCCGAAGCGGCTGAGGAAGGGAAGGAAGATCCGGTGGAAGGAGTAGCCCATCGCGGCGCCGAGGACTGTGGCCAGGTTCTCGGATCCGTTGATGAAGTCCCAGCGGGCCTGGGCGGAGGCGAGTTCCGGATCGTGGACGAAGGGGGCGACGATCCGCCGGATGAAATCCTTCCCCGGGGTGAAATCCGAGTCCAGGACCACGATGATCTCGCCCCGGCTCTCCTTCAGCATCGCGTTGAGGTTACCCGGCTTGAAACCGGAGCGGTCTTCCCTCCTCACCACCTCCACCCCGGGGTGGGCGGCGGCGAAGGAGTCGATCTCCTCGGAGATCCAGGCCCGGTCGGAGTCGTCGCCGATCAGGATCTGGAGCCGGTCGGCGGGATAATCCGATTGCCGGCAGCAGCGGGCGCAGCGCAGGGCGACGATCTCGTTCTTGGTCGGGATCTGCACCGTCACCATCGGGGCCCGACCGGGGTCGAATTCCTTCTCTTCCCGCCGGTTCCGGAAGAAGATGACGGTCAGGGTGATCAGGTAGAGGATCAGGCTGACCGCCGCGGCCAGGATGAGGAAGAACCGGAAGAGGACCTCCGCCAGGACGTGGAGGGCGGGGACGAGAGCATCGATCATTTCTTGCCTTCTCCGGCCGTTGATTTCCTGATCTCTCCGACGACCTCCCGGGCGGCGGCTTCCTGGTCTCCTTCCCCGCTCACCACCAGGTCGGCTATCTCCCGGCCCGGGCGGACGGATCTCCGGTGGGCGGGTGAGATTTCGGCGAAGTAGCGGCGCCGGGTTTCCTCTTCGCTCCTCCCCCGCTCTTCCCGGTCGCGGCGCAGCCGCCGGGCGAGGCGGATCTCCTCGCCGGTTTGGACGTAAACCTTGAGATCGAACAGTTCCCGCAGGCCGCGGTTGGCGAAGAGGAAGATCCCCTCGACCAGGACCACCGGCGGCGGGGCCAGCCGTTCGGTCTCCGGCGAGCGGGTGTGGAGGCGGAAGTCGTAAACGGGGAGCTCCGCCGGCCGACCCGCCCGCAGGAGGGCGAGGTGTTCTTTCAGGAGGTCCCGGTCCAGCATCCGCGGCGAGTCGAAGTTCTGCCGCGGCCGTTCCTCCGGGGGCAGGTGGTCGAGGGGGCGGTAGTAGCGGTCGGAGGCGATCACGGCCGTCTCCCCCGGCCGCAGAAGATCGCGGACCAGACCCGCCAGGGTGGTCTTCCCGGCGCAGCTTCCCCCGGAGAGGCCGACCAGCAGGGGACGGGCGGCGGTCACTTCACATCTCCTCCGGGGAAAGGGACCCGGGATATGTAGAGGTGATTCTCCGGGAGCGGGCTCTGGTGCTCCAGGCCCCAGCCGCCCGGGACCCACCCGGTTTCGTAAACCTTCAGCCAGTCCGGGCTGATCTCTCCCGGCTCGAAGAATACCCCCCGGAAGAAGGGGGTGAGAAACAGCCCGGCCACGGCCGGTTCCCGGTAGATCCGGATCTCCTCGTAGTCCTCCAGGCGGAAGGGGATCCAGAGGGTGCTGACCCCCCCGTACCAGGAGACCGCCCAGGGGACGTCCGAGACCAGGATCTCGCCCGGGGGCACGGCCGCCGCCACCTCCCGGATATTCTCCACGCTGTAGAGCCGGAAACGGGGGAACCCGCGGTGGCCGAGCTTGTCGGAGATCGGGATCGCGATCAGGATGAGGAAGAAGACCAGGAGCGCGGTCCGGGCCGGCCCCGCCCGCCGGCCCTCGAAGCGGCTGAGGAGGTGGAGGAGGAAGGCGGCGGCCAGGAGGGAGGCGAGGGGCACGAAGACCGCCGTGCCCGGCCCGGCCGGGCTGAAGAGGCTGAGGTACCCGCATTCCAGGATCAGCATCCCGAAGAAGGCGTATTTCAACCGGTCAATTCGGCGGTCGGGGAAGCGGTGGAGGAGGGAGAGGAGGGCGAAGACGGAGGAGAAGTTCCCGGTCAGGAGGAGAACCCGGCCGTAGCTCTCCCGGAAACCGAGGAGGAATTTTTTGAACAGGAAGTAGCCGCGCTCGGGAACGAGCAGGGAGCGGGCGGAGAACCCCCGCCAGAGGATGTAACCGGGGCGGGGTTCGGAGAACATCGAGGGCTTGAAGCCGTCGAGGGTGAAGAAGGGCCCGCCGGCGGTTGCCCAGTTCCGGATCAACCAGGGCAGCGCGACCAGGACGGCGCCGCCGGCCAGGAGGGCGAGCCGGCGGACCCGGCGGGGCTTGCCCTCGGCGGCCAGGAATAAACCGGCCGGGAGGATCCAGAGCCCGCAGCTGTACCGGGTCAGGTAGGCCAGCCCGATTACCGCCCCCGCCGCCGCCGGGAGGAAGCGGGAGTCGGAGCGGCAGCGGTAGAGGAGATAGAAGAGGAGGAAGAGGAGGGAGGCGAGGAAGGGGAGGGGGCTGCCGTTGATCGAGAGCCGCAGGAGGACCGGGTTGAGGCAGCAAAGGAGGACGGCCAGCCCGGCGGTCAGGTCGTTGAAGAGCTTCCGCCCCCAGAACCAGAGCCAGGGGATCAGCGCCCAGAAGGAGAGGATCGAGACCCCCGCCACGACCGCGTCGCGGGCGCCGAACAGCCGGATCGCCGCCGCCAGGACATGGATGTAGAGGGGGGGGTGGGTAAGCTCCGGGTGGTGGAGCCAGTCGGGGTGGAAACGGAGGCTGACCGGGCGGATGAACCCGGTGGTGAAACCCTCCCCCGCCGCCACCCGCCGGGCCACCTGGGCCAGGTCGAGGGTGGTGACGGCGTCGCCGACGTTCAAACCCTGCGCCCGGTCGTACTGGTAATTGAAGTAGAGAGACCAGACCACCGCCCCGGCCAGGAGGGCGGCCGGGGGGAGGAGGAGCGACCATCGTCTTAGCCGGTCATTCATTTATAATGGCGGGAAGAGGCGGAGGACCAGGACCACCGCCGCCACCCAGAGGAGGACGTCGAGCAGCAGCGCCCGGTCGGTCATCAGTGTCCGGCCCGGCTCCCCCCCGCCCTCCCTCCGGTGGACCAGGTAAAGGTAGCGGAATATCCCATAGAGGACGAAGGGGATGGTGTAGTAAAGGCGGGGGCTGACGTTCTTGATGGTCCGGTCGGCGAGCGTGTAAAGCGCGTAGGCCATCACCGTCGAGGAGGTGACGACCGCGATCATCTGGTCGAGCAGGACCGGCGAGTACTCGGCCAGGATCTCCCGGTGGCGGGCGGCCCCCTCCCCGAGCAGGACCAGCTCGTGGCGCCGCTTGCAGAGGGCGAGGAAGAGGGCGAGAAGGAAAGTGCAGATCAGCAGCCACTCCGAGACCGGGACCGCGATCGCCACTCCCCCGGCGATCACCCGGAAGATGAAACCGAGGGCGATCGCCAGGGCGTCCACGATCACCACCCGCTTGAGGAGAGTGGAATAAAGCACCATCAGCAGGAGGTAGCCGGCGGCGACCAGGCCGAGGTTCGGGCTGACGGCAAAGGCGCCCGCCAGTCCGAGCGCGGCGGAAGCCGCCGCCGCCGTTCCGGCCGCCCGGGAAGAGAGCGAGCCGCGGGCGACCGGCCGGTTCCGCTTGACCGCGTGGAGGCGGTCCTCGGCGGCGTCCGCCAGGTCGTTGAGGAGATAGACCGCCCCCGAGAGGAGGGAGAAGGAGACGAAGGCGGCCAGGGCGAGGAGGACGGTCCCCGCCTCGGTGAACCGGCGGGAGAAGACCAGGGCGGCGAAGATGAAGGCGTTCTTCAGCCACTGCCGCGGCCGCATCGAGATGAGGATGTCCCCGATCATTGGGCTCCGGGCGGATGGATCTGTTCACCGGGCATCGTCGCCGCGGCGGGTATGGAGCAGAGCGGGTTCGAACCGCCGACCCCCACGTTGCGAACGTGGTGCTCTCCCAGCTGAGCTACTGCCCCGTGGCGTTCCCCGGCCCGGCCGGGGAAGGCCGGATGATCAGTCTTCCTTCAGCCGCCGGGCGGCTTCGGTCAGGGCCTGGACGAACTCGTCGATGTGGTCCTCGAAGATCACCAGCCGGACCCGCTGGTGGCTGTCCTCCTCCTTTTCGTACTTCGACTCCACGATGTCGATGAACCGGGTTCCGCTGGCCTGTTCCTTCAGGTTGAAGAAGTAAGTCCTCTTGCCGCAGGTCAACCTCTGGCTGTAAATCTCTTCCGTAGCGATGGTACCCACCTCCTTTCTCTTTTGGCCCGGTTCAGACCCCGCCGGCCCGTCCGGGAAACAGCAGCCTGGCCAATAATACACAGATCTCGAATAAGATCAACAACGGAACCGCCATCAGGACCTGGGTGACCACGTCGGGCGGGGTGAGGAACGCCGAGACGACCAGGATCCCCACCACCACGTAGGGCCTCTGGCGCCGCAGGGTCCGGTGGTCGATGATCCCCAGGGCGGCGAGGGCGAGGATCACCACCGGGAGCTCGAAGACCAGCCCGAACCCGAGGGCCAGCTTGCCCACCAGCGAGACGTAGTTTTCCAGGGTCCACTCCGGCCGGATCCCCAGGTTCAGGGTGTAGGACCAGAAGAAACGCAGACCCAGCGGGAGGACCGCCAGGTAGCTGAAAGCCACCCCGGCGAAGAAGAGCCCTCCCCCGAGGAGGAAGGCGGGGACCAGGTATCTCCTCTCCGCCGGTTTCAGGGCCGGGAGAAGGAAACGGGCGATGAAGTAGAGAATCAGCGGAAGGGAGAGGATCAGGCCGGCCAGGACGGAGAGCCTCAAGCTGATCAGGAAGACCTCGGGCGGGCTGAGGCTGCGGAGGACGAACCCGGCCCCGGTCATCCGGGCCAGCGGCCACTGGACCGCGTCCATCACCCGCCCCGCCAGGAAAAATGCCAGCAGGACGGCCGCCCCCCAGGCGAGCAGGATCTTCCAGATCAGGAGACGGAGGTCTTCCAGGTGTTCGAGGAAGGGTTTGTCCTCGGTCCCGCCCGGCGATTTACGATCCCGCCCCATCGCCCGGCTTCTCCCCGGAACGGTCCTTCTCCTCCGCCGGTTCCCGGCGAGAAAGATCTTCCTCTCCTCCCTTCCCTCCGGCGTCGATCTCCCCGCCGGCCTCGGTGATCTCTTTCTTGAACTCGCGGATTCCCTTTCCGAACGAGCCCATTATCTCCGGCAGTTTCCGGGCCCCGAAGATCAGCAGGATCACCACCAGGATCAGGAGTATCTCCAGCCAACCCGGAGTCCCGAGAAAGAGCAAAGGCGAACAGGTCATCTTGCCTCCTTGGTAAGGTCTCTCTTGCCCTCAGATACAGTATAGCCCGGTTGACCGGGAAGGCAAGGGATTTGCCCATCCGGGCCGGGGCCGGACCGACCACCGGTTACTGATCACCGATTGCCGCCTTCCCCCGCCGGGCGATCGAGATGCAGATGAAGAGCCCCCCGAAGAGAACGGCGGCGGCCAGGCCGGAGAAGGCGGCGGCGGCCAGGGGGGCGGAGGCGGGGAGGAGGAGCCAGGTGATCAGGGACACCGCCGCGCCGAAGCCGATCAGGGCCAGGACCTTGCCCAGCCGGGCCAGGCTGAAGGCGATCACGAAGAGGACGGCGAAGCTGGCCGGGGCGATCCAGAGGAAACGGTCGAAGTCGGTTCCGCTGGCCCCGTAAAGGGAACCCCGGGTCAGCTCGGCGAGGAAGTTGGAGAAGACCAGGTAGCCGAGGATCAGGGGCGTGATCACCCGGATGCAGAGTTCCCACCACCCCCAGAGCTTGATCTCTGAGACCTGGTTGATGTAGTCGCGGAGGGTGTCGGTCTGGAAGAAGTAGCCGACGATCACGCACTGGAGCAGCCCGACGATCACCAGGCCGTAGTCGTTGGCCCAGTGGTCGAAGATGTCGAGCCAGTGGATCCCGGCCCGGGAGGCGAAGAAAACCGAGCCGATGATGAAGGAGAGGAGGCAGACGGCGCCGGTGAGGAACTTCTGGCCGAGGAAGCCGAACCGGTCCCTCAAGCCCGTGGTGATCCCCTCGATCAGGGAGAAGAGGGAGTCGATCCCGAGGGAGAGGAGCATCACGAAGAAGAGGATCCCGACCACCGGCGGCCAGAAGCGGCCGAACTCGCCCATCCGGGAGACGGCGGTCGGGTAGGTGACGAAGACCAGGCCGGGACCGGCGTCGATCACGCCGGCGACATCGACCCCGCCCTTCTGAAAAGCGAGGAAGCCGAGCACGCTGAAGACCACGAACCCGGCGAAGAAACTGGTGGCGCAGTTGGCGAAGCAGGTGATGAAGGCGTTGTTGGTGATGTCGCTCTCCCGGGGCATATAGCTGGCGTAGGCGATCATCACCCCGAAGCCGAGGGTGAGGGAGAAGAAGATCTGGCCGTAGGCCGCCAGCCAGGTGGCGGGGTCTTTCAGGGCCGCGAAGTTCGGGGTCAGGTAGTAGATGATCCCTTCGGCCGCCCCGGGGAGGGTCAGCCCCCGCACGGCCAGGATCGCCAGGACGACCACCGGCAGGGGGACGGTCAGCATCACCACCTTCCCCACCCGCCGCACTCCGCGGCAGAGGATGAAATAGACGGAGATCCAGGTGAGCGCCAGGCCGGCGACCAGCGGCCAGACCGGCCGCCACATCTCGGCGGCGGAGGAGCTGTGCTGGCGGACGGCCTCGTCGAAGAAGATCTTCTCGTAGGTCCCGGTGAAGCCCTCCGGGGCCGCGGACCAGGGCATCACCCCCCCCGCGAACAGCCCCCGGACGGCGTAGACCAGGTAGGAGACCGAGTAGGCCATAATCACGGCGTAGTAAACCGAGATCACCAGCCCGACCAGGAGGGAGAACCACCCCACCCACTCGGTATGCCGGTTGATCCGGGCCAGCGAACGGGGCGCGGAGCCCTGCATCATCTGCCCGATCCCGTATTCCAGGATCATCAGGGGCACCCCGGCGGTGAGGAGGGCCACGAAGTAGGGGATGAAGAAGGCCCCGCCGCCGTGGCGGTAGCAGGTGACCGGGAAGCGCCAGACGTTCCCCAGTCCCACCGCCGAGCCGATCGCCGCCATCACGAAGGCGGTCCGGCTGTCCCACCGCTCCCGCTCGGCCATCGCTTATTCCTCCTGGGCGAGCCCGACCTTGCCGAAGGGGGTGAGGACCGAGTTCTCCAGGACGGAACCTTTCCGGACCGCGGTCTTCGGCCAGACGATCACGTTCTGCAGCCGGCAGCCGTCGCCGACCGCCGCCCCGGTTCCGACCAGGAGGCCGGGGCCGAGCCGGCAGTCTTCGCCGATCCGGCAGCCGTCGCCGAGGTAGACGGGGGCGGTGAACTGGTTCCGGGGGTGCAGATCGCAGCCCTTGCCGACGTGGAGCCCCCGGCGGATGAACTCGTCCCGGTGCCGGTAGAAGTAAGCGGGGAGCCGGGCGCGGAGGAAGTCGTCGTTGGCCGCCCGGTAGCGCTCGAAGGTGCTGATCTCCCGCCAGTAGCCGGTGGAGACGAACCCGGCGACCCGGAGCGGGTTCTTTTTTCTCCGGAGGGCTTTCTGGTAACCGTCCCGGATCAGGCAGCTCGGCTTTCCGGCGGGGAGGAGGTCGATGAACTCCCGGGTGAGGATCTGGGCGCCGATAAAGGCATAGCCGGGTCCCGGCCGCCCCGGTCCCCCGATCGCCTCCACGTTCCCGTCCCGGCTGAGATAGACCGGGGTGTAGGCGGGGCCGGCGCCGAGCGGGCGCAGGGCCATCGTCGCCGCCGCCTCGGCGGCGATGTGGGTACGGATCATCCTCTGCAGGTTGAGCTCGAGCAGGTTGTCCCCGTTAACGACCAGGACGTCTTCCTCCCCCCAGAACTCCCGGGCCTGGGCGACCCCGCCCCCGGTCCCCAGCAGTCTCTCCTCCCGGGAGTAACTGATCCGGACGGAGTGACGGCGCCCGTCACCCAGGGTCTCCTCGACCAGGTCCCCCCGGTGGTGGAGGTTGATCACCACCTCCTTGATCCCGAACTGCTTGAAGAGGTCGAGGAGGTAGGTGATCACCGGCCGGTCGCCGACCGGGAAGAGGGGCTTGGGATAATCGTCGGAGAGGGGAGCCAGGCGAGTCCCCTTCCCGGCGGCCAGGATCATTGCTTTCAAAATTTTTCCTCCGGAAAAATTTTGGTGTTGGAAATACTCGTTCCGGAACTTTAAGCCCGCGTCGGCCGTCGGAGGTATTTCGTAATTGTTTCGCGGAAGCTCTCGAACTCCGGGTAGGCGGACATAATTCCGGCTGCCCGTTCCAGCGCGGGGGGGAGGTAAACCGCGTAACTATCCCTTCCCCGCCGGGCCGCCTGGAAGCCGAAAGTCCCGGCGGCTTTCAGCAGTCGCTGGAGGGCCATAATATCATAGGCGCGGCGGAAATCACCGGAAAAATCGATCTCCCCCCGGCCGGTGCGGAACCGCGACTTCATCTCCTCCCGGAGGACGTCGGGGAGCGAAACGTAAGGGTCCTCGAGCAGGGAAACCAGGTCGTAGGTCCAGGGGCCGGCCCGCCCGTCCTGGAAATCGACCATCCGCAGCCCCTCCTCTCCGAGGAGAAGGTTGCGGCTGTGATAATCCCGGTGGCAGAAGACCCGGGGCTGTCCCAGCGGTTCCCGGGCCAGGATCCGGAAGAGTCCCTGCCAGCGCGCCCTTTCGGCGGCGGTGACCTCCGCGCCGAAGAAGCCGGCGACGGTCTGGTCGAGGAAGAACTCCAGCTCCCAGGTGAACTTCTCCTCGTCGAAAGGCGGGTTGAGGGCGGTGCCCGCGGGGGCCCGCTCCTGCATCCGGAGGATCAGGTCCACCGCTTCCCGGTAGAGGGGGAGAGGATCGCGGGATTTGACCGCTTCCTGGAGCAGGAGGTCGCCGCAATCCTCGACCAGGAGCGCGCCTTCCGCCCTCCGGTAGATCCCCGGGACCGGGAGGCCCGCCTCCCGGAGGATATGTCCGGTCCCGGTGTAGCGGGTGATCTCCGCCTCGTCCGTCCCCTCCGGGAAGAGCACCAGCACCGCCCCCCTTCCGCCGGCCGGGGCGGCCACCCGGAAGAACCGGCGCTCCGAGGCGTCACCGGCCAGGGGGGTGAGCGCGGCCGGGCCGAGGCCCAGCCCGGACAGAAGATTATTCAGCCTTTCATCCATAGGTCGTGCCGGCCCTGGTCGTCTTTTCCCGGCTACTATATCTCGCGTCGAATTATTTTGCCAGAGATCGTTCGCCGGGGAAAGCCATTCCCGGCAATATTATCTTCGGCTATTTGCTTGTCTGCCGCTCCGGCAAGCCGTAAAATAGCCAGACAGCCTGTTGTGTTTCTGTTTATTCTCAGGTCAGGTCCATCCTGATTAAGAAGGTCAACCATTCTACAAGGTTAGTCGGAAGAGAAGAGGGAATTATTCCCGACAAATTTATCGATCGGAAGAACCGGGATCGAAGCAGTGAAGACGTTCTATCCCCTGGTCCGGTTGGCCTTGTTCTTCGTGCTTGGGCTGGTCGCAGGGAGGCACTGGGACCGGTCCGGCGGCGCGGTGGCCGTTCTGGCCGGGGCGGGGTTATTCTCCCTCTTTTTGTCTCTCCTCTGCCGGATAAGAAATTCCCTTCCGGCCCGCCGGGTCCTGCTCTGGACGGGGGCGGGCCTCCTGGCGGCCGGTCTCGGGGTCTGGCGGTACTCCCGGTCCGAGCGGGTCCCGCCGCGAGATATCTCCCGCCACGCTTCGGATAGTCCGCGGGCGGTGACCGGGACGGTCTCCGAGGAACCGGTCTTCAGCCGTCACGCCGTCCGCTTTGTCCTCGATTGCCGGGAGCTGGCGGGAGATGACGGCCCGATCCCGGTCACCGGCCGGCTCCAGGCGACCTTCCACGGCCAGGTCCGGGAGGCGGAGGAGATCCTGGAACTCGGCAACCTGGTCCGGGTGACCGCGAAGGTCGCCCTTCCCCCGGAAGCGACCAATCCGGGGGAGATCTCCCCGCGGGCCCGCCTGGCGGCCCGTTCGATCCGCGCCGAGAGCCGGATCTATACCGCCGATCACCTCGAGCTGCTGGAGAAGGCCCGGGGGTTCTCCCCCGCCCGGCTGGCGCTGGGGCTGAAGCGCCGGCTGGCCGCGATCCTCCGCTCCAGCCTCCCCGACCCCCGCGGCCGGCCCGGGTCGCTGCAGTCGGTGATCCTGGAGGCGGTGATGCTGGGGGAAAGGGGGCCGGTCCCCTTCGAGATCCGCGACCGCTTCCGGGCGGTGGGGGTGATTCACGTCCTGGTGGTCTCCGGCCTCCACGTCGGCTTCATCTGGCTGATCGGGAACTTCCTCCTCAGCCCCTTCCCCTTGAGGGTCCGCCACGCCCTGCTGCTGCCCCTGGTCGCGGGGTACGTTTTGTTGACCGGGGCCGGCGTCGCCACCGTCCGGGCCGGGGTGATGGCCGGGGTTTACTCCCTGGCCTTCGTCCTCAACCAGCCCCGCAACTCCCGGACCGCCCTGGCCGCCGCCGCCCTCTTCCTCCTCCTGCTCAACCCGATGGCGCTCTTCACCGCCGGCTTCCAGCTCTCGTTCCTGATCGTGCTGGCGATCGTCACCGTCGCCCCCCTCCTGGAGCGGGGCCTCACCTTCCTGCCCCGCTGGCTCCGCCTGGCGGTCTCGGTCCCCCTGGCCGCCCAGCTGGGGGCGGCCCCCCTGGTCGCCTGGCACTTCGGTTTCTTCTCCCCGGCGGCCCTTCCGGCCAATATCGTGATCGTCCCCTTGGTCGGGGTGATGGTCGGCCTGGGTTTTGCCGCCGGATTGTTCGGCCTGGTCGCCCTGCCCCTGGCCGGGCTGGTCAACTACCCCAACCGTTTCCTGGTTCCCCTGCTGCTGCGGATCGTCGGCTGGTTCTCCCGCCTCCCCTCCGGCAGCCTCCGGGCCGGTCCGTTCCCGTTGGTCTGGATCCCGGTCTATTACGGGATCCTCTTCGGCCTTGCCTCCCTGCCCGGCCGGACCCGGCGGGTCCGGGTCCGGCTGGCGTCGGCAATGGCGGTTCTGCTCCTGGCCGGGGGCGCTTTCGCCCTCCTCCCCCGGGAACCGGCTCCCCCGTTCCGGGCGGTCTTCTTCAACGGCAAGAGCGGCGAGCCGGTCCTCCTCCGGGAGGCCGGCGGCCCGGTGATCCTGATCACGACCGACGACGACCGGTTCGGCGACATCCCCGCTCTCGTCATCCCCTATCTCGACCGGGAACGGATCCGGAAGATCGATTACCTGGTTTTGACCCAGGCCAACCTGGCCCGGCTCAACGCCCTCAACCGGCTCCGGGAGAGGGTGGAGATCGGCGCCGTCCTCGATCATCCGCTCGGCCCCTCATCCCCGTCCCACCCCCGTTTCCGGGAGGTATTGAAGAAGGGGGGGATCCGGTATCGGCGGCTCACCGCCGGTGATCTGGCCGAGGCGGGCAACTGCCGGATCGAGGTCCTCGGGCCGCGCAAGCTGCCCGGGGGTCCTTTCGGGATCGACGATTCCCTGGTCCTTCGCGTCGGTTTCGGACGGGTCTCCTTCCTCCTCCCCTCGCTGGTCGGGATCTTCGCCCAGGAGGACCTGGTCGCCTCCGGGGCCGACCTGAGAGCCGAAGTCCTCAAGGTCCCCCGCCGGGGTTCGAGCGCGCACAACTCCCCGCTCTTCCTGGAGGCGGTCGGCCCCGCCACCGCCCTCCTGGTCCAGGGGCAGAAATACTTCGGCCGCCACCCCCGGGACTGCGGGGACTTTCTCGCCGGGCGGGGGGCGACGGTCCACCGTTCCGGGGAGGAGGGGTGCCTGACCGTGGAGACCGACGGGAAGGAGTTCCGGGTGATCCCCTTCCGGCCGGAACCGGGGGAGGAACCGGAGTGAAGGGGCTGAAGATCATCGCGGTCATCTTTCTCCTCGCCGGCTGTTCCCCGCCGCTGCCCGCGCCCGACCGGGGGTTGCTCCCGGTCTGGTGCCGAGTTTACTTCACCCCCGCCGATCCGGTGGCGGAGCGGATGGTCGAACTGATCGACGCCGCCCGAAATCGGGTCTGGGCCGCCTTCTACAGCTTCTCCCTCGACGAGGTGGCCGCCGCCCTGGTCCGGGCGCGGGAGCGGGGGGCGGACGTCCGGGTGGTGATGGACGACCTGGCCGCCCGCCCGTCCGACTCCTCCTCCCACCGGCTGAAGGAACTGGGGATCCTGCGGACCGATTTCGACCCCTCGGTCTTTATGCACCACAAGTTTATGGTCATCGACTCCTTCATCACCTGGACCGGCTCTTACAATCCGGGGGCGACCGGGACTTACCGCGACGACAACAACGTCATCGTCATCGCCTCGAAGCAGTTGGCGGCCAACTACGAGGAGGAGTTCCTCGACCTCTGGGAGGGGCGATTCGGCGTTTCCCGTTCGCCGACCGCCTCTCCCGGCCTGTCGGTCGGCCGGTCCGGGGTGGAGAGTTACTTCGCCCCCCGGGATCCCTGCGCCGCCCGGCTGATCGAGCTGATCCGTTCCGCGGAGCGGGAGATCCGCTTCGCCGTCTTCGCCTTCACCCTGGAACCGGCGGCCGCGGCCCTGGTGGAGAGGCACCTGGCGGGGGTGGACATCCGGGGGGTGATGGAGCGGGGCCAGGACGGCCCCTGGAACTGTCACCGGATCTTCGCCGACTGCGGGATGGACGTCCGCTGGGACCAGAACCTTTACTACCTCCACCACAAGTTCTTCGTCATCGACGGGCGGACCGTGGTCACCGGGTCGTTCAACCCGACCAAGCAGGCCCAGGCGGCCAACAACGAGAATATGCTGATCGTTCACCACGCCGGGGTGGCGAAGCGCTACCGCGACGAGTTCGAGCGGCTCTGGGAGCGGTGGTGGGAGTGATCGGGGGAGGTGACCTCCCGGGCGGCCGTCCCGGCGCTTTCCGCCGATACCGGTGACCCGGAAAGAAGCCGTGACCGGTTTCCAGCTTGTCCAGGCGGCGATATTATTATAGCTTCTCGCCCGGGCCGCATATCCCGCGGACGGGAAGAGGGCTGTCCGTAACGGGCCCGGAACGGAGGATCCGGATGAAAAGGGAAAACATCAACCTGGCTTTTCTCGACGGGGTGCTGAAGGGCGAGTACCCCGACGTCTATTATCATTTCGGCGTGGACAGTGCGGACCCCGTCCTGGATAACTTCCGGGACCTCCGGGCGGTGGTCCTGGCCGGGTCCGGGGAGAGAATCAGGGAGTTCTCCGGGATCTGGAGCGAAAAAAGGAACCGCCGCCCGGTCATCGCCCTGCCCAAGGAGGAGCGGTTCGTCACCCGCTACTGCGACGGGGTCCTCTTCGCCTCCCACGGGATGGGGATGCCCAGCGCCTCGATCTGCGTCCAGGAACTGATGCGGATGGCGTTTTTCCTCAAGCAGGGGGACTTGGATGAACTGGACCGGATCTTCTGGGCCCGGGTCGGCACCAGCGGGGGCCTCGGGGTCGAACCGGGAACCGTGGTCCTGACCACCGAGTCCCTGATGGCGGACGCCCGGCCTTACCGGCTGCTGGCGGGGGAGCGCGAGCACTATTTCGACGGCTCCTTCCCCCGCCGGACGGCGGAGGCGATCGCGGAGACGAGCCGGCGCGAGGAGATCGGGATCATCCTGGGCAAGACCGTCGCCGCCAACGAGTTCTTCATCGAGCAGCTGCGCCTCGACGGGGCGATCCGGCTGGCCGGGGAAGCGGAAAAGTTCCGCTGGCTGGACTGGATCTACGGGCAGGGCGTCCGGAATATCGAGATGGAGGGGGGGATGCTGGCGGGGTTTCTGAACCACTGGGGGTTCCCGGAATTCGCGATGATCTGCTGCACCATCGTGGACCGGAGGCGGGGCGACCAGGTGACCTCAACCGCGGAGCAGCTCCGCCGGTACAGCGCGAACGCGGGGAAAGTGCTCTTCAATTACCTGGAGAAAATCGTCTGAAGTCAGGATCCGATACGGACCAGGCTGTTGAAGGGAACAGGGGGCAACCGGGATTGGCTCAATGACCGCCGGTGAGGAAGGCGGCCGGGTCAGGCATCAATCTTATTGCCGTCCTTGTCCCATTCCTGGCGGCCGACCTCCTGGCCGTTATCGTACTCGATCTCGGCTATTTTCCGGCCGTTCCGGTCCCACCGGGTCCACTTGCCTTCCCTCCGGTCATTCCGGTACGAGCCCTCCTCCAGCTTCTGCCCCTCCTTGTACCACTTGACCTGTTTTCCGTGTCTTTTTCCGTCGCGGTACTCGGTTTCGGCCACTATCTGCCCGTTGCCGTCCCAGACCGTCGCCTTCCCGTGTTCCCGGCCGTCCCGGTATTCGGTTTCGAGTTCCTTCCGCCCGTCTTTGTAGGTGGTTTGCTTGATTCTCTGTCCATTATGATAATGGGTCTCCATCCTCGTCTGCCCGTCCGGCCAGTGGGCGACCGCCATCCCCGTGAACGGTACCTTGGAGTTCACCTCGTACGCCAGCTTGTCCCGGATAACGACGCTGAAGTCGGGCAGGACTTTCTGCTCCTGGCCGGCCGCCGCCCCGGCGATCGCCAGCAACACCACAGCCGCTGCGATGCTCGATGCTTTCACGATTTTCTCTCCTGCGGAACGCGGAACGCCCGCCCGCGCCCTACTCTTTCACGCGGAACTTTTTGATCGCGGGATCGAACTCAAGGTTGTCCCGGTTGGCCGCGAACCAGGACCGGATCTCGTCGCTGTCGCCCCGGGCATCGGTGAACCGCAGGATAAGTCCCCGGGCATTCGATACCCGGCAGCCTTTAGTTGCATCGAGGTCTTCCAGGGCTCGCTCCAGCGCGTCCAGATGGCCGAACTCGACGGCTATCGGCACCATAGAAGACGCGGCGCACTTGTGTTCGAATTTCACCTTCTCCCAGGCCCGGGCCACCGCCGGCCCCAGCTCAATTCCCGGAATGTATTTGATAGCTTCGTAAGTTGATTTCTTGTTCGGCCCGACGACCAGATAATTTTGCAGAGCTTCGTAAGTCTCCGGATCCTGGAAATTGGCAACGGTTCTGATCCATTGAGACGAAAGGTTGCCCAGGCTGCCGTCCAGGCCGTCAATCAGCGTCTGCTTCGCCTCTTCCTGCCATCCGTTGGAGACCACCGCTTCGATCAGGAAGGTTGCCCGGGGCAGCGCCTCCAGCACTGTTTCCTTATGCTCGGCCCGGGCCAGCTTGTTCATCGCTTGCCGGAGATGATAGGTGCCGCGCTGGGGTGACAGCAGATATGATTCCAGGAGAACGTCGAAATTCTCGGGCCCGACCTTCATCAGCATATCAATCTGGGGATCGGAGGGGGAAAAGCAGTTCTGCCCGTCGCTCGCGGCCCGGATTTCATTGGCGTAGTTCAATACCTGCTCGCGGGTGGGGTTATCGGGCAGTTTGATTTTTGCCAGGGCTTCCGGGTCCGCTTCTCTGGTCACAAAACCGGCCGAAGGGCCGGCCGGCGCTGATTTCGGCATCTCCTCCAGCTTATCCAGCCTCTTCTGCATATCCCGGACCATAACTTTGATCGCGATCACCTCTTCATAAATCTTCTCCTCGTACGAAGGTTCCGCCGCGCGCCCGGGGAGGATCACGGCCAAGTACAAGATCAAGAAGCCAACCAATGCTTTCATCAGCGTTCTCCTGGTCTGTTGTGAACGGTCCGGCCCACCATCCGCTCCGTCTCCTTAACCGAATCGACGGCGCCCGGCTATGAGCCTCCAATAAGGGGAGCTCTCAGCATCCCTTTAAAGAACCCACCATTTCCCGGCGGAGGATTGGCGGCGGCGGCCGATGGGGATTGCCGCCCGCTACCTGGTGGCCGGGACGTCGCCGGCCGTACCGAAATAAGTCCTGGTCAGACCCAGGATGGACCACAACCCGTTATTCTCCCGAAAGATGGCCACCCGGTTGCGGGCCTCCCCGGCGTAGTCTCCGGGAACCGGCCGGTCGGAGGAACCGCCGAAGTAGACCCGTCCGCCCCCCGCCACATACCACAATCCGGTTGAAGGTTTGAAGATCGCCGGGGTCCACTGCCCGGCGGAGGTGTAATCGCCGGGGACGGGGGTGTCGCTGGCGGACCCGAAGTAAAGCCGGGTGACTCCCCGCGCCGCCCACATCCCCGACGCCGGGCGGTAGATGGCGATCACCGCCCGGTTTTCCGGACCGTAGTACCCGGGGACCGGGATGTCGTCCGGTTGACCCCCGAAATACAGCCGGGTCAGCCCCCGCACCGACCACAGCCCCGACCCGGGCCGGTAGATGGCCGCCCGGCAAAAGCCGGAGCCGTCGTAGTCCCCCGGGACCGGGATATCCCCGCTTCCCCCGAAGTACATCCGGGTCACCCCGCGTACCGACCACAGCCCCGAGTTTTCCCGGAAGATCGCCGTTCGCGCCGTGCCGTCGCCGGAGTAGTCGCCGAAGACCGGCTCGTCCCCGGAACTCCCGAAGTACATCCGGGTCATCCCCCGGACCGCCCAGAGCCCCGAGGCCGGACGGAAGATCGCCGGGTCGCTTCTCCGGTTACCGTCGTAGTCCCCGTTCCAGGGCGGGTTAGGACGGGCGGGGCCGGTGATCCTGATGTCGTCGAGGGCGCAAGTCCCCCTGTCCCGGGTGAAGGTAAATCGGATCCGGGTGGCGGTTTGGCTGACGGGGTAGGGTCCGAAATCCCTCCCGGTGGAGGGCAGGTTGTTGATCGTGGCGATCTCCTGCCAGGACCCGGAGCGGAACTCCTCCAGCTTGAGCGCGTCGGCGCCGCTCCCGAAATTCAGCTTCGCCCAGAAGTAGAGTTGTTCATCCTGGCTGATACTGAAGGATTGGGTGACGACGGCGTCGCCGGTCCCGTTGAAATTGATCGAGGGCGGCGCTGCCCCCCATTCCCCCGGAATGGTCGAGGTGTCGGTGTTCTGATTGCAGCCAATGAATTCCCACCCGGCGGGCCGGACCCCGAGCTGGAAGCCGGTGAAGCCCTCGTTGATCATAAAACCGGTCGGAATCTCGACGGGGATGTCGTAGGCCTTCATCACCGCCATATGCTGCATATTGATCACGTGGGAGTCGGGGTACTGGACCGGGTAGACCTCGCTCAGCGGGGTGTAGACGTGGCTGTCAAAGACGATCCCCTGGGGATAGGCCCGGTTGGCGGAGCCGACGTAGAGGGTGGCGTGGTACTGGTCCAGCTCGGCGTTCGGCATCACCCAGTCGTAAGGGCTGGTCCGGCCCTCGTTGGTGTTGGAGTTGTAGTTGCGGTCGACGGGGGTGTGGTCGTCGGCGTCAAGGAAGGTCTTGAAGATGTTGATCGCGCTCTCCGTGCGGCTGCCGGTATTCAGGTCCCCGCCGACCACGATGTACTGATTGGCGTCGAAGTTGGCGGTCACCTGGGCCCAGATTGCCTTGGCCTCGTTGGCCCGATCGGTGTCAGATCCACCGCTCTGGGAGTAAAGATGGACGCTTACCACCTGGAGGTGTTTCTCCCCCGGGATATCGATCACCGCCCAGGCGAAGTCCCGGTTGGGGACGATAGAGTCGTTCCACTCGCCGTAAGAGAGGATGGGCCACCGGCTGACAATGCCGTTGGGGATCTGCTCGCTGCCGCCCTCCACCATAAAGCGAAATTCCGGGCCGAAGGCCCTGTCGACCAGATCGCGGAGGGAGCCGCTCTCGTAGTTGAATTCCTGGATGAGGACGACGTCAGGTTTCAGGGCCTGGAAGATGCGGATCCCCGGTTCCTCGTAGGCCTGATCGGAGCCGCTGGTGAGGTTGGCGGCCATAATCTTGATGACTTCCGCCGGGAGGGAGAGCGGGAAAGAGATCGCGAGCAGGAGGAAGATCGAGATGGCCAGGGCCGGGTTTGGTTTAAAGTATTTCACGGTTCCTCCACGGAAGAGAGTCGGGGTATCAAGGTTGAACGTCAACCATTAACCAGAACCAACATAACACACGGCGCCTCTCCTGCCAAGCAGGTTGCCGTCCGCCCGGATAACCCGGCTTGCCCTCAGTACCGGGGGTAATGGGGCATCAGCTCGCCGGCGGTGAAGATTTCGATCTTTCCCCCCGGCCGGGACTGGGAGGCGACCAGGCAGTCCTTCCCCCCGAACTGGAAGATCCAGTCCAGGCAGCCGCCGCAGGGGGTGAAGAAGCTGCATTCGGCGGCGATCAGGATCGCCTTCAGGTCGGGCTCCCCGGCGGCCACCATATTGGAGATGGCGTTGACCTCGGCGTGGACGTCGTGGCAGCGGAAGATATGCTCGAGGTTGCAGCCGGCGAAGATCTTCCCCGAACCGGTCAGGAGCGCCGCCCCGACCCTGGTATCGCCCTGGATGTAGGCGTTCCGGCGGCAATTCCAGGCGGCCGCCGCCAGTTTTTCCCACTGTTCTTTCAAGAGCCCGTTGTTTCCCGTTTTCCCCGGCATAACTTCACTCCTGCCCGCCGATGATCTTCAGATGAAATTGACCGCCTCCGGATGGCGCCGCCTCAGTTCCTCCGCCGCTTCCGGAAGGTCGCGGAGGAGCTGGAAATCCTCGAACTCGAAACCCGGTCCCACCGCGCAGCCGGAGAGGGTGTAGGCCCCGGTGGTCCGGGCGGCCTGCCAGAGCCCGGCCTCGACCACCCGGACCGGTTCCATCCCTTCCCCCGGGGGGCCGAGAAGCCTCCGTTCGATCCGGCCGAAGCCGTCGCCGGCCGTCCAGAGCTCCAGCGGGTCCCCCTCGTGGTGGTGCCAGATCTCGTCGGAGAGGCAGCGGTGCCAGCGGCTGACCTCCCCGGCGGCGAGGAGGAAGTAGATCCCGGTCAGGGCCGAACGGTCCCCGCCGGTATCGGGGTGGGCGACCCTCCGGGGGGAGCGGAAGATCTCGCGGTAGTACCCTCCTTCCGGATGGGGGGCCAGGCTCAGGGAAGCGATCAGTTCTTGGACGCGGGCGGGCATAGCTGTCTTGTAAGGGTTTTCGCGATAAAATAGCATATCGCCGCGGCTGGTATCACTGAAAAATGGCGGGATCCCTGTTATTCAGTCTCCTTCAGCCAGTGCTCCCTGATCCAGGCGGCGATCTCGGCGGTGTGGCGTTCGGTCCCGACAAAGGTCAGGTGGCGCAGATCGCTGCAGTGGTCGTCGGGATAGAAACGGAGGAAAGGTTGATGCAGGGAGACCTCCGGGTAGGGAGCGAAGACCCGCTCCAGGTTGCTCTCCAGGTCGGCCACCTGGCCCCGGACGGTCTCATTGTCGGCCGCTGCGGGGAGCGGGCTGAAGAGGTAGAGGACGGTGATGCCGTGTTTCCGGGCCGTCGCGGCAATCCGCCGCAGGCCCCTCTCGCAGTCGGGATGAAAGGCGGGGCGCCAGGAGATCCCTCCCTCGAAACGATCCTCGGGGAGCTGTTCCTCGGGGTCCCCGGGCAAGGAACCCCGCCTCTCCCAGAGCTCCCGCCGGACCTCGTTATCCGACCCGAACCTCCCCCGGGGGACGTCCAGCCCGGCGTAGGCGATTTCCTCCCGCCCCAGCGACCAGATAATGTCCCGCAGTTCCCGGCGATAAAGGAGACTGGGGAGGGTAGGGCGGGTCTCCTCCGGCGGAGTCAACCAGTTGCGCAGCCGGCCCAGCCAGTTTCTGACCTGTCGCGTATCCAGAGACCGGGCCAGGGGATAGTAGGAGGTGTAGTAGATCAGGAAGCGGGGCGGTCCGTTGCGCTCGATGAAGAGTTCCAGGATGTCGGCGTGGCCGTCGGTGTAGGTGAAGCCGAAGGTCCCCAGGTTCCAGGTCTTCAGGCCGGTCTCCTCCATCAGTTCGATGGCGAGGAGGCCGCCCAGGCAGGCGCTGTCCCCGAGCAGGAGCAGGTCCAGCCTCTCGTTGAGCAGCGTGGCGTGGGCGACCTGCCACTGGACGATGCTTTCGGCGATGTCCGGGGCCACGGCTGGGTTGTAGAGCCGGTGCCGGACCAGGTCCTTTCGCGCTGGCCGGGGGTGGAGGGCGAGGAAGACCTCGGTCAGGACGATCAGCCCCGCCGCCAGCAGGAAGCCGGTCGGCCGCCGGCCCCGGCGGATGGCGGCGCGGGCGAAGCTAAAATTGAAAATAGATGAACTCATTGATCTCCGGAGCGCCGAAGATGACGATCCCGTAAAAGAGGACGACGTAAAAGACCGCCCGCCACCCCGCCGGCCAGCCAATCCAGGGTTCGGGCGAGCGGCGGTAGTACTGGTAAAGCTGGAAGAGAAAGAGCGGGATGCCGGCGGCCGCCACCATCCGCAGCAGGGGTAGGCTCAGGGTGTCGAGGAAGGGCCGGGTGAAGATCGCGGCCAGCAGGTTCCCGGCCTGGGCCGGATTCTCGGCCCGGAAGAGAAGCCAGCCGAAGCAGGTCAGGTGGAAGAAGAGGAGGACCGAGAGCCAGAACCGCCAGCCCCTTCGGGTCTCGAAGGTCAGGGCCTTCTCCCGGCGGTGGTCCCCCGCCCGCCGGTAAACCACCAGGAGCAGGCCGTGGAATCCGCCCCAGAGGACGAAGTTCCAGGCCGCCCCGTGCCATAACCCCCCCAGGAGCATCGTCAGCATCAGGTTCCGGATGGTTTTGAGGTTCCCGTGCCGGTTCCCCCCCAGGGGGATATAGAGGTAGTCGCGGAGCCAACTGGAGAGGCTGACGTGCCAGCGCTGCCAGAAGTCGGCCGGGTTGGCCGCCAGGTAGGGGAGGCGGAAGTTGAGGCAGATGTCGAAGCCGAGCATCCGGGCGGTTCCCCGGGCGATGTCGGTGTAGCCGGAGAAGTCGCAGTAGATCTGGAGGGCGAAGGCGTAGGTGGCCAGCCAGACCGCCGAGCCGGAAGGGTCGGCCGCGGAGTAAACGCTGTTGACCACCGCCGCCATATTGTCGGCGATCACCATCTTCTTGAAGAGACCGACGAAGGCCAGCTGCAGCCCGCTGGAGAACCGCTCCGGAAGGACCGTCCGGGGGTGGAGGATCTGGGGGACCAGGTGGGCCCCCCGCTCGATCGGGCCGGCCACCAGCTGGGTGAAGAGGCTGACGTAGAGCATCATATCGGGGAGGTTCTCCACCGCCCGCAATTTACCCCGGTAGATGTCGATCGTGTAGCTCATCGTCTGGAAAGTGTAGAAGGAGATCCCCACCGGGAGGATGATATTCCAGGTCGGGGCGTCGAACCGGAGGCCGATCTGTCCGGCCAGGAGGGCGAGCGAGTCGGCGAAGAAGTTGCAGTACTTGAAAAAGCCGAGGATGGCCAGGTTGGTGACGATGGAGGCCGCCAGGACCAGCTTCCGGCTTCCGGGGGTCAGATCGGGGCTGCGTTCCCGGTCGACCAGCCGCCCGCAGAAGTAATCGACCAGGCTGGAGACCAGCATCAGGGAGCAGAACCGCCAGTCCCACCAGCCGTAGAAGACGTAGGAGGCAACCAGCAGCATCCGGTTCTGCCAGCGGTGGCTGAGGACGAAGTAGAGCGCCAGGACGACGGCGAAGAAGACCCCGAATTCAACCGTGGCGAAGTTCATTCAACAATAATCCGTCCGGCTCTGTCGAAGGCGACCCCCTCCAGGTCCAGCAGCCGCCGTTTCAGTCCTTCCCCGCCGGTGAAGCCGCCGATCGTTCCGTCGGAGCGGATTACCCGATGGCAGGGAACGATCAATGGGAAGGGATTGGCGGCCAGGGCGTTGCCGACCGCCCGGGCCGCCCCCGGCCGGCCCAGGCCGTCTGCCAGTTCCCCGTAGGTGGCGACCTTCCCCCGGGGGATCCGGCTCGCCGCCCGGAGCACCGCTTGCTGGAATGGCGTCAAGAGTTCCAGCGCCGTCGTCTCCAGGGGTGACGCGAACGCCTTGCCGGCCAGGATTCCGCGCAGCGCCGCCGCCGTTCTCTCGATCTCCGGACAGGAAGCCGCCTCCGCCTCCGGGTCCGCTTCCCCGCGCCCCAACCTCACCCGGACCACCCGCGGTTCTCCGCCGAGCTCGGTCCAGACGATCCCCACTGTCCCGATCGGGGTATCCTCGATGACCTTCAGTTTCGGGTGAAGTGGCATAACTGTTCGGGTAGGAATCAAATCCGGAACCAGGCCAGAAAGGAATTCCCCGCGCCGTGAACAGGCAAAAGACCCTTTCCGGGCTTGGGCGCCGCTGGAAGGTTCTCACACTTTGATTTTCCCGGGAAATGATAATTTCCCGGGAAAATAAGAGTCAGCAGACCCGGATCCAGCGGAACTTCAGGATCAGGAAGACGGAAGACCCGACCTCCACCCCCAGGGTGTCGAAGAGGGCCCGGGGGACCTCGCTGACCAGGATGTTCTCGCCCAGTTTCAAGGTGAGGGCGACCAGGGAGCCGGCGGCGCGGATCCCGGTGACCTCGGCCCGGAAGCGGTTGACCTCCGGCCCCGGGGGCGATTCGGGGGAGATGTAGATGTCCCGGGGGAAGATGGCGATCTTCTTAATCGGCCCGCCGTGGTGGGGGACGACGATCGGGACCCGGCCGGCGGAGACCTCGATCAGCCCCCCGCCCAGCACCCGGGAACTGTCGCAGTGGAGGATGTTCGGCCTCCCGATGAAGTCGGCCACCTCCTCGCCGGCGGGGTGGAAAAATATCTCCTCCGCCGTTCCCGCCTGGACCAGCCTGCCCCGGTGGAGAACGGCGATGGAGTCGGCGATCTCCTCGGCCTCGAACTGGTCGTGGGTGACGTAGACGGTGGTGATCTCCAGCTCCCGCTGGAGCCTTTTCAGTTCCAGGCGCAGGTACTTGGTGGTCTTGTAGTCGAGGTTGGAGAACGGTTCGTCGAGGAGCAGCACCTCCGGCTCGGGGCCCAGCGCCCGGGCCAGGGCCACCCGCTGCTTCTCCCCCCCGCTCAGGTTCGCCGGGTAGCGGCGGGCCAGGTCCTCCAGCCCGAAGAATTCCATCAGGTAACCTCCCCGCTCCCTGACCTTCTCCGGGGGGAAGCGGCGGGCCTTGAGCCCGTAGACCACGTTCTCCTCCACGGTCAGGTGGGGGAAGAGGAGGAGGTTCTGGAAGAGGTAGCCGACTTTCCGTTCCGGGACCGGGACGGAATCGACCGGCCGCCCGTCGAAGCGGACCGATCCGGTGTAGGGAATCAGCCCGGCGATGACGTTGAGCAGCGTCGTCTTCCCCGCCCCCACCGGGCCGAGGAGGACCAGCAGCTCCCGGTCGGGCACGGTCAGGCTGATCCCCCGGCAGACCTGGTTGGCGACGTTTTCCAGTTCGATCTTCGGCATCTCAGAAGTAGGGGATGTGATCGGGAGAGGTCCGCCATTTCCCGGTGGTTTTCCGTTCGAGGACGATGAAGACCCGCTCGAAGGTGAAGCACATCGCCGCCAAAACCATCAGGCAGACGATGATGATGTCGAGCCTCAGCAGACTCTCCGCCCGCATCAGCAGGGCCCCGATCCCGGTCGGGATCGCCACCATCTCGGCGGCGATGATCACCCGCCAGGCCATCCCCGCCTCCAGCCGGAATCCGGTGAAGATATTGGGGAGGGCGAGGGGGAGGACGATCGAGGTCAGCAGTTTCCCCCGGCCCGCCCCCAGGGTCCGGGCCGCCCGGATCAGCTGCGGATCGACCCCCCGGACCCCGGTGACCGTGTTGTAGAGAACGGGGAAGAATGAGCAGATGAAGATGATGGCGATCGGAAGGATCTCCCCGATCCCGAACCAGAGCATCAGGATCGGCAGCCAGCCCAACGCCGGGATCGGATAGAGGAGGCTGAAGATCGGGTGGAAGGACCGGTGGACCAGGCGGTTCCAGCCCATCGCGAAGCCGACCAGGAGCCCGGCCGCGGAGCCGAGCGCGAAGCCGATCAACACCCGGATCAGGCTCCTGAGAAAGTGGGGGAGAAGGATACCATCAACCACCAGCCGGTAGAACCTCACCATCACCTCGCTGAAGGCGGGGAAGAAGAGCCTCCCCGGGATGAGCGAGAACCTCGCCGCCGCCTCCCAGGCCAGGAGGAAGACGGCCACCGGGATCAGCCCCCGGGCGATCCCGGTCAACTGCCGCTCCGGCCTCACTTCAGGAACCTCAAGTCGAGGATATCTTCCGCCGGGAAACTCTTCGGGATGTAGCCAAGGGAGGCCAGGTAGTCGATCACCGCCTGGACCTCGGCCGGGTCGAGCTCGTCGCGGTAGTCGAGGCGGGCCATCGAGCGGGTCATCACCTCCGGCGAGGGGGTCAGTTCCCCGGCGGCCCTTGCCGCCTCGGGGGGAAAGACACTCTCGCCCCCCGGGCGGAAGACCCCGGCGACGATCTGCGCCGCCTCGGCGGGATTCTTGTTGATCCAGCCGGCCGCTGCCCGGGAGACCTTTACCAGCTTCTCCACCGTCTCCGGGTGTTCGTCCAGGAGCTGTTTCCGCACCGCCAGGACCGACCCCGGCATCCCCGGCCAGACCTCCCGGCTCTCGAGGAGCATCTTGAACCCCAGTGCCTCGGCTGCCGTCGCGTAATGCTCGGGAAGGAAGACCGCGTCGAGCCGGCCGGTCTGCAGGGAGATCACCAGCTGGGCCGGGTTCATCCGGACGGTGCGGGCGAGGATCGAATCCCTTCCCAGTCCCCGGACGTCGATCAGCTTTCGCAGGACGACATCGACCGCCCCCCCCTCCCGGACGCAGCCGATCCGGATCTCCGGCTTCTCCAGGTCCTTGACGTCCCGGACCTTCTCCGGGTCGACCACCAGCCCGTAACCGTTGCGGTGGGTCCCGGCCACGATCCGGATCGGGACGGCGGCGTTGGCGTAGGCGGTGATCGCCGGGACCAGGCAGAGGTAGGCGGCGTTCAGTTCCCCCCGGGCCAGGGCCGCCGCCAGGGCCATCCCGGTGACGTAGCTCTCGTAGGCCTCCGCCTCCAGTCCCGCCGCCGCCAGCCAGCCCTTCTGGCGGGCCACGTAGAGACAGGCCGCGTGGTTGCTGTACTCCACCGCGATCCGAAGCGGTTCGGCCGCCGTCATCCCCGCCGGCAGGAGCAGGGCGAATATCAGGAACTTGAATTTCATCGTTATATACGCGCGTATATATCGGAAACCCCGGCCCCCTGTCAACAGTCCTCTCAGTGGATTCTTCCCCCCCGATAGGCTGCCCGGATTCCACTCTCCGGCCAGGTGTCCTTGAGGTCCTTTTAGTCCTTTAGGTCCTTGGTGGCCCGCCCCGCTCCTCCAGCGCAAACCCCAGCCCGCACTTTCTCAGGGTCTCGGCCGAGGGCCGCCCGTCCTTTCCCCAACCCAACCGCTCATACACCCGGTCCAGCAGCCCCTGGAACTTCTCCGGCTCCAGACTCACCTTCTCTCCGATCAGGGGATTGACCAGGTTCTCCGGCCGGGTGAAGTAGGGTATGACCGCCTCGTCCTCTTCCCGTCCCCGCCCGAAGTTCCGTGCCAGCAGTTCCCGTTCCAGGTGAAGGACCCGCCGGGCCGCTCCCTCGAACTCTGCCTCCGACCAGCCGAAGCCGGTAGCGGCGGTGAGGAGATGGTATTCGAAAGACGGCCCCTCCAGCTCCCCCGCCCGGGCGAAGTTGTCGGGAGTCTTCTTCGAGTAGATCCGGGGGAAGACCTGGTCGCCGAGCGGCAGTGAGTCCTTGATCACCGAGCGGGTCATATGGAAGACCGCCGGGATCTCCTTGGCCTTATAACCGCTCAAGGGGTGGGCCGCCTCCTCCGTCCCGTAGACCCGGGCGGCCACCTCGGCGATCCGCTCCCAGCTCAACCCGTGGACCGGGGAGCAGTAGGGCGACCAGCCCATAATGTTCTGGGCGTAGCCGTGGGCGGAGGAGATCGGGTCGCGGGTGTCGAGGGCCCACTGCAGCGCCGAGACGATCCAGAAGGGGAAGAAGACCTGGTTGATGTGGTCGCCGTGGCCGTCCCAATGGCCGGCGTAGCCCCGGGCGGGGTAGAATTCGTCGACCAGGTCGAGCCCCAATCCCAGCCGCCGGGCCGCCCGGACGGTCCCCTCGGCCAGGGCGTCCCCCATCTCCCCCCGCCGGTAGGCGATCTTCTCTAAAAGCTCCTTCCAGAAGGCCGGGGAGGAGAAGTCGATCGGAAGCTTGTCGATATTTTTCAGCTCCCTCCGTGCCGCCAGCCCCCGCAGCCAGGGGACCATCCCGACCAGGAGCTCCCAGTGGTTGAGCCCGAGGTCGTTGCTAATGTGACCGATCTCGAATCCGGCCTCGAAGCCGATGTTCCAGTCGTAATAGGTCTCCGCCGGCCCGGGGAAGAGCTGGGCGATGCAGTCCACCTGGCCGGAGTAGTGCTTATTCGGGCAGATGGTCCCGGGAACGCTGCGGTAGCTACGGGCGTCGTAACAGCGGATCGAGCAGCCCTCGGTGCAGGCCTGGAAACGCTGGCCGTACTTCCTCACCTTCTCGGGGTCGAGCCTCGGGGTGTGGGGCCAGCCGTGGGAGCCGTGGGCCTCCTCCCGGACCAGCCGGCAGACCCGGGCGAAACGATCGGGCTCAGCGATGGCCAGCGGCTGCCTTCCCCGGACCGCCACCGCCAGCAGGTTCTTCGACCCCATCACCCCGCCGAAGCCCCCCTGCCCGGAGGCCGACTCGGTCTCGGTGGCCCCGACCGCGATCCGGCTCAGGTTCTCCCCGGCCGGGCCGATGGCGAAGACCCGCCACTCCTTCCCCTCGGCCGCCAGGAGCTTCTTCTGCTTCTCGATCAGCCCCAGCCCCTTCAATCCCGAGCCGTCGCGGATCTCGGCCTTCCCGTCCTCGATCCTCAGGTAGACCGGTCGCGCCGCCCGGCCGGTGATCACGATCCCGTCGAAGCCGGCGTACTTCAGTTCGCTTCCCCACCGCCCCCCGAAGGAGGAGCGGGTGAAGTACTCCTGGGGAAAGCCCTGGGGCGCCAGGCCGCAGACCGTGGTCCGCCCGGAGAAGGGCGCCGCCGTCCCGGTCAGGGGCCCGGGGAGGATCATCAAGGGCGAGGCGGGGTCGAAGGCCCCCATCCCCGGCGTGACTTCGTCCCACCCGATCCGCGCCCCCAGCCCCCTCCCCCCGATCCACTCCGGGAGGTAGCGGGAAGTCTCGTCGGTCTCCGCCTTCCCCCTTCCCAGGTCCACCCGCAGGATCCTCCCCGCGTAACCACCGAAGGATTGACCGCCTCTATTCATCTTGCGTCCCCCTGCCCAGTCCCGGGTCCTGCTCAGACTCCGGCACCCCCTTGCCCCGTGACTTCTTCTCCTCGGCGTCCCCGTAAACCAGGGCCCCGAACCGGCAGGCCGCGACACATTCCGGCTCGCCCCCGCAGAGGTCGCAGCGCAAGGGCTTCCCGGTGGTCGGGTGGACGAAGATCGCCCCGAAGGGGCAGGCCCTTTGGCAGGCCAGGCAGCCGGTGCAGAGGTCATAGTCCACCTCCCAGCCCGCTTCCCCCTGGACAATCGCCTCCGTCGGACACGCCTCCACGCAGGGGGCCGGTTCGCACTGCCGGCAGACGGTGAGCGAATGCGGCCCCCCGAAAGGGTCAAACTCGATCCGCAGGGCCGCCAGCGCCGCCCCCGCCCCCTCGCCCCTTTCCAGCGCGCAGGCCGCCTGGCAACTCAGGCACCCCGTGCAGAGATCGGGGTTGAGAAAAAGGAATTTCTTCATCGTTTTTACTGTGCGTTTTCTCAGCGGTTACCTATACATTCTACCATCTTCTTCAGGTCTTCCCCTCGGAAAAGCCTCAATCGAGAGAAAAACATTCCAACCCGCCGCTCGGGATTGTGCAAATGCTAAAATTCATTGGCGAGCAAGCGGCATAATGGGGAATATTCTTGTCGAAGGGAACTGGTTATGCTAACTTGAAATGAACACGAATGTCAACCTATTTACAGGGCGTCGCCAACCAGTCGTTCGAACGGAACATTGTTCCATCATAACCAGGCCCTCCGGGCCCGTTATGACAGAACAAGCTCCGCTCTCCTCGCCGTTCGCGTAAAAATGAGGGATTGCGTGATGAAAAGCCGTATTTCGATTCTTGTTCCGGCATTGGCCATTGCGTTCTTTGTCTATGCTGAGGAAGGGATCAAGCAGAATGACCTCGCCTACGTTATTGTAGACACAGGGGTCTTGGACTTTTTCGACGACACATCGGTGATCCAGAAACCAAAGAATGGAGAGCGCTTCTTCGGCCAAGATGCTCAGTATCAGATCAACAACCCCTCCTACACGGACAACCGAGACGGAACAATCACCGATAATATCACTGGCCTGATGTGGCAGAAGAGAATGGGCAATAAGATGAGTTTCAAAGAGGCATTCCCGAGGGCCAAGGAATGTGATCTGGGCGGACACCATGACTGGCGCGTGCCCACAATCAAAGAGCTCTATTCACTGATCCAGTTTACCGGTGAAGCTCGCGGGCAGAAAGCGATCAAGCCATTTATCGATACGAAGTACTTCGACCAACCGATTGAGGATGCGCGCCTGGGAGAGCGAGAGATCGATGCACAGACCTGGAGCAGCACTGAATATGTCGGCAGAACTATGCGCAACGACGAGACGGTATTCGGCGTTAACTTTCTTGATGGGCGAATAAAGGGGTATCCCAAAAACAATCCTCGTAGCGGTCATTCCAATAAGATGTACTTTCGGTTTGTGCGGGGAAACCCGGATTACGGCAAGAACAAGTTTGTGGACAACAAGGACGACACCGTTACAGATGCCGCAACCGGCCTAATGTGGCAGCAACGCGACAGCGGTGAAGGGATGGACTGGGAGGCAGCCTTGAGGTATGCGCAATATCTGACATTGGGTGGATATGATGATTGGCGATTACCCAATGCAAAGGAACTGCAGAGCATCGTCGACCATTCGAGATCGCCGCAGACGAGCGACTCTGCGGCTATTGATCCGTTGTTTTCAACAACGCCGATTCGGGACCCTAAGGGCAACAAGCAGTATCCTTATTTTTGGACGAGTACTACGCATCTTGACGGACGCAACCCCTACGATTCAGCGGTCTACGTCGCCTTTGGAGAGGCGCAGGGGAAGATGTATGGTCGCTTGATGGACGTGCACGGCGCCGGGTCGCAGCGGAGCGATCCAAAATCCGGAAAAGCAAGTGATTACCCGCAGTACTTCGGCCCCCAGGGGGATGTGCGATATGTTTTCAACTACGTGCGATGTGTTCGGAATGCAAAACCGAAACACGCGAAGGCGCTGAAGGCGACGCGGTGAACCGCGCGCCTTAGCTTAGTCGTGGGGCGGAGCAAGGCCCCCCCCGCCCGGCTGTCTGTCGCCCCGCCGGCGCGCCGATCAGCCGGGGGACTCAGCCGGCAGGTGTTCTATCCCGCACACCGGCTGCAGACCTGGTACCGGAACCGGCCGGCATATTTCTTCTGGGAAGCGGTCCGCGCCGCCGGTCACGCCGCGGCTCGGATCCTGGTTAGCGCCCGCATAACCGGAGGAATAGTGATGGAGAGAAAGTTATCTGTTGGAGTCTTTCTTGTGCTCGCCTGCTTCTGCCCGGATTCATTGCCGGCCCAGACCCCTTTTGGCCGGATGGACCGTGACAATGACGGGCAGCTGTCAAGGACGGAATTCCGAGGTCCGCCTCCGGCCTTCGTGCGGCTGGACCGGAACCAAGACGGGTATATCACCCGGAAAGAAGCTGCGGGTGCCCCGCTTGCCGGTGCGGCCGCGCCGGCGGGATCGCCTGATATGAGAGCCACGGTTCAGGAATCCAAGGAATTGGTGTATGTGGATGTCAATCTTCACCTGGTGGGTCCCCGGGTCAAGGGTCATTACAACCTCGAGAAATCGTCCCGAATCGCCCTGGAGTCAATGGATGCCGGCGGCGTGAAGATCAGCATACTCAGGCCTATGCCCCAGGCCGAGGGACAGAATATGCAGCTGTATTTCGAAGATCTTCTGGCGATCGCGGAAAAGTACCCCGACCGGTTCGCCGCTCTGGGAGGAGGCGGCAGCCTCAACGTGATGATCCAGCAGGCCGTCAAGGAAGGGCGGGTCACCGCGGCAATGGAAAAGGAGTTCGAGGCCAGGGCGTCGGAACTGGCCCGGAAAGGGGCGGCCGGTTTCGGCGTGATGGCGATCGAGCATCTTTCCCTCGACGATAATCACCCGTATGAATCCGCTCCTCCGGATCATCCGCTGTTTCTGAGACTCGCCGACCTGGCGGCCGAATACGGCCTCCCTGTCGATGTGCATATGGAGGCGATCCCCGAAGAGATGCCGCTGCCGTCCCGCTTGAAATCACCGCCCAATCCCCGGGTACTGAAACCGAATATTGCCGCTTTCGGCCGGTTGCTGGCCCATAACCGCCAGGCGAAGATCGTCTGGTCGCACCTGGGATGGGACAACACCGGGAAACGGACTGTCGACCTGACGAGAAAGCTGCTGGCCGAGAACCCGAACCTGTATGTGAGCATCCGGATCGCCGCCGGGCTGCGGGAAAGAAAGGTCGTGAAACCGGGCTTTCCCCTGGATCGGGACGGCCGATTGAAAAAGGAGTGGCTGGCGCTGTTCGAGGAGTTCCCGGACCGCTTTTTCATTGGCAGCGACGAGATCGTCAAGGCGTCCGATGACCACCCCAGCGCCGGAAGTATCCGGTCAACGGTCAGCCTGCTCGATCAACTGCCGGAGAAGCTGAAGGTCCGGATCGGCTATGCAAACGCCTATCAAGTATATAAACTGAAGAAATAATATGCACCTCCGGGGGAACAAGCGGCAACGATCTCAAGCCGGGAAACGGGTATGGCGAAGAAGCAACCGGTCACAATAAAGGAATACATCGCCGCCGCCCCGCCGGAGGCGCGGCCGCACCTGCGCCGACTGTACCGGATTCTCAGGAACGCCGCCCCCGAAGGGACGGAGGCGATCAAGTGGGGGGTCCCGGTGTTCTGGAAGGGCCGGGTCCTGTTCGGCTTCGCGGCCTACAAGGCGCACGTCAGCTTCGGTCCCGGTCCGGCCGCCGTCAGGCGCTTTTCCCGGGAGCTGGCCGGGTACGGAACCGGCAAGGGAACGATCCGGATACCCTACGACCGTCCTCTCCCCGAAGACCTCGTTCGCAGAATCGCCCAGTACTGTATCGCCGATGGGCGAAAGAGAACACCCGGCTGAACTGATAATTGACCTGTGGAGAATGGATTGTGAAGATGGAACATTACATACGGGCGCTCGCGGGAGGTTTCATTCTGATATCGCTGGCGCTGGGGTATCCGAAATGATCCGTGAACTGCTGGAGGCGGCGAAATTCATCCTCGGCTTCCTGCCCTGGATCCTCTTCCTGTTCCTTCCGACCGACGGCTGGGATCCGCTGCGGAGGGCCGTGGCGATCTGCGCCGCCGCCTCCGTCCTGTTCGCCTGGAAGATGCTTCGCCGGGGGTTCATTCTGCAGTGGGCCACCCTGGCGTTCTTCGTATCCTGCACGGTGGCCTTCTACGGCTTCCGGTGGATCTGGCTGGCCCGGCATATGGGGATTGTCGCCAACGGCTTCCTGGCGGGCATCATCTGGTTCACGGTGCTGATCGGCAAGCCGTTCACGCTGCAGTATGCCCGCGCCGATCTTCCGCGGGAGAGGTGGCACGATGAGGGTTTGATCCGCGGCTGCCGGTCCATCGCCGTTTTCTGGGGAGCCCTGCTGCTGGTCCCGGCTGTCTTCAATATCTTTCGCCTGATCTCCCCCGACGCCCTGCCGGATCGTTTCTACTTCTACCTCAGTCTCTGCTGCATTGCCGTCGGCATTACTTACACCTCACTCTTCAAGAGCCTCAAGCGGAAGCGCCGGCAAGGTTAGTCGGGCTGGGAGTTTGGCGCAGAGCGGATGAGCAAGGTCACGCGCAAGATTCCCTGGTTCGTGGTTCCCCTGGCAATCCTGCCCGCCGCCGCCTCTTCGGTTCTCCCGCCGGCGCTGTTCACCAGGACAGGTAAATGAAAGCGGCCTTCTCGTTTTGGAGGGATTTCGGCCCGCCCGGGGCAGGATGGCGTTTCCACGGTGGCCCGTTGGGCTGCTTCCTGGCGCTTTCGGCCGCGATGGTCGTCGTTGGCTTTGTATGGTATGCCGCCGATTTCGCCTATGACGCCTACGTCCCCTACGAAGGCGAGGTGGTGGCCGTCAGGAGGCCGTGGTTGGAAAGGTTCGTCCTTGAATCCAGCGACCACGAGCATCTCGTCATTCGAACCCCGGAAGGCCGGACCATAGTAAGGACCGTCCCCCGGCAGCACCTTGTTCTGCAGGGTATCGGCCTCGGGGATTACGTCGTGAAGAAGAGGGGTTTCGGCAACCGCGTCCGGCGGCGCGGTCCGGGGATGGCAAGGGAATAAAATTCACAAGGAGACCGTTCAGATGAACCCGGACGTATTCGAGGCGATAATGCTGGTCTGTTTCGGCTGCGCCTGGCCGTTCTCGATCTACAAGACCTGGAAGACAAAGAGAGCCGCTGGCAAAAGCCTGTTTTTCATCTCCATCATCCTGATCGGCTACGTCGCGGGGATCCTCTTCGAGATGGTGGGTGATCTCAACGACGTCATTTACTTATATATCCTGAATTTGCTTATGGTCTGTGCGGATCTTTTCCTGTCGATCAAATACCGGCGCGGTTGAACTTCCGATCATCCGTTACGCCAGGCCTTTCCTCCGGCTCCGAGAAGAGAAGGGATGAGATCCTGAAGGAACTGGTCGGATTCCTGGGCGAGTACCCGCTGCCGTCCGCCCCGTAACCGGGCGCGGTCAGATCAAGCCCCGCCGCCTGCGATTTGCTCTGGATTTTCCCGTGTTTCGGGGGCATAGTTACCGCGCAAGATCGTGTTCCCGGCTTGCCCGTCGGGCGACCGGCGGTGGAACCGCCCGGCGTTATCCGTTCAGTAATTCAACCGAGGGTAAACGACAATGAAAAAGCTGGCGTTGGTGGCTGTGCTCCTGGTCTCCGTAATCTTGACAAACGGAGCCCGGGGAGACAGGCAGTTTGACCGGTTCTGCGTTTTCGGCGACAGCCTCTCCACCGAGCGGGGTTCGGAACGCAACTGGCCGTATTATTTGCGGCCGGAGATTCTCGCCCCCGGGGGGATCTACGAGAACCGGGCCGTGGGGGGTATGAGCTCCAGTGACATCAAGCTGGTAATCAACAGTTACGTCGATTCGCGCCCGGTCGATCCCGAAGGGTTGTACGCGATCTTCGGCGGGATCAACGATTACGCCGGCGATGCCAAGTACATCGCCGCCGGGGTGGACTCGCTCCATCAATCCGGGGCGGGATACATACTGGTATCCAACCTGCACGAATGTGCCCGGAGGGATTCGGGTCTCATCAACGCATTCAACCAGAATTTGAAGACCAGGCTCGCGGGGACGGGGGCGAACGCCATTATGGTTGATACCCATTCCCTGATCGAGGAGCTGCAAGCCTCCCCCTCATCCTACGGATTCGGTCCGGATACGGTGCTGGTGGACGAACTGCATTTCTCCGACCGGACCAGCAGCATACTCGGCCAGTATTATGACAGCGTGATCCAGGCTCCGGTCCAGATCTCCGTGTTGCCGGAGTTCCCGGGGTACGCCGCCCTGCTGAACAACACCCGGCTGGATTCGATCGTCAACAACGACCTGCTGGACGCCCCGCTCGCCGCCCGGTACGCGGAAGACCGCCGGGAGTCCGCCTTCTTCGCCGACGCGGGCGTGGACCTGATGGACGTGCCGTCCAGGGACGATTCGGTGTCCGCGGATATGACGGACCTGGATCTCATCCTCGGCGGCTACTTCCAGATGATCGAGGACGTCAAGACCGGCCTCGCCCTGAACGTCGCCTACGGCGACGGGAAGTTCGGAGAGGGCAAGGGCGATTTCAGCCTGCTGGGCGGGATAATTTCCCTGTTCGCCGAGTTCGAGATCGACGAGACCGTTCCCGTGACCCTGATGCTCTCCCAGGGTTTTTACGAGTTTGATGAGATTAACCGGTCGGTTGACCTGGGGAGCGCCGCCCGGAAGTGCAGCGGCTCCGCTTCCGCCAGCACCACCTCGCTGGCGGCCCGGGGCCGCTACCTCTTCCAGGAGGAGGAGAATTCTCACTTCGGGACCTGCCTGGGCCTCGACTATGTGATGGTCGGGGTGGACGGGTACTCCGAGAGCGGCAGCGATTCCACCAGTATGAAGTTCGGGTCGCAGGACGTGGACAAGACCGCCGGGAGCCTCGGTCTCTTCTACGATTACCTGCACGAATACGAATGGGCCACGGTGCGGTACCTGGTCCGTGGTGATTACCTGTACACGCTGGGCGGCGGCTCCCGGACCCTCTCGGCGCGGGTGAAGAGCTTCGACAACTCGTTCAGGATGCCGGCCTATTCGCCGGGCGACTACAGCTCTTTCCGGCTTTCCCTGGGGGCCGACTTTATTCTCTATTCGGGGTTCTCCTGGAACTGCACCTACCAGCTCCTGTACAGCGAGGTATCCCTGCTCAACTCCTTCCGCGCCGGCATCAGGTTCTGACCCGGCCCAGCCGGAGGCGGTTGTACCGCTGGACGATGATACAGGGAAGGTTGGCCGCCGTTCCGTAGGCGACCATTGCCGCTCCGGCGGCCGGCCGGTTCCAGATGAAGAAGAGTCCGGCCGCCGCCAGCACCGTCCAGTGGACGGCCTCCCCCCGGCAGGTCTCGACCCGGAAACGTTCCAGGTAAACGGGATCACGGCTCCGGAGCGTCTTCTTCCGGAACCCGCCCCGGAAGAGGGCGGCGCCGTCCGGGAGGAGTCCCTTCCACCGCCTGACCCGGAAGAGACTCTGATAGACCCTCCCGTCCCCCTCCCAGAGGCGCGGCCGGAAGAGCCGTCCCTCCGGGCGGAACCAGGCCGCCGGCATCCGGGTGAAGATCCAGGGCACCGAGAGATGGATAACCAGCCAGGCCAGGATGTTGACCGATACCAGCAAGATCACCTCTCCGGCGGTCATCGTCAGCTCCCGGTTGGGTCAACCCCGATCCGCCGGTCCTTCCATTCCACTGCCGCTCCCCGGCGGAAGAGGAACCAGGAGCGGGCGAAGACGGCGAGGTAGAAGACGAGCCCGGCCGGGTAGAGGAGGGCGGTCAGGAGGCGGTAGCTGCCCAGCCGCCGGAGCATCGAGAAGACCTGGAGGGCGTAGAGGAGGTAAAGAATCCCGGCCGCCGGGAAGGGGAAGATCCCGGTCAGGCCACCGAGGAGGAGCAACCCCGGGGCGGCGATTGCCCCGGCCAGCCAGAGGGCGGTCAGGGCCAGGATCAGGGGAGGCGTCCCGGCCGCCCCGGCGGCGAAGGCCTTGGACCAGCCGGCGGCCAGGTCTTTCCATCCGGAGGAGTACATCCGGGTGGTCAGCACCCCCTTCCCGCCCCGCCCGGTGACTTCCACCCCCGCCCGGCGGAGGCTTGCCGCCAGGAAGAAGTTCTCCAGGATCTCCCCCCGGACCGCTTCGTGTCCGCCGCCGCGGCGATAGTCCTCCCGCGAGATCATCAGCGAGGGCCCGAACAGTCCGGGGCGGACCTTCCGGCCGAAGGCCGTGAAGGCGCCGACCCCGGCGGCCATCAGGATGTGAAAGAAGGCCGAGAGTTCCTCGTAAGGCCGGACCGGGACGTGGTAGGGGAGGAGCGAGAGTGCCCCGCCGGCCCGCCGGAACTCGGCCGCCATCCGGCTCAGGCCGCCCGGCAGGAGCCGGGTGTCGGCGTCGAGGAAGAGCAGTGCCTCCCCCCGGGCGGCCCGCGCTCCCTGCCAGCAGGCCCAAGTCTTGCCCCGCCAGCCCTCGGGGAGCGGCCGGGAGGTGATAACCCGGGCCCCGGCTTTTTCCGCCAGTTCCGCGGTGGCGTCTTCCGATCCGTCGTCGACCACGATCACCTCGCCGGGGGCGGGGTCCTGGAGGGAGAGAGATTCCAGCAGCTCGGAAAGGCGGTCCTCCTCGTTCCGGGCGGGGATGATCACCGAGATAGTCCCGGCGGCGGTCTCCTCCCCGCCGGCCCGGCAGAGGGGGACGCGGAAGAGGAAGAGGTAACCGAGCAGCCAGAGCAGGAGAATGACCCCGAATAGGATCATCCCCGGTCCTCTTCGACCAGCTGCCGGGCGGCGTTCTGGCCGGAGAGGAGGACCATCGGCATCCCGCCGCCCGGGTTGACCGAGCCGCCGACGAAAAAGAGGTTGGGGTACTTCGGGCTCTGCTTGGGGGCCTTGAAGCCGAGGTTCTTCCAGCGGTCGGTCACCACCCCGTAGATCGAGCCCCGGTTGGAGTAGTAGTTCCGCTCGATGTCGACCGGGGTCCAGAAATGTTCGAAGACCACGTGCTTCCTCAGGTCGGTCAGCCCCATCCGCTCCAGCTTGTCGAGCACCCGCTCCTTCAGGGCCAGGTACTCTTCCGCCGGGACCGGGTTCTGATGGTCGAGGTAGGGAATGTGGGGGAGGATCTTCAGGCAGTCGCATCCCGCCGGAGCGACGGTGGGGTCGGTCTTGGAGGCGGCGACCAGGTAAATGGTGGGGTCGCCGGGGAGCCGGTGCTTCCGGAAGACGGAATTGAAGTGCTCCCGCTGGTTTCCGGAGAAGAAGAAGTTGTGGTGAGCCAGTTGCGGGTAGGCGGTATCGAGGCCGAGGTCGATCACCAGTCCGGAGCAGGCCGGCTCGAATTTCTCCAGTCGCTTCAGTTCGGACGGAGATTCGCCGAGCAGACGGCGGGAGGCCGGGATGACCTCCATATTGCAGACCACGTAATCGGCCTCGACCGTACCGCCGCCGGCCGTGACCAGTCCCCGGGCCCGGCCGCCGCCGGTGGTGATCGTCTCGACCTCCCGGTCGAGGTGGACCCGGATCCCCAGTTCCTCCATCAGGCGTCCGAACCCCCGGGCGATGTTGTAGAGCCCGCCCTCGACGTACCAGAGGTCGTAGCGGAACTGGATGGTGGGGAGGCAGTTCATAAAAGCGGGTGCGTCGTAGGCCGAGCTGCCCACGTACTTGATGAAGAAGTCGAGGATGTCCCGGACCCGCGGGTGGCGGACGTGGCGGGCCACGGAACCGTGCATCGTCCGCAGGAGGTCGAACTTCCGGAAGTCCCACAGGCCGTAGAAGCGCCGGAAGTCGGCGGCGGTGTCGAGGCCCTGCTCGAAGTAGCCCCGGTTGACCAGGTCGTAGAGCCGGCCCGAGTAATCGAGGAAACGGCGGAAGCGGGCGGGGTCCGCCCCCGCCTTCGCCAGCTCCCCGTCCATCCGCTCGGGCTCGGGGTAGAGGTCGATCACCTCCCCGCCGGGGAAGAAGTTCCGCCAGTGGGGGCGGAGCGTCCGGATGGTGAAGTAGTCGGCCATCTTCTTCCCCGCCCGCTCGAAGAGACGCTCGAAGACGTGGGGAAGGGTCATTATCGAGGGGCCGAGGTCGAAGGTGTAGCCCTCGGCCTGGAGTTGGTTGAGCTTGCCGCCGATCCGGGGATTCTTCTCGAAGACCTCGACCCGGTAGCCCGCCTCGGCCAGGGAGATGGCGGCGGAGATCCCACCCAGGCCGGAACCGATCACCGCCACCGTCTTTCCCTTCTTACTCATCGTTCTCCTCCTTGATTTCCATCTCCTCCAGGCCCTGCCGGGCCTTTCCGTTGGCGGGGTTGACGGCCAGCGTCCGGTTGTAGTATTCACGGGCTTTTTCCCGGTTCCCCTTCTCCCGGTGGATGTCGCCGAGGAAGGCCAGGGTGGAGTCGTAACCCCAGCGGGGTTCCAAATCGTCGGCCGGCGTCCGCAGTTCCTTTTCGTAGAGACTCTCCGCCCGGAGGAAATGATCCCGGGCCCGGTCGCGGGAGTCCGCCCGCTGCGGCCCGTGGTAATAGTTGGTTCCGATCAGGTAATGGACCCGAGGGTTTTCGGGTGAGAGCCGGAGGGCTGCCTCCGCTTGCTTCTTGAAGCGAGAACCGCGCCAGATCCCGCTCAGGGGATTGCGCCCGATCCGGATCCCGGTGATCACCGAGAGGAGGGCGGAGCACTCGCCGCAGGACCCGTCCAGTTCCAGGGCTTTCTCCAGCGCCTCCTCGGCCCCGTCGAGGGCGCGTTCGGCTGTTTCTTCGGAGGAGGGGGCGTCCCGGAGGCAGAGGGCCTGGTGGAAACGTGCCGCCCCCAACCAGTAGCGGGCGGGAAAGAAATCGGGCCGGAGGCGTGCGGCCTCCTCGATCCGTTCCGCCGCGCGGCGGAAACCGTCGCCGTCCCAGCGGGCGTAGGCGGCGGTAAATGCGTCGACCCCGGAATGGAGCGGTTCCTCCCGTTCATCCGCCCCCGCCGGGGCGAGGCAAACAGCCGCCGCCACGATGACCAGTCCGGTCTGTTTAAGCATAATCCCCTATTTTACAGAAGTGGTATGACCTGGATTGTAAAATAAGACTACACCGATTCCCTGACCGGGACAACAAAACTTCCGCCGCCCGGCTCCCCGGAAAAAGTTAAGTAATTCGATTGACATAGAAACAATAATGGATATGCTGGGGCCGTCGTCAGGAAAAGCAAGGATTCGCTAATGAAAATGTCGACCCGGGGAAGATACTCCTTGAGGGTTATGCTGGAACTGGCCCTTCGTAACGGTGCGGGTCCGGTCCCGGTGGAGGCGATCGCCGCCAGCCAGGGGATCTCCGCTCATTACATCCATATCCTGGTCCCGGCCCTCTGCCGGGCCGGGCTGGTTCGCACGGTGCGGGGGCCGAAGGGCGGCTGTATGCTGAGCCGCCCCCCTTCCGAGATTACGCTGCTCGAAGCGGTGGAAGCGGTGGAAGGGAAGACCACTCCGGTGGAGTGCCTGGGCGACCGGGATTCCTGCAGCAAGAGCGGCGGCTGCGCCGCCCGGGAAGTCTGGTCCGAGGTTGCCGCGGCCGTGGAAGGCGTCCTGGGCGAAACGACGCTGGAAGAACTCGCCGGGCGTCAGAACGGCCGGCCGGAACCGGCGGCGAATTGGCAGATTTAGTAAACCAGGAGGTTTCGGATGAGAAGGATATTTCTTGATAACAGCTTGAGTATCGGCAACACGCCGTTGATCCAGCTCAACTCGCTGACCCGAGGGCTGAAGGCGGTGGTGGCGGCCAAGATCGAGGGGCGGAACCCCGCCTACTCGGTGAAGTGCCGGATCGGGGCCGCGATGATCTGGGCGGCCGAGCGGCAGGGAAGGCTCAAACCGGGTTCGAAGGCGGTGACGGTGATCGAGCCGACCAGCGGGAACACCGGGATCGCCCTCGCCTACGTCTGCGCCGCCCGGGGTTATCCCCTGGTCCTGACGATGCCGGATACGATGTCAGTCGAGCGGCGGCGGATGCTGGCCGCCTTCGGGGCCGAGCTGGTCCTGACCGAGGGGGCGAAGGGGATGAAGGGGGCGATCGAGAAGGCGGAGGCGGTCCGGGCCTCCGACCCGGAGAAGTATTTCCAGCCCCAGCAGTTCAACAACCCGGCCAACCCCAACATCCACTTCCAGACCACCGGGCCGGAGATCTGGCAGGACACCGGGGCCTGCATCGATATCTTCGTCGCCGGGGTGGGGACCGGGGGGACGATCACCGGGGTGAGCCGCTACCTGAAGAACGAGAAGAAGCTCCCGATCCGCTCGGTGGCGGTCGAGCCGGCGGAGTCGGCGGTCCTGACCGCGCTGAAAGCCGGCCGGAATCCGCAACCCGGCCCCCACCGGATCCAGGGGATCGGGGCCGGGTTCAAGCCCGAGGTCCTCGACCTCGACCTGGTGGACGAGGTGCTGACGGTGGAGAGCGAGGAGGCGATCGAGTACGGCCGCCGCCTCCACCGCGAGGAGGGGATCACCTGCGGGATCTCCAGCGGGGCGGCGGCGGCGGCGGCGGTCCGGCTGGCGAAGGACCCGGCGAACCGGGGGAAACTGATCGTCACCGTCTTTCCCGATGCCGGGGAGCGTTACCTCTCCACCGCCCTCTTCGAGGGGATCGGGTGAGCTGGAGTTAAACCCCCGATAGCGATAGCGATACCGATTGTACCTGGATCAGTGAGGACGAAGGAGGAGAGAGATGAAGAAGAAACAGTACGGTTTCGAGACGCTGGCCCTCCACGGGGGGCAGGAGGTGGACGAGACCGGTTCGCGGGGGGTGCCGGTTTACCGGACCAGTTCCTACCTCTTCAAGGATACCGCCCACGCCGCCGATCTCTTCGCCCTCAAGGAGCTGGGTAATATCTACTCGCGCCTAACCAACCCGACCACCGAGGTCCTGGAGAAACGGGTGAGCCTGCTCGAGGGCGGGGCGGCCTCGGTGGCCTTCGCCTCCGGTACGGCGGCGATCTTCGCCGTCATCGCCACCCTGGCTCGGAAGGGCGACCGGATCGTCTCCGCCAACAACCTCTACGGGGGGACCTACACCCTCTTCGACGCCATCCTCCCCGGGTTCGGAATCGAGGTTGACTTCGTCGATCCGGCCGGCCCGCAGAACTTCGAGCGGGTGATCACGGACCAGACCCGGGCGCTCTACGTCGAGACGATCGGGAACCCAGCCCTGAACTTCACCGATCTCTCCGCCGTGGCGGCGGTGGCCCGGGACCACGGGCTGCCGTTGGTCGTGGACGGGACCTTCACCACCCCCTGCCTCCTGCGGACGATCGAGCACGGGGCCGACATCGTGATCAACTCCCTGACCAAGTGGATGGGCGGCCACGGGACCGCCCTCGGGGGGATCGTCACCGACTCCGGGCGTTTCGACTGGGCCGGGGGAAGGCACCCCCTTTTCACCGAGCCCGACCCCAACTACCACGGACTGCGCTGGGCGAAGGACCTGCCGGAAAAACTCGCCCCGATCGCCTTCGCCCTTCGGTTGCGGACGGTGCCGCTGCGCAACCTCGGCGGCTGTATCTCGCCGGACAACTCCTGGATCTTCCTCCAGGGGATCGAGACCCTGGCCTTGAGGATGGAGCGGCACTGCGCCAACGCGCTGAAGGTGGCGGAGCATCTGCTTGGACACCCGAAGGTGGCCTGGGTCCGCTACCCGGGGCTTCCCGGCGACCCGGCCTACCCGGCGGCCTCCCGCTACCTGAAGAAGGGGTTCGGGGGGATGGTGGTCTTCGGGCCGAAGGGCGGCTACCCGGCGGCGGTGAAGATCATCGACTCGATCCGGCTCTTCTCCCACCTGGCCAACGTCGGCGACGCCAAGAGCCTGATCCTCCATCCGGCCAGCACCTCCCACAGCCAGCTCACCGAGGAGCAGCAGCGGGCCGGCGGCCTGACCCCCGACCTGGTCCGCCTCTCGATCGGCCTGGAGGATCCGGAGGACCTGGTCTCCGTCCTCGACGAAGCCCTTGAGCTTATCTGAACCGGGAGAAGATAATCTCTTCTCCCCGTTCGAATAATTCGGATAATTGTTCGTCTATGATTGTCAACCGGGCTACGGATTCAACATCGTATGGAGGTGATGACTGATGCAGATTGCCGGAAGACAGATGTTTTTCGCCGTTGCGGCGGCGGCGTTTTTCTTAACGGTTGCCCCCCTGGAGGCGGAGATCGTGCAGAAGTGCGTCAATAAGGCCGATGGTTTCTCGATCGAGTTCCCGGCTGGCTGGGAACTGAAGGAAAATCCGGCGGAGGGGGTTTCCCTGGTCGCCTTCCGGCCGAAAGAGAAGCCCGGGGAGTCGGTCTACGAGAGGCTGGAGATTGTCTCGCTGCGCGGCGTCGGGGAGGATGGGGAAGATTTCCTGGAAAAGCGGATCGCGGATCTCTCGGACAATCTGACGGCTTTCGCGCTGGTGGCCCGGGGGAGGGAAGACCCCATCGCCAATTCCCTGACCTACACCTTTACCGACACGTTTTTTACCCTTAAGGTCCTGGCGAAAGCGAAACAGTGGATATTTCAGCGGGGCGATCGAATCTACATTCTCACGGCTCGGGCGACGGTGAAGTCGTTTCCGAAGTATGAGGAGGCCTTCGGTCAGATTGCCGGCGGCTTCCAGCTGCTGAAGTAGCGCAGGGCTTCAGACCTGCC
>JAXGWO010000027.1:0-47663 GCA_040773245.1 PVC group bacterium
CACGTGGACCTTGAGGATCTCCTCCCGCCCCTTGATGTCGGGCATATCGATCATAATCTGGCGGTCGAAACGACCGGGCCGGAGCAGAGCCGGGTCGAGGACGTCGGGACGGTTGGTGGCGGCGACCAGGATCACCCCCTCCTTGGTCTCGAAGCCGTCCATCTCGACCAGGAGCTGGTTGAGGGTCTGCTCCCGCTCGTCGTGCCCCCCGCCCAGCCCCGCCCCCCGGTGGCGGCCGACGGCGTCGATCTCGTCGAGGAAAATGATGCAGGGCGCGTGCTTCCGGCCCTGCTCGAACATATCCCGGACCCGGGAGGCGCCGACCCCGACGAACATCTCGACGAAGTCGGAGCCGGAGAGGGAGAAGAAGGGAACGTCGGCCTCGCCGGCCACCGCCTTGGCCAGCAGGGTCTTGCCGGTTCCGGGCGGCCCGACCAGGATCACCCCCTTGGGGATTCTCCCTCCCAGCCGCTGGAACTTCTTCGGCGCTTTGAGGAAAGCAATGATCTCCTCCAGCTCCTCCTTGGCTTCCGTTACCCCGGCCACGTCCTTGAAGGTTACCCGTTCCGTGTTCTTGTTGAGCCGGGCCCGGCTCTTCCCGAAGGCCAGCGCCCCCTTGCCCACCCCGCGCATCTGGCGGTAGAAGAGGAACCAGAGCAGGCCGACGAAGAGGAGCGGGCCGACCAGCAGGGGAAACAGCTCCTTCCACCAGCTGCTTTTCTGAAAGTCGTGCGGGATGTTATGCTCCCGCAGGATGGCGAAGAAGCTGTCGGGGAGATTCTCCGGCAGGGTAACGGTGAACTCCTTGTACTCGGTGTCGTCCCGGAACTGGCCGGTACCCTGCTTGTCGGAGATCTCCAGCTTGACGATCCGCCCGGCCTCGGCGTACTCGATCAATTCCGAGTACATCAGCTCCCGGGGAGGGGGGGTGGCCAGTTCCCGGCCGAAGTAGTAATAGACGACCATCACCCCGAGAAAGAGCCAGAAGATCAGGTACTTCAGCTTCTTCGGGTTCGGGGACGGAGGGGAAGTCCGGGGAGCCGGGGGTTTTTTCTTTTTTTCTTTTTTCAGCATACCAAGTAGGACCGTCAGGTTACGGCGATGTTCAGAATATATCAGATCTCGCGGGCAAAGACCAAGTAATTAAAACGGCGCTGAATTATGGGGAATAGGGAATGGGGAATGGGAAAGGACGATTGCGATACCGATTCCGATACCGAGCCGACCCGGGGGCTCCGTTCGGGATCGGGATCGGGATCGAATATCTCACGGTTGAAGAGGCTCCAGGGTGATCTCAAGAATTTCCCGGGTATCCTCCCGAACCCGGCAGTGGTGATTGGGGCGGCCGCCGACCAGCCAGAGAATTCTCTCCCGGTCGGCGACCACCGGAATCAAGTCCCGCCGGGAGAGCGGGACCCCGGCCTCGGCCAGGAGTTTCTTGACCTTTTTCCGCCCCGCCATCCCCAGCGGACGGTAGCGGTCCCCGGGGAGGCGGGGACGGACCGCCAGGGGAGGGATTACCCGTTCCCGGTCGAGGTATTCTCTCCACGGACCCGGGCCGGGAAATTTCTCCCGGCGCGCCGCCGAGCCGGCCGGCCGGATGAAGCCCGGGTCCGGAGGGGCCGGGTAAACCCGGGTCCGGATCCGGAACGGGAGCGGTTCGAGAATCGCCTCTCCCGGGATCTCGAGAGGCCGGGTCGGCAGGATTTCCGTCTCCCGGCGGGGGGTGATCCGGAGCAGACCCCCTTCCCGGAGGGCGGATAACGGGCCGGGGAGGTCGAGACGGCGGCCGGAGGGCCCCAGGGCCAGCCGCTCCAGGTCCCGGAAATGCCGGCGATGGGGGGAACAAACCCCGGCCCGGGCCAGCAGGTACCTCAGGACTTCCCCCCGTTCCAGGGGGGCGGCCCGGCGGAAGAGGCCGCAATCGAGAGCCTCCCCCTCGCCTCCCGGGCGGACCAGTTCCCGGCGGCGCTCCTCCAGCCGGGACCGGAGGTAATCCTCCCGCTCCCGTTCCCGCTCCGCCAGGACCGCCAGCAGTTCCCGCAACCGGGGGCTGTATTCCTCTTCCAGCAGGGGAAGAAGGCGATGGCGAACCCGGTTGCGGAGAAAGCTCGGGTCAAGGTTGGAGGGATCTTCCCGGAAACCCTCCCCGATCTCTCCGAGAAAGGCGAGCAGTTCCTCCCGGCGGAAGGAGAGCAGCGGACGGACCAGGACCAGGTCTCCTTCCCGCCGGGCGGGGAGCATTCCGGCCAGGGCGGCCGGGCGGCCGCCCCGCAGCAGCCGGAGCAGGACGGTCTCCGCCTGGTCGTCGGCCTGGTGGCCGAGGGCCAGGATCCCGATCCCGGTTTGGCGGGAGACTTCCCGGAAGAACCGGTACCGAACTCGCCGGGCCGCATCTTCCGGAGAGTAGCCGCCCGCCGCCCGGGCCGGGCCGACTTCGCGGCGGGCGGCGATACAGGGGATCTCCAGCCGGGCCGCCAGTTCTTCCACCCAGCGGCGGTCCTGGCGGGAGGTCTCCCCCCGCAGCCCGTGGTCGAGATGGACCACGGTCAGGTCGAGATCCAGCCGGCTTCCCAGTCGGCGAAGGAGATGGAGGAGGGCCGCCGAGTCGGCGCCGCCGGAGACGGCGACCAGGATCCGGTCGCCCTCCTTCCAGAGCCGGTGCCTTTCGCCGTAAGCCGCCATCCGCCGGACCAGTCCGACGCCGCCGCCCGGTGCCGGGGTAGCGCCGGCGGGGCGGGGGTCCGGGGGAGAAGGCGGGGGTTTTTTCTTGTCATCTTCCGGCATTTTGGTAATTTCCATTTCCTGATCCGCCGGCGGCCGCAACGGCCCGGCACCGAAAATCATAGCACACGGTCATCCCGTCGGTTATGGAAAATCATCCCTACCGGGGAAAGCTGTCCATCCTGGAATCGCTGACCCCCCTGGCGAAGAAACTCCGCCTGGTGCGGATCGACCGGGAATGCGTGCTCGACTTCTGCTCCCGGATCGACACCCCTAATATCCCCCGTCCCAGCTGGGACTTCTTCTTCATCCACCCCGGGCTCGACGAGATCGGGGTGGACTACTTTATGCTGATGAACGCCCTGAACTTCTGCTACTGGGGCAACCCAAAGTGGACGGTGGAATACCGCGGGCAGCTGCTGGACGGCGCCTTCGGGATGTTCGCCGCCCTGACCCGGGCCCTGGAAGAGGGGATCCCGATCTACGACGGACAATGGCTGGCCGGGGCCAGCCGGGCCGAGGTGGCCCGGATCTTCCGGGGCCGGGGGGAGATCCCGCTCCTCCACCAGCGTTTCGCCGTCTGCCGGGAAGTGGGCCGGGTCCTCTCCGGCGGTTTCGCGGGCCGGTTTCACAAGCTGGTGGAGAGCGCCGGGAAGAGCGCGGTCGGGCTGGTCCGTCTGCTGGTGGAGAATTTCCCTTCCTTCGACGACTCGACGGAGTGGGACAACCACCGGTTGCTCTTCTACAAGCGGGCCCAGCTGGCGGCGGCGATGCTTCACGAGCGCTGGGGGGGCCGGGGACCGGGCGCGTTCGGCGACATCGGGGAGCTGACCGCCTCCGCCGACTACAAGATCCCCCAAGTCCTCCGCCGGCTGGGAATCCTGGTTTACGGGCCCGAGTTGGAGAAGCTCGTCGATGAAAGGATCCAGATCCCCCCCGGGTCCCGGGAGGAACTGGAGATCCGGATCACCACCCTGGTCGCCTGCGAGATGATCCGCGAGCGGCTGGCGCCCCGGTTGGCGGGAGTGACCTCGCAGGACGTCGACCGGATCCTCTGGCTGGCCGGCCAGGGCCAGGCAAGCCCGGGGCAGAAACCCTACCATCTGACCCTGACCACGGCTTATTGATCGTCCGCGACCGGTGGCGCTATGAACAAATCTAACATCCTCTTCGTATGCGTCGGCAACTCCTGCCGGAGCCAGATCGCCGAGGCCTATGGACGGGCCTGGGGAAGCTCGGTGATGAACGTGAAGAGCGCCGGGATCCACCCCATCGGGACCATCGGCCCCGGGATCCGCGAGGTGATGACCGAAGAGAACATCGATATCTCCGGGCAATACCCGAAGATGCTCACCGAAGAGATGGTCCGCTGGGCCGACCGGGTGATCGTCCTCGGGGGCAACCCCGAAGCGCTCTACCCCGGACTTCTGCGGGAGAAGCTCGTCTCCTGGCCGACCCCCGACCCTTACGGCCAGGGGGTGGAGGAAGCCCGGAGGGTCCGGGACCTGATCAAGACCCGGGTGACGGACCTGATCATTGATCTGGGAATGGGGAATTGGGAATAGGGAGTGGGGAGTGGGGAGTGGGGAGTGGGGAGTGGGCAGTGGGCAGTGGGCAGTGAACGGCAAGCAAACCTTTAGGTTTTCCGATTCGCGGCGATTGGCGGGATTCGCGGTTATAAAAGGGTCCGAGGCAGGGGGATAATAATCAGTGTAAATTAGTGCAATTAGTGGATAAAAAAATGGGGGCGAGGGGGGGGGAAATCAGAGTAATCCGTGTAATCAGTGGATAAATTTAAGGAAAGCGGAATGAAGATCGGGATCATCTCGGACACCCACGAAAATATGGACCGGATCCGGGCGGCGGTCGAGCTCTTCAACCGGGAAGGGGTGGAGACGGTCCTCCACGGCGGCGACATCATCTCCCCGATCACGGCCAAGGAATTTTCCGCCCTGCAAGCCCCCCTGATCGGGGTCTTCGGCAACAACGACGGGGACAAGCTCTTCCTGACCGAGCGTTTCCGGGAAATCGGCACCCTGCACAACAAGCGCTGGGAGGGGACCCTCGGCGGAAAGAAATTCCTGCTCATCCACGAGCCGGATATGCTCGAGGCCCTGGCCGCCAGCGGGCATTACGACGTGATCGTCTACGGCCACACCCACCGGTCCGAGATCTCGAGAAAGGGAAAAACCCTGGTCATCAACCCGGGGGAAGGCGGCGGCTGGATCACCGGCAGAGCCACCGCCGCTCTCCTCGACACCGGGACGATGGAGGTCCGCCTGGTTGAAATTTAGTTTCCGACTGGATTACCGGATGATTTTTGACAGGATAACAGGATCTACAGGATGGGAAAGGGGCCGGAATCGGCAGTAAATTGGTGGCCGCGGCCAAAAAATCATAGATAGGCAATCAGTACTCGGAGGTCAGTATCCCAATGCCCTGGATCAGCGATTCAGACAGGGAGACATACGCCGGCAGAAACAATCCTGTCGATCCTGTTATCCTGTCGAAAAATGGGGGCGAGTCGGGGGAAATTCGCGGGGTTCGCGGTTGAATCATTATGAACTTTTTGGAACTGGTCAGGAAGCGGAGGTCGGTGCGGCGGTTTGCCGGCCGGGCGGTGGAGCGGGAGAAGATCGAGCTCTGCCTGGAGGCGGCGCGGCTGGCGCCCTCGGCCTGCAACGGTCAGCCCTGGCGGTTCCTGGTCTTCGACGACCCGAAGAGAAAATCCGCCCTCTGCCAGGCGGCCTGCTCCGGGATCTACCGGAACAGCAATTTCATCGCCGCCGCCCCGGCGGTGATCGTCGCCCTCTCCCTCCGGGGCAAGCTCCTCCCCGAGCTGGCCGGGCGTTTCCAGGGCAAGCACTATCCCCTGATCGACCTGGGGATCGCCGTCGAACACCTGGTCCTCCAGGCGGCGGAGCTGGGGCTGGGCACCTGCTGGGTGGGGTGGTTCAACGCCTCCGCCGTGAAGAAACTCCTCCGCCTGCCCAGAGGCGAACACCCGGCCGCCCTGATCCCGGTCGGCTACCCGGCCGACGGGGAGGCATCGTCAACCTCCCGGAAGAGACCGGAAGAGGTCTACGCCTTTAATCCCCTCTGAACCCTGGGGCGACGGCCCGGATGACCGCTACTTCGTCCCAGTTTGCTCTTCTTCTCCGGTACCGGAAGGTACCGCCCGCTCCCGGGGGAAGAGCGCGGCCAGGAGGACGAGGACGATCAGGGCGCCCGCGGCGTCCCCGATCCACCACGACTTGAAGATCCCCAGGCGGACCCCCTGCCAGATGGCGGCGGCGATCATCAGGGCGGAGCAGATCATCGTCACGGCGATGAAGGGCCGCATCCGGACGGGGTTGACTGCCGCGCAGAAAAAGAGCAGCCCCAGACCGAAAGAGCAGATCGCCAGGCCGATCAGGATGTACTTAACCATATGCTTGATCCTGATGTCAGTGGGATCCGCGGACTTGATGAAAGCCTGCACCCCGGCATCGGGAACGAAGTTCCTGATGAAATACTCGCTGACCGGGGCCAGCCGCGGGCATTCCTGAAAGAACAGCGCGGCGGCCGACGCCAGGCAAATCAGGCCCAGGATAACTGCCAGGAATCTGAATCCGAACATCTCTTACCTCCTTTCCATCAGTCGCCGGACTCATTACTCGATACCGGCCACCGATAGAATATTAATTTATACTATCGTTTACTTCTTTTTTCTCACAGTCAAGCGAACGGTGACAAAATCCGAAGACCCAAGCTCGGAATACTCCGCCTCGCCCAGTTCCCGGAGCCGCCGGAGAAAGTGCGGGTACGTCCGGGCGTCAAAGACCAGGACTCTCTCGTCGGGCCCGAGATCCTCGAAGCCGGAGATGGGGTAGGTGATGACCTGCCCCCCGGTGGCGACGGCGGCCCGGAGCGCTCCGTCGAGCCCGGCCGCCGGATCGGCGACATAGAGGATCACCTGGTGGTCGCGAAACCCCTGGTGGCCGGGCGGCAGCGGCGGGGCCGGCCGCGCGGTCAGCCCTTCATCATCGGGGGCCGGCTGCTGCTGCCAGGCGGCGTCGCTCTCCTCTTCCAGGATCAGGACCCCGCTCCCCGCGGCCGGCTGAAGGCGGACCGGGGGCAGTTCCGCCGCCGGTTCCGGGGCCGGGGTTGCTGGGGGCGGAGGAGCGGACCGTTCTTCCACCGGACAGGGCCCGCAGCCGGCCAGGGCCAGGAAACCCGCCCAGATCACCAGCCGAACGAAGCTACTTTGCACTCTGCGTCTCATCACTGCCTCCTTGGAATCACCCGGTCCCGCGCGGCGCGTCGGGACTGAATCGGCGGGCGATCATCTTTCTTGTCATATTCCGGATGGTGATTATACTTTAATGCAGTTCGTTCCTCCAACATTATTCTACCTTAATCGGCCGGTTCGGCTCCAGACTTTTAGCGGAGATTTTATGAAGACGATCCTGGCAATCATCCTGGTCCTGGCCGCTGTCCCGGCGATCTGGTTCCTGCTGCGGAAATTCGAACAGCACCAGATGTACGCCCCCTTGAGCGACCTGGAGGCGACGCCGGGCGACGCCGGGTGGGAGTACGAGGATGTCTACCTGACCGCCGAAGACGGGGTCCGGATCCACGGCTGGTGGGTGCCGGCGGAGAGGAATCGCGGGGCCGTCCTCTTCTGCCACGGCAACGCCGGGAATATCTCCCACCGGCTGGAAAGCATCGCCGTCTTCCGCCGCCTGGGAATGAGCGTCCTGATCTTCGATTACCGGGGTTACGGCCGTTCCGAAGGCTCGCCGGACGAGCAGGGCACCTACCGGGACGCGGGAGCGGCCTACTGTTGCCTCCGGGAAGACCGGGGTATCCCGGCGGAACGGATCGTCATCTTCGGCCGCTCGCTGGGCGGGGCGGTGGCGATCGAACTGGCCCGGCGTCTCGCGGCGGAATCCTCCTGCTCAAAAGCGGCGGGGCTGATCTGCGAAGCGACTTTCACCTCGGCGGTGGAGATGGGGAAACTGATCTACCCCCTCCTCCCGGTCGGGCTCCTGGTCCGGAACCGGTACGACTCGATCTCCAAGGTCGGCGGGCTGGACCTCCCGGTGCTCTTCATCCACAGCCCGGAAGACGACCTGGTCCCCTTCGAACACGGGCTGGCCCTCTTCCGGGCGGCGGCGAAGCCGAAAGAGTTTCTGCGGATCGCCGGCGGTCACGGCGACGGCTTCCTGGCCGCCGGTCCGGTTTACGAGGAAGGGCTTGACTCTTTCCTGCGGAAGATCGGCCTGGAGTAATCCGCCGACTGCTTACTGACACCGGTAAAAACGGATCTCCGGGCCGGGCACCGGGACCGCCGAAAAGCCGGCCAGGGGGACGAAGAAGGCGTCGAAGGGGTCGAAGACCGCCCCCCGGCCTCCGCCAAGCAGAGCCGGGAACGACCGGACAGATCCCCCGCTCCTCTCCAGCATCTCCCTGATCCCCGGGTCGAGGCGGGCGTAGGCCAGGGGATGCTCTCCGGTGATCACCCATTTCTCCCCCGGGGACGGCCGCTTCAGCAATTCCACTAACTCTGCCGGACCGGAACCCGGCGGGAGGACCGCCCGGTTCGGATAGAGGTAGTGACCGTCGGGACGGGTCCAGAGCAGCGGCTGGGGAAAGATCAGGAGTGAAGACGGGGGGATATTCTCTTCCATCCATCTGCCCGCGCTGACCCGGGTATCGGTCCGGGAGAGCAGCAGATTGAGCCGGACAATCCGGACCGAGGGCTCCAGCGCCAGCAGCGCCCCCAGGCCGGCCAGCAGCCACCCCTTTCCCGGACGGGGGGGAAGAAGGCGATCGAGGAGGCCGGCCGCCGCCAGGCAGAAAAACGGCAGGAGGACCGTGGTGTAGCGGATGAAACAGGACCGCTGGAAGGCGAGGATGAGGCAGAAGGCGATGATGAAGGAGAAGAGCAACCGCTCGGCCCGGGCGCCCCGGAGAGCCCGCCACCCGCAATAAGCCGTCCCCAGGAGGGCGAACAGTTCCAGCGGCAGCCCCATCCCCCAGCGGAGGGAGAAGAGGGGGTGAAATATCCAGCCCCGCGGAGTGGCGATCTCCGGGAGGAGATGAAACCCGGCAATGAACTGGCCGGAGAAGATCTCGGAGCGGATATCCCGGAGAGCCGCCCCGGCGGAGAGGAGGGTGTAGGGAGAGCCGAGGATGAAGATCACGGCGGCGACCGCCAGGACGGCCGCGAAACGGGCCGGCTTCCTTTCCCTCTCCCGCCGGGGCACCGATCGGTGAGCCGTGAACAGGGGAACCACGAGGACGACCCCGTAGTATTTCACCGCACAGGCCAGACCCAGGAGCAGCCCCGCCTCCAGGTAATCCCGGCATCGCCCCCGGCGGAGAATCCCCGCCGCGGGGAGAAAGAACCCGACCGCGAGCAGGGTGAAGGGGATATCGAGCATCGCGAAACGGGAATCCCGCACGTGGAGGAGACTCAGGGCGAGGAAGAAGGCGGACAGGAGCCCGACCGCAGGAGAGAAGAGCCTTCGGCCCAGCCGGTAAAGAATAAAGACCGTGGCCAGTCCGAAAGCGACAAAGATAAGCCGGAAAACCAGATGAACGAAAGCCGGGGCCGCAAGATAGAGCCTCCAGGCCGAACCCCCGGAGAGGGCGGGGCAGACCAGTGCCGCCGCCTCGAGCACCAGGCGGGTCAGGTAGAAGGGCAGCCCGGGCCAGATAAAGTACCCGGGGTCGAGGTTCTGAAGACTCAGCCGGAGAGCGACCGCCAGGAGCCGGTCCTCGTCCGGCCGGCAGTAACTGCAGGGCAACCCGTAACCGATCCCCCAGACCCGGACCCCCGCCGCCAGGATCAGGATACCCAGGAGCAGATATAACTCGGTCTTCCCCCTCATAATAATTGCACCTCGTACTTCTTACTCGTACTCGTCCCCGTACTCGAGACCAGCAAAGGGCTGCCGGATCAGAGTAGGCGGCAGATTATTCCTCGTACTTCGTACTCGTGCTCGTCCCCGTACTCGATCCAGCTCCCCGCCGCTCGTTTCAAGCACGGGGACGAGTAAGAGCAGGAGTACGAGTTCAGAGAGGCTATTCCTCTCCGGGAATGATCGCGAAATCGATCTGCCGGGCGGTCAGATCCACTTTATCCACCCGGACCCGGATCCGGTCGCCGGGCCGGAAGACCCGGCCGGTCCGCCGGCCTTTCAGCCGGGTCCGGGTCCGGTCGAGACGGTAGAAGTCATCGGTCAGGCGGGAGACGGGGACCAGGCCGGAGAGGAGGTAGCGGTTGAGATAGACGGTAAGGCCGAAGTTCTTCGCCCCCGTGATCACCCCCTCGAAGACCGGGCGGTCCCGGTCCTCGAGGTGACCGGCGAAGAACTGGAGCTTGCGAAGCTGGAGAATATTCCGTTCCGCCTGCTGGGCGTTCCGCTCGGTCTGGGAACAGTGGCGGGCCAGGGCTTTCAGGTTCGGCTCCGGCTCCGGCGGGGCGTTCTTCAGGATACCCCCGAGCAGCCGGTGGTTGTAGAGATCGGGATAGCGCCGGATCGGGGAGGTGAAGTAGGTGTAGCGGGAAACCGCCAGACCGTAATGGCCGAGCGGGACGGCGGCGTACTCGGCCTGTTTCAGGGAACGGACAAATGCGGTCTGGAGGACGGAGGCCAGGGGGGTTTCCCGAACCGAATCGAGAAACTTCTGGAGCTCCCGGCGGTGGCCGGGGTTCCCGACCGGGTGGCCGAAGGCAGCGGCGAACTCGGCGAACTCCTCCAGGTCCCCGCGGTCGGGGTCCTCGTGGACCCGGTAGATCAGGGGCGCTTTCTTCCGGGCCAGGAAATCGGCCGCCGCTTCGTTGGCGGCGAGCATAAACTCCTCGATCAGCCAGTGGGAGAGGTCGGACTCCTCCAGCCGGACGCCGGCGATCAACCCCTGTTCGTCGAAGACGATCCGGCTCTCCGGAAGGTCGAGATCGAAAGCCCCCCGGGCAAAACGGCGCGCCCGGAGCTTCCCGGCCAGGGAGGACATATCATCGAGCAGCCCGGCCAGTTCCCCCGCCTCCTTCCGGCGTTCCGGGTTCTTCTCCAGGAGGATCGCCCGCACCTCCCCATAGGTGAAGCGGCGGCGGGAGCGGATCACCGAGCGGACGAATCGGTACTCCTTCCGGTCACCGTCCGGGGTGAAGGTCAGGAAGACCGACTGGGCCGGGCGGTCCTCGCCGGGCTGCAGGCTGCAGACCTCGGTCGCCAGGCGGGGGGGGAGCATATGGAGGGCCCGGGCGGGAAGGTAGACGCTGGTCCCGCGGAGACGGGCCTCCCGGTCGAGGGCGGACCCGGCCGGGACGTAGTGGGAGACGTCGGCGATATGGACCCCGAGGACGGTCTCGCCGTTCTTCTTCCGCTCGATCGAGACCGCGTCGTCGAAGTCGCGGGCGTCGTCCGGATCGACGGTGAAGAGGACCAGGTTCCGGAGGTCGGCCCGGCCGGCCAACTCGGTTTCCGGGACCCCGGGACGGGCCCGCCCGGCTTCCTCGAGGACGGCTTCGGGATAATCCTCTCTCAGGCCGTACTGCCGGACCGCCGAGAGGGTGTCCACCCGGGGGACACCGGCCTTTCCCAGCACCTCGACCACCTCCCCGGCCGGGTTGAGGTGTTTCGAGGGCCAGCCGGTAATCCGGACGGTAACCTTTTCGCCGGGTTGGGCGCCTTTCAAGCCGGCACGGTCGATGTAGATGTCCTGGATCAGCGACGGGTTGTCGGGGACCAGGTAGAAGAGGGAGCCGGCGCTCTCCAGGGTCCCGACGATCTCCCCCCGCCCCCGCTCCACCACCCGGACCACCGCGCCCGAGCGGCGGCGCCGGCCGGGCTCCAGCCGGACCAGGACGGTGTCGCCGTCCAGGGCCCGGTTCATATTCTCCCCGTGGATGTAGATATCCCCCCCCTGGTCCTTTTCGGGGATAACAAACCCGAACCCCCGGGGGTTGACCTCCAGCCGGCCCACCACCAGCCCCAGCTCTTTCGGCACCGCGTAACGGCCCCCCTTGACCCGGATCACCGATCCCTCGGCCTCCAGTTGACCGAGCATCCGGTCGAGCTCGGGGCGACGGGACGGAAGAAGCCGGAGCTGCCGGGCGATATCCTCCCGGGTCAGGGGGCGGTTCTTCTTCGAACGGATCAGCCGGATGACGGTGTCCTTTTTCATAATTACTGGCGGGCGAAGCGGCCCTGGTAGTGGCCCTTGCCCACCGTGTACTCGAAGACGAACTGGCAGATCCGGGTCCCGGGGTGGATGGCGAGCGGGATCGGACTGGCGTTGTACATCTCCAGGAACTGGTGGTTGTCGATCCCCGGGTGCATAAAACTGGCGGTGATGTGGACCAGGAGGCCAAGCCGGGCGAAGCGGCTGCGGCCCTCCAGCCGGCCGCAGATGTTGTCCGGGATGGTGATCTTCTCCCGGGTCATCCCCATCGCCGACTCTCCCGGGAGCATCAGGAAGTAATCCTTGACCTTGACCTCCTGGGTGATGTCCCGGAAGTCGGAGCGGTCGGTGATGTGGTAGATGTCCCGGACTTTCTTGTAGACGATGAAGGTGCTGCCCAGGTGGAGGTCGACCGACCCCGGGCCGATCTGTCTCTCCGAGAAAGGTTCGATCCGGATCACCCCGTCCCGGATCAGTTTTTTCAGCTCACTCTTGGCGATGACGCTCATCGAAAAAACTCCGTTGTTAGAATTCAGAAGACAGAATACGGAATTCAGAAAGCGGGGGTTCTGAATTCTGACTCCTGCATTCTGAATTCCAAGTTCCTGAAAATGTCTTTTTCTCTCGACCCGGTTTCGCCCGCTCTGCTCGTCCGATTCTCCAGAGGTTACCACCTCTCTCCGGCATCTCAAGCAAAACTCTTTTCCGTAAGCCCAAATTCAAAAACCGGTTTAAATTTGACAGCCGCCGTTGATTTTCATACCATAAACTGATTCCGAGACAAATCATTCTCAACCCGAAAATTTTTCGCGGAAAATTTTATCATGGACCGGCTGGAAACGATCTCGACCGGCGACCGGATCTCCTGTTACCGTCTCCTCGGGGACTACACCGGGGAAGTCAAGACCTTCATCGTCTCCACCCCCTTTTCCCGGGATTTCCTCAACCGTCCCGAGGTCTGCGGCGTCCGCTTCACCAACGCGCTCCGCCGGACGGTCACCCTGGCCCTGAAGAACTTCCCGGAGCGGGAGGCGATCTCCGGGCTGAGACCGGAGAAGATCAGCGTCGTCCACTTTCTCCGCTCCGGCCTCAACTTCGCCATCCGCGACAGCCTCTACGAGTCCTTCCATTTCAACACCCACCTCTCCTCCTTCCTGACTTCCCAGCGGCAGCGGGACCGGTACGGGCGGTGGTTCATCAAGGACGACCAGTACCGGAAACTGGAGATACCCGACGGGGTGAGCTTCTTCATCGGGGAGATCGTGGCCACCGGGGTGACCGTGGAGAACGGCTTCGACATCATCTTCCGCCAGGCCAAGAACCTGGGCCGGGCGGTGGAAAACGTTTTCTTCTTCACCATCGGCTGCCACAAGATCGAGAAAACCCTGCGCAAGTACGACGGGCTCTTCCGCTCGGCCTTTCCCGGCTACCGGAACACTTTCCTCGTCTACCTGGAAGGGAAGTTCCATCTCGCCGATTCCAAGACCCGGGCGGCGGTGAAGATCCAGGGGACCGACCTGATGCGGACCCCGGCGCTGCTGGCCCCGGAGTTCGAACTCTCCCAGTTCCGCTCCCTCGCCCCGGCCCTGGAGAGGTGCGTGATCTACGACGGTGGAGCGCGGGCTTTCAACGTCCCCGACTACCTCCAGGACGTCCGCTCCTACTGGGAGCAGATGGAGGAACTGGCCCGGAAGGGGATGACCCTGAAACAGGCTCTGGCCGAACGCTGGCCGACGCCGGAGTACGAGCTTCCCTTCAAAGATTTCGCGGCCCTCAAGAACCGGGCCTGGGGAGCGGTTGATCCTGGAACCCTCCGCCGCCTCTATCAAGATTGCCGTGACCGCTGGACCGGCGAGTTCCGGCGACAGGCCGAAACGCCCGAACCCCTGATCGAGCTCTGCCGGCGCCGGCTCCGGGCCCTCCGCCTCCGTTAAGGGACAGCGGGCCCTACTCGTAGAGCGTGTCCGAGGCGTCCCGGGTATAACCGTCCCCGCCCCCGCCCATCATCCCTTCCAGCTTCTCCGGATCCTCGCCGGCCTCCAGCCTCTCCACCACCTCCCGCATCTCGTCGTCCAGCTCCTCACCGGTTTCCCGGGCCATCTTCCGCATCAACCGGGCCATCGACCGGGGATCGTTCTCGTCGAGGCCGGAAAAGCTGGCCGGATCGGCCAACCCCTCCAGGCGGCTCTCCTCGGAGCGGGTGAAGGCGAACGAACTGTACATCCGCTTCAGGCCGGACGAACCGCAACGCGGACATTTGAATTCTTTCCGGCCCGGAACGCGGACCAGGAAACTGAATATCTTCCGGCACCGGGGACAGCCGTACTCGTAAATCGGCATATCTTCCTTCTCCGCGAGAAAATTTCGGTGGTTCTTAAGGGTTTGTCCGCGTTATATTACAGGCCGAGCGACTCCAACAAATCCGGGACAATTCTTCTACCATGAAACGCCGAAAAACTCAATACCTCTCCGCGATCCTGCTCGCCGGCGCTCTCTTCCCCCTTACGGGGAGAGGTCAGCCGGAGGCGGAGACGCCCCCCCCCCTGGCCGCCACCATTTCCCCGACGCCCAGCTCGACGCCCATCCCCTCGCCCACCCCTCGCCTGTTCAAGGTGGCCCTCCACTTCCGCCGGCCGGCCAGGATCATCCCCCTCCTGCGGAATGGTGAGGCGGCGGTAATACCTATCCAGGATTTCGAAGTCGCCGACGAGACCCCCTGGCTGACCGGGGAGGATGTCAGGCTGATCGGTTACCGCCCGCTGGATCACCCCAAAGTAATGCGGCTTTACCTGACCCGGAAAGGAATCCAAAAATACGAGGAGGCGAGGATGGGCAACTACGGCCGGAAGATTATCCTGGCCATCGACGATACCGTCCGGTCCGTGATTTCGATGGAGCGGGTAGGGGCCCGGGAGAGAGACCAGATAGATTTCCCCGGCACTTTCTCGGCGAAGGAATTGGAAGGATTGCAAGCCCAGCTGGCCGTTCGGCCGTCTCCCCCCCCCACCCCGGCCCCCTCCCCGACCCCGTTCAGGCGGGAACGCTTCATCATCAGATGAAGCGGTTCCCGGCCATCGCCTGGATCCCCCTGCTGCTGACGGCGGGGGCGGCAAACGCTTTCCCCCGCGGCGGATTCGATCCCGCTCCCTACCTCGGCACTCGCTGGTACGGGGTTTACTTCTTCGGGGAGAAAGTCGGTCACGGGTCGTTCCGCCTGGAGGAGACGGAATACCGTCAGAAACCGGCGTTCCGGTCCGAGCTCCGGGTGGATTACCGGATCAAGCTCGGCGGCGCGCCGCAGGAGATGACGCTCCGGGAAGAGAAGATCTATCTCCCGGAGACAGGACTGGAGGCCTTCACCACCATCCAGGATTCACGCCTCGGACGGATTGCTTTCGCCGGGCGGAGGGAGGGGGAACTGTTCCGGGTGGAGACGCCGTCCGGAGAGCGGACGGTGGAGGCGGGGCGGGAAGACCTTCACAGCGCCCTGGCCCACCTGGAACTGGTCCGGAAGGGGGCCCGACCCGGCGAGACCATCACCGTCCGGCAGTTCGAGACCTCTCTCCTCCGGCCGGGAACCGTGATCCACACGGTCGAAAAGGCCGAGGAGCAATACCCGGGCGGGGTGCCCCTGAGACTCCACCGGGTCAGGTCGGAGTTCTCCGAACTCGGGCTGACCACTCACTCGCTGATCGACGGGGATCTGCGCACCATCGAGGGCAGCGTCGGGGCGATCACCATCCGGGAAGAAGAGGAGGCGGCGGCCCGCGACCTGGACAGCCGGATGGATCTCCTGCTGGCCGCCGCCGTCCGGCCGGACCGCCGCGTCCCGCGACCCCGGGAGATCCGGGAGCTCCGCCTGCGGCTGAGCGGCCTCGCCGATCCGGGCCTGGTCCTTGACTCTCCCCGCCAGGAATACGAACGGATCGGGGCGGACTCCTGCTATCTCCGGGTCTCTTCCCCCGCGCCCCGCCCGGTCGCCCCCATCCTCATCCCCGTCGCCGGGGAAGACTTCCCATCCGAACTGGAAGCCACCGCCTTCATCCAGGCCGACCACCCGGCGGTCCGGGAGCAGGCCCGGGAAATCGTCGGCGATGAAACCGACGCGCGGCGCGCCGCCCGGCTGCTCACCGGGTGGGTCTTCCGGAACCTGGAGAAATCTTTCCTGGCGGCGATACCGGACGCGGTTTCCGTTCTGGAGAAGCGAAGCGGGGACTGCAAGGCCCATTCCGTCCTCCTGACCGCCCTGGCCCGAGCGGTCGGGCTGCCGGCCCGGACGGTCAGCGGCCTGGTGGCGATGGAGGACGGGCTCTTCTACTACCACCAGTGGACCGAGCTCTTCATCGGGGAATGGACCCCGGCCGATCCCGTCTTCGGCCAGCTCCCGGTCGACGGAACCCACATAGCCCTCAGCCGGGCCGGCCCGGCCGGGCAGCTGAAACTCCTGTCCCTGATCGGCCGGATCCGGATCGAGGTGCTGGAATGGGCAGTGGGCAGTGGGGAGTAGACAGTGGGGCGATGAACCACTGCCTAATGCCTACTGCCCACTGCCTAAAAGTACACCACCAGGCCGGCCCGAACCTGCTGGTGGTCGAGGTTGTACTTTTCCTTCCCCTCGAAACCGCGCCAGTCCTGGTAGGTGAGATGCGTCCGGAGGCGGTTGTACCGGTACTCGACCCGGGCGCCGAATCTTTCCGAGAGGACCAGTTCCGCCCCCGCCAGGGCGAAGTAGATCGGGTCGTTGGACAACCCGAGATCGTACATCCCGGATTCGGCATAAGCCGCTTCCACCGTCCATTTGGGATACAGTTTTCCCAGCGCATAACCCGCTCCCCCGCCGAAATAGAGATAGAGATCTCCCAGGTTGTAGCCAACCCGCACCGCCGCCGTCAGGGGGGCGATCCTCAGGTCGGAGTCGTCGAGGTCCCGGGCTTTCGTCCGGATGTAGTCCGCCCCCGCCTCCACCCGGACGGCGGGGATGAAGGAGAAGAAGAACGAGGCCCCGCCGCCGAGTCCGGATTTCACCCGGAGCTCGCCGGAATCGGCGGTCTCCCCGTCGAACTTGAAATCATAAAGGCCGTGGGCCTCGAAACCGACCTGGGCCCGGGCGCCCGGAGCGAAGAACCAGGCCAGCGGCAGGGTCAGGATTAACCCGAGAATGGCGCGCATCTTTCCGTCTCCTCCCCCGGAGGGGGTACCGGCAAATTTTCCGCGACACAAACTATTTTTTAATGCTAACATCATCAGGCAGAGAATACAACCCATCCCGACCGGAAAAGGAGTCGTGATGACCGATTTCAGATGGGCGCCCGTCGGCCTGATTCTGGCGATGCTGGCCCCGGCTGGCCGGCCGGCGGCCGAAGCCGCCTCCGCCGACCGGAGGCCGGACCGCACCGTTGGGGGCCGAGCCGCGGAGGCCGGATGGAGCTTTACCGGTGGAGAGCCGGCGAATTGGACGCGGACTTCCGGGCCCGCCGATTCCTCCGCGGCCCGCCGGCCGCGCCGGACTTCGCCGGGAACAATCCCTCCCTCCCCGCCGGGGGGCGGGCCGGCGGACAGCGGACTGGAACCGGTTCCCGCCGCGGACCGGCCGGATGCGGTTGTGCCCGGACCCGCGCCCCACTCCGAACCGGCGCCGCCCCGGTCTCCGGCCTCGCTCCAATACGGCCGGGTCCCTTCACACTTCATCCGGAATGACGGGCAGATCGATCAGGCGGTCCGTTACTATATGAAGGGCTCCCGGGGAACGGTTTATCTGACCGGAGACGAGGTGGTCTTTGATTTCTTCTCCGCCCGGGGGGGCGAAGCGGGGACAGCCGCGCCTCCCGGGGACGGAGACGAAGCCGGGATGGCGGGAGGGGAGGGGGACAGGCAACCGGTCTCCCGGCTGGTCTTCCGGGTGCGCTTCCTCGAGGCCAACCCGGAAACCGTCACCGAGGGGAAAAAGGAACTGCCGGGGAAAGTCAACTACTTCGTCGGCGCCCGGGAGAACTGGAGGACCGCCATCCCCACCTTCGAGGAGGTCGTTTACCGCGATCTCTATCCGGGGATCGAGCTGGTCTGCTCCTTCCGGGACGGAAACCTCGCCTGCCGCGGCGCCGTCGCCCCGGGGGCTGACCCCGGCCTGATCGCCCTCCGGTACTCCGGGGTGGAGGGCCTGGAGATCACCCCCGCCGGGGATCTGATCGCCCGGACGGCCTTCGGCGGCTTCCGCACCCCCTCCCCCCGTCTTCACCAGGAAATCGGCGGGGAACGGATCAACCGGGAGGGAGCCTTCATCCTCCGGGACGACTTCACCGTCGGATTCGCGGTCGACTCCTACGACAGGGAATTCCCGCTGATCATCGAGTTCTGAGCGGACTGGCGGAATTAGCCGAATTCGCTGAAAACCGGGTTGACAACCGGCCGCCGGCATAGTATCTTTACCCCACGATGCGGGGTGGAGCAGTCAGGTAGCTCGTCGGGCTCATAACCCGAAGGTCAGAGGTTCAAATCCTCTCCCCGCTATATCCAGCGGGCCGGATCTCTCCGGCCCGCTTTTTTTCTTGCCGGGCCAAACTCCGATTCTCGAAGCATTAATCTTTTCCCCGAGGCGTGGTATTATATTTTGATGTAGTTTGTCCCTGGCGAGCGCGGCGCAACCGTTCCACCCGGCAGGAGAACGTATGGCTCAGCTGACCCCCATCAAGGAGCTCGACCCCGACCGGGTCCCGGTGGCGGTAAAGGCGACCGTGGTCTCGCTCTGGAACTCCCCCCGCCCGGAGGTGGCCCGGGAGGGGAGACTGGAAGACGAGACCGGCTTTATCCTCTTCACCCTCTGGGCCAATTCGCCGGTCCGGGACCTGGAGAAGAACCGTAAATACATCTTTCATCGGGCCGGACTGGGGAGACTGGATGGAAAACTGCGGGTGGAGATCGACCCGCAGACCACGGCCTATCCGATCGAGGAGGAGGCCGACGTTTACCGGACGATGCTCAGGATCACCCAGCTCGAGGAAGCGGAGCGGAAAAGGTTCGTCAAGGGGGCCAAGATCACCTTGAGCGATAAGCAGGCCCGCTCCCGCCGGAACATCTTCAGCATCGCCATCGCCGCCGGCCTGTTCCTCTGGGGGGCGGCAATGATCCTCCAGTACACCGAGCCGGGCAGGATGATCTCGGAGCAAGTGGGGGATTTATTCCGGAAGCGTCGGGCCGCCGTCCGGGAGAAAGCAGCGCGGGAGACCGTCACGGAGCCCCGGGAGGGGACGGTAATGGAGGTTCTCGACGGTGGAACCTTCACGGTCCGGGTGGCGGACGAGACCTGGACGATCGGCTACCTGGGCCTGGAGGTGCCGCGGGCCCAGGACCGGACCGGGGATCGGATCGACCCGGTCGCCCTCCAGGCGAAAAACTTCCACCGTTTCCGGGTCGCGGGCAAGACCGTCCGGCTGGAGTTCGAGGCCGACCGGTTCCCGGCCGGCGGGGCCGGGGAAGCCTATGTCTTCGAGGGCGGAAAGATGGTCAACCTCGAGCTGCTGGAGCGGGGCCTGGCCCGGCTGGAGGACGAGGCCCGGGGGTTGGCCTACGGGAGGGAGCTGCGCGCCGCCGAGAAGTCCGCCCGGGCGGATAAGAAAGGGGTGTGGCGGGAATAGGGAATGGGGAATGGGGAATGGAGCGGCCTCGGGCAGACTATTCCCCATTCCCTATTCCCAATTCCCCAAGAATCTCCAGGGCCGCGGCGACAGAGGCGGCGGGGCGGACACCCTCGATCCCCCAGGTTCCGATCCCGATCACCGGCTTGCGGAAGTTGAGGGCGTAGGCGATCTCGGAGAGGGTGCCGTACTTCCCGTCAAGGGCGATCACCGCCTTTCCCGCCAGGGCGACGACGGCGTTGCGGGCCAGGCCGATCCCGGTCGGGATGGGGATGCTCACGTAAGGATTGGCGGCCGCGGCCCGGGTACCGGGGAGGACCCCGATCGTCTCCCCCCCGGCCGACTTCGCCCCCCGGCAGACCGCTTCCATCACCCCGCCCAGACCTCCGCAGACCACGGTCAGACCGCGCTGGGCCAGCCCCCGGCCCAGTTCCTCGGCCTGACGGAGTATCTCCGGGGAGGCCCGGTTGCCGCCGATGACGCTGACCAGCATCACCCGGCGGCTTATTCCGACTCGACCGTCGAGGTGATCAGCTGCAGGCGGTCGACCTTGATCTTCTCTTCCCGCGAGCCGCCGGTGGTGGGCACGTTGACGGCGGCCGTTCCGCCCTGGTCGACCGACTTCACCACCCCGACCCGGACCTTGGACCCGGCCTCCCACTGCACCAGGTCCCCGACTTTAATCTCTCTCATCTCCGTCTTCTCCTTTTTTGTCTCCCTCCGGGGAGACGGCTCGGAGCTTGACCTGAGCGACCCGTCGAATTCCAGCAGGTACCGGATATCCCCCTCCCCCGGCCCCCGGAACCCCAGCTCCAGGCGGAGCTCGCCACCCGGCCGGAGGAAAGCCGCCAGCCGCTGCCCGGCCGGCAGGTAAACCACCGCTTCCTCCTCCCCGGCGGCGTTGAGGACGACCGCTGGGGCCAGGGAAGATCGGCGGATCTCATCGAGATCATCCCGTTCCGGGGCGGCTCCGCGTTTTCCCGAGGGAGAATCAAGGACCACGGCGGCGAAGGGGTTGTCGGAGGAGTGATACCCCATACTCTTCTCCCGCCGGACCACCTCGAAGTTGCCCCCGTATTCACCCCCCCGGTCGCGGTTGAAGACCGCCGCCATCAGGACGGGGTCCTGGCGGTTGCGCAGGGGCAGGAAGGTGTACCCAGCGGGTTCGACCAGCCGGACCTCCCCGGCCAGGTACTCCTCCGCCCCGGCACCCCGTAGGATGCTGGTCGAACGGGCGCAGGCGGCCAGGAGCACTGGGACGATCAGCAGTCCGGCGATTCCGAGCGGGATCTTCCTCATCTTTCCCCGGTTACTTGAGCCAGACCATCATCGAGCGGAGTTTCGCCCCCACTTTCTCGATCAGGTGGTCCCTCTGCTGCCGGGCCAGGGCGTTGAAGACCGGCCGGCCGGCCCGGTTCTCCAGGATCCACTCCCGGGCGAACTCGCCGGACTGGATATCGGCCAGGATCTTCTTCATCGCCTTCCGGGTCTCCTCGGTGATGATCTTCTTCCCCCGGGTCAGGTCGCCGTACTCGGCGGTGTTGCTGATCGAGTAGCGCATCCCGGAGATCCCGGTCCGGTTCATCAGGTCGGTGATCAGCTTCAGCTCGTGGAGGCACTCGAAGTAGGCGATCTCCGGCTGGTAGCCGGCCTCGACCAGGGTCTCGAACCCGGCCCGGACCAGTTCGGTGCAGCCCCCGCAGAGGACCGCCTGCTCCCCGAAGAGGTCGGTCTCGGTCTCCTCGGCGAAGGTGGTCTCGATCACCCCGGCCCGAGTCCCGCCGATCCCCCGGGCGTGGGCCAGGGCCAGCTCCTTGGCCTTGCCGTCGGCATCCTGGTGGACGGCGATCAGGCAGGGAACGCCGTTTCCCTCCTTGAAGACGTCCCGGACCAGGTGCCCCGGGCCCTTGGGGGCGACCATATAGACGCTGACCTCCGGCGGGGGGGCGATCTGGCCGAAATGGATGTTGAAGCCGTGGGAGAAGGCCAGGGCCTTGCCCGCCTTCATCTCCGGCTCGATGCAGGAGCGGTAGAGGGCGGCCTGGACCTCGTCGGGGACCAGGATGTGGATGATGTCGGCGGCGGCCGCGGCGTCCTCCGCCAGCATCGGCTCGAACCCGTTCTTCTTCGCCAGTTCGTAGTTGTCCGTCCCCGGCAGCTCGGAGACGATCACCTCGACCCCGCTGTCGCGGAGGTTCTGGGCCTGGGCGTGCCCCTGGCTCCCGTAACCGATGACGGCGATCTTCTTCCCCTTCAGGATGTCCATCGAGGCATCCTGGTCATAGTACATCTTGACCATGGCTCTTCTCCTTCTTTTGGAATTTGCTCGATACTGGGGCGACAAGCTACCAGAGGACGGCGATTAAATCAAGGTTTACCGGCGGTCAGTACTCGACCCCCTCGCGGGGAGGAGCGCCTTTCCGGGAGGGATGCCGGATCTCGCGGATCTCGCTGGCGTAGTCGGCCCGGGCGAGAATCCGGTCCGGGCAGTTCCTCCCGGTGAAGACCAGCTCGGTTCCGGCCGGGCAGGAGGCGATCAGCTCCTCCACCCGTTCCGGGGGGAAGAGGCCCAGGTCCAGGGCAACGTTGATCTCGTCGAGGACCAGAAGGTCGGCCCCCCGCTCCCGGATGATCCTCTCCGCTTCGGCCAGGCCGGCCTCCGCCTCCCGGAGGTCTTCCGGCCCGGGGGAACGATCGCGGATGAAATCCCCGCGGCCGAAACTGCGGACCAGGCAGTTCTTCATCCCGGCCAGAGCGTTCACCTCCCCGCTGGGCCGCTTCTTGAGAAACCGGACCAGGGCGACCCGCTTCCCCCGGCCGAGAGCGCGCAGGGCCAGACCGAGGGCGGCGGTGGTCTTCCCCGTCCCGGCGCCGGTGTAGATGTGGAGCATTGGAGAAGTTAAAAGTTCGAAATTCGAAATTACTTCGCCATTCAAAACCCGGAGATTCTGAATTCTGGATTCTAAGTTTTATACCTCTCCCGCCCTTCCCGGTACAGGTCGCCCCCGTGACTGTCCACCGCGACCAGGGCGGGGAAGTCCTCCACCTCCAGCTCCAGGACCGCTTCCGGGCCGAGATCGGGGTAGGCGGCGACCCTCGAGCCGCGGACCGCCCGGGCCAGAAGAACCGCCGCCCCCCCGGTGGCGGCGAAGTAGACCGCCCGCGCCGCCCGGATCGCTTCCGCCACCTCGGGGGACCGCTGCCCCTTCCCGATCATCCCCTTCAGGCCGGCCCGCAGCAGCGGGACGGCGAAGGGATCCATCCGGGAGGCGGTGGTCGGGCCGGCCGGGCCGATCACGCCGCCCGGCGGCGCCGGGGCGGGGCCGGTGTAATAGATGACCTGTCCCCGGAGGTCGAAGGGGAGTTTTTTCCCGGCCCGGAGCAGATCGACCAGCCGGCGGTGGGCCGCGTCCCGGGCGGCATAGATCATCCCTCGGATCAAGACCCGGTCCCCGGCCCGGAGTCGGGAGATCGCGTCCGGATCGAGCGGCGTGGAAACAATAACCGGCTCATTAAGGACCGGCCTGGATTGAACAGTGTTCCCCATTCCCCATTCCCCATTCCCCATAATATCCCTCTCCCGAACCCGGTCAAGGTGGAAAACCCTGGCCGGGAGGAAACCGGTGTGGTAGCTTAAAATTTACAGGAAAGTTCCGGATTCACCGGGATACCTCCGGCAGCCGAGGAATGTTATGCCCCCTTTCGTAATTATCGTGCTGGGCCTCTATCTCGCCGCCCACATTTATATTTACTGGCATCTCCGTTCCGCCCTGCCGGCCGGAAGAGGGCCTCGGCGGGCGGCGGCCCTGATCCTGCTCATCCTCTTCGCCACCCTCTTCCTCTCCGGATTCGGGCGGCGGCTCCTGCCGCCGTCGCTGGCCGGCCGGCTCTGGCAGGCGGGGGCCTGGTGGTTCGGTTTTGTCTTTTACGCCTTCCTGATCCTGATCCTGGCCGATCTCGCCCGGGTGATCACCTGGCTTGTCCGGATCTTCCGCGACGGTCCGGGAAAGGCCGGTTTCCCGGCCGTCCGCCGGGAATGGATTTTGGCCGGGGGGCTGGCGGTGATCCTTCTCCTCTTCGTCGGCCACCTCAACGCCCGTCACCTCCGGGTGGCGACTCACCGGATCGCCCTGGGGCCCTCTTGCGGCCCCCTCCGGAGTCTTGACCTGGTCCTCATATCCGATCTTCATCTGGGGACGGTAGTCGGCCCGCATTTCCTCGAGACGGTGGTCGAAAAGACCGCGGCCCTCCGGCCCGACCTGGTCGTCCTCGCCGGCGATATCCTGGACCACCGGATCCCGGCCCCGGAAGCCGAACGGCTGGGAGAACTGCTCGCCCGGCTGCGGGGCCGGCTCGGGGTTTACGCCGTAACCGGGAACCACGAGTTCATCACCGGGGCCGACCAGGCGGTGGAGTATCTCTCCGGCCGGGGGATCACCTTCCTCCGCGACCGGGCGGTGAAGATCGAGGGCAGTTTCTACCTGGCGGGGCGGGAAGACGTCACCGTCCGGCGGCGGTCCGGATCCGAGGTCCCGCTCCGGGAGATTCTGGACGGTCTGGACCGGGACTGTCCGGTCATCCTCCTCGATCACCAGCCGCGGCGGATCGGGGAGGCGGTGGAGGAAGGGGTGGCCCTGGTCTTCTGCGGGCACACCCATCACGGGCAGCTCTTCCCCATCAACCTGGTCACCTCCGCGCTTTACCCGGTCAGCTGGGGCTGGGGAAAGCTGGGGGAGACCCAGGTCTATGTCACCGGCGGGGCGGGTACCTGGGGACCCCCGGTCCGGATCGGCAACACCCCGGAGATCGTTCACCTGAAAATCGAATTCCAGTAAAGGGAGCAGAAGATGAAAGATCCGAGACAGGCCCGGCTGGCCGGGATAATGGTCGATTATTCCACCGGGGTAAGGGAAGGCGACATCGTGATGATCGAGTACGCCGACGGGACCCCGGCCGAGTTCGTCCGCGAGATCCAGACCCTCTGCCTGGAGCGGGGGGCCCGCTACGTTCGGATCGGTTACGCCGACTCCGACCTGGTCTACAACTTCTACCGCCGGGCCAACCCGCGGCAGCTGGCCTACTTCCCGCGCCACGAGCTGGAGTTTATGAAACGGGTCGACGTCTACATCGGGATCGGGTCGCCGCTCAACAACCAGACCCTGGCCGGGATTCCGGGAAAGGCGATCAGCTCCCGCCAGCGGCTGCTGCGGCCGATCCAGGAGCGGCGGGTCGAGCACACCCGCTGGGTGATCACCCGTTACCCGACCCACAGCCAGGCCCAGGACGCCGGGATGAGTTTCGAGGACTTCGAGGATTTCTACTTCCGGGCCTGCAACATCGACTGGGAGCGGGAGGCGAAACGGCAGGAGAAGCTGAAACGCCTCCTGGAACGGGCCGGCACCGTCCGGATCCTCGCCCCCGACACCGACATCGCCTTCTCGATCGAGGGGATGCCGGCGATCAAGTGCGAGGGGAAGAGGAACCTCCCCGACGGGGAAGTCTTTACCGCGCCGGCGAAGGACTCGGCCGAGGGATACATCCGGTTCAACGTCCCCTCCCTGGCCCAGGGGAAGATCTTCTCCGGGGTCCGGTTCGAGGTGAAGAAAGGGCGGATCGTCGGGGCGTCGGCCGATCGGGGGGAAGAGCACCTGAAAAGCATCCTCGACACCGACCGGGGGGCCCGCGGCTTCGGGGAGTTTTCCTTCGGCCTGAACCGGGCGATCCGCCGGCCGATGCTCTCCACCCTCTTCGACGAGAAGATCGCCGGCTCCATCCACCTCACCCCCGGCAACGCCTACCGGGAGTGCGACAACGGCAACCGCTCCGCCGTCCACTGGGACCTGGTCCGGATTATGACCGACGGCGAGATCCACCTCGACGGGAAAGTGGTTCAGAAGAGGGGAAAGTTCGTCCTCCCCGAACTGAAACCCCTCAACTGACCGGCGAACCCGGGCTGACCGGACGGTCGAGGGCGACCAGGGAAAGGGTGCTTTCGTCCTTGGCCGCCAGGATCATCCCCCGGCTCTCCACCCCCCGGATGACGGCCGGCTCGAGGTTCTCGACCACCACCAGCTGCCGGCCGACCAGCTCCTCCGGCCGGTAGAACTGCCTGATCCCCGCCACCAGGGTCCTATCCTCCTTCCCGAGATCGACCGTGAGGAGCAGCAGCCGGTCGGCCTGGGGGTGATTCTCGACCCGGATAACCGTGGCCGTCACCAGGTTGAGTTTCTTGAAGTCTTCGAAGGCAATCATCGGTCTTCCTCCTTTTTGGTTTCAAAATTTCCTTACCCGGGGTAGAGTACTCCGGCGCCGGGAAAATGCCAGAGCGAAAAAGTTTCCGTCCTACCGGCCGGCCGACCGGTCCGACTCGCCCGACTCCGGATCCTGAAAATCGATGAAACCAGGAAAAGAAAGCTTTTTCCCCCGCGCCCTGGAGACCGCCCGCCGGGCGGCGGGAGCGGCCGGGGAGGCCATCCGCCGGGGAAGCGCGGCCGGGTTCCGGGTCGACCGGAAAGGGGTCACCGACCTGGTGACCGAGGTCGACCTGGCGGCGGAGCAGGCAGCCATCGCCGTCATCCGGGACGCTTTTCCCTCCCACCGGATCGCGGCCGAGGAGAGCGGGCGGGGAGAGGGGGATCCGGAGTGCCTCTGGTGGATCGACCCGATCGACGGGACTACCAACTTCGTCCACGGCTATCCTTTCTACTCGGTCTCGATCGCCCTCGAATACCGGGGAGAGATGGCGGCGGGGGTGGTTTACGACCCGGGCCGGGACGAGATGTTCGAGGCCGTCCGGTCGGGGGGAGCCCGGCTCAACGGGCGGGAGATCAGGGTCTCGGCGGCGGCCGCCCTCGCCGACGCCCTCCTGGCCACCGGCTTCCCCTACGAACGGAGCGAGCGGTGGAAGGCCCTGGAGCTCGCCGCGGCGCTGCTCCCGCGGATCCAGGGCCTCCGCCGGGACGGTTCGGCCGCCCTCGACCTGGCCTACGTCGCCGCCGGGCGGCTCGACGGATTCTGGGAGCGGGGGCTGAAACCCTGGGACACCGCGGCCGGGTCGCTCCTGGTCGCGGAGGCGGGGGGGCGGGTGAGCGACTTCTCCGGGGGGAGATTCGATCTCCACCGGGGCGAGGTGGCGGCCGCCAACCCTCTCATCCACCGGGAATTGATTTCCGGACTGAACCAAAACGGCCGATAAACGTAGTAGAATAAGCGAAATTATCGGTGGCGGGACCGGGGTCACCCGGCCGGCAGCAGCAAGGAAGGATCACGATGAAGAAACCTATTTCGATCTTCAAGGTGGCATTGACGCTGGCGATCTTCGCCCCCCCCGCCCTCCTCCCCGTCCCGGCCCGGGCGGCCCTGCTCTCTTCTCCCTCCCCTTCTTCCGCGGGAACCGCCCGGGGGCGGGACAGGGCCGCCGAAGACCGCCTTGCCCGGAGCGGCCTGAGTCGGGAGCGGGCGGAAGCGATCCTGGCGGGCCTGACCCCGGCGGAGATCGCGGCGGTGGCCGCCGGGGAGACCGCCTGGCGCGCGGGGGGAGAGGGAGGGGGGATACGCGATTCGCTGATGTCCAACGAGACCGCGGCGATCGTCCTCACCCTGCTGATGCTGACGGTGGTGATCGGAGCGGTGGAGATCAACCGCCACTGAAGTCCGGCGCCCGCGGATAGTATTGGCGGGCCGGGGCCGCCCCGCCTTCCCCAATTATCCTTCCATCTGCTTCCGCCCGACTTCAGGGCGTGGGGATGGGAGTCGCGGTGGGAGAAACCGGGGTCCCGGTCGACAGAGGTGTCGGCGTGGCGGTCGGAACGGGGGTCGGGGTGGCGGTCGGCACCGGCGTGACCGAGGCCGTGGGCACGGGTGACGGGGTGGCGGTCGGAACGGGAGTCGGGGTGGCGGTCGGTGTGGGAGTAAGCGGCCGGGGGAGCCGGCCGCTCACCGGTATGTCTTTTCCCTGACCGTAAAAGACCCAGCCCAATCCCCGCTGCGCCCAGAGACCGAGACTCTCCCGGAAGACGGCCCCGATCGCGCCTCCGCCGTCATAGGGAGCGGGACGGGGTTGGTCGGAAACGGCGCCGTAATAGAAACGGCTCAAGCCCCTCGACGCCCAGAGCGCGGTAGAGGGCCGGAAGATGGCGGGCCGGTCGGTGGTCCCGTCATCTCCGTAAGCCGCGGGGACGGGGTGGTCTCCGCTCCCGCCGAAGTAAAGCCTGGTTTGGCCGCGGACGGCCCACAGTCCGGTGCCGGATCGGAAAACGGCGATATGTTTTTCCCGTCCCCCGGTATAATAACCGGGAACCGGAATATCTCCCGCTGCCCCGAAATATGCCCTGGCTCCGCCGCGGACCGCCCAGAGTCCGGCGGACGCCCGGTAAATCGCCGGCTCGCAGTACCCGTCGCCGCTGTAATCGCCGGGGACGGGGAGATCACCGAAACCCCCGAAATAAGCCCTGGTCACCTCCCGAATTTCCCAGAGACCGGTGGCGGGCCGGAAGACGGCGATATCGGTGGTCCCGTCGTTGTCGTAATCACCGGATACCGGGAGGTCGGAGGAGGACCCGAAATAAACCCGGGTTATCCCCCGGACCGCCCAGAGGCCGGAGGCAGGCCGGAAGACGGCAATATCGGCCCGGCCGTCCCCGTTGTAATCCCCGGAGTCAAGCAGGCCCAGCAACTGGACGGGGGTGGGCGTGACGCTGGGCGAAGGAGACGGGGTGGGGGGAGGGGTGGGGGGCGGCGTGGACTGCGGCGCCGGGATCACCGCGTACCAGGCATCGGCGATCTTGTTGGCCCCGGCGATGGTCACGTGAAGCCCGTCTTCGAGCAGGACCCCGCACCAGCCGGCTGTATTGCGGAAAGCCTGCCAGGGGTTGGCCAGCAAGCAACCTTTTTCTCTCGCCAGCGGGATGATGTAATCCCGGCTCAGGGTATCCGCCGCATCGCCGTAACTGGTGGAATCGCAGCGCGGGATGATGGTCGCCAGGATGGGGGTGCAGCCCTTTTTCCGGGCCCGGTCGATCATCACCCCGAGGTTGCTTTTGGAAGTGGAGGGAGCCGTGCCGCGGAGATCGTTGGTCCCGGCCATAATCAGGATGCGCGAAGCGTTGGGAAAGCTGTCAATGACCGCGTTGATGCCTGGACAGCATCCCTTGCCCGGCAGACATCCCCCGTAGGCCAGGGTGGCGGTTATGTGTCCCCCGTAGCCCTGGTTGCGGATGGTATAGCTTACCCCATAGGCATTCTGCAGCTTGGACTTGAGGTAGGGGATATAGGAATAGCTGCTGTCCTGCCCCTCCCCGGCGTTCCAGCCCAGGGTGATGCTGTCCCCGTAACCGATGTACTCCTGCCCGGCGGCGGCCTTCTCCCCGAATGCGGGGAGGGCCCGGTCCGCAGCGAAGAGAACGCCGGTCCTCCGGGTCCGCGTCTCCCCGTACCGCCCCCTCTCCACCAGCCAGCCGGGGGAAGGCGGCTCTTCGGCACGGGGGATAACCGCGCCGGAGAATGATCCGGCGGCCGCCGGCTCGGTCCACCCCCAGCCCCCGGCGGCGGCGGAGAAGAGTTTTCCTTCCTCCGCCCAGAAACATTCCCATCGGCCTTCACCCGCGGCGAAGACCGAGGGGGAGACCTGGTCGACCCCGGGGCGGGGAGCGATCATCTCCTCCTCCGACCATTTCCGGCCGTCGAAGAAGCTGCCGAAGATCTGGTAATAGGAACCGTCCCAACCCTGCCAAACCAGGAGAGCGCAGCCGCCGGCAGCGACGCCCAGGGCCGGGCGAAGGAGGGGAAATTCGACGGGCGAACTGACCAGCTCGGCGGGACCGAAACCGTTCCCCGCCCAGCGGGCGCAGTAGATCCCCGAACTGCCGTCCCGAGAACCAGCCCAGGCCGCCAGAAGCGTGCCATCCGGCCCGAAGGCGATGGCGGGGGTCTGCTCCCAATTATCCCCGCCGGCCGTCACCCGACAGGCCTGGCTCCAGGTACCGCCCCGCCGGCGGCTGAAGTGGATCTTCGTCTCCTCCCCGTCCCTCCAGCCCGCCCAGAGCGCCCAGAATTCCCCATCGGTGCTGACCGCCAGGGCCGGGTCGAAGTTGCCGTCGAAACTTTCGCCCGGAGGGAAGACCGTCTCCACCCATTCCCAGTCCCGGTATTCCCCGAAAAGTATCTCGCAATCGGGATACTCCCCGGTGAGACCGATCGAGTACAGCTCCTGGGAACGGCCGACGGAGCTGAAGAGGAAGAATATCGCCAGAAGCGAAAATCCCGTCTTGCGCATTGTCCCTCTGTTGAATCCCGGTCTTTTTCTGCTCACTGCTTACTGCTCACTCCCCCCCTCCCCCGCCAGTTCCCGCTTCCGGTCCTTGAGGTGCCGGATGTAAACCGAGGCCTCTCCCCCCATCTTGATCCGGGCCCGGGCCAGTTTCTTCTCCACTTCCTCGAGCGAGAGGTGGCGGATCTTCTTTTTCTTCTTCTCCTCTTCGGCCGGTTCCTCTTCCGCGGCCGGCACGGCGGCCTCCGCCGCGGGGGGAGGCGCGCCGGCTGGCTCCGCCGTTTCGGGAGCTGGCGGGGCGGACTGTTTCCCGGACTGGTTGGCGGCTTCCGGGGCCGCGGTCTCTTCCAAGGTCTCTTCCGGTTGAATCTTCTCTTCGGTCATCCTGACTTCTCCTCTCTCGGTCAGCGCAATTGTTCGGTCAATAATCCCCGCGAATACGGGAGTGGAAATTAAACCAGATCCGGCCCCCTTTTCAAGGTAATATTTTCCTCATCGCCGGATCGCCGGTCACCGATTACCGTCTTTGAAGCCTTCTCGGCTTCAAAACCGTATCTTTACGAAACCGGCGGTCGTCTCTCTCCGGATAATCGAGACTGTAGTGCAGGCCCCGGCTCTCCTTGCGGCGGCGGGCGGAGGCGACGATCAGGGCGGCGACGGTGGCGATGTTCCGCAGCTCGATCAGGTCGGCGGTGATGATGAAGTTCCAGTAATACTCGTCGATCTCCTTCTGCAGGTTGCGGATCCGCCGCCGGGCCCGGTCGAGGCGCTTGTCGGAGCGGACGATCCCCACGTAGTTCCACATCAGCCGGCGGATCTCGTCCCAGTTATGGGCCACCATCACCGCCTCGCTGGCGTCGACCGCCTGCCCGATCTTCCAGGGAGGAACCCGGGGGAAGGGACGGGGAATCGCGATCTCCTCCCGGGCCTGCCGGGCCGCCCGGTCGGCGAAGACCAGCGCCTCCAGGAGCGAGTTGCTGGCCAGGCGGTTGGCGCCGTGGAGCCCGGTGTGGGCGACCTCCCCGATCGCCAGCAGGCCGGGGATCGAGGTCCGGCCCCGGGAGTCGGTCTGGACCCCGCCGCAGGAGTAGTGGGCGGCGGGGACTACCGGGATGGGGGACCGGGTGATGTCGATCCCGAACTGCCGGCACTGGCGATAGATGTGGGGAAAACGCCGCCGGATGAAGGCCGCCGGGCGGTGGGTGATGTCAAGCAGGACGTAATCGTCCCCGCTCTTCTTCATCTCGGCGTCGATCGCCCGGGCGGCGATATCCCGGGGGGCGAGGTCCTTCATCGGGTGGTAGCGGCCCATAAAGGGCCGGCCGGACCTGGTCTGTAAAACCCCGCCCTCGCCCCGGACCGCCTCCGAGATCAGGAAGGACTTGGCCTTCGGGTGGTAGAGGCAGGTGGGGTGGAACTGCATGAACTCCATATTGGCGATCCGGGCCCCCGCGCGCCAAGCCATCGCCACCCCGTCGCCGGCGGCGGTATCGGGGTTGGAGGTATATAGGTAGACTTTGGCCGCCCCCCCGGTGGCGAGGACCGTGGTGTGGGCGAGGAAGGTCTTCACCCGGTTGGCCTTCCGATCGAGGACGTAGGCCCCCCGGCAACGCGGCCGCCCGGAGTCGGACGGGTCGGGGGAGAGAATCAGGTTGACCGCGATGTGATCCTCGAAGACCGCGATCCGTTTCTCCGACCGAACGGCCTCGACCAGGCACTGCTCGATCTCGGCTCCGGTCTGGTCGGCGGCGTGGAGAACCCTCCGGCGGGAATGCCCCCCCTCCCGGCCCAGGTCGTATTCCCGGCGGTTTTCCGGCCGCCGGGTGAACTTCACCCCGAGTTCGATCAGCTCCCGGATCCGGTCGGGGGCGGAGTTGACCACCAGCTCGACGATCTCCGGATGGCAGAGCCCGTCCCCGGCCCGGATGGTATCGCGGATGTGCTCGGCGAAGGAGTCGTCCCGGTCGGTGACGGCGGCGATCCCGCCCTGGGCGTAGCGGCTGGAGGACTCGGCGATATCCTGCTTGGTCACCAGGGCAAGCGACCCGGCGCCGAGCGCCTTCAGGGAGAAGTTCAACCCCGCCAGGCCGGACCCGATGACCAGGAAATCGGTTGTTATTTCTTCGGAGGCCATTTATAAACCGTGCGGAGACTCTCGCCTCCGCCAGATAAATTCGCTATCGGTATCGAAAGCATACGGCATTCGCGCCGTGAAGGAAATGAAATTCCCCTCCCTGGCCCGGGTGAGCAACGGGATGAGAAATCCGGGGTGGATACTGGCGGCGGTCCTGGCGTTCTCGGCTTCCCCCGCGGCCGCGGAAGAGGGCGAGCAGTTTGAGCTCGCCCCGGTGGTGGTCCGGGAAGCGGCCGACCCGCTGGCGCTGGCCGGCGCGCCCCTGGAGGGACCGGCGGCGGACCTCCGTTTCCGCCCCCGGATCGATCTCCAGGTCCGCAACTCCTCCTCCGCCGCCGCCGACGGCTCGATCCGGGGCGGGATCTTCACCCAGACCGGTTTCCGGGCGGGGGCGGCCGGCCTCATCGATCCCCAGACCGGCCACTACCGCAGCGAGATCCCGGTCGCGCCCCTCTTTTTCTCCCCTCCGCTCGTCCTCTCCGGCTTCGAGAGCGCCCGCTCCGGGTTCAACGCCACCGCCGGCTCGATTGCTTACGGCTGGAGCCCGGTGGGGACCGGCTGCTCGCTCGGCGCCGGGTGGGGGGACCGGGGTTACAACTCCCAGCACCTCGCCGCCGGCGGCCTGGTCCGGCCGCGAGGGTTCCTCTCCGGCGCGGTGGACCGGGGAGGCTTCGACCTCGACCTCGCCCGGGCGGTCGGGGACGGAACCCGGCCGAACGGGGACTTCAATTTCCAGCGCTACGGGACGCGCCTCCAGCTCCTGGCCGGCGACTGCCAGACCGATCTCTTCGCCGGCTATGGGGACAAGTTCTTCGGCTGGCCGGATATGTACACCCCCGAGGATTACCTCCCCACCGCCGAGACCGAGCGGGTCCGAACCTCCCTGGTCTTCCTCAACCACCGCCGCGGGCAGCAGGAGGACAATTTCCTCGAACTGAGCGCGTACTACCGGAGAAACAACGACCACTATGTCCTCCAGCGGGAGGACCCCGCCTTCTACGAGGCCTTCCACCGGACTTCCGTCTGGTCGGCCGCCGCGGCCGGACGGCGCGATTTGGGGACGGTGGCCCTGGTCTGCTCCGGCCAGGTGGCCGCCGACCGCCTCGCCTCCACGGCCATCACCGACAGCCCCTACTACTCCCGGACCGACGGCAGGATCGCCCTGGCCCCGGAGAAGGCCTTCCCCCTGACCCGGGACCTCGACCTGGTATTATCCGCCGGCGCCGGCCTGGATCTCTCCAACCGGGCGGACTCCTGCCTCTCTCCCCTGGCCGGGGCCGAGCTGATCGGGCGGCACGGGGAGGGGGAGGACCGGTACTTCCTCCGTTACGGGGCGTCCTCCCAGCTCCCCGATTACACCGCCCTCGGCTCCCCGCCCGGGGGGCTCTTCGGGGGCAACCCCGACCTGGGGAGGGAACAGTCGCGGACGGTGGAGGGCGGGCTGGCGCTGGCCCGGGAGGGGTGGCGGCTGGAGGGGACGATCTTCTACCGGGCCGACCGGGACCTGGTGGATTGGACCTACCGGGAGGATGCGGTCAATGCCCGGACGGCCAACGCCGTCGATCTCGACACCCGGGGGGTTCAGCTGGTCTTCGCCCGGGCCTGGAGGAATCTGCGGATCCGGGCCGCTTACGCCTGGCTGGAGAAGTCGCACCGCTACCGCGACCCCCAGGCCGAGGCCAGTTTCTACGCTCTCAACTACCCGCGCCGGCGCGGGCTGCTCAGCGTAGCCTGGATTTTTCTGGAGGGCCTGGAGTTCCGGCTGGAAAACGAGTACCGCCGGCAGCGGACCAACCCCCTCCGTTCCGGGCGGGAGGAGGCCGTCCTCACCTCCGCCGGTCTGGCCTTCCTTCCGCCGGGGCTCCCCGACCTGGAGGGGGTCATCAGCCTCGACAACCCCTTCAAGGTCAGCTTCCAGGAGATCCCCGGGGTCCCCGGACCCGGCCGCCAGGTCATCCTCCGGGCGGCCTACCGCTATTGACGAAATTACCGCCAGCGGTCGGGGGTAACGTAGTCCCCGAACTCCTTCCGGGCGGCGAGGAGCCGGGAGCACTGGGCATCGAGGATCCGGAAGACCTCTTCCCCGACTTCTTCCTCCTGCCGGTAGCAGGCGATGGCCCGCTCGATCTTGGCCAGGTTCTGGGGGATCCGGATCGTGAACTGGGCGCGGTAGTCGTCCTCGGTGTATTCCTTCCCCAGCACCTCCCGGAAAAGAACCTTCAGGTCGGAGTACTTCGGGATCAGCCCGGTCGGGGTCTTCAGGGCCCCGGCTTCGCCGTGGATCCGCCGCTCCATCCAGCGGATCCAGACGTGCTTGTCCCGCACCCCGTTAAGGAACTTGCCGTCCCCGCCCCTCAGGAAGTAGTTGACCCCGAAGACGGCCGGGACCCGGTCCAGTTGCTTTTCGAATTCGAGGTCGTTCCGGATGTACCTCCCCAGGGGGATGGCGACGAAATCCTGGATCGACATCATATTGATCTCCGGCACCCCTTCCTTCCCCACGGTGGCGAAGGTGGTCTCGGTCTCCAGGGCGGCGCCGTAGGCGACGATCCCGTGGGCCCAGTCGTAAGCCTGCTGGACCGGGACGTAAGCGTGGGAGTCCCGCCCGCCGTAGATGATCACGTCGAGATTCACGCCTTCGGGGTTCTCCAGCTCGGGGTCGCAGTTGGCCAGGGCTTTCAGACGCACGGCGTAACGGGCGTTCTTGTGGGCGGGGGGGATCTCTTTCCCCTGCGAGTCCTGCTTCCCCTTGAACCATTCGCCGGAGAAGTTCTCGCCGCTTTCGGGGATCTCCTCTCCCATCCCCAGCCAGTAGGGCCTGCCGTCCCGGACCAGGACGTTGGAGAAGGTCACCTCGACCGGCTTGCTCAGGACCTCCCAGATCGCCGGATCGCTGGCGGCGCTGACGTTCTGGATGATCCCGAAAATCCCCGACTCGGCGTTGACGGCCATACACCGCCCCTCCACCGCCCGGAAATAGGCGATGTCGTCACCGAGGATCTCCTCGCCCGGTAGCATCGCGGTCGAGGTCTTCCCGCAGGCGGAGGGGAAGGCCCCGGCGAAGTAGGACTTGCGGCCCCCCGGCCCCTTCACCCCCATCAGGAACATATGCTCGGCCAGCCAGCCCTCCCGATCGGCCTTCCGGATGGTCAGCCGCAGGGCCAGTTTCTTCAGTCCGACGGTGTTCCCGGCGTACTGGGTGTTGACCGAGTAGACCGTATCCCGGGTATGGTCGATGTAGATCCGCTTCTTCTCCCCCTCGGCGCTCACCATCCGTTCGTCGAGCTTCCCGGCGGAGTGGAGGATGGCGAAGAACTCATCCTTCTTCCTCATCCGCCGGAATTCCTCGTAGCCGAGCCGGTAAAGGAGGTCAAGGCTGTGGGAGACGTACCAGGAGTCGGTGCATTCCACGCAGGGGATGGAAAAGACGGAGTCGTTGGGGCCCAGGGTCATAAAACGGACGATCATCGTCCGCCCCCGCATCGAACCCTCCAGCAACCCCCGGACCTCGGCCAGCCCCTCTTCCCGGCTGATCTGGTTGAGCGAGGGGGCGAGGGTCTCGCCCTCGGGCACCAGGTAGCGGGTGACCTCCCGGTCACGCCCCTGGTCGCCGATCCCGTCGAAGTGGACGGTGTGCCCCTCGATGGCCAGCCGCTTCTCCTCCCCGGTCTCCAGGGCCTCCCGGCGGGTCCTCAGGACCGACTCCTCGCTGTCGTCGGAGATGAAGATCTCGTCCGGTGCGCAGAGCCTGATCGCGTCGGCGACGAAGGCGTTGAGCTTCCCGTTCTCCAGGTCCGCCAGACGCCGGAAGTCATCGCCGGACAGTTTCGATCGTAAAAAATCGAGCGTATCCTTCGTCATTAAGTTTCTCCTTTTTGCAGTTCTTGAGATAAAAAAATCGGTGGGATGACGGGCAATGTCCGTCTCCCGCCGGCGGTAAGGTTTTCGCCTCCCTGCCCGGGCCCTGCAAGCCCAAAGTGGCTGGAGCATACCCCCGGAAACGATTTCTGTAAACAAAAATTTGAATTTTTCTTATACTGTTCAGCCAGGCTAGGGATGGTTCGCCGCGATGGGGCGCCGGCCGTCCGGGCCATCATCGGCGAGCGGAAGGAGGGAAATAATGACCGGCCGGTCCCCGGACACCTCTCCGGAAGTCGAACGGTTCCTGGTGTCTTCGCTCCGCGGTCTGACGGTCGCGGAGAGAATGGCCCGGGTCAGTTCGCTGTCGGCGGCCGCGCTTTTCCTCTCCCGCCGGGCAATCGCCCGGGCCAATCCCGGTCTGAGCCGGAGAGAACTGGACCTGAAATTCGTGGCTTGCCACTACGGGGATGAGCTGGCGGACAGCCTCCGACAATACCTGGAAACGAAATCTTATGAATAAGCCGGATATCGTCGCGGCACTCAAACCGGTGGTGGAAGCTCTGGAGAAGCTGGGCGTTCCTTATTATGTCGGCGGCTCGGTAGCCAGTTCCGCCTATGGGATGGCCCGTTCGACGATGGATATCGTTCTGGCTTCATCCCTGAAGCCGGAACACGTCCGACCCCCGACCGAGATGCTGCAACCGACTTATTATATCGATGACCGGTTGATCCTCGACGCGATCCGGCGGTCTTCCTCCTTCAACCTGATTCACCTGGAGACGATGTTTAAGATCGATGTCTTCCTTCCCCGCCGGTCGCCTTACGAGATCGAGGTTTTCCGGAGAAGAAGACCGGACTCCCTGCCGGGAGAAGAACAAACCGTCGAAATCTATCTGGCTTCCCCGGAGGACGTGGTTCGGAAGAAACTGGCCTGGTTCCGGCCGGGCGGGGAGGTCTCCGAAAACCAGTGGAACGACATCAGGGGCGAGCTGAAAGTCCAGAAAGATTCACTTGATATCGGCTACCTCCGGCGCTGGGCCACCGAACTCGGGGTGGGGGAATTGTTGACAAAAGCCCTCCGGGAGGCGGAGATCGGTGTCCAATGATAAATTCGGCGGACACTTTCTCCAGCAGCGCCGGGGCCGCAAGTCCGGAGTGAAACGGTTTTCAGGGACAACGCTTGCTCTCCTGCTCATCGTCGGAAGCGGGCTGGCGGCATATCTCCCGGCCTTCGAGGCTTCCTTCCACCTCGATGACGGGCCTTCGATCCGGGACAACGCGGCTCTCCGCCGCCTCGACCCGGTCCCCACCTTCCGGTTCTGGCCGACCCGCTTCGTCACCTACTACAGTTTCGCCATCACCTTCCGCTTCGCCAACCTCGACCCCGCTCCTTACCACGCCGGCAACGTCGTCATTCACCTGGTCAACGCCCTGACAGTCTTCTTGCTTCTGAAACGGATTACGACCAAGGGGTCCCCCCTGCCCGCTCTCTTCGGCGCGCTCTTCTTCCTTCTTCATCCGGTTCAGACCCAGGCGGTCACCTACGTTGTTCAGCGGGCGACCTCCCTGGCCGCCGGCTTCTACCTCCTCTTCCTCCTCTTCTACTTGAAGTCCCGGGACGGGGGCAGGGGCCGGACGGCCTTTTACCTTCTCTCCCTGCTCGCCGCCGCCGGGGCTCTCCTTTCCAAGGAGTTCGCCGTCACCCTGCCGGCGGCCCTCCTCCTGGCCGAGCTCACCGTTTTGAGGGACCGGCCGCCGGCGGGGAAATCCGGACGGGCCGGAAGGCTCCTCCCCTTCTTCCTTCTGGTCCTGGCCGTCCCCGCCCTCTACCTTCTCCACCGGGGCAACCTCTACTATAACGATCCTGCCGGGATCTCCCGCGGAGGCTATCTGCTCACCCAGTCCCGGGTCCTGGCCACCTATCTCAGGCTCCTGGTCCTCCCGGTCGGCCAGCGGGTGGAGTACGACTATACAGCGGTTGTCTCCTTCTTCGAACCCCTGGTGATCATCTGCCTCTCGCTCTTGACAACCCTGGTCATCGCCGCGATCTTCTGCCTCCGGCGGAAGAACCTCCGCCCGGCCGGCTTCGGGATCGCCTTCTTCCTCCTGGCCCTGCTGCCGGAGTCGAGCCTCTTCCCGATCGGTGACGCGATGGTCGAACACCGACTCTACCTCCCCCTCTTCGGGACGGCGGCGGTCTTCGCCGCCCTGCTCGCCGCTCGGACGGGATATGGCCGGACACGGTTAATCCTGCCGGCGGCCGCGGTCTTCGCTCTCGGCTGGCTGACTTATAACCGCAACCTGGCCTGGGAGAGCCCGGTCACCATCTGGGAGGCCAACGCGGCCCGGGAGCCGCGGCACCCCCGGATCCGGGGCAACCTGGGGAAGGCCTACCTCGACCGGGGACGTTACGAGCGGGCGGCCGAGGAGTTCAGGAAGATGATCGAACTCGACCCCTCCGCGGTCGGGGCCTACAATAACCTGGCGGTGATCTACATCGACCATTTGAAGGACTACCGGCGGGCGGAGAAATACATCGAGGCCTCGCTGGCTCTCTTCCCCGACTACCCGGCCGGTTATCTCAACCGGGGGGTGATCCACCTCAACAACCGCCGCCTCAACCCCGCAATCCGCGACTTTGAGAAGGTGATCGAGCTCGACCCGGAAAACCTCCTCGCCCACTTCAACCTCGGCGCCTGTTACATCAACCTCGGCGATATGCACAGCCGGGAAGCGGCCTCGTTGCTGGCCGCGGGAAGGGAAAAGGAAGCCCGGGAGAAAGGTGAAACGGCCCGGGAGGAATACGATCAGGCCGAAAAGTACCTCCGGCGGGGTATCGAGCTCTGGCCGGAAGACGGGAGATTCTACCTTCTCCTCTCCCGGATCTGCCGGGAACGGGGAGAGGAGGAGCGGGCGGATGAGTACTTGCGGAAGGGAGGAGTAAGTAGTAATCAGTGAGCAGTTAACAGTGACGGATGAGTACGAAGCCGAAAAAAATTTCCGCCGCCGCCGGGGCGGGCTTTCTCCTCTCCCTGACGCTGCTCTTTATCGGTCCGTCGTATCTTTACTTCACGAACCTTCTCCAGATCCCGTATTTCTACTCGGATATGGTCTGGGTGCTCGCTGCCGGCTCCATTGCGGCGGGGGCCGCCGTCTCGCTCCTCCTGTTCGGCTTGCGGGGCAGGCTGCACCAGCGGGCGGTGGCCCTGGTCTTCGCGCTGGGCTTGCTGCTCTGGATCCAGGGCAACATCCTGGTCTGGAATTACGGGGTCCTCGACGGCCGGGAGATCATCTGGAGCGACTACCTCCTGAACGGGATAATCGACTCGGCGATCTGGATCGCCGTCCTGGCGGTCGCTCTGCTCAAGGCCCCCCTCATCTACCGGCATATCGCCTGGGCCAGCCTGGCCCTGATCTTGGTCCAGGGAGCGGGCCTGGCCGCCGAGATCCTGAAGGCGCCCGGGGAGCCGGAATGGAAGGGTTTCTCCGTCGGGTACGATGACCGGGAGATGTTCGAATTCTCCGGGGAGCGGAACGTCATCATCCTGGTGCTGGATATGTTCCAGTCGGACATCTTCCAGGAGATAATCGCCGAGGACCGCGGATGCCGCGAGATCTTCGACGGGTTCACCTACTTCCGGAACGCGGTCGGCGGATTCCCGACGACCTATCCCTCGGTGACGTTCATCCTGACCGGACGGCGCTACGATAATTCGATCCCCATCCGGGATTTCATCAAGCAGTCCTTCCTGGCCGACTCGATCCCGCGCGCCCTGAAAGAGGCAGGCTATCAGGTCGGCCTCTACGAACTGCCGTCCCCGAAGGCCATCTATACCTCGGATGAGATATGTTCGAACGCGGGGGGCGGGGCGGGGCGGAGCAGGGTGGAGAGGAAGGCCGAGGGACGAAAATCGGCGGGTGAACTGCTGCGGCTCACCCTCTTCCGCTATCTTCCCCACGCCCTGAAGAGCCGGTTTTACTTTGTCCCTTACCTCGAGCCGCGCAGTGCCAAAAAAGTCGACCAGGACGTGGTCTTCTTCAACTCCCTGGCGGCCAATACCGTCTTCTCGGGCGACCGGAAAACCTTCAAGTTCTACCACCTCAAGGGAGCCCACCCCCCCTACACCCTCAATGCGAAACTTCAGCGCGAGCACCTGCCCCAGGACCGTTCCGGCTGCAAGGAGCAGGCGCGGGCGGCGCTGCGGATCGCCGGGGAGCTGATCGGGAAGCTGCGGGAGAGCGGCTCCTTCGATCACTCGCTGCTCTTCGTCATCGGGGATCACGGCAACCCCTGGGCCAGCGCCGGGCTGAACCTGGAGCCGCTGGGCCGGGAGATTGAATTTGACCGGGACAACATCGCCCTGGGGAAGGTGGTCTGCTCGGGCATCCCCCTGGTACTGGCGAAACCGCTTTACTCCGCCGGCGAATTGAAAATTTCCGACGCGCCGGTCTCCCTCGGGGATATCCCGCGGACGATCGCCGCCCAGCTGCGGCTGACGGGGGAATTCCCGGGAAGGTCGATCCTGGAAATCGGGGAGGCGGAGGAGCGGGAAAGAGAGTTCTGTTTCTACCGGTGGGATAACCGCTGGGACCAGAACTATCTCCCGAAGATGGAGAAGTTCACCGTCAACGGCCACAGTTGGCTGCCGGGTTCGTGGAAAGCCACGGGGGTGATACTCCTCCCCGCGGGAGGCGATTAGAGCCGAGCGCCCGCCCGGGCAACCTTCGCCGGCCCCAGCCTTATTTTACAAAACAGGTATGACTTGAATTGTAAAATAAGGGATCAGCCGAGGTAGCCGAGGCCGGTGAGGCGGTCCTTGACCGACTGTTCGTCGGCGTTCTTCTCCAGGTCGGCCACCGATTTCTCCAGGACGTGAACGATGAACTCGTCGGCGGAGGAGTAGCCGGCGGCTTCCGCGTACTGCTTGAGCTTGTCGTAGAGGTCGCTTTCGATCTTGATCTTCTTCGCCATCTTGCATCTCTCCCGATTTTAACCGCGGATTCAGCGGATGAGGCGGATTATCCCCTGCCTCGCCCCTTCTTCAAACCGCGAATCTCCACGAATCGGCGCTAATGATTATTTCCTTGATTCGGACTTACCGCTTGGTGCCCGGCGTTGATTCCAAGCGAAGCGAAAGTTCACTTACTGCCAGGAATGCCACCGGCATTCCGATCCTACAAGCCCGGAGGGCGATACCACATCCAACCACTGCCTACTGCCCACTCCCCACTGCCTAAATATAGTCCAGGGACTTCAGCTGTCGCAGCTCCTCCTCGGTCGGGACCTTCTCCTCCGTCGGGGGGGCGGGGGCGAAGATGTTGCGGCCGCTCATCTCCTCCGGGATCGGGATCCCGAATTCGGCCAGGATCGAGGGGGTGATGTCGTAGAGATGGGGACCTTCGAGGAGAAGGGGCTTGTTGGCGAAGAGGATCCCGGGGACGATCTCGGTCGCCCCGCAGTGGTCCCCCGACCACTTGTCCTGGCAGTCGGTGACCAGGTCGCCGTCCGTCACGTCGCCCAGCGCGCTCTCCCAGCCGGTCCGGTAGCCCCAGTCGTAGCCGACCAGGATGTCGGGGGCCCGCTCCAGGTGGGGACCGCTGTAAACGTCCTCCCGGACGTGGGCCCGCTTGACCACCGGGCTGCCGTTGTCCGGGTCACGGATCGCCTCCAGCTTCTCCGCCAGTTCTTCCACCAGCCGGTCCCGCTCCGGGCCCGGGTTGACGATCCCTTGCCCCTCCCGCCCCCGGAGGTTGACGTAGAGTGCGTTGAGCCCGAGGGCGTAGGCCCGGGTCCTCGACCAGTCGACGTCCCCGGCCAGGAGCGAGCCGGACTGCTTCCCGTACTTCAGGACCAGGTATCCTTCCCGCTCCAGCCAGGAGTTGAGCTGGAAGTTCCGGTAGAGCGGGGAGAAGCCGTGGTCGGACATTATGATGAAGGTGGTCTGGTCGTCGAGACGGTCGAGGATCCTGGCCACGATCGGGTCCATCTCGGAGTAGAGCTCCTCGACCACATCCCCCAGCTCGGCCCGGGCCTCGGGGTCGTGGACCGGGTGCTTCTCGTCTCTCAGGTGCCAGAAGATGTGGGTCCCCTGGTCGATGCTGCAGTAGTAGAAGAAGAAGAGACCATCCTCGAACCGGTCGAAGAGGTGGTGGAAGAGCCGGTTGCGCTCCTCGAGGATCATCCGGGAAAGGCGGTAGAACTCCCGGGTGGAGAGGGAGTTGTTGGTCAGGGCTTTGGTGTCCTCGGGCATCCCCTGGGTATAGAACAGTCCAGCCTCCTCGGCGATCTTCCGGGCGGCTCCGGCGGGGTAGTCGATGGGGAGGGCGGGATCCAGGGGGTTGACATTGACCGGGGTGACGTAAAGCTTGAAGTAGGGTTTCACCTGGCGGGCGTAGAAACGGACGATCCCGGTCATCGCCGGGATCACCGGCAGCGGCTTGAAGGAGAGGACCACCCAGTCCGACCACTCCCCCTCTTGCAGGATGATCTCCTCCCCCGGAAGATCGATCCGGATCACCGGCTGCTCGGGGTCGATCCAGGCGGTGAAGGGGACCCCGAGGACGGGGGAGCCTTCGCGATAGGTATTGGGCGGACCCTCGATCACCTCCCTGACCGCTCCGTCGACCACGTCGACCAGGGTCAACCGGGCGCCGGAGTAGTCGTCCGGGATGTCGGTCCGGTCGGTGGTGAAGTACTGGTAGATCCCGTAACTTCCCTGGAGGTCCGGGGTGCCCATCCCGGAGACCGAGCACTGGCCGGCCTCGACCGGGGGGTAGTTGGAGGGGATCTTGAAGAGGGTGGCCGGGATCCCGGCCTCGTCGAGGTACTCCCAGAAGGCCTTCCCTTCGCGCAGGAGAACCACCTGCCCCCCGGAGACGGGGAAGACGTAGGAACCCGGCTTGAGGACGGTCTTGGGGGGGATGGTCTCGGTCAGGGAGAGGAAGGGGAGGTAGCTGGCCGGGTCGCGGTGGATGAAGTCGAAGATGGCGTGCCCGCCCGGGTTCTGCCCGGTGATGAAGTTGGCCCAGGCCACCGGGGACTGGGGGGGGATCGAAGACCAGAGGTTCTTGAAGCCGCCCAACTCGGCCAGCTTCTTGAAGTGGGGCAGCTTGCCCCGGTCGATCATCGACTGGACGATCCGGGGGTCCATCCCGTCGATCGCCAGGACGATCACCTTCTTCTTCGGCGTCGCATTGCGGGAACAGGCGATGAGGATGAGGCCGCTGAATATTAAGAGCGGATAGAGGATCCTTGGAATGACCGATCTCATAAGCTTTCTTCTCTTCGTCAATGTCCAATAGCCAACAGGGAACATTCAATATCCAAGTTTTGGCCGGCCGAGCCTCTTCGGTGGCTCGCCTTCATCATTGGATATTCAGTTCTTTGTTATCGACACTGATTCCGGAGCGGCAGCCGTCGTCAGGGCTTTTTCCGCAAACTTCAGGGTCTTGCCGTCCATATAGGCCGGGGGGCGGATTCCAAAGAGATCGAGCGCGGTCGGGGCGAGGTCAAGCAGCGAGATCTCCCCCTCACCGATCGGGCGGCTGGAGAAGAAGACCCCGGGGACGTAACGGTGGTCGATGCAGTGGTCGGCCGACCAGGCCTTCTCGTTGTCGATGAAGACCTCCTCCTCCACCTTCCCGGAGACCGACTCCCAGGAGTGCCGCCAGCCGGGATGGAAGCCGAGGATCAGGTCGGGGGCGTTCTCCCGGTAGGGACCGGTGTACATCTGCGCGGTGTCATAAACGGCGGCCAGGGCGGGGCGGTTCTCCCAGCCGGGATCCTGGAGGGCGGTGAGCCCGGCGATCAGTTCCCGCTTCAACTCCCCGGCTTCCTCCGGGGCCACGATTCCCTCCTTCTCCCGCCCCTTCAGGTTGAGGTAGAGTCCGGAGAGGCCGAAGGCGTAGGCCCGGGTCTTCGACCAGTCGACGTCCCGGTACCACTCTCCCGACGTCGTTATCCCCTCCTTCAGGGCCAGGTAGCCGTTCCGGTAAAGCCAGGTGTTGACGTTCACTCCCCGGCGGAAGAGCTTGAATCCGTGGTCGGAGACGACCAGGAGCAGGTCGCGTTCCTTCAGCTTCCCGCGGATCTTCCCCACCAGCTCGTCCATTCTCCGGTAGAGTTCCTCGATCACCTCCGGCCGCCGGGCGGCACCCGCTTTCAGGGCCGGGTGGTCGTCCTCCAGATAACGCCAGAACTCGTGCTGGATGACGTCGGTGGTGTCGAAGACGCAGCAGAGCAGGCCCTTCTTCAGTCCCTTCAGGGTGTGGAAGAAGATCTCCTCGAGCTTGGCGTGGACCGACCAGGCCTGCTGGAGAAAGCCGTCGTCGGTCAGGACCTCCTCGTTGAGCGCCCAGGTGTCCTGGGGGAGGCCGAGGGTGGCAAAGCGGTCGAAGAGCTTGGCCAGGTGGATCGAGTAGATGAAGGGGGAGGAGATCGGCAGCGCCGGTTTCTCCGGGTCGATCTGGACCGGGGAGAGATAGAGCTCGAGGTGCGGCTCGAGGTTCTTGAGGAAGAACTGGGCGATCCCCTTGACCTTCCTCCCCGGCCCGACTCGGAAGGAGAGCGAGACCCAGGGGGAGAGAACCCCGACGGTGAGTTCCAGCTTCTCCTTCCCCGCCTCCAGCCGCACCCGGCCGGCGGCGCGGTCGGCCTCGATCCGGAGAGGCACGGCGAGATCCTTCCCCGGCCGGCGGGGGTCGGGGGGCCGGAGATCCCGGTCTCGTAAACCGGCCCTGGCCCCTCCAGCTGACAGCGGTAACCGGAGGTCAGCCCGGAGCCGGCGGAGGGGGCGGTGGTGTAATAGGTGAAGGTCCCCTGGGACCCCTTCAGGTCCGGGGTGCACAAGCCCGAAAGGAGCAGGCCCCGGTGGGGCTCGGGAGGGAAGGTGATCGGGACCTTGAGGATGACGCTGAAGACCCCGTGCTCGCCAAGGACCTTCCAGAAGGGAACGGACTTGCGGAGCATCCTGATGACCGGCTTGCCGGCCGGGATCCGCAGCGGGCCGATTTTGACCGTCCGGGGGGAGGTGCTGATCTCGGCCGAGGAGAGGGCGGGGAGGTAGGTCTTCGGGTCGCGGCGGAGGAAGTCGAAGATGTTGTGTTTCCCCGGGTTGACCCCGGTCATAAAGTTCGACCAGGCGACCGGCGAGATCGGGGGGTTGCTGGTCCCCAGGGGGCGGAAGGTCCCCTGCTCTTTCAGGGCGGAGAGGTTGGGCAGGAGCTTCCGGTCCATAAACCCGGCGGCCAGCTCGGGGTCGAGGCCGTCGAGGCCGAGGATGATCAGCCGGTCGACCGAGGCTGGGCCGTGCTTCTTCTTCCGCCGCAGGGCCCCCAGCAGCAGCCGGAATGGCAGCGTGAAGATGAGGAGGAAGACCACCACTACCGCCCCGAGGACGAAGATGAAGGAACTGAGGAAGGCGAACCCCGCCCCGGGGCCGATATACGCCTGGGCGGGGGAGGGAATAATCAGACGCAGGATAACGGAAGATATAATGATCAGTAATGACTTTTTCATCTCGATACGGGAGATCCCTTCAGCCGGATTCCGGCGGAATAAAGATCAAAACATAACACCATAAACCCCGGGCGGCAAGCCGATTTGCCGGCCCGGGAAAAATTGCGTTGCCGGTGCCGGACTCGGCGGTTACTATGGCGGCGACGGTAAGGTGCCAACCGGAGCCCGGAACCAATGCCGGGCCGGACAACCACAGGGAGGAATCTTTTGAACGCGAAATTTTCCAGCGGCTTACTGGCCCTGGCCGCGATCATCCTGGCCGGCGCCCCGATCCGCGGTGATCTCTTAAGAGCCGAGGCCGGCAAGGGTCCGGAACCGAGCCCCAGCGCTTCTCCCGCCGCCGAGACGGCCCCCGCCTTCGACCTGCCCAATTTCTCCGGCGGACGGGTCCGGCTCTCCGACTACCGGGGCCAAGTGGTGCTGATCAACTTCTGGACCACCTGGTGCCCGCCCTGCCGGAAGGAGATCCCCGACTTCGTCGAGCTCTACCGGAACTACCAAGACCGGGGGCTGGTGATCCTGGGGATCAGCCTCGACAGAAATCCCGACCAGGTTCTCGGCTCCTTCATCGACAAGTTCAAGATCAACTACCCGATCCTCCTCGACGACGGCAAGGTGGCTCGGAACTACGGCGGGATCACCGCCATCCCCACCTCCTTTATCGTCGACCGGGAGGGGATAATCAGGAATCATTACGTGGGCCTGAGGCCGAAGCGGGTCTTCGAGGAGGCGATCAAGGAACTGCTGTAGCCCGGCTCCTCAGGCAGTAGGACGCGTCGGACCAGTCTGACGCGTCCGACATCCGGGCGGGAAAAGGCATGAAAACGCAAACGACAGGATCACCATCTCAAAATTCTCCGGGGAATAAGAACCTCCCGGTCATCATCCTCCTGTTTCTGGCCGGGGCCTTGCTGGCGGCGGGCGTCCTCCTGGGCGAGAACGGCCTGGTCCAGATGAACGCCCACTACCTCTGCCTCGACTGTATGGGGATCGGCTGATGCGGGGACTTCGGAAGAGCGTCCAGGCGGCGGCGGCCGTGGCGGCCAACTCCTCCTTTCTCTTCGGCCAGACCCGGATCGACCGGATCTACCAGGGGAGCCTGAAGCAGTTCTGCACGCCGGGGCTGAACTGCTACGCCTGTCCCTACGCGGTCAACGCCTGCCCGGTCGGGTCGCTGCAGCATTTCATCGGCTACGGGCAGTACCGCTTCTCTCTCTACGTCGCCGGCTTCCTCATCCTCTTCGGCGCCCTGGCCGGAAGGCTGATCTGCGGCTGGATCTGCCCCTTCGGTCTGGTCCAGGACCTGCTCCACAAGATTAAATCACCCAAGTTCAAACTCCCCCGCCCCTTCCGCCTTCTCCCCTGGGCCGTCCTCATCGGACTGGTCGTCATCGTCCCCCTCCTGGCCGGCTTCCCGGGGTTCTGCCGCTACCTCTGCCCCGCCGGAAGCCTCCAGGGCGGGGTCCCCTTCGGCCTCTTCAGTTCCCAGGTCCGGGAGCTGGTCGGCTCTCTCTACTTTTTCAAGATGGCCCTGCTGGTCATCTTCCTGGCCGGCTCGGTATTCTTCTTCCGGTTCTTCTGCCGGACCGCGTGCCCCCTGGGGTTGATCTACGGATTCTTCAACCGGGTCGCCCTTCTCCAGCTCGCCTTCGACCCTTCCCGCTGCATCGAATGCGGTCTCTGCGAAAAGGCCTGTCCGGTCGATCTCGCCCCCCAGCGGGGGGAGTACCTGAGCTCCCAGTGCATCCGCTGCCTGCGCTGCCGCGACGTCTGCCCCCAATCCTGTTTTCACTTCGGGATGGGCACCGGGAAGGCGGTCGCCGGGCGGGAGAAACCGCCGGCCGGAAGGGGATAAAATTCGGATAAGATTCTCGGATAAAATTCTCCTTGACTTAGTCCCCATCTGCTCTATTTTGGAACCAATGTCGGTCTCCCGGAGAAATTTTTCAGAAAATATTTGACTTCACAACCCGTTGGTATAAATTCCCCGGGATTGTCGTTCGGATCACCGAATCGGATCAAGGAGGACAATTATGGCCTCCGTCATCAGCGACGACTGCGTCGCCTGCGGGACCTGCCTGCCGGAGTGCCCGGTGGAAGCGATCTCGGAAGGCAACCCCTACGTGATCGACCCTGACAAGTGCATCGACTGCGGCGCCTGCGCGGCGGTCTGCCCGGTAGAAGCGATCTCCGCGGGCGAATAAGCCCGATCACGCCGCCGGCCCGGATCATCCGGGCCGGCGGCGTGCAGACCGAGGAAACTGCCGATGTCTTCCAGAACAAACCTGAAGTGGCCCTGTCTCGCCGCGGCCCTTTTCGCCGCCGGGATGGTCTGTCTCGCAACCCCCGCCCGGG
>JAXGWO010000028.1:0-45749 GCA_040773245.1 PVC group bacterium
CGGAGCTCCCGAAATACGCCCGGGTCACCCCCTTGACCACCCAGAGACGATTGGACTCCCGGTAGATCCCCAGGTCCGCGGTCCCGTCCCCGGTGTAGTCCCCGGGGACCGGCAGGTCGCCGGAGCTCCCGAAGTAGGTCCTCTGGCCTCCGCTGACCGACCAGAGGCCGTTGGACTCCCGGAAGATCGCGATGTTGGTGGTCCCGTCCCCGGTGTAGTCGGCGGGGACCGGCAGGTCGCTGGAGCTCCCGAAGTAGGCCCGGGTCACCTGGCGGACTATCCAGAGACCGTTGGAAGGCCGGAAGACCGCGATATCGCTGGTCCCGTCGCCGTCGTAGTCGGTGATCCAGGGCGCCGCCGCCGGAGGCTGCGAGCCGAGGGGGGCCCGGTTGAAGTAGAGGCCGTAATCGCCCGAGCGCCGCTCCCGCCAGGCGGCGTAGAGGTAGCTGTCGTCGGCGTCAATGGTGGGGTAGCGTTGATCTCTTTCCGGGGTTCCGCTGCTGCCGTCAACCCGGACCGCGGCGGCGAAGGTCCCCCCCGCGTCATCGGAGAAGGCGGAGAGCAGCGTGTCCTGCGGATAACCGCTCTGGTCGGTGAAGTTCGCCTGGTCCTGGTAAACGACACCGACCCGGCTGCCGGAGATCGCGCAGATGCGGGCATTGCCGGAGGTGAAGGAAGTCAGGGTGGCCTCGGTCCCCTTCCAGGTCGAACCGGCGTCGTTGGAGCAGTTAAACTTGACCACGTTGGCACCGGTAACCGAGTCCCGCTGTCCCCAGACGGTGTAGACGTTGCCGGAGTGGTCGTTGTCGTGCCTCAGGCTCCCGCCGGTCTTGAACTCGGCGTCGCTGCTGAGAACCTTGTCGCTCGCGCCCCAGGTGGCGCCGTTGTCGCTCGAGGAGTTGAAGCGGAAGTCGTGGTCCAGGGTCTGGTTGTACCAGAACGCATAGACGTTGGTGGTGTCCCCGCCCAATCCGCAGTAACGGGCGTAAGGGGGGACCGAGTCCCCGCTGATGGTCTGAGCACTGAAGAAGGTGGCCCCGCTGTCGTCCGAGCGGCAAAAATGGAACCAGCCCTTCTCGTTGTAGTTCTCCTGCCAGCCGGCGTAAACGTCCCCGGCGGAGTTGGCGAAGATTACGGGATAGGTCTTGTAGTCGGCGGCAAGTTCCTGGACCGGCAGCCAGGTCGCCCCGCCGTCGGTGGAACGCCGCAAGTTGATCGCGTAGTTGACAAAATCCTGCCAGATCACGTAGACGTTGTTGCCGGTGCCGGCGGCGACGTTGGCCCGGTACTGGTCGCTGGTCGGGTTGGCGGCGATGTTGGTCGGGGCGGACCAGGTCGACCCGTTGTCGCTCGAGTGGGCGAACATAACGTTCTTCCGCTCGGCGGATTGCGGGGCCCAGGAATAGAGGTCCTCTTCCCAGATCAGGTAGACGTTGCTGCCTCCGACCGCCATCTTCACATCGTAGGCGCCGCTTTGCGGGTTGAAGCTGACCTGGGTGTCGGTCCCCTGCCAGGTCTGGCCGTAGTCGTCGGATCGGTTGAAGAAGACCTGGTCGACCCCGGTGCGGTAGTCCGGCCAGGCGGCATAGACGTAGCCGGAACCGCCAGCGACCAGGGCGAAATCGTCGCCGGCGACGGTGGAGCTGCTGCCGATCCGGGTGTCCGGGGTCTCGAAGGTGATGGCCCGGAGCGGGGCGGCCAGGAAGAGCGCCGCCGTTAAGGTCAGTACCACGATAGACAGTGCTTTCATCTGTCCTCCTTGTGGTGGGGGTTGCGATTGCTGAGTTGCGCTTGTTATCTGTACTCGGTCAGATATATGATGATCGCCGGCCGTGTTTTTCAATCTCCGATCCACTCGGAATTGGCCTGATGGGGATGATGGAACCATTATGCCTCAACATCGCCCGGAGAGCAAGAAATAATGAAAACAATCCGGCCGGAGCGGCCTGAGCGGGCTTGACCGGAGCGGAATTTTGCTGTATAAACATCAGCAAGCATACAGATGGACTCTTCCCATTATTTAATGAGGGCACAAAAGCAATGATCCGAAAGACAGTCGCCCGATTGATCGGCTGGACTTTGCTGCCGTTTGCCACGGCGACCCTGGCCTGCCCGATCTGTACTGAGGAACTGGCCCCGGCCGACCCCCGGGTGAACGGGTTGGTCTCCCGGATCGAGAACGAGGGTCCGGCCGTGATACCGGAACTGCGCCGGCTGGCGGCCGATCCCGCGGAGGGGCCGGTAATTCGCACGGTAGCTGCCCGCCACCTCGGCATCTTCGGCGACCGCGACTCCATCCCGGCCCTCCGCGCGATCGTGCTTGAGATCACGAATCCGGAGTCAAAGGAAACCTTCGGTCCGGGCGGCCGCAGCTCCGGGCTGCGGGCGGCGGCGGCGGGGGCCCTGGGGGCGATGGGGGACCGCGAACCGGCGGAAGCAATCTGGTCGGGATGGACCGGGTTGGAACTGGCCCGGCAGCTTGAAGTCCCCCGGCTCCTGAGCGAACTCGGCGATCCGAAGGCCCAGGAGCGGCAGATCGCGATGCTCCGCGGGACCGGGGATTTCGACCTGGTGATCCAGCTGCTGATCGAACTGCGGCGGACCGGGACTTCCGCCGCCCTGCCGGCGGTAGAGGAATGGGTCGAGAAATTCCGCCGGGCGGCCGAGGCCGAGAAAGACCTCTTCGTCCGCAAGGATCTCAACAAGATGGTCCGCTACGCCGAGGGGACCGTCCGCGCTCTTCGCCGGCGTTAATCCCCCAGGGCGCTCAAGCCCGGGTCGGCGGCGATTTGATCGAGCAGGGCGGGATCGGTGATCTCCCCCAGGTATCCCCGGGCGGCTTCCGCACTACCCTCCCGGAAGGAGATGACCGCCAGGTTGAACCGGCAGATCTGGAAGAACTCCGGATAGTCCTCCCCGCAGCGGAGGAAGATCTCCCGGCCCCGTTCCGTCTCCCCGGTCTGGACGAGAGCCCCTCCCAGGTAAACCCGGGAACGGGGATATTCGGGGTCATCGGGTCCGACCTTCCCGTACCACTCCGCGGCGCGGGCGAAATCCCCGGCCCGGAAGGCGAGATCGCCCAGGCGCAGGGCAGTCCTTGATGATGGCTTCTCTTCCGCCGCCCGCAGGAACGCCGCTTCCGCCTCCCGGTTCTCCCCCGCCTCCAGCCGCGCCTCGCCGAGGATCTCCCAGGCCTCGGCCGAACGGGGGGCGGCGGCCAGGACTTCCTCGGCCAGGCGGATCGCCCGCCGGTGGTCGCCGGAGATCAGGGCCAGCCGGCCGCGGGCCAGGTTCAGCCATTCGCCCCGCGCCCCGGCTTGCTCGGCCCGGTCCAGGAAAGTCTCTCCAGCGGCGTATTCGCCCGTTTCCAGGCAAGCCCGGGCGATCAGGCCGCAGATGACCGGGGCCCGGGGGTATTTCTCCCCCGCCCGGAGGAGATAGGGGAGCGAGTCTTCGGCCCTCCCGGCCTGGAGGAGGAACCGGCCGCGGGCGAAGGCCTCCCGGGGCGGGAGCGAAGCGGCGGCGGCTTCCGGCCGGGGCAATCTCCCTTCCAGGCCTTCCCGGTCAGGATGGTCCCGGTGAAGGTAAAGGGCGCTGTTGCTGTCGAAGAAGACCAGCTCCCAGTCCGGGGAAACTTCCAGCCAGCGAAGGAGGGCGAAGTTGGAAGGGTTGGGGTAATCCACCACCGCCGCCCGAAAATCCCACTCCCGGGCCTGGTCCGGGAAGGTTTCCGGCCGGTTGAGGAGCCGGTTATAGGCCAGCAGAAAGTCGGAACCGAAGACGGAGAGCCGGCCGTCGACGTAGTTGAGTTTCTCCGGCCAGAGCCTCCAGGTGAGGTAGTTTCCGATCCCGAACGAGTTGAAGAGGCGGCCGGAGATCCCCTCCCCGGCTATGAACTCCGCCGTCTCCCGGGGATAGCTGAAGGGGGAGATCCCGAATCCGTAAACTTTGTGGATATCCGACCGCCCGGGATCGACTTCCCGCAGCTCGCCACCGACCACCCCCAGCGAGATGGCCAGGAGAAGGACCCCTATGACCAAGCCGGACCGCCGATCCCGGAGACCGGGCAGTCTGATCTCCCCCGGTCGCAGCGCGGCCAGCAGGGCCGGCGCGACCAGGGCGAAGGGAGCGATGTTCCGGGCGGCCCGGGACGCGGCCAGGCCGAAGAGGACCAGGATCAGCAAGGGAGAGAGGTTCAGCCGCTTCCGGCTCCGGATTAGAACGGCGGCCGCCGCCAAAAAAAGAAATACCAATACATACTGGTAAAGGGGCCAGCGGGGCCAGCCCCCCCAGGAGAGGGGCTGCCAGGCATAGATAAAGGGCTGGAGGGAGGAGATCCGGGCGGAGTAGAGGAAGATGCCCGGGCCGAGAGGGTTGGCCGCCGCGGCGACCAGAGATAGTCCCGACCAGAGAAGAAGGCGGCGGTAGCTCTTCGGATCATAGCAGGCGGATTCCGGGCCGGGACCTTTCAACTTCAGCATCAACCCTTCGCCCAGGCAATACGCCCCCAGGATAACGGCTCCGAGGATGACCCCGCCGTGGAGGTTGGACCAGGCCAGGAAAATGATCGGTACAAGAAAGAGGCGGGATCGTTTTCCCTTCCTTTCCCGCTCCAGGACCAGGACGGTCAGGGGGAGGAAGACGAAGGTGAAGAGTTCCGGCCGGACGACAAACCGGGAGGCGGCGGCCAGGATTGCCGCCAGGGTCAGGACGGCGGCGGCCGTCCGGCCGGCGTTGAGCCGAACCGAGCGATAGACCAGACCGAAAGCAGACCCCAAAAGGAGGTAACGGAGCAGGTAGAGACCGCCCACGCCCGCCGCCCGGAAGAAGACGGCGAAGACGGCCTGGGACAACCAGGAATGGTTGGCCCACGGTTGTCCTGAACGGGTGAAAGAGAAGATGTCGGTCCGGAGAATCTCCCCCCGCTGGAGAAAGATCTCTCCGCTCTTCAGGTAGAGCCAGATGTCGGGGTCGCGGATCCGGCAGGTGGCCAGAAACCCCAGCAGGGCGGCGAGGATCAGGCCGGGGATCAGTCTGTTCCACCTTCGCTTCATCTTGTTGCTTCGCCCTGTATCACAACGATCAAAACGTCATCGCGAGCACCGCACACTATACCCCTTCCCGGGGAAACGGCATAGAGGGCAATTACCCTCCCGGGTACCAGCGGATTGCGGCTAAAAAATTAATTTATATTTCTTGGTTCGTATCGGAGTTTGGTGATATATTGGTTATCAATATGGCGGGAGATTTTCCCGCCGCTCTCCATCCACCCGAATCCGGAGGATTCTGATGACCAAGCTGCTGTCCATCCCCGCGGTGATTGCCGTGTCCCTGTTCATCCTGTTGCCCGGAGCCTTTCCCGCCGGAATTTATGAGATCAAGCACGACGGGGCCACCGGCTCCCGGACGGTGACCGGCGTGGTCTCGGCGGTCGAGAGCTCGTTCGCCTTCTTCATCGCCGACGACTCCGCTCCCTACCACGGCATCTACGTCTACCAGAACGAGTACGGCCCGAGCATCGGCGACGAGGTCACCGTGACCGGGACCGTCTCCTCCACTTCGGGAAGGATCCAGCTCGGCACCCTGACCGCCTACACCGTCAACTCGGTTGATAACGCGGTTTACGGACCGGCCGAGATGAACGTGGCCGCCCTGGTCGCCAACCTCGACGCCTACGAGGGCAGTTTCGTCAAGCTGACCGCCCCCCTTACCGTCACCAACCAGTACGCGAGCTCGTCCACCTGGCAGGCCAACGACGGCACCGGCACCGTCACCGTCAACACCTCCCTCGACTACAACTACTTTCCCGCCAACGGCGACCAGCTGACCGCCCTCGCCGGCCTGGTCAAGAAGACCGCCACCACCACCTACCAGCTCGAGCCGCGCTGCACCGCCGACCTCTGGGCGGCCAACGACGTCATCCCCAACTACGCCCTCAAGGGGACGGTGGTGACGATGGACGACAGCCACACCGTCTACGACAACTACTACATCTGGGTGCGGGGCGACAGCATCGAGTCGGTGACCCCCGACGCCCCCGCGGAAGCGGAGGAGATCATCAACGTCGCCGGGCTGATCTTTCCCGGCCTGATCTCCACCCACGACCACCCGACCTGGAACGCCTTCGACTTCATCCCCTTCGGAAGGTTCTTCCGGGAGCGGAACGACTGGGCCAACGACGTCTTCGGCGGCCGGATGTACTGCGACTTCAAGATCCAGAACTCCGGCTTCGGGATGCCCCAGGAGGTCATCCGGATGACCGAGGTCCGGCTGGCCACCAGCGGGGCCACCGTCCTTCAGGGCGGCGGCTCCGACGCCACCGGCACCTACGGCAAGCTCGGCCACGGGATCATTCTCGGCGAGCGTTTTCCCGGCCGGATCAAGACCAAGGTGGTCGGGGGGACCTCCGACCCCTCCGAATGGGTGACCGCCCACGATAAGGGGGTCAAGGGGACCCTCCACCGCTATATGCCCCACGTGGCCGAGACCACGACCGCCGGGCCGACGATGGCCAACCAGTGGGCGACCTGGCAGACCTTCGACTCCTTCGACGGGCGCGACACCCTGATCCACGGGATGAACATCCCCGCCGCCGACTTCGCCTTCTTCGACCACGGCACCGACGCCTTCGGCCGGCCCCTGAAAACCGTTCTCTCCTGGGCGGCCAAGTCAAATATGCTCCTCTACGACGACACCGCCGACATCCCCGGCGCCCTGGCCCAGGGGGCGATCGTGGCCCTGGCCCCGGACTGGACCCCCTCGGGGATGCCGAATATGCTGGCCGAGCTCAACTTCGCCCGGTCGGTGGACCGGGCCAAGGGCTGGAACCTGGAGACGCGGGCCTTTATCGATATGGTCACCCGCAACGCGGCGATGGGCTTCGGGCAGCTCTGGCGTTACGGCACGATCGAGACCGGCAAGATGGCCAACCTGATGGTGATCGACGACGGCCCCGGCGACGCCTACGACGACCTGATGATGGTGGCCGGCGGGGGGGAGGACCCCGATTACCGGGGCGGCCCCAAGGACGTGAGGCTGACGGTGCTGGCCGGCCGCCCGATCTACGGCGACGCGGACCTGCTCAACACCACCAACTTCCCCTTCCTCTGGGAGGACAACATCGAGGACCTGACCATCTGCGGGCAGGTCAAGAAGCTCAAGTTCGCCCGGAAGAACCCCGGCTTCCTGAACAGCCTGGCCTCCGAGCCCTTCAGCGAGACCTACAACAACATCTGGCTCAAGTACTACTACTCCGACCAGTACCCCTGCGACTTCCTCCCGGTGGACCCCTGCGGCGTCTTCCCGGCCACTCCGGCCCCCTCCCCCTCCCCTCCCCCCGGGACCTACATCGTCAGCTCGTCGACCGATGACGCCTCCCAGCACAGCAGTTTCTACGTTGACAACACCTCCTACGTTTACGTCGGACGCCACACCATAACCACCGGTTACAACGCCGGATTCCGTTTCGACAACCTCCAGATCGCGCCCGGGCGGACCATCACGGAGGCCTACCTGACCATCACCCAGGACGATTCGAGCTACAACACCAAGACCCCCCAGGTCCAGGTGGCCGCCGACAACGCGGACAACTCTTCGACCTTCTCTCTCAGCGACGGCCCGCTCTACCGTCCGCTGACCTCCGCCAAGGTGGACTGGAAGGTCCCGGCCGCCAGCACCGACCAGCAGATCATCTCGCCGGACATCTCCGACGTGATCCAGGAGATCGTCGACCGCCCTGGCTGGAACTCGGGCAACGCGATCTCGATCATCCTGGCCGCCAACGAGCCGGCGGTGGACAACCGGAGAAGGGTCTGGGCTTACGACGGTTCGCCGGCCAAGGCGGCCCAGCTCTTCATCGTGGACGCCCCCTCCCCCATCCCCGGGCCGACCCCGGTGATCTGCACCCGGATCGACGAGGGGTTTGACGGCTTTGTTGCCCCGGATTGGACCGTCCCCGCCGGCTGGACCTTCTCCGGGGTCACCGACAACTACACCACGGCGGGGGATTACGGCAACCTCTCCCCCTCGCTCCGGTTCAGCGCCAGCAGCAGCCAGGTCACCACCCCCGTCTTCACTTCCGGGGAGTGGCTCCAGTTCTGGGTCAAGGGACAGGGCACCGACTCCTCCAGCAACCTGCTGATCGAGGAGGAGTACTACTCCAGCTGGAAGACGCTGATCTCCATCCAGCCGCTTCCCACCGAGGGGAGGCGCTACACCGGGATCAACCTCCACCACGCCACCAGCCAGGTCCGGTTCACCTACAACCAGATCTCGGGCGACCTGGCCCTCGACGACGTCCTGGTCAAGTGCCTGATGACCCCGAGCCCGACCCCGTTCGGCTACAAGACCCCGATCACCACCCCGACCCCCGTCCGGACGCCGACCCCGGAACCGGAGGACAACATCGTTCTCTACACCTTCACGGGCTCGACCCTGGCGCCGGCGGAGACCGATCCGAGGGTGACCGCATCCAACTTCGGCGTCTCCCCGGGGCTCACCGGCTACGGGACCCGGGACACGGCCGACTGGGCGGCCCTCGGAAGCGGAATTCCCTATATCTGGTCTTCCTCCGGTTGGGACGCCGCTTCCGCTGACCAGGCCAAGTATTACTTCTTCACGGTCACCCCCCAGGGATCCGAACCGGTGACGGTCCGGCAGATCAGTTTCCTCTACCGGGTCCCCGCCAATGACAGCGGCCCCACGCAGCTGGCCGTGTACGCCGGCGATACCCTGGTGTCGAACATCGATCCGGTCGGTTTCAATCAGACCCTGGAGGTCAATCTCACCGGCCTGGAGATCGAGCTGACCGCGGAGACGACCTTCAAGATCAAGGGATGGGGGGATCTCTCCGACTCGGGAGAACTGCGGGTGGACGACATCCGGCTGGGAGGCGCGGTGGCGCCGACCCCGGCGCCCACCGTACCGCCGACCCCGGCGCCCACCGTTCCGCCCACTCCGCCGGCCACCCCGGCCGCTCCCTGGATCGCTGACTATAACGGCGACGGGACCAGCGATATCGCCGTCTTCCGGGCGTCGACCGGCCTCTGGGCCGTCCGCGGCCTGACCCGGGCGTACTTCGGCGGCGCCGACGACCTCCCGGCTCCCGGCGACTTTAACGGCGACGGAACCACCGATATGGCGATCTTCCGGGAAAGTTCCGGACTCTGGGCGGTCCGGGGGGTGACCAGGAGCTACTTCGGCCAGACCGGCGACTTCCCCTGCCCGGCCCACTACCGGGGACTCGAAATGGCCGAGATCGCCATCTTCCGTCCGAGTTCCGGCCTCTGGACGATCCGGGCCGTAACCCGCCTGTATTTCGGGAACGATACCGACATCCCGGTTCCCGGCTACTACTCCGGCATCGACGCCCGGCCGGCCGTTTTCCGGGAAACTTCCGGCCTCTGGGTGGTTCGCGGTTTTACCCGGGTTTATTTCGGAGCCGCGGGCGACAGCCCGGTGCCGGGGGACTACACCGGGGACGGGGCCTGGAACGCGGGGATCTTCCGCACGGCGACCGGACTCTGGGCGTTACGCGGAGCGACCCGGGCCTACTTTGGCTCTGCGGAGGACTCTCCGGTCCCCGGGGGTTACCGGGGTGATGGAACAGACTATCTCGGGATCTTCCGCCCGGCCACCGGGCTCTGGGCGATCCGGGGGGCGACCCGGGCTTACTTCGGAAATAACCTGGATCTGCCGGTGACGAGATAGTTCATCCCGTACCGGCAAGGGAAAAAGGGCGGCTCCCCGATGGATGGGGAGCCGCCCTTTTTCTTCGTCAGACGAGATCCGGCTCAGCCGAATTCCCTGGGGGCCGGGGCAGAAGTCTCAGAAAACCACCAGGTCTTCGGGGTTGGTGACCTCCTGGCGGAGGTACTGGCCCTCGCGAACGATCCGGCCGGTGGCCTGGACCTCTTTCCCCCGGTAATAATTCTCGGCTCCGGACGGGAAACGGGAGAGGCTGGCGGATGGGATCTTGATCGATACGTAGCGCTTGAAATCCTGGTGGTAGTTCAGGTAGAGGTTCCCGCTCCGGGAGGAGAGATGGGTGCCGACGATCCTGCCTCGGATGGTGACCGTCTGGTCCATATATCTTTCGGCGTCCTGCATCGGCACGGTATTCGCGGCCGGGGCCTCTTCCACGACCGGCTCCTCCGCCGCCCCGGCGGCCCGCGGCGGCGGCGTCGGAGTCGGCAGCGGCGTGGCCGGGGGCAGCATATACTTGGCCCCGCAGTGAGGGCAGTTGCCCTTCCGGGCGACGCGGTCCGGCTCGAACTCCTTCCGGCATTTCCAGCAGGTGACAGTATCTGACTGGTCCCCGGCCACGGACGTGAAGATCGCTCCGGACAGGCCGGCGGCCAGGACGAGGACGACCAGCAACGGCGTGATTCTCTTCATTCAGTCAACCTCCTTGGTTGGAAATTCCCGGCAATCAACCTGTGGATTTTCACCTATTGAGCCGGTCCGGTTTCCGGGGACTGCCTTCCTCGGCCGGAGAAGATCCTCTGGAAGAACGGCTTGGGGGGAGGCGGGGGTGCCGGGGTCCGGGGCGCGGCCCGGAGCAGGTCGGCCAGTTCTTCATAGCCTTTCTCTTCGGCCAGTTCCAGGGCGGTGGCTTTCTGCACCCCCCGGGCATTGAGGTCCGCCCCCCGCTCGATCAGGAGCTCCGCGACTCTCTTCCGGTGTCCCAGGACCGCCAGCTGGAGCGGCAGCGCCCCGTCCCGGCAGCGCGCGTTGATATCCGCCCCCCGGTCGAGAAGTATCCCGGCCACCTCCGGCTGCCCCATCCAGGCGGCGACGTGGAGGGGGGTGGAGCCGTTCTCGGTCCGGATGTCTACCTCGGCTCCCCGGTCGAGGAGGAGGTTGACCAGTTCGGAATGGCCCTGCCGGGCCGCCTCCCGGAGGGCCGAGCTGCCCATATCGTCAACCTGGTTGATCTCCGCCCCGTGATCGAGGAGATACTCGGCGATCTCCCTCTGGCCCATCCGGCAGGCGCTCTGAAGTGGGGTCTCCTTGTTCCAGTCACGGGCGTTGACGTCGTCCCCCCGCTCGACAAACATCTGGACCGCGTCCAGGCGTCCGGATTTTACCGCATCGTGCAGTCGAGCCATAACCCTCCTCCTCCCGAACCAACCGGCAACAACCCCTCTTCCAGCCTCCAGGATCGACGGTACCGCCGCGCCTATCTCCCCCCCCCCCTCCGTTGTCTGGGCTTGAGATAAATCAATATTATTAGATTGCCCTATATCGCGCAAGGAATAATAGTCGCAGGACAATGGCCCCGAATCCCTGTCCGGGCAACTCCTTCTGATTTGACGGCGCGGGGCTGTGATTCCCCCTGCCGGCGATACAGCGAAGCGGGGGATAACCTTAGACGGGATCAGACGGCGGAGGGACGATGCGGACCAACCGGATTTCATCCCTCCTCCCGGCCTGGCGCCGCCGATCTCGGCGGCGGAGGAGGAGAAATGTGCCGGCGAGCGCGAGCGCTCCCAGAAGAACGGCCCCGCCGTCGGGATCCGCTCCCGCGGGTCCGGCCAGGGCGTATCCGGCTCCGGCGCCGGCCAGGAACGCCAGCAGGGGCGCGCCGAAGAGGAGAAAGGCGGCGGCCAGGGGGTCGCGAAGCGGGACCTCCAGCTCTACCCGGTCGCCGCTCGCCGCCCCGACCGTGTCTTCGACCTCCAGGATCATCCCCCCGCCGCCGGACCCGAAGCGACAGAGTCCGCAAGCGGCGCAAGAGTCTCTTCGCTCCAGCCTGATCAAGACCTTGCCGCCTTCCGCCCGGATAACCTTCCCGCTTTCAACGGCGATTCTCACGACCATACCGGTGATTCTGGCAGATTTCGCCGGCCGGCGGAAGCGGATTCATCGCCCGATCCGGATGGGAAACCGGAAGAGGAAACCTCCGGAAAACAGTGGAAAACGGCATTGCCATTGACTCCCTCCCGCGTTAAAATTCGTTGCGTAATGCAAGCGGTGTTATCGCCGGAGTTGAGATGACCCCCTAGATCTGATGGCGAAGGGAAAATATGGAATTAACCCGCAAGCTCAACCTGGTCCATATAATCGCCATCGCCTCCGGGGCGATGATCAGTTCCGGGATCTTCATCCTTCCCGGACTGGCCCACGCCCGGGCCGGTCCGGCGGTGATCTTCTCCTACGCCCTGGCCGGATTATTCGCGCTCTCCGGCACCTTGAGTATGGCCGAGATCGCCACCGCGATGCCCCGGGCGGGCGGCGACTACTTCTCGATCACCCGGGGGATGGGGCCGGCGGTGGGGACGGTGGCGGGACTGCTGAGCTGGTTCTCCCTGGCCCTGAAAAGCTCCTTCGCCCTGGTGGGTATGGCCGCGTTCAGTTTTCTCCTCCTCTCCTGGGATATCCGCCTGATCGGGGTCCTCCTGACCGTCTTTTTCGTGATCCTCAATATTCTCGGGGTCAAGGAGGCGGCGCGGTTCCAGGTGGCGCTGGTGGCCGGCCTGATCGTCCCGATGGCCGTCTTCGTGATCTGGGGGGTTCCGGAGGTGCGGGTCGATCACTTCCGGGACTTCGCCCCCAACGGGATCGGCGCGGTCTTCTCCACCGCCGGTTTCGTCTTCGTCGCCTACGGCGGCCTGCTCAAGATCGCCAGTCTCTCCGGCGAGGTCAAGCAGCCGGGAAAAGTCATCCCGCGGGGGATGCTGATCTCGCTGGTGATGGTGACCGTGCTGTACACCCTGATGGTCTTCGTCACCTCCGGCGTTCTCCCGCCCGACGAACTGAACGGCTCCCTCCGGCCGATTACGGACGCGGCCGCGGTCTTTATGGGCAGGGGGGGGCCGTGATCGTCCTGGCGGCGATCCTGGCCTTCGTCTCCACCGCCAACGCCGGGCTGATGGCCGCCTCCCGCTACATCTTCGCGACCAGCCGGGACGGTCTTCTCCCTCCGGTCTTTGCCCGGGTCAACCGGCGATTTAACACTCCCCACGTCGCGATCCTGCTCACCGGGTTATTTATCGCCCTCTCCCTCTTCCTCCAGCTCGAAGTCCTGGTCAAAGCCGCCTCGACCGTCCTTTTGATCACCTACATCCTGGTCAGCCTCTCGATCATCGCCCTGCGGGAGAGCCGCCTCCACAATTACCGTCCCCTCTTCCGCTGTCCCTTTTATCCCTGGGTCCAGCTGGCGGGGATCGCCGGCTACTGTTTCCTCCTCCTGGAGATGGGGGAAAAATCCTTCTTCATCACGATAGTGATGATAGCGGTCGGACTGCTCTTTTACGTCTTCTACGGACGTTTCCGGGCGAAGAAAGAATCAGCCCTGATGCATCTGGTTGACCGGATCACCGCCCGGGAACTGGCGCGGGAAGGACTGGAGAGCGAACTGAAGGAGATCGTCCGGGAACGGGATCTGGTGGTCCAGGACCGGTTCGATCACGTGATCGAGGAGAGCCTGGTCCTCGACCTGGAAGGACATCTCGGGCTGGAAGAGTTCCTGGAAAAAGCGGCCGCGATCTGGTCGGAACGGCTGCCCTTGAAACCGGAGGAGATCAAGGCGGCCTTCCTGGAGCGGGAGCGGCAGAGCACCACCGTTCTTTCTCCGGGGCTGGCCATCCCCCATATCATCCTCCCCGGCGAGGGGGTCTTCGACATCCTGATCGCTCGCTGCCGGCAGGGGGTGCGGTTCACCGAGGAGAACGAACCGGTCCGGACGATCTTTATGCTGGCGGGGACACTGGACCAGCGCAATTTTTATCTCCGGGCCCTGGCCGCCATCGCCCAGATCTTCCAGGGGATGCACTTCGAGAAGCGCTGGCGGGACGCCCGCAACCCCCAGGCCCTCCGGGATCTGATCCTGCTGGCCCGGAGGCGGAGGGACAGTTAGAAAATCCGATCAGTCCCAGAGCCGCTCCGGGTAGGCCCCGGCGTCCACCCGGCGGGCGATCTCGGTTCTGACTTCCTCCCGGTCGGCCCGGTAGGTCATCCCGAACCAGCGTTCATCGGTGGCGAGGACCCGGCAGCGGCACTCCCCTTCCCGGAGCAGCCGGTCGATCACCCCGGGAGCTGAAACTCGGCCCCGGGATTCCTCCCCTTGCCTTCCAGGAAGGCGGCGAAACCGGATTCGAGGCGGGGAAAGAGGCGGGGGGAGAAGCCCCAGAGGTTCATCGAGACCGGCGTTTCGCCGGGCAGAACCCGCCATTCCCCGCCCCGGCCGGGGAAGCGCCCCCCGCCGGGAGCCCGCTCGATCCCGGTCCGCTCGGTAATCCCGATCAGACAGCCGTCCCGGTCAACCTCGCAGACCCCGCGGGAGACGGCCCCGTGGGGGGAGAGGGTGTTGGCGAGCCGGAAGGCGACCAGGCACCATTCCGTCTCCCGGCGGTCCCCGGCCAGGAACCGGGCGAGGGCGGCCCAGGAACCGCGGCCGTAGAAGTCGTCGGCGTTGGCCGCCGCGAACCACCCGGGAACGGCCCCCCGGGCGGCCCGGACGGCGTGCGCGGTCCCCCAGGGCTTCTCCCGGGTGGCGGGCGGGGGAGACCCTTCCGGGAGGTCGTCCAGTCTCTGGTGGACAAAGACGATCTCCATCCGGCCGGACAGGGCCCGGCGGAAACGATCGCCCAGGAGCGCTTCGTGCTCCGGGCGGACCACGAAGACCGCCCGGCCGAAGCCCGCCCGCCAGGCGTCGTAGAGGGTGTAATCAAGGATGATCTCGCCGGAAGGTCCGACCGGCTCGACCTGTTTCGGGCCGCCGTACCGGCTCCCGATCCCGGCAGCCAGGATAACCAGGGTAGGTTTATTCATAGGGATGACAATAGCAAACTTTGCTCCCCGGGACAAGCCGGTCCGTTCGAGAGAACTTCAGGAACTTTGAGAAGCGGAAAGAATTTTCCCCCGGATTATTTGCCCGCTATGCTATGATGGCGTCCGCATTCCCGGTCAGGCCGTGATCAAACAGGGATTGGAATGAACTGGACAGTGAAGATAACTCCGGTGCTGATAGCGCTCGCCCTCCCGGCGTTTTCTTCCCCGGCGCCGCTCTTCGCCCGGGGGAGAAGAACTATGCCTCCCCCCACCCCGCCCCCCGCCCCCGGCGAGAGGGCGATGGATGAGATGACAACCGCCCCGATGGTGACGGACGAAATGGCGACGGATCCAATGGTGGCGGATCCGATGACGACGGACCCGGCGTCAACGGACCGGATGGTGACGGACCAGATGGTAACGGACCCGATGCCGATGGACGGGATGACGATGGACCCGGCGACCACGAACCCGATGCCGATGGACGGGATGACGATGGACCCGATGACCGAACCCACCCCTTATACCGCCCCCGCCGCCCCCGTCCCCACCCCCTACCGGGACCCGGCGGGCTGAGCCGGGTTGATTCCCCGAAAGAAAAGCGGGAGCCCGGCGGACTTGCCGCCGGACTCCCGCTCTGAAGTTTCGACTCAGCTTGACAGCTTGCCGAACCGGTTCAGCCGGATTACACCGGGGTGACGTTGATCGCCTTCTCTCCCCGCTGGTCCTGGATGACCTCGAACTCCACTTCCTGGCCTTCGGCCAGCGTCCGGAATCCCTCGGTGTTGATGGCGGTGTGGTGGACAAAGACGTCGCCCTGCCCGTCATCCTTCTCGATGAATCCGTAACCTTTCCGGTCATTAAACCACTTCACTTTCCCTTTCACTCAGCTGCTCCTCCTTTGCTGCAGATTGCCGAAAAAAAGCCACAAAGTTATGAGGAACTTTGCGGCTTTTTCGACGGTTACATAAAAACACACGTACCTCAAGAGTGGGGACAATCTACCAGACGGACCGGGATGGGGCAAGAAAATTATTTTTACTTTTTGCCGGTCGGCTCCTTTCCGGCCCGTTCGGCCTCGCACTGAACCCAGGTATTGCCGTCGGCCCTTCCCTTTTCCAGGATCTCCCCGGCGCCGTCCGGGGCCAGTCGGCACATCGCCCGCATCACCGCCGCCCGGACGGCGGGAGACCCGTCCGAGGCCAGGTTCTTGATATCCCCGGCGGCCTCGGCCGCCCGCAGTTCGGCCAGGGCTTCGATCGCCAGCGTCCGCACGTAAGCGTCCCGGTCGGCCAGGGCGGTCCGGATCGCGGCGGCGGCCTCGTTCCCCCCGATCTTTCTCAGGGAGCGGATGGTGTTCATCCTCACCGGGGTTTGGGGATTGGCGAGCATCTTCTTCAGTGGTTCGACGCTCTCCGGGGCGCCGAGAACGCCCAGGGTGCCGATCGCGAACATCCGGACGTCCCCGTCCGGGTCGGAGAGTTTCGCCTCGATCGCCGCCCGGGCCGGCCGGGCGCCGAGTTCGCCCAGGGCTTCGATCGCCCGCCAGCGCAGCCCCGCATCCTTGGACTCCATCGCCTCCATCAGCGAGGGAGCCGCCTTCTCGACTTTCAGGTCTCCCAGAATCTCCGCCGCGTTGCGCCTCTGGGCGATGGTCGCCTGGGTACTGTCCAGGTTCCGGATCAGGGCTTCGATCTCCTCGCCTTCCTTCAGGGAACGCAGGACCTGCATCGCCTTCCAGCGGACATACTGGTCGGAAGCGGTGACCATCAGCCCGCTGATCTCGGGGATGGCCGACTTTTCCTGGAGTTCGTCCAGCCCATAGAGGGCGGCTTCCTGGACCCGGGCGTCATAGTGATTGAGGGCCTGCTTGAGGAAGACGACTGCCTCCGGGGTCCCGATATGACCCAGGGCGTAAACGGCGTTGCGGGCTATCCAGTACTTGGAGTCGTTGAGGAGACCACCCAGTGGACCGACCGCTTCCGGGGCCTCGATCTCGCCCAGGGCCCGGGCGGCGTTGCCGCGGATCCCGTCGTTCGGGTTCTTCAGAGCGGCGATCAGTGCGGGTACCGCCGGCGGACCGATCTTGACCAGGGCGGCGGCGTTCTCCCGGCCCCGGTTCCAGTCGCCCAGCCCGGCGATCAATTGCTTGATCCGGCCCTCGTCGGCCGGTTCCGCCGCGGCGACCGGTTCCGCCGCGGAGACCGGTTCGGTAGAAGCGGAGGGCTTCTCGATTTGCGCGCATCCGGCGGCCGAAAGCAGAATGCATACCAACCCAAGGACCAAGTTCTCGAATTTTTTCATCTCTCTCTCCTTAATGGTCATTCCTCCGGCAGGATATCAACCGGGACCCGGGTCAGTTCCCGGAAGCGCTCGGCATCCACGGTCGAGCCCACGCCCCGGTTGTAGTGGATGGGGATGGCCAAACGGGGAGCTATCCGGTCGGCGGCCCGGGCCGCTTCCGCGGCGTCCATCGTGTAAGTTCCTCCCACCGGCAGGAAGACGATGTCGGCGGCGATCTTCTCCATCTCCGGGACGCGGTCGGTATCGCCGGCGTGGTAGAACCGTTCTCCCCCCATCTCGATCACGTATCCGACCCATTTGTTTTCCCGGGGGTGAAAGGTTTTCTTGAGGTTATAGGCGGCGACCGTCTCGATCCCGACCCCGGCGACCGAGGTCTTCAGACCGGGGGCCACGGGCTGGAAGCCGGCGGGGAGACCGGCCGCGCAGTCGGAGGGGGCGAAGATGACGGTCCGGGGTCCGGAGATCCGGTCGATGTCTTCCCGGGAGCAGTGGTCGTGGTGGCTGTGCGTGACCAGGATGATATCGGCCGCCGGCCGGCCGGACTTGAGCTGCCAGGGATCGATGTAGATATTCTTCTCCCCCTCGATCAGGATCGAGGCGTGGCCCAGCCAGTGAATCCTGTTCCCGGTCATCTCCTATTCCTCCCCGTAACCGGCCCAACAGTCGTCGGTCTCCCAGACGGTGACCCGGCTCAGCTCGGCCGGGCCGGCCAGGCCTTCCGCCAGCCGGAGGAAGAGCCGCCGGCTGATCACCTCGGTGGTGGGCTCGGCCCCGGCGAATTCATCGATTTCGTTCAGGACTCGATGGTCCAGGCCGGCGAGAGCTTCTTTAAGTTTGTCTCTCACCAACCCGAAGTCGATGACCATCCCGTCGCGCAGGTCCGGAGACGCCAGCTCGGCCTCGACCCGGTAGTTGTGGCCGTGGATCCGCCGGCAGCTCTCCGCCGCCCCCCCGTGGTAATGGGCCGCCGAGAACTCCGCCCGGACCCCGACCCGGTAGATGGGTTTCTTCTTCAATTCACGTTATCCTGGGACGATGGCTTGTCTCCTTCACCGCGACCGAATCATTCGGAATCCACCTGCCGGCTTCGCGCTCTTGATTGAAATATGCGAAGAAAAGTATCTAACCCATAAATTTTTCCGGAGGAAAAATTTATGTGTGGAACTGCGGCGTACCGTCGTAGTCGGGGTACTCGAGGCGGATCAGGTAGTCGATCTCGGCCAGGGAGAGCTTGATCAGCCGCACCTTCTCGGCGTAGGGGAGAAAGGCGCTCTTGAAGCCGTTGAGGAGGATGTCCCGGAGGTTGAAGGGGGTGAGGGAAAAATTCTCGGCGGCGAGGTGGAGTTCCCGGGTGATCGAGGTGTCGGACATCAGGCGGTTGTCGGTGTTGACCGTCACCCGCACCCCGTAACGGTAGTAGAAGTCGAAGGGATGCTCCCGGATCGACTTGACGATCCCGGTCTGGAGGTTGCTGGTCAGGCAGATCTCGAGCGGGATGCGGTGATCGGTGACGAAGTTCAGCAGCTCCGGGTCCTCTTTCAGCCGGGTTCCGTGGCCGATCCGGTTGGCCCCGCAGTAATGGATCGCCTGGGCGATGCTGCCGGGCCCGAAGCCTTCCCCGGCGTGGACGGTGGAGTTGACGTTGTTGTTGATGATCAGGTTGAAGGCCTCCCGGTGATTCTTGGCCGGGAAGTCCTTCTCCTCCCCCGCCAGGTCGAAACCCACCACCCCCCGCCGCTTGTAGGCCACCGCCAGTTCGGCCAGCCGGCAGGAGGTTTCGGGGTCCATATTCCGGATCCCGCAGATGATCACCCCGGTCCGGATGTTGAAGTCGCGCTCCGCCTCTTTCAGCCCGGCGATCACGCTCTCGACGATCTGCGGGAGGGTGAGCCCGGCCCGGGTATGGAGGATGGGGGAGAACCGGGCCTCGACGTAGCGGATATTCTCCTCTGCGCAATCCTCGGCCAGTTCGTAGGCGATCCGCTTCAGGGCGGGAGCGGTCTGCATCAGCGAGAGGGTGATCTCGAAATCCTTCAGATACTCGGCCAGGCTGCCGTAATCCCGCCCCGGGACCAGGGTTTCGGCGATCTCCTTGGGGGTGAAGCGCGGACCGTCCCCCGGGTCGACCGCCTGGGCGGCCAGTTCGTGGATGGTCTCCATCCGGAGCGAGCCGTCAAGGTGGACGTGGAGGTCGGTCTTGGGCAGTTTCTTGATGAATTCCTGGCTGATCTTCATAACATAATCGGTATCGGTATCGCTAAAAACTCAAGGTTTCCCGACAATATACCCCCTCCCCCGCCAAATACCAGCCTAAAGTCCCATTCACCATTCCCTATTCCCTTCTCCTCCTCAACTCGAAACGTATCGGAACGCCTTCAAATCCGCCGGCCGCCCGGAGCTTCTTCTCCAGGTACTTCCGGTAGTTCTCGGAGAGGAGGCTCGGGTCGTTGACAAAGAGACGGATGGTCGGGGGCGCGGTCCGGGTCTGGACGGCGTAGAAGATCCTAAATGACGAGTGCTTCCGCCTCCGGTCGGTGACCTTCTCCTGGGCCTGGCCGAAGACCCGGTTGAGGACGCCGGTGCTGACCTGGTCCGCCCGGCGGGCGGCCACCCGGAAGACCGTATCCATCAGGGGGCGGACCCCGGCCCCGGACAGCCCGGAGAAGAAGACCACCGGGAGGAAACCGGCGAAAGGGAGTTTCTGCCCGAGGACCTCCCGGTACTCCCGGCGGGTGAGGTCTCCGGCCAGGTCCCACTTGTTGACCCCGAGGATACACCCCTTGCCGCCATCCAGGGCCAGCTTGATGAAGTTGGCGTCGGTCCGGGTCGGGGAGTGCGGGGCTTCCAGGAGGAGAAGCACCACATCGGCCCGCTGGATCCCCTCCCGGGTCCGGGTGAGGCTGTAGAAGTCGAGCGGCGACTGGCCGCGGCTCCGCCGCTGGAGACCGGCGGTATCGATCAGATTGATCTCCCTTCCCCGCCACCGGACCAGGGTATCGACGGCATCCCGGGTCGTCCCCGGGCGGGCGTCCACCACCATCCGTTCGCTCCCCGCCAACCGGTTGACCAGGGTCGACTTCCCGACGTTGGGGCGTCCGACCACGGCCAGCGCCGGAGGACGGGGGCGAGGCGGGGCGGAGGCCGGTCTCAGCTGGACAAGGATCGCGTCCAGCAGGTCGCTGATCCCCAGGCCGTGGAGGGCGGAGACGGGAAAGACGGCGGAAAATCCCAGCCGTCCGAACTCGCTCTCCCCCAGTTCCAGGTCGGGATTGTCGGCCTTGTTCAGCGCCCCGATGACCTTCTTCCCCCCCCGGCGGAGGAGGCGGGCGACCTCCCCGTCCAGCGGATGGAGCCCCTCCTTGATGTCGGCGACCAGCAGGCAGAGGTCGGCCACCTTGACCGCCTCTTCCACCTGGAGGGCGATCTTCTCCTCCAGCCCTTCCCGGCCGCCCGGGATCAGTCCTCCGGTATCGACCAGCTGGAAGGACCGGTCTCCCCAGCGAACCTCGCCGTAGATCCGGTCCCGGGTGGTGCCGGCTTCGCTGTGCACCACCGCCACCCTCCGCCCGACCAGGCGGTTGAAGAGGGTCGATTTCCCCACGTTGGGCCGGCCGACGATGGCGACCAGGGGAAGCGCGGAGGGGGGAGGGGAATTCATCTCTCCGGGGCCGGCCGCAGGGCTTGGGCCAGGTAGAGTATCCCCACGGCAACGGCCAGGACCGCCGCCAGGCCCAGAGCGATCCCGGTCGGGACCGGGGGCGGGCCCGCGGGGTGGACGAGGACCCAGATCACGAGCGCCATCACCATCACCGCCGAGGTCTTGCCCCAGATGTTGGGACGGATCTGGACCTCGCCCCGGGTCCAGCGGGGATAGCAGCGGACCGCCACCCCGAGCAGGATCAGGTCGCGGACGATCACGATCAGGACAAACCAGGCCGGGACCCGGTAGAGAGCCCGCACTCCCAGGGCCAGGATGACCAGGGCGCAGTCAAGCAGGAGCTTGTCGGCCAGGGGGTCGAGGAGGGAGCCGAGGCGGGTCTGCTGGTTCCGGGAACGGGCCAGGTACCCGTCCAGGCCGTCGCTGATCACCGCCAGAGAGAAGATAACCAACGCCCCCCCGTAATAGGCCGCCTCCCCGGTTGAGCCGTAAAGAAGGAGGGCGGCCGCGAAGAACGGCACCGATGCCAGGCGCCCGACGGTGATCCGGTTGGGAAGGTTCATCTCGTTTCAGGTCCGCCGGGCCAGGAAGGCCGCGGCCCGGTCGATCCGGGCCAGGGAGGTTTCCCGGCCGAGCAGGGAGAGAATCTCAAAGACCCCCGGGCTGTCCTTCCGCCCGGTCAGGGCCACCCTCAAGGGGTGCAGCAAGACCCCGCCCTTGACCCCGCGGCGCTCCGCCAGGCCGCGGAGGGCCGCTTCCAGTTCCTCCCGGGCGAACGGGTCGGCGGCGGCGATCGTCCCCCGGACCTCGGCCAGGATCTCCGGGACATCCTCCCCGGACCAATACTTGGCCACCGCTTCCGGGTTGTAATCGATTTCTCCCTGGAGGCAGAAACCGGCCAGATCGGGAAAGTCGGCCAGGGTTTTCAGCCGGTGCCCGAGCAGGATAACGGCCTCCTCCATCCTCCCGTCGGGAACCGGTTCCCATCCCGTTCCCGCCAGGAGCGGCCGCAGGGCCCGGACCAGGTCCGCCGGAGCGGCTTCCTGGATATAACGGCCGTTCATCCAGACCAGTTTCTGGTGATCGAAGACCGCCGCCTTCCGGCTCACCTTCTCCAGGGAGAACTCCCGGACCAGTTCATCCCGGTTCATCAGTTCCCGGTCGCCACCCGGCGACCAGCCGAGCAGGGAGAGGTAATTGACCAGGGCGTCGGGGAGAATCCCCGCTTCCCGGAAGGCCTTCAGCGAGGTGGCGCCGTGGCGCTTGCTCAGCGGGGACTTGTCGGGCCCCAGGATCAGGGGGAGGTGGGCGAAGGCCGGCGGCTCCCAGCCCAGGGCCCGGTAGAGGATGATCTGTTTCGGGGTGTTGGGGAGATGGTCGTCGCCGCGGATGACGTGGGTGATTCCCAGGTCGTGGTCGTCGACCACGCAGGCGAAGTTGTAGGCGGGAGAGCCGTCGGACTTGATGAGAACGATGTCCTTCAGCTCCGCCGCGGAGACGGTTACCGCCCCGTAAACCCGGTCGGGGACGGTGATCTCCGCCGGCGGGACCCGGAGGATGATCGCGGTCTTCCCCTCCGTATCCGGTTCGCTCCGGTAGGCCGCCCCCCGTTCCAGGAGTTCCTCGGCGGCGGGGAGGTAGAGCCCGGCCCGCCGGGACTGGAAGATCGGCCCCTCGTCCCAGTCCAGGCCCAGCCAGGCCAGCTCCTCGATGATCTCCCGGCTCAGGTCCTCCCGCGACCGCTGGCGATCGGTGTCCTCGATCCGGAGGATGAAGGCGCCCCCCCGGCCCCGGGCGAAGAGCCAGTTGAAGAGTGCGGTCCGCGCCCCGCCGACGTGGAGGGACCCGGTCGGACTGGGGGCGAAGCGGACCCGGGGCGGCGGTTCAGGCCTGTTCATAACCCTCTCCCAGCGCCGCCAGGTTGATCTCCAGCAGGTCGCGGTGCCGGGGGGGGAGCGCGTCCCTCAGAACCTGCCGGACCGCCTCCAGGGTGAGCAGCCGGGAGTGGCGGACGAAGGCGCCGAGGGCGGCCATATTCGCCGCCTTGATATTCCCCCGCCGCTCGGCGATCTCGTTGGCGGGGATCCGGATCTCGGTGACATCCCCCCGCCCCGAGAACTCGTCAACCAGTGAGCTGTTGACGATCAGGACCCCGCCCGGCCGGACCCGGCCGGCGAACTTGGCCATTGATGGGCTGTTCATCACCAGGCAGAAGCCAGGCTGGATGATGACCGGCGAGGGGATCTCCCGGCGGGAGACGGTGACGTGGCAGTGGGCGGTCCCCCCACGGACCTCGGCGCCGTAGGAGGGGATGTAGGTGACCCGGTGGCCGAGGAGCATACCGGCCCGGATGGCGATCTTCCCCGCCAGCATAATCCCCTGCCCGCCGAAGCCGGCCATAATCGTCCGCTCGACGACGGACTCGGCGGCGGGGACGGGCTGTTCTTGTTTATTCTTCATCCTTGATCACGCCCAGGGGGAAATGGGGGATGACCTCCTCGCTGATCCGCCGCAGGGAATCCCGGGGGGATAGTCTCCAGTAAGTGGGACAGGGGGAGAGGACTTCCACCAGGGAGAACCGCCGTCCCCGAACCTGGTTGTCAAAGGCCTTTTTGATGGAGCCTTTCAAGGTCTTGATGTGGGCGGGGGAGTCGAGCGCCCCCCGGGCGATGTAATCGGTCCCGTCGAGGGGGGCCAGCATCTCGCAGACCTTGATCGGGGGTCCGGCCTCCCCGAAGTTCCGCCCTCCGATACTGGTGGCGGTGTACTGCCCGACCAGGGTGGTGGGAGCCATCTGGCCCCCGGTCATCCCGTAGATCCCGTTGTTGACGAAGATGACCGTGATCTTCTCCCCCCGGTTGGCGGCGTGGATGATCTCGGCCGTCCCGATCGCCGCCAGGTCGCCGTCGCCCTGGTAGGTGAAGACGATCAGGTCGGGCCGGACCCTCTTGATGCCCGTGGCCACCGCCGGCGGCCGGCCGTGGGCGGCCTCGGTGACGTCGAAGTTGAAGTAGTCGTAGGCCAGGACCGCGCAGCCGACCGGGGCGACCCCGATCACCCGCTCCCGGATCTTCAGTTCGTCCACCACCTCGGCGATCAGACGGTGGACGGTCCCGTGCCCGCACCCGGGGCAGTAATGGGTGGGAACGTCCTGGAGGCTCTCCGGGCGCCGATAAATGGTCTCTGGCTCTTTCTTCTTCATCGGGGAACGCGGTCTCGAACGGCCTCCATTATCTGCTTCCCGGTCAGGATCTCTCCTCCCCCGTGCCCGAAGAAATCGACCGGGCAGTTGCCCTCCGCCGCCAGCCGGACATCCTCCACCATCTGTCCGAAGTTCATCTCCACGGTGAGGAATCTCTTGGTCTTCCGGCTCAACTCCCGGACGGCCGCTTCCGGGAACGGCCAGAGGGTGATCGGGCGGAGGAGCCCGACCGGGAGTCCCTCTTCCTGCAGCCGGGCGACCACCTCCCGGCAGATCCGGGCGGTGATCCCGAAGGCGACCACCACCAGCTCGGCCCCCTCGGTCATAAAGGATTCGGAGCGGACCTCCTGATCGGCGATCGTCCGGTAGACTGCCTGGAGCTTCCGGTTGTGGGCCTCCAGTTCTCCCGGGCCGAGGAAGAGGGACTTGACCGACCGGGGCGCCCGGCCCCGCGCCCCGGTCAGGACCCAGTCTTTTTCCGGGAGGACGCCCGGTTCGGGATGGACGATCGTCACCGGCTCCATCATCTGGCCGAGGATCCCGTCGCCGAGGATGAGGACCGGGGTCCGGTAGCGGTCGGCGATATCGAAGGCGAGGAAGGTCAGGTCGGCCAGTTCCTGGACCGAGGCCCCGGCCAGGACCGGCGTCCGGTAGTCGCCGTGCCCCCCGCCCCGGGTGGCCTGGAAGTAATCCGCCTGGGCCGGGCCGATGTTGCCCAGGCCGGGCCCGCCCCGGGACATATTGACGATCACCGCCGGCAGTTCGCAGCCCGCCATATAGGAGATCCCCTCCTGCTTGAGGCTGATCCCCGGGCTGGAGGAGGAGGTCATCGCCCGCGCCCCGGTCGCCGAGGCCCCGAAGACCATACTGATCGCCGCCAGCTCGCTCTCCGACTGGATGAAGATCCTCCCCTCCTCCCCCATCCGCCGCGCCATATAAGCGGTCAGCTCGTTCTGGGGGGTGATCGGATACCCGAAGTATGCCTGGCAACCGGCCTGGACGGCCGCTTCACCGATGGCCTCGTTGCCGCAAAGGAGGACCGGCCGGGCTGCGGAATTGTCACTCTCGAAGGACACTTTTGTTAACCGACCATTAATCTTTGTAAATCGTGATCGCGCAGTCGGGGCAGACGGTGACGCAGAGGCGGCAGCCGGTGCAGAGTTCGGGCCGGTCGCTGAAGACCGGGTAGACACCCTTCTTGTTCATCCGCTCCGAGAGCGAGATCAGGTTCTGGGGGCAGACATCGACGCAGAGTCCGCAACCCTTGCAGCGCGATTGGTTGATGACGATCCGGGGCATCGGGGTTCAGTTTCCTGATTTCGGGGGCGCAGGAAGAAAAAAATATAGCATCGGCACCGGAAATATCAATTATTTCTTCCCTCTCTTCAGCGGCCGTAATGGGAACGTCCGCCCCAGTTCAGCTTGCTTCTCAGGATCGAGTAGTAATTGGCGGCGGGGTCGGTCAGCAGGTGGAGCCGGTCTCTCCCGGAGCGGACCGCCACCTCGTCCTCGGCCTCGAGCGGGAAACCGATCTGGCCGTCCACGGTCAGCCTGGTGCCCTCAGGGGCGGTCTTCAGGATCACCCGGATGGTCTTCCCTCCCCCGATGATGATCGGCCGGTTGGTCAGGGTATGGGGACAGATCGGGTTGATCAGGATGACCCCGGTCTCCGGGCTGACGATCGGCCCCTGGGCGGAGAGGGAATAGCCGGTGGAGCCGGTGGGGGTGGCGACGATGATCCCGTCGGCCATATAGGCGGTCAGGTAGTCGTCGTTGAGATAGGCCTCCATCTTGATCACCCGGGCGGCCCCGCCCTTGCCGACCACGACCTCGTTGAGGGCGGTGAAATTAAACACCTCCCGGCCGGAGCGGAGGCAGGCCCCTTTCAGGGTCATCCGGTTTTCCGTCAGCAGCCGGTCCCGGAGCAGCCCTTCCAGGGCCCGGCCGATATCCTCGACCCGGAACTCGGTCAGGAACCCGAGCCCGCCGAGATTGATCCCGAGCAGGGGGATCTCCTTCCTCCCCAGCCGGCGAAAGGAGCGGATCATCGTCCCGTCGCCGCCGAGGACGACCAGGGCGGAGATCCCCTCCCCCGCTCTCTCCAGCTCGAAGACCCGATCCCGTATCCCCAGGGCGGCGGCCAGCTCCCGCTCGAATACCGCCGCCGACCCGGCCTCCTCCAACCGGCGGGCGATCTCCCCGGCCACTCCGAGCGCGTTCTCCTTCTCCAGATTGGCGACAATCCCGATCGTTTTCATCTCAGATCGACCTCTTCCGGGGCTTTCAACGCCACGAAAAACAATTCACCGCGGAGACGCAGAGAACGCAGAGGAAAGAATCTTGGGAATAAAATTATCAAGTCTGGAAAAAAGGAAACAATTATGCCCGAAAGATAATCAAAATAATTTCTCCGCGGCCTCCGCGCCTCCGCGGTGAATCATTAACCGATAGGGTAACTCAACGCGGGATGGAAAGTAAGATAAAAAACTCCCGGTTCCCGGCGGGGCCGGTGAGGCGGGATTCCTTCACCCCCCGGATCTCCAGCCCGAGGCCCCGGGCGAAATCCTCGATCCCGGCAATCACCCGCCGGTGGACCTCCGGGTCCCGGACCACCCCGCCGCGCCGGATCTCGCCCCGGCCGGCCTCGAACTGCGGCTTGATCAGGGCCGGGATGGATCCCGCCGGGGAGAGGACCCCGGCGGCGGCCGGGAGGACCTTCTGCAGGGAGATGAAGGAGAGGTCGATGGTGACCAGGTCCGGCGGTTGGGGGAGATCGCCCGGAACCAGGTAGCGGGCGTTGAACCCCTCCATCACGGTCACCCGGGGGTCCTCCCGCAGCTTCCAGGCCAGCTGGCCCTTCCCCACGTCCAGGCAATAAACCCTCCGGGCCCCGGCCTGGAGGAGGCAGTCGGCGAAACCGCCGGTGGACGAACCCAGGTCGAGGACCAGCCACCCCGCCGGATCGAGACCGAAGTCCTCCAGGGCGCCCTGAAGCTTCTCCCCTCCCCGGCCGACATAACGGGGCAGCTCGGTTACTGCGATAGCCGCCTCCTCTCCCACCGCCTGGCCGGGTTTGCCCGCCGGCCGGCCATCCACCTTCACCAGCCCGGCCCGGATCGCCCGCTGGGCCTGCTCCCGGCTGGCCAGCAGGCCGCGTTCGACCAGGAGGATGTCGAGCCGCTTCTTGGCCACGGATCAGCTCAGACGGCGGCGGCCGCGATCTTTTCGGCCACCCCCCGGGGGTCGAGGCCGCACTCCTCCCGGAGCTCGGAGATCTTGCCGTGGGGGATGAAGCGGTCGGGGAGCCCGATCCTCAGGAGGAGCGCGGTCCCCAGACCGGCCTCGTCGAGGCACTCGCCCACCGCCGAGCCGAAGCCCCCGGCCAGGGGGTCTTCGGAGAGGGTGACGATCTTCTTCCCCGCCCGGGCCTGGATCTCGAGGAGTTCCCGGTCGAGCGGCTTGACGAACCGGGCGTTGACCACCCCGAAGTCCCGCCCCCTCTCCCGGAGCAGTTCGGACGCCCGGCGGGCGGTCTCGACCATCCCCCCCAGCGCCCAGATCATCCCCTCCCCGCCTTCCCGGACGGTTCGGGCCTTCCCGATCTCGATTTCGGGGAAGGGAGGCTTGACCTCCTTCAGCCCGGTCGCGCCCCGGGGGTAGCGGACCACGGCGGGACCGGGATGGGCGAGGGCGGCGGCCAGCATCCCGCTCAGTTCCCGGCCGTCTTCCGGCTGCATAATCACGATCCCGGGGATGAGCCGGAGAAAGGCGGTGTCGAAGACCCCGTGGTGGGTGGGGCCGTCCTCCCCCACCAGCCCCGCCCGGTCCACCGCCAGCACCACCGGGAGGTCCTGGAGACAGATGTCGTGAAGGATCTGGTCGAAGCCCCGTTGGAGGAAGGTGGAGTAGATCGCCGCCACCGGCTTCAAGCCCTCCCGGGCCAGGCCGGCGGCGAAGGTCAGGGCGTGCGACTCCGCGATCCCGACGTCGTAGAAACGGTCGGGGAAGCGTTCGGCGAAGGGACAGAGACCCGTCCCGGAAGCCATCGCGGCGGTGATGGCGATGATCCGGTGGTCCCGCTCCGCCAGGTTGACCAGGGTCGCGCCGAAGACCTGGGAGTAAGAAAGGGAACCGGCCGGAGAGAGCGCCTTTCCGGTTGCGGGGTCGAAGGGTCCCGGGCCGTGGAACGCCTCCGGGTTCTTCTCGGCCGGCGGGTAGCCCTTGCCTTTGGTGGTCACCACGTGGAGAAAGACCGGGTCGGAGATGTTCTTGATGTTGGAGAAGATGCGGACTAGGGACTCCAGGTCGTGGCCGTCCACCGGGCCGAAGTAACGGTAGCCGAAGTCCTCGAAGATCCCCCCCGGGGTGATCAGGTGTTTCAGCGCGTCCTCCAGCCGGTGGGAGGCGTCCACCATCCGGATGCCGATCGAGGGGATTCTCTGCAAGGCCTGCTCGATATCCTGCTTCAGGCGGTTGTATCCGGGGGCGGTGATCAGGCGGCTGAGGTAGCGGGAGAGCTCTCCCACGCTGGGGGAGATCGCCATCTCGTTGGCGTTGAGGACGACCAGGGTGTTCCGGGCCACCCGGGCGCCCTGGTTGAGCGCCTCCAGGGCCAATCCGCTGGTCAGGGAGCCGTCCCCGATGCAGGCGATGATCTTGCCCGTCTCCCCTTTCTTGTCCCGGCCGACCGCCAGGCCGAGCATCGCCGACAGCGACGTGCTGGAGTGTCCGGCGCCGAAGAAGTCGTAGGGACTCTCGAAGGTCTTCAAAAATCCGCTCAGTCCCCCGCGCTGGCGGAGGGTGGCGAAGGACTCCCGCCGGCCGGTCAGGAGCTTGTGGGCGTAGGCCTGGTGGCCGACGTCCCAGATCACCTTGTCCCGGGGCAGGTCGAAGACGTGGTACATCGCCACCGTCAGTTCGACCACCCCCAGGCTGGAGGCGAGATGCCCCCCGGTCCGGGAGACCACCCGGACGATCTCCTCCCGCACCTCCCGGGCCAGGACCTTCAGTTCTTCCAGGGAGAGGTCCCGGAGGTCGGCCGGGGAGTTGATCTTCTGGAGGTATCGGGTCACCGCCTCACTCCTCTTCCCCCGGGCCGGCGAAGGGTTCGCTCTCCGGCGCTTCTCCGGCCGGCTGCTTCAAGATCTCGATCTTCTTCTCCGCCTGGTTGAGCTTCTCCAGGCAGAACGAGGCCAGCTTGACCCCCTCCTCGTACTTCTTCAGGCTCTCCTCCAGGGGGACCTCCCCCTCCTCCATCTCCTCGACCAGCTTCTCCAGGCGTTTCAGGGCCTGGTCGAACTTCATCTCGGCCATCGCTTCTCTTCTCCTTTCCGCCTTCCGCGCCTGATCCGGGTCACGGTGGAATCGAAATCTCCTTCCCGGAGCCGGACCCTCACCGCCTCGCCGACTTCCAGCATCGCCGCCGAGGTGATTATCCTACCATCCTCAAGCCGGCTGGTAAAGCTGTAACCCCGGGCCAGAACCGCCGCCGGGTTGACGGCTTCCAGCCGGAGGCGCAGGGAAGCCGCCTGCTGCCGGGCGAAGCTGAGCCGGGTCCCGGCCCGGCGGTGGAGGCCCGAGGTCAGCTCGTTGAGCTTCTGCCGGGCGAAACCGATCCGTATGCCGGGCAGGCGCTGGAGCCGCCCGGCCAGTTCGTCGAGCTGCTGCCGGGACTGCCAGAGCAGCCTCCGGGGGTCGTGAAGGCTCGCCGAGCGCCTCGCCCGCTCGACCCTTCCCCGGAGGTTCCCGAACCGGTAGTTCAGGGCCAGGTCGAGCCGGCGGGTCAGCCGGTCCAGGGAGAGCAGCAGCTGGCGCTTCTCGGCGATCACCAGCTCGGCCGCCGCCGAGGGGGTGGGCGCGCGCAGATCGGCGGCCAGGTCGGAGAGGGTCCAGTCGGTCTCGTGGCCGACCGCGGAGATGACCGGGATCCGCGAGGCGGCGATCGCCCGGACCACGGCTTCCTCGTTGAACGGCTGGAGGTCCTCCGCCGAACCGCCGCCCCGGCCGACGATGATCACCTCGACGTTGCCCCAGCGGTTGAACTCCTCCACCGCCCGGGCGATCCCGGCCGCCGCCGCCGCGCCCTGGACCGGGACCGGGTTGATGAGGATCCCGATCGAGCCGAAGCGGCGGCCGATCACCTGGAGGATATCCCGGATCGCCGCTCCGGAGGGCGAGGTGATCACCCCGACCCGGGAGGGGAGCGGGGGGAGCGGTTTCTTCCGGCTGGGGTCGAAGAGGCCCTCGGCGGCCAGCCGGGCCTTGAGCTTCTCCAGGGCGAGCTGGAGCGACCCCGCTCCCTTCAGCTCCAGCCCGGAGACCACCAGCTGGTAATTCCCCCGGGGGCTGTAAACGGTGATCCGTCCCCGGGCGGTCACCTCCAGTCCGTCCTTCAGCTCCAGTCCCAGTCTCCGCGCCTCCTCCCGGAAACAGACCGCCGGGAGCTGGCTCTCGGCGTCCTTGAGGGTGAAGTAGAGATGACCGGAAGACGGCCGGCGAAGGTTGGAGATCTCTCCCGCCACCGCCACCGTGAAGAAGTGGGCCTCGAGCAGCTTCTTGATCCGGGCGGTCAGCTCGCTGACCGTGAGGATCTTCTCCCTGACCGGAGATTCCTTCATGTATATTTCACCGCGGAGGCGCGGAGGGCGCGGAGAGGATTATAGGATTTGTTATCGACATCGTGATGAATGGAAAAAGCGCATCTCGCTTCCGACATTTGTTGTTGTATATGCTCAATATCCCTAATTCCTCCGCGTCCTCCGCGCCTCCGCGGTGAATCGCATTTCAGTCCGCCAGTGCCTCGCGGACGCGGCGGATGGAGATCGCCTTCCCGGTGGCGGCGTCGATCTCGACGATCGCCCCCTCCAGGACCGGCCTTCCCCCGGCGACCGCGAAGTAGGCCGGCAGCCCCGTGGTGAAGTTCTTCAGGACCGGCGCGATCTCCCGCCCGAGGATCGAATCCGAGGCGCCGGTCATCCCCAGGTCGGTGATGTAGGCCGTTCCCCCCTCGAGGATCCGCTCGTCGGCGGTGGGAACGTGGGTGTGGGTCCCGCCGACGGCGGAGACCCGCCCGGCGCAGTGGTAGCCGAGGGCCTCCTTCTCCGAGGTGGCCTCGGCGTGAAAATCGACCAGGATCACCCTGGTCCGCCGGGCCAGGTCCTCGATCTCCCGGTCGAGCTGCCGGAAGGGACAGTCGACCGGTTTCATAAAGACCCTCCCCAGGAGGTTGACCACCCCTACCGCGGCCCCCGCGGCGGTGGCGAAGACCCCGCTGCCCCGTCCCGGGGATCCGGCGGGGAAGTTGGCGGGGCGCAGCAGCCGGGGCTGGGAGTCGATGAAGTCGAAGATCTCCTTGTTCCGCCAGACGTGGTCCCCGGCGGTCAGGACGTCGGCCCCGGCGTCGAGAAGTCCGGAGACCGCCTTCCCGGTCAGGCCGGAGCCGCCGGCGGCGTTCTCGGCGTTGACCACCGTGAAGCCGATCCCCTCCCGTTCCCGGAGACGGGGAAAGATCTCCCGGAAGGCCTCCCGCCCCGGCTTGCCGACCACGTCGCCGACCAGGAGTATCCGGATCGTTCCGCTCATCACTTCGCGTACTCCACCGCCCGGGTCTCCCTCAACACCGTGATCTTGACCTGGCCGGGGTAATCCATCTCCTCCTCGATCTTCTTGCTGATGTTCCGGGCGATATGGACGGTCTCGTTGTCCCCGACCTTGTCCGGCTCCACCATCACCCGGACCTCCCGGCCGGCCTGGATGGCATAGGCCTTCTTCACCCCGTGGAAGGAGAGCGCCAGCTGTTCCAGTTTCCCCAGCCGCTTCAGGTACCCCTCCAGGCTCTCCGAACGGGCGCCCGGCCGGGCGGCGGAGATGGCATCCCCCGCCTGGGCGAGGAAGTCGTAAACCGACTGGGCTTCCACCTCGCCGTGGTGGGAGGCGATCGCCTGGACGATCACCGGGGGGAGACCGAACTTCCGGGCCAGGTTGGCCCCGATCTCGGCGTGGGGACCCTCCACCTCGTGATCGACCGCCTTGCCGATGTCGTGGAGAAGACCGACCTTCTTGGCGGTCTGGACGTCAAGCCCCAGTTCCGCGGCCATTATCCCCATAATGAAGGCGACTTCCCGGGAGTGGTCGAGGACGTTCTGCCCGTAGCTGGTCCGGTAGCGCAGCCTCCCCAGGGTCTTGATCAGCTCCGGCTTGAGGCCGGGGACCCCGACCTCGAAGGCCGCCTGCTCGCCGGCCTCCCGGATCGAACGGTCCACCTCGGAGGAGACCTTCTTCACCACCTCCTCGATCCGGGGGGGATGGATCCGGCCGTCGCTGACCAGCTTCTTCAGGGCCTGCCGGGCGATCTCCCGTCGGACCGGGTCAAAACCGGAAAGCACCACCACCTCCGGGGTGTCGTCGACGATGATGTCGACCCCGGTCAGGGCCTGGAAGGCCCGGATGTTCCTCCCCTCCCGGCCGATGATCCGGCCCTTCATCTCGTCGTTGGGCAGGGGGATGGCGGAGACGGCCACCTCGGAGACCTGGTCGGAGGCGTAACGCTGGATGGCCAGGGTGATGATCTTCCTCGCCTCGCTCTCCGCCTTATCCCGGGCCTCGCCCTCGATCTGGCGGGCGAGCAGGGCCCCCTCCCGCTCCGCTTCGTCCTTGAGCGAGACCAGCAGGATGTTCTTGGCTTCCTCCCGGCTCAAGCCCGAGATCTGCTGGAGGCGGGCCTGCTGCTTCTCGATCACGGTCCGGATCTCGGCTTCCTTCTCCCCGAAGGTCTGCTCCCGTTCCTTGAGTTTCTTCTCCCGGTCCTGGGACTTCGCCTCCCGCCGTTCGAGGAAGTTAAGCTTCCGTTCCAGGTTCTCCTCGCGGGAGTTGATCCTCTTCTCCAGGTCCTTCAGCTCCTGCCTCTCCTGCCGGGTCTCCTTCTCGAACTGGGCCCGGGTCCGGTAGAGCTCCTCTTTGGCCTGGAGCGCCGCCTCCTTCCGGCGGGCGGCGACTTCCCGGTTGGCGTCCTCGATGATCACCTTCGCCCGCTGGGCCGCCGAGACGATGCGCCGGCGGGCCCAGAGGGCGTAAACCCCGAAACCCAGCCCGGCTCCGATCAGTGCGGCGGCCGCCGCGATGATGTATCCCGTCGTATTCATATTCTCCACCTCTCGGTTGCTGATTGATCGCTGTGATTGCTCCGCCTTACCGCTGTTCTTCCTTCTTCCCCGGTTCGATCACCCGCTCCTCGGTGATGATGACGTTCACCGGAGCGTCGTCCGGCGCCGGGGTGATCCCCGCGAAAATCTGGCACTCGAAGGCCAGGGCGGTCCGGGGGACGCCGGCCCGGAGCCGGGGAAGAAACCGGTCGTAGTAGCCCCCTCCCCTCCCCAGCCGGTTCCCGGCCGGGTCGAAGGCCGTCCCGGGGACGACCGCCAGGTCGATCTCCCGGGGGTCGATCCCGGCCGCCGTCCGGTCGGCCGGTTCCCGGATCCCCCGGAAACCGGGGGCGAGATCCCGCCCGGGATCCCGGATCGGCACCGCCCGCAGTTCCCTCTGCTCCTCCTCGACCAGGGGGACGGCGACCACCTTGCCCTCCTCGAGGGCGGTCCGGATGATCTCGCCGGTCTCGACCTCGTTATCGGCGTCCAGGTAGCAGAAGATCGTCCGGGCCGCCCGGTACCCGGGGAGGGCGGCCAGACGCCGGGCGATCCGCCGGCTGCGGGAGCCGACCTCTTCCCGGGCCAGGCTTTGGCGCGCCGCCTTCCCTCGCCTTCTCAGTTCCGCCTTCATTCTTTCTTCTTCCCTCTATCCCGATTTTCTTTCAGCCTCTTTTGGATCACGGCTTCGTAACCGTGGTCGGTGGGGAGATAATATCTCTTCTTTACCGCCAGGTATTCCTGCTCGACCCAGCCCCCGGGATAATCGTGGGGGTAGAGGTAACCCCTCCCCTCCTTCCCTTCCGGCGGGCGGTTCTTCAGATGGCCGGGGACCGGCTGGAGCGGCTCCTTCTCCACGTCCTGCCGGGCCAGCTGCAGCCCCCGGTAAGCGGCGTTGCTCTTGGGAGCGGAGGCCAGGTAGGTCGCCGCCTGGGCCAGGATCAGCTCCCCCTCCGGCAGCCCCACGTATTCCAGACCCCGGGCGGCGGAGAGGGCCAGGGTGAGGGCGTGGGGGTCGGCGTTGCCGATGTCTTCCGCGGCCAGGATAACCAGGCGGCGGGCCAGGAACCGCGGATCCTGGCCACCCTTGAGCATCCGGGCCAGCCAGTAGAGGGCGGCGTCGGGGTCGCTGCCCCGCAAGCTCTTGATGAAGGCCGAGATGGTGTCGTAGTGCTCGTCCCCCTCCCGGTCGGAGGCGATGATCTTCCTCTGCCCGGCCTCCTCGGCGGCCGGGCGGGTGATCACCCTCCGGCCGGAGCCGTCGGGAGGGACCAGCTCCGCCGCCAGTTCCAGGGTGTTGAGGGCGCGGCGGCCGTCGCCCTCGCAGAAGCGGGCGAGATAGTCCATCGCCTCCCCGGTTACCGTGATCTTCCCTTCCCCCAGTCCCCGCTCCCGGTCGGCCAGGGCCGCCTCGAGCAGACGGACGATCTCCTCCTCCGTCAGGGGCCGGAACCGGAAGAGATGGGACCGGGAGAGGAGGGCCGGGGCCAGGGCGTGGAAGGGGTTGAGGGTGGTCAGGCCGAGAAAGGCGACCGTCCCGTCCTCGATGTGAGGGAGGAGGACCTCCTGCTGGGCCCGGTTGAACCGGTGGAACTCGTCGACGAAGAGCAGGGTGCCCCGGCCGGTGTTGGCCCGGCGGTGCCGGGCCCCGCTGATCACCTCCTTGACCCGGGCGACGTTGGAATCGACGGCGGAGAGGGTGGCGAAGAAGGCGGCGGTGGTCCGGCCGATGATCCCGACCAGGCTGGTCTTGCCGGTGCCCGGGGGACCGAAGATGATCGCGGAGCGGATCCGGTCCTCCTCGATCAGCCGCCGCAGCAGTTTCCCCTCTCCGAGCAGCTCCTCCTGGCCGACCAGTTCGGAGAGCGTCCGGGGCCGCATCCGGAAAGCCAGGGAGGCGTCTTGCCGGCGGTCGGGACCGGTTGCCTGAGAAAAGAGATCCATAAAAAAAGCCCTGCCCGGCAAAAAGGCTGGGGCAAGGCGACAACCGGCAAAAGGGTCGGAACGGAACGGAAAAACTCAGATCATCGGGTTAGAAGTGACACTTTCCGGGAAAAACCGGTTCCGCTCGCTTGTTCGACCCTGAACGCGTTCATATAAACGGGAAATCAGCAGATTAAAGAGTAGTAATGCTGAATTGAATATACGCGAATAACCGCCTGTCGTCCTGCCCGGCGGCCCGGAAGGCCGCGGTCCAGCCTGTTGCCCTTTATCCTTTATAGACTGTTATGTCCTGTAAACCGTTCGATCCCGAAAAGGCGGCCGGTTAACGGAAAGTGCACTTGAGGCTGTCTTCCAGCGCCTTTCGCAGGTCCTGGTGAACCCTGTTCACCGTTGCTTCAAAAAGAGTATCACACCGGGACCGGTAATTCAATCTCAAGGCGTAACTTTTTTTCCCTTCGGGGATCTGGCTCCCCCGGTAGAGGTCGAAGAGTTCGAAATCCTCCAGCAGTTCCGGCCGGGACGCTTCAATGGCCTCTTTCACCTCCCGGTAGGAGAGGGGTTCGTCCACCACCAGGGCCATATCCCGGCGGACCGCCGGGTACTGGTCGAGCTGGCGGAAGGCGGCGACCCGCCCCGCCGCGTCCAGGAAGGGCCCGGCCTCCAGTTCGGCCAGGAAGACGGGGACGGCGATCGAGTAACTTTCCCGGACGAAGGGCGCGAGCTTGCCGGCCATCCCCAGGACCCGCGCCCCCGCTTCAATCCGGGCGCACTGCCCGGATTGGAAGACGGGATCCCGGTGATGAGCCCAGGAGAGTTCGCCCAGGCCCAGCCTTGCGGCGAGCAGTTCCAGGATCCCTTTCAGGTTGTAGAAGTCGATAACCGGCTCCGGGCGCCGCCAGTCGGGCGGGGCGGCGGGGCCGGAGATCAGGAGCGAGAGCACCGGCCTCTCCTCCACCGCACCGGATTCTCCGGCGGCGAAGACCGTCCCCCACTCGAAGATGTTGACCGGGGCCACCTTGCGGTTATGATTTTCCGCCACGACCCCGAGCAGGCCGGGGATCAGGGTGGTACGGAGCAAACACTGCTCCTTGTTGACCGGATTGGTGATCCGGCCGGCCCGGCGGAGCGGACTCCCCTCCTCCAGCCCCAGCCGGTCGAGGGATCTCGGGTCCATAAAGCTGTAGGTGATCACCTCGTCGAGACCGAGTCCGAGCAGGACCTCCCGGGCCATCCCGGGGACCGTTCTCTCCGGGGGAGCCGGCAGGGAGACGATCTCCGCTTTCGGCAGGGCGGACGGGATCCGGTCGAACCCGGCCAGCCGGCCGATCTCCTCCACCAGGTCCACTTCCCGGGTCAGATCGGGACGCCAGAGGGGGATGGCGAACCGGAGACCGTCTTTCTCCTCCCCGTCCCATTCCAGTCCCAGCCGCCCCAGGGTTTCGGCGGCCAGTCCGGAAGAAACCGGGTAACCAAGGAGCAGGCTTGCCCGCCCGGGTCGGATCGCGACCGTCCGCCGGGGGAAATCTCCAGCGCGGCAATCGATCACCCCCTCCGCCGCCCGGCCCCCCGCCAGCTCGAGGATCAGGGCCGCGGTCCGGTCGAGGGCGAGGGGGGCGGCCTCGGGGTCGGTCCCCCGTTCGAACCTCCGGGAGGCCTCGGTTGCCATCCCCAGGGCTCGGGATGTCCGGCGGATCGAAACCGGGTTGAAGACGGCGCTCTCCAGCAGGACGTCCGCCGTCCCTTCCCCGATCTCGGAGTGGAGACCCCCCATCACCCCGGCCACCGCCACCGGCTTCTCCCGGTCGGCGATCACCAGCATCCCGGGGGATAACTCGCGCGGGGTACCGTCGATGGTGGTGATCGACTCCCCCGGCCGGGCGGGCCGGACGATCACCTCCCCCCCGGACAGGAGACGGTGATCAAAGGCGTGGAGGGGGTGGCCGAGCTCGAGGAGGAGATAGTTGGTGGCGTCGACCACGTTGTTGACCGGCTTGACCCCGCCCAGTTCCAGGCGCCTCCGGACCGGAAACGGACTGGGGCCGATCTTCACCCCCCGGATCAGGCGGGCGCAGTAACGGGGACAGAGGAGGTAGTCCTCGACCGTCACCGCGGCCTCGTCCCCGATCGGCTCCCCGGTTTCGATCCGGGGTCTCTCTGGCGGGAACAGTCCCTTCCCGGTCAGGGCGGCGACATCGCGGGCCACCCCCCGGACCGAGAGGAGGTCGGGACGGTTGGCGGTGACGTCGATCTCCAGGACCGCGTCGAGCAGGTCGAGCGCCTCTTCTAGGGGCCGGCCCGGCCGGAGGTCCGGCGAGAGTTCGATCACCCCGCTCTCGTCCTCCCCCAATCCCAGTTCCCGTTCCGAGCAGAGGACCGCCTCGGAGATCCGCTGCCCCATCTTCCTCGCCGTCACCTTCCCCGCCGGGAGGACCGCCCCCGGCAGGGCCGCCGCGGTCAGCATCCCGACGGCCGCGTTGGGGGCCCCGCAGAGAACGGTGATGGTTCGGGCGCCGATTTCGACCCGGCACCACTTCCAGCCCGGCTTGGCCGGGTCGGCCTCGATCGCCGCGATCCGGCCGACCACCACCCCGGAGAAGGGAGGGACGATCTTCTCCACCCGCTCCACCTCCGCCCCGGAGAGGGTGAGCCGCTCGGCCAGTTCCCCCGGCCCGAGCTCCAGCTCGACGAACTCCTTCAACCAGTTATAGCTGACTTTCATAACCAGAAAATTTCACCGCGGAGGCGCGGAGGACGCAGAGATCGGAAGAGTTGAATCCCGCGTCCCCGTCTTCTCGTGACAGCGGACCTGAAACGAAAAATTATGTTTTGCCCTCTCGCCCCGGATCGCCGTTTATCGTTCTGGGCCAAACAATGCATAGCTGTCTTATTATCCGGCCCTCTTTAATCATTAAAAGTTTTCCTCCGCGCCTCCGCGGTGAATATTGGATCTCCCTGATCCAGGGAAACCCTGATCTCCCGAAATTAATACCCTAAAAATCTCTCTCTGCGTTCCTCTGCGTTCTGGGCGTCTTTGCGGTGAATTCTTTTTCTCGGCGTCTTTGCGGTGAATATTCTTTTCAGAATTGGTGGAGGAACCGCAGGTCGTTGTCGTAGAAGAGGCGGATATCGTCGATGCCGTGTTTGAGCATCGCGATTCGCTCGATCCCCATCCCGAAGGCGAACCCCGTCCATTCCTCCGGGTCGTAGTTGACCGCCTTGAAGACCTCGGGGTCGACCAGCCCGGCGCCGAGGATCTCCAGCCATCCCCTCCGGGAGCAGAGCCGGCAGCCGGATCCGCCGCAGACCACGCAGGAGATGTCGACCTCGGCCGAGGGCTCGGTGAAGGGGAAGAAACTGGCCCGGAACCTCAGCCGGGTCTTTTCCCCGAAGAGTCGGCGGGCGAAGACGGTCAGGACTCCCTTGAGGTCGGCCAGGCTGATCGCCCGGTCGACCATCAGTCCCTCCAGCTGGTGGAACATCGGGGAGTGGGAGGCGTCGGCGGTGTCGGCCCGGAAGGCCTTCCCGGCGCAGATCATCCGCAGCGGCGGCCGGATCTTCTCCATCGTCCGGATCTGGACCGGGGAGGTGTGGGTCCGCAGCAGCCGTCCGTCCTCGAGGTAGAGGGTATCGTGCATATCCCGGGCCGGGTGGTCGGCGGGGATATTGAGGGCGTCGAAGTTGTAGTACTCGGTCTCGACCTCGGGCCCGCTTTCCAGGGAGAACCCGAGTCCGGTGAAGATCTCGATCACCTCGTCCAGGGTGGCGGTGATCGGATGGCGGCGGCCCCGGGCGAATTTCAGCCCGGGCAGCGTGACATCCACCGCCTCCTCGCTCGCCCGCCGCCGGGCGGTCTCGAGCTGAAGCCGCTCTTCGGCCCGGTCGAAACCGGCCTGGAGCTCTTCCTTGAGACGGTTGGCCGCCTGTCCCATCCGGGGCCGCTCCCCGGGAGGGAGTGCCCCGACCGAGCGGATCAGGGCGGTGATCCGCCCCTTCCGCCCGAGCAAGGCGACCCGGAGAGCTTCCAGGCTCCCCGCGTCGGAGACGGACTCGAGGGCGGTCCGGGCCTCCCGGGCCAGCTTCTGGAGTTCCTGTTCCATCCCGGGACCTTCCCTGGAGAAGGTCAGGCCGCGGTCGGGCGGACCGACTCCGCCAGGCGGGAGAAGGCCTCGGGGTGGTGGACCGCCATCTCCGCCAGGATCTTGCGGTTGACGGAGATCCCGGCCCCGGTCAGCAGATTCATAAACCGGGAGTAGGAGAGACCCTCCTTCTTCACCCCGGCCCGGATCCGGGTGATCCAGAGGGAACGGAAATCCCTTTTCTTCTGCTTCCGGCCCCGGTAGGCCTGGGCTTGAGCCCGCATCACGGCGGTCCGGGCGGTCCGGTTGAGCTTGCTCCGGGCGCCCCGGTAACCGCGGGCCGCTTTCAGGGTTCTCTTCCTCCGCCGGTGTCCGGCGGTCGCGGTTTTAACTCTGGTCATAACGTCTCCTTCAATCTGATTCAGTAGGGAAGCAGTTTCTTGAACTCTTTCGCCTTCGCGCCCTCAATGGCGCCGGGGCTGCGGAGTCTTCTCTTCCGTTTGCGGTTCTTGGTGGTCAGCAGGTGGCTCTTCCCGGATCGCTTGACCAGGACTTTCCCCCTCTTGCTGATCTTGATTCTCTTCTGCAGGCCTCGCCGGCTCTTGATCTTGGGCATAACGAAACTCCTCGAAAATTCCGTACTCCGTCGGTGACAGTTCCTCCCCGGCCCGCTGCGCCGGGCCGGCCGGAAGGTGATGAGACTTGTCTGTTCTAAGTTGATTTAGGCTGGGGTGCGGCTCCGGCGCCGTGGCCGGCGTGGGGGGTGAGCATAGTCGTCAACCGGCGGCCCAGGGTCCGGGGGATGCCGTCCGCCAGGCCGTAAGCCTTGAGATCCTCGATCATCCGGTTGAGGGTGTTCCGCCCCAGCTCCTGCCGGAGCATCTCCCGGCCCCGCAGGGTCAGGGTCAGCCTCAGCTTGTCGCCCCGGCTCAGGAACTCGACCGCCTTGCGGAGCTTGACCTGGTAGTCGTGGTCCTCGATCCGGGCCTTGAGCTTGATCTCTTTCAGGCGGCCGAGATGCTGTTTCTTCTTGCCTTCTTTCTCCCGCTTGCTCAACTCGTACTTGTACTTTCCGTAATCGAGGATCCGGCAGACCGGGGGGATTGCTTGCGGGGAGACGCAGACCAGGTCGAGTTCGCGTTCCCGGGCCAGGCTCAGGGCCTCGGCCAGATTCAGGATCCCGAGTTGAGTGCCGTCCGTGTCGATGGCGCGCACCTTGTTGGCACGGATATCGTTATTGACGAAGATGTGTTTGAGAATCGCCGATCACCTCCTTTGGCTTATGGCGTTCCTTCCCCTGGCCGACCGGCCCCGGTCCCTCCGGGGCCGCCGGCGGCAAATCGTTAATTAGACAACAGAGCGCGGGAAAAATCAATCCGCTTCCGCCAGCCGGCAGGCGTCCCCCCCGGCCCTTTCGGCGATCTCCCGGGCCAGGTCCCGGACGACCTGCTCCAGCGGCCGGTCGCCCAGCTGGCCCTCCCGCAGGCTGCGGACGGAGACCGAACCGGACTCCTCCTCGGCCGGGCCCACCACCAGCAGGTAGGGTATCCTCTGCACCCGGGCGGAGCGGATCTTGTAGCCGATCTTCTCGTTCCGCTCGTCCAGTTCCGCCCGGATCCCTTCGGCGGCCAGCGAATCCTTCACCCTCCTTCCGTATTCGATCGTCTTCTCGGAGATGGGGAGGACGATCGCCTGGACCGGGGCCAGCCAGGCCGGAAGCAGTCCCCCGTAGTGTTCGAGGAGGATGGCCAGGAACCGCTCGATCGAGCCGAAGGTCGCCCGGTGGATCATCACCGGCCGGTGCTTCTCCCCGTCGGCGCCGACGTACTCGAGGTCGAACCGCTCCGGCATCGAGAAGTCGAGCTGGATGGTCCCGCACTGGTGGCTGCGTTTCAGGCAGTCCCGGATGTGGAAGTCGATCTTCGGCCCGTAGAAGGCCCCCTCCCCTTCGCTGACCGTGTACTCGACCCTTTTGATCGCCAGGGCCTCCTGGAGGGCGGCGGTGGCCAGTTCCCAGTCCCGGTCGCTCCCGATCGAGGACTCCGGCCGGGTCGAGATCTCGACCGAGACCTCGGGGAAGCCGACCGTCCGGTAGATGGAGAGGATCAGCTCGACCACCTCGACGATCTGGGAGGTGATCTGTTCCGGAAGGCAGAAGATGTGGGCGTCGTCGATCACGAAGCTCTGGACCCGGAAGAGGCCGTGGAGGACTCCGGTCAGTTCCCTCCGGTGGACCCTTCCGAGTTCGGCGATCTTCAGGGGGAACTCCCGGTAGGAGTGCTGGGTCTCCCGGTAGTAGAGCAGGGTTCCCGGACAGTTCATCGGCTTGACGGCGAAGGTGTCCTCCCCGACCGTGGAGAGGTACATATGGTCCTGGTAGTGGTCCCAGTGACCGCTCTGGTGCCAGAGCCGGTCGCTCAGGAGCATCGGGGTCATAATCTCCCGGTAGCCGGCCTTCTCGTGCACTTCCCGCCAGTAGGCGAGCAAGGTCCGGTAGAGGATCACGCCCCGGGGGTGGAAGAAGGGGGCGCCGGGGGCCTCCTCGTGGAAGCTGAAGAGGTCCATCTCCCGGCCGAGCTTGCGGTGATCCCGTTTCTTCGCCTCCTCGAGCGCGGCCAGGTAGCTTTTCAGGTCCCGGGGATCGGGGAAGGCGGTGGCGTAGATCCGCTGGAGCATCGGCCGCTGCTCGTCCCCCTTCCAGTAAGCCCCGGCCACGGAGAGCAGCTTGTAGGCCTTGATCCGGCCGGTGCTCTCCAGGTGGGGACCCCGGCAGAGGTCGATGAAGTCGCCGGAGCGGTAGATGGTGATGGCCTGGTCCTTCAGGCCCTCCAGCAGCTCCAGCTTGTAGGCCTCCCCCGCTTCTTCCAGGAGCTTCTTGCCTTCCTCGAAGGAGAGTTCTTCCCGCTCCAGGGGATGGTCGGCGGCGATGATCTTCCCCATCTCCTCCTCGATCCGGGGAAAATCCTCGGGGGTGAGCGTCTCGGGAAGGTCGAAGTCGTAATAAAAACCGTCTTCGATCGGGGGGCCGATACCCAGCTTGGCGTGGGGGTAGAGCCGTTTCACCGCCTGGGCCATCACGTGGGCCGCGCTGTGGCGGTAACGGTCCAGATAGTCGTGTTCTTCCATGTTACAGGTAACGAAAGGCCCCGGTACGTCGAAATTGGAGATTATTCCCACAATTTTATTTCCCCCCCTCGAGGGGGGAAATAAAATGGGCGATACTGGACTCGAACCAGTGACCTCTTGCGTGTCGAGCAAGCGCTCTAACCAGACTGAGCTAATCGCCCCTTTCTCTTCCCCGGCTTCGCCGGGAGAGCGGTGAAGTATATATAAGGCCCCCCGGACCTTTTCAATAAAAAACTTTCCGTACCCCGACTTAAGCCCCGGGGGTCGGCGGCGAACCGGACGGCGGCCCGCCTGCGGGGGGCTCCGCTTTCGGCGGGGTCCCGGCGACCGGGGTCTTCCCGCAGCAGCACGACTTGTTGGAGACCAGATAGACGATGATGACCGCCACGATTGCGATAATGAAGAGCCAGATGATGAACACGGCAGTACCTCCTTTGCTGATTCCGGCGGCGGCCGCCGCGGCGCTCTGCCCGGACTTTCTCCGCCCGGCCGGATGCTTTCACCTGCCCACGTTAGCAAAATCCGCCCGATCGGTCAAAAGAATCTCGCGGCAGATCACCGCCGTCGCGCCGTCGGCGACCTGCGCCCGCCCCCGGACGATATAGGGTCCGGGGAAGGCGAGCAGGCTTCCGCAGCGCTGGTAGCAGTCGGGGAAGAGGACCGCCTCGAAGATCCCGGCCTCGTCTTCCAGGGTGAGGAACTTCATCAGCTTCCCCCCCCGGATCCGGGCGGTCCGCCCGGTGACCGGGCTGCCGACCAGCTCGACCTCCTCCCCGTCCCGACTCTCCAGCTCGTTGCTTCGGGTCAGGCGGCAGCCGGGGAAGTCCCGGCCCAGCCGCTCCGCCCCCTCCCCCGCCTCCGGCGGGAGGGTGGTGAAGCCCAGCCCCGCCAGCTCGTTGCTCCGCCGGTCGCCGCGGTGCTCGATCCCGGCCGGCAACGGCGGCCCGCTCTCCTCGACGAAACCCGGGAAGAGGGGGTCGGGCGGCCGGAGCGGGACAACCAGCCGCCAGGCCAGCCCGGCCGGTCCGGTCCCCAGGGAGGAGAGGGCCCCGGCCCGGGCCAGGGCGAGGGCCTCCCCCCGGCCCGGCCGGACCCGGCGGAGGAAATCCTCCCCTGAGGAGAAGGGACGCCGGGCCCGTTCGGCCAGGATCCGGCGGATGGTCTCTTCCTTGAGGTTCTTCACCTCCCGCAGGCCGAGGCGGATCCCCTCCCCCTCCGCCCGGCACTCTTCGGCGCCGCGATTGAGATCCGGGGGGAGGATCTTAATCCCCAGCCGCCGGGCCTCCTGGACGTACTCCCCGGTCGGGTAGAACCCGCCCCGGTTGGCGATCACCGCGGCGAGAAACTGGGCCGGGAAATGGGTTTTTAGCCAGGCGGTCTGGAGGGAGAGACGGGCGAAGGCGGCGGAGTGGGCCTGGCAGAAGGCGTAAGCGGCGAACCCCTCGATCTGCCGCCAGAGCTCCTCCGCCGTCCGGGGTGGGATCCCCTTCCCCTCCGCCCCGGCCAAAAACTTCTCCCGGTATCTCTCCAGCCCCTCCCAACCCGGTTTCTTGGTCATACAGCGGCGGAAGCTGTCGGCCTCGGCCGGCGGCATCCCGGCCGCCTCGACCACCACCCGCATCACCTGTTCCTGGTAGATCATCACCCCCTCGGTCCCGGCCAGGATCGGATCGACCAGGGGATGGACCGGCTCCGCCCGCTCCCGGCCGCGCTTGCGGGCGACATAGCGGTCGGCGCAGCCGGTGGAGGAGACCCCGGGTCGGATCACCGAGCTGGCCGCCACCAGGGTGGCGAAGTCGCGGCACTCCAGCCGCTTGAGCAGGGAGCGCATCACCGGCGACTCGATGTAGAAGCAGCCGATTGTCTTCCCCGCCGCCAGCAGGTCCCCGGTCTGGCGGTCCTCCTCGGGCTCGATCCGCTCCAGGTCGATCGGGAAGCCGTCCGCCCGGATCCGCCGGACGGAGTCCTCGACCACCGCCAGGGAACGCTGGCCGAGGATGTCGATCTTCAAAAGCCCCAGCCGCTTCACGGTGTACATATCCGGCTGGGTGACCACCAACCCCCCGCCCGCCCGCTCCAGGGCCAGGTGCTCGGTCAGGGGGCCGGGCGAGATCACCACCCCGCCGGGGTGGACCGAGAGGTGGCGGGGGATCCCCTCCAGCCGCCCGGCGGTCTCCAGCAGGTCCCGGAACCACCTCTCCCCCCAGGGAAGGTTCCGGCACTCGGGATACGCCCGCCGGAGATGCTCCGGATCGGCGAGCGAGGCGAAGAAAGGGAGCTGCCGGGTCAGGGAGCGGGCGGCCGCCTCGCCCATCCCCAGGGCCCGGGCGGTCTCGCCGAGGGCGGAGCGGCCCCGGAAGCGGACCGTGGTCGAGAGGGTCGCCACCCGGTCGCCGCCGAACCGCCGGTAGATCCACCCGATCACCTCCCCCCGCCGGTTGGTGGGGAAGTCGAGGTCGATGTCCGGGGGGTCGGTCCGGGCCTGGTTGAGGAAACGCTCGAAGCAGAGGTTATGCTTCAGCGGGTCGACCCCGGTGATCGCCAGGAGGTAGCAGACCAGGCTGGCGGCGGCCGAGCCCCGGCCCAGGGAGGGGATCCCCCGCCTCCGGGCGAAGGCGGCGATCTCCTCGACCAGGAGGAAGTAGTCGGCCATCCCCAGCTCCCCGATGATCGCCAGCTCCTTCTCCAGCCGATCCCGCAGGCCCACCGGGACCTTCCGGTAGCGGTGGCGGAGTCCCCTCAGGCAGAGGGACTTCAGCCGCCCGGCGGCCTCCTCCCCCTCCGGGAGCGGGTAGCGGGGAAGGTGGAGCCGGTCGAGTTCCGGCTCGAACCGGCACTCTTCGGCGATCTCCCCGGCCGCCGCCAGCGCCCCCGGGAAGTCGGCGAGATCGGCGGCCATCTCCCGTTCACTCGCCATCCACCCCCAGCGGGGCGGGGGCGGCGGCGGGGAAGGCAGCGGGGTCCGGGTCCGGATGGCGGAGAGGAGACGTGATAAGAAAAAGTCATTCCGGTTGGGGAAGAGGACCGTCCCGGCGGCGGCGACCCGGATCCTTCGCTCCCCGGCAACCCGGGCCAGCTCCCGCCGCCGGTCGGCTCCCGTCCCCGGCCCGGCCGCCAGGAAGACGGTCTCCGGGACCGGGTCGCGGATCAGCTCCGGGAAGGCGGTGAGGACAAAGATGTCCTTCCCCGCCCTTGCTACCGCGGAATCCAGGGAGAAGTCATCGCGCAGTTGCCGCTCGGTGACCAGGCGGCAGACCCCGGCCCAGCCCCGGCGGTTGCGGGCCAGGAAGACGGCGCTCTCCTCCCCGGCGCCTTCCCCCTTCCCGGTCAGTTCCGCCCCCAGGACCGGCTTCACCCCCGCCTCCCGGCAGGCCAGGTAGAACTCCACCGCCCCGTAAACCCCGTTCCGGTCGGCCAGCCCCAGCGCCCCGACCCCCAGCTCGGCCGCCCGCCGGGCCAGTTCCCCCGGCGCCCCCGCCCCCTGGAGGAAGGAGTAATAACTGTAACAATGAAGTTGGGCGAACATA
>JAXGWO010000029.1:0-45305 GCA_040773245.1 PVC group bacterium
ATATTGGCCTGGATTTTAAAAACGAAGGCCGTCACTTTGGGCTCGTCCGGCGCAATGCTGCGGCTCTTCGTTTTTTGCGGACGCGGGCTGGGCGCGTACGTGCCGATTCCGGCCAGAAGCTCCGCCACACCGAAATTATTCACGGCCGAGCCGAAGAAAACGGGTGTCTGCGTGCCTGCCAGATAGGCCTCCCGGTCGAAGGGCGGAAAGGAGGAGAACCCTTCCGGGTCGATGGCCAGGCTGAGCAGCTCCCCCGAGCGGGCGAGGGTGAAGACCACCGTCACCTGCCCTTCCCTCCTCTGGCGGGAGGCGAGGGGGGGATATTCGATCTCCCGGTCGATGATCGCCTGGAGGGAATCGATGTATCCCGGCAGCGGCCGGCGGGCCGGGTCTTCCACCCGCGGCCGGTCGGGGGGCGCCGGCGGCAGGCCGACCTCCGCCGGCGGGAGCGGCCGGGGGGGGGCCGGCTCCGGGGGCGGGGGCGGCGGGGGAGGTTCCTCCGGCGAGGCGAGTTCTTCCGCCGGCGCGGGCGGCGGTTCGGGGGGCGGCGGCTCCCGCTTCTCCGCCGGGACCGGATCCCGGAGGTCGAACCGGATCAGGTTATCCCGGGGACCGGGCGCCTCGCTCCGGCGGGCGACCAGGGCCATCAGGAACAGGTGGACCCCGATGGAGAGGATGATGAAGGCGGACAGGGGGTTGATCCTGACCCATCTCCAGGCGCGGGACAGCATCTCCATCTCACATAAACCCCATCTCCTCCAGGAACCCGACGTCGATCGGCCGGACGGAGGTATCCCTGCCCTCCATCCAGCGGGCCACGTACTTGCCCAGGAGGTCGGTCTCCAGGTTGAGCAGCGAACCGGACGCCTTCTCCGAGAGGTTGGTATGGGAGAAGGTGTAGGGGATGACGTGGACCGCGACCTCGTCCCCCTCCCGGGCGGCCACGGTCAAGCTCACCCCCTCGAGGGCGACCGAGCCCTTCTCCACCACGAACTTCTCCAGTTCGGCGGGAATCCGGACCCGGAGGATCCAGTCCCGACCGGCGTTCTCCCGGGCCAGCAGCCGCGCCAGGCCGTCGACGTGCCCGGTGACGAAGTGCCCCCCCAGTTCCCCCCCCGCCTTCAGGGCCGGCTCCAGGTTGACCCGGGCGCCCGGTTTCAGGTCCGCGAGGTTGGTCCGTTCCTCGGTCTCCCGCAGAACGTCCATCGCCAGGCGGGGCGGTTCGATCTTCACCACGGTCAGGCAGACCCCGCTGACCGCCAGGCTGTCCCCGGGCCGGCAGGCGGCGGCCAGGGAGCCGGCGTCGATAATGATCCGCCCGGGGGAGCGGGAGATGACGGTGCCCAGTTCCTGGATGATTCCGGTGAACATAATTATCTTCGCGCTTGGGCGCCTCTTACGTCCGAGTGAATGGCGGCACTTCCGGCCCGGCAACTTGCCGAGGCAATTTCCCGGATAAGAGCATACCGGAAAACCGGATGCCGGTGAATCATATTTCCCCGAATATCGACCGGATCAGTCGTCGTCCGCCGCCAGGCGATAGATCCGGATGGTCGGACCGGGCACGTCCCGGGAAGCGGTAAATTCCGCGAGGCGTTCAGCTTCCCCGAAGAGCCGGCGGTAAAAGGCGGCTTCCCCCGGGTAGCGGTCCGGGGCGGAGAGGATGCTGTCATACACCTGGCTGTTGGCCAGCAGGTACCGGCAACCGGAAGCCGAGTAGTATTCGACGGGGTGATCGGCCAGCCGGAGCTCGTGGACGATCTGCAGGTCCTTGACCGGGTAATCCCTCCAGGTCCACCATTCCTGGACCAGGCAACTTCCGGGGGGGATATTCTCCTCCGCCCACTTCAGGGCCCGGACCCGGGTGGAATAATTCCTGCCGGTCCGGACCATCCGGCCGATCCGGACGGCCGGCGGCCAGGAGACGGCGAGCATCACGGCGGCCAGAAGAACCGCCTTGCCGAAGCCCCCGCCGCCGAACCGGCTCCATCCCCTGACCGCGCTGACGACTCCATAGGCCGCCAGCAGGCAGATTAAGGGAAGAATCGGGATCAGCCATCTTCCCCAGTGCAGGTCCGGGGTGGAGATCCCGGCCAGCAGGACCAGGGCCGTACCCGCGCAGAGCAGGACCCGCCAATCCCGCCGGCGGACCGCCGCCGCCAGTCCCGCCAGGGCCGCGATCAGGCGCGGCCAGCCCAGATCCCGGGGGATCTCCCGCCCCAGATACCATCCCAGGTTCCCCCAGAAAGTGAACCCGTCCTGGCCCAGGTGTTCGCTTCTCAGCTCGGACCGGAGATTGGCCAGGACGGTTTCGAGATTGAAAAGGAAACCGGGCGTCGCCAGGAGGAAGAACGCCGGCGCCGCGGCCAGGCCCGCCAGGGCGTACCCCGCTGTCCTTCTCCCCTCCCCTCTCCGCCAAGCCCGGATGACGAGCGCCAGCTGGACGGCCAGCAGGACGATGACCAGCGGCCCCAGGGAATACTTGGTGGCCGTCGCCAATCCCACCGCCGCCCCGGCCAGCAGATGATCGGCCGGCCGCCGCAAGCTGCCGAGACGGAGAAACGCATAGACGGCGGCCAGGGTGAAGAAGAGGCTGGCGCTGTCGGTGCGGACGACATTGGCGTGACCCGCCACCGTCGGGGAAAGGAGGACCAGCCAGCCCGCCAGGACACCCATCCCGCCCCCCCCGACCAGCCGTCCGACCAGGAAGGAAAGGTAGACGGCGGCCAGGGCGAAGAGAGTGATCAGCATCCTTCCGGAAAGGTAGAACCACCCCGGGCAGTTTTCGAAGCGGTCCCGGATCCCGGGGGCAGGAGAGAAGACGGAAGCCTTCCGGTCGGCGAAGCCGGAAAACCAGTAAAGCGCGGCCAGGGGATAGATGACCGTGGAGCCGGGGTGGCTGAACCAGCGGGGGTTTAAATCATTGGTGGAAGCCATCCGGACGGCGGGCTGGACAAAAGCGGGCTCATCCCAGAGAGGCAGGTAAGGGAGGTCTCTTCGAATCGGGACCAGGTAAACGGCCGCCGCCGCCAAAAGAACCAGGATAATCCCGATTCCGGAGAGTCGTTCCGCCCGGCCCCGCGGCCGGGCGCCGGATTCCACCGTCTCATTGTTCATCGGCGGTTTCCAGCCCCCGGGCCACCCGGCCGGAGACGTGGATGTCCGTGCCGGAGATCCCGATCTCCGGATCCCGAAGACGGTAAGCATCGGCAATCCGGCGGACACCCTCCCCGCCGACGGCGGGGACGGCGGACCGGCCGCCGATGATGATCGGGGCGATGAAGAGATGGATCTCGTCCACCAGCCCCGCTTCCAGAAGCCCGGCGGCGGCCTCCCCTCCTCCTTCCGTCAGCAATCTCATTATCCCCATCTGGGCCAGCCGCCGGAAGAGGGTTTTCAGGTCGGCCCGGCCGGAGCGGGAAGGGAGAACCAGCAGGGTGATCCCCCGGGCGGCGAGTTCTTTCCCGCGCGACTTCGGCGGCGGCGCGGCGGCGGCCAGGATCACCTCGCCCCCGCCCTTCCCGGAGAGGAGCCGGGAGGAGAGCGGGACCGGTGTGCTCCCCTCCAGGATCACCCGCTTCAGGCTCGGATGGGAATATCCCATCCGCGCGGTCAGCAGAGGGTCGTCGCGGATGACCGTCCGGCCCCCAACCAAAACGGCGTCGGATCGGCTTCGCAGGCGGTGGACGAACTTCCGGCTCTCCGGGGAGCTGATCCAGCGGGAGTCCCCCGTCCGGGCGGCGATCCGGCCGTCGAGGGAGAGGGCCAGCTTCAGGGTGGTGTAGGGGCGGCGCTCGCTCACCCAGGTGAAGAAGTCCCGGTTCAGCTCGAAGGCTTCCTCTTCCCGGACCCCGGTCGCAACCGCGATCCCCGCCCGTTTCAATATACCCGCGGCCCGGCCGGCATTCTTCGGGTTCCGGTCCCGGCAGCCGATCACCACCCGCCGGACCCCGGCGGCGATGATGGCCCCGGTGCAGGGGGGGGTCTTCCCCCGGGTGGAACAGGGCTCGAGGCTGACGTAGAGGGTGGCGCCGCGGGCGGCGGGCCCGGCTTTGGCCAGGACCCGGGCCTCGGCGTGGGGGCCGCCGAAACGGGAGTGGTAGCCGGCGGCGATCACCTTCCCGCCCCGGACCAGGACCGCGCCCACCCGGGGGTTGGGTCGGACGGCGCGGCCCCCCCGGGCGGCCAGGGCCAGGGCGCGGGACATAAAATGACTATCTCTTTCCATTTTAGCGGGCAGCAGGGCTGACAGGCCAAGGACCTAAAGGACTAAAAGGACCTAAAGGACACCGGGATGACGAACGGGGCCGACTGGGATTTCCGAAGCCAGGCTTCATTTTTCCGGGCCCCGGAGCAGGGCTTCGACGAAGGCGGTGGGGGAGAACTCGACCAGGTCGTCCACGGTCTCGCCGACGCCGAGGGCGACCACCGGGAGGCCGAGTTCCCGCCGGATCGAGACCACCGTCCCGCCCCGGGCGGTCCCGTCGAGCTTGGTCAGGATCACGCCGGTCAGGGGGAGGACGGAGGCGAAGCCCTGGGCCTGGGCGAGGGCGTTGCGGCCGAAGGTGGCGTCGAGGACCAGGTAGGCTTCATCGGGCGCCGAGGGTTGGACCTTCTTCACGACCCGGACGATCTTGGCCAGTTCCTCCATCAGGGGGGTCCGGGTGTGGAGCCGGCCGGCGGTGTCGAGGATCAGATAGTCGGAGCCGCGGGCGGCGGCGGCGGCCCGGGCGTCGAAGGCCACCGCGGCCGGGTCGCCGCCGTATCGGTGCCGGATGACCTCCAGGGAGAGGCGGCCGGCCCAGGCCTGGAGCTGCTCGATGGCGGCGGGACGGTAGGTGTCGCAGGCGGCCAGGAGCACCCGGGACCCTCCATCGGTTAGTTTCTTCGCCAGCTTGGCGATGGTGGTGGTCTTCCCGGTCCCGTTGACCCCGGCCACCATAATCACGGACGGGGGGGAACCGGGAGGCGGGGGGGACGGGAGAGGCCGGGAACAGTCCGAGAGCCGGGCGGTCAGTTCTTCGGCCAGCCGGGTTCTCACCGATTCGGGGGTGGCGCCGCCGTCCCGCTCGCTCTCCGCCCGGACCTTCTCCAGGAGCTCCAGGGTGGTCTCCACCCCGAGGTCGACCTCGATCAGGGCGGCTTCCCAGTCGGCCCAGAACTCCTCCGGGAGCCGGCCCTTCTTCCCCAGCCAGCGCGAGAGGCGGCTCTTCAGGGAGCGGCGGGTCCTGCTCAAGCCGGTTTGCAGATCCTTGCCCATCCTTACTCTCGCCGCAGACTGATTAATCCACTAATTACCACCATCCCCCCTACCTCGGCCCCTTAATAGTCCACTGATTACACAGATTACTCGGATTAGACCTACTGCCTATTCCCCACTGCCCACTGCCTATTTTAACCACTAATCTCCACTAATCTTTACCAATCTCTTCCCCCGCCTCGGCCCCTTTTTTATCCACTAATCTCCACTAATCTTTACCAATCTCTTCCCCCACCTCGGCCCCTTTTTTATCCACTAATTACACTAATTTACTCGAATTGTTCCCCCGCCTCGCCCCCTTTTTTCGTCCGCAGATTACACAGATTACTCGGATTAGTTTTACTGCCTACTCCCCACTGCCTCCTGCCTATTTTAACCGCGAATCTCCACGAATCTTTCCCCTGACGCTATGCTCTATGCGCTCTGCCCCACTCCCCCGCCCGTTCTCTCAGCTGCGCGACCACATCATAGGGGGCGGTGGCGGCGCCGATGGGGGTGTTCTCCTTGTTCAGTCCGTGGCTGTCGGAGCCGCCGGTGGCCAGGAGGCCGTAGTGGCGGGCCAGCTCCTCGTAGTGGTTGACGGTGAACCGGGCGTGCGAGGGGTAGTAGACCTCCAGCCCGGCCAGACCCCGGTCCGCCAGGTCCGGGATCAGCTCGTCGCGGTTGAGCTGGCCGGGATGGGCCAATACCGGCGCCCCGCCGACCTTGATGATCATCTTCAGCGCCTCCTCCATCCCCAGTTTCACCTTGGGGACGTAGGCGGGGCCGGTATTGCCGATGTAGCGGGTGAAGGCCTCCGCCGGGGTGCGGACGTACCCGGCCCCGGCCATCGCCCGGGCGATGTGGAGACGGCCGACCGCCCCGGTCATCTGGCCGGGGAGGAGAGCTTCCATATCCAGGGGGAAACCCATCTCCTCGAGCTTCTCGAGCATCTGGTCCGCCCGCTGCGAGCGGATGTCGCGGAGGTAGGAGAGCCGGGCGTTCAGCTCCCGGTCCCGGTAATCGACGAAGTAACCGAGCAGGTGCAGCTCGGCGTCGTCCAGTTCGACCGAGATCTCGATCCCCGGCACCACCTCCACCCCGAAACCCGGTCCGAGAGCGACCGCCTCGCCGACGGCCTCGACCGAGTCGTGATCGGTGATCGCGATCGCCGCCAGGCCGGCCCGGCGGGACTCTTTCAGGACCTCGGCGACCGTATCGGCCCCGTCCGAGGCCAGGGTGTGGATATGGAGATCGGCTCTCCGGCCGTCGCAGTTACCGGTCATCTTTTCCCGCCTCTTCCCGGACCCGGTCGAGGATGCCGTTGACGAAGCGGCCCGACTGGGGGGTGCTGAACTTCTTGGCGATCTCGACCGCCTCGTTGATGGTGACCGGGGCGGGGATGTCGTCCCGGTAACAGAGTTCGTAGAGGGCGAGCCTCAGAACCTGCTTGTCGACCAGGGCCAGGCGATCGAGGTCCCAGTTGGTGGCGTAACCGTCGATCCGGCGGTCGATCTCTTCCAGGCGATCGAGCACGCCGACGATCAGGTCCTCGGCGAACTTCCGGGCCGCCGCCGGGAGGCGGAGCTTCCCCCGGAACTGGGAAAGGGCCTCCTCCCGTTCCTGCCGGTTGAGCTCGTAGCCGTAGAGAAACTGGACCGCCAGTTCTCTTGCCTGTCTCCGGTATCCCACTGTGTTTATCCTCCGGATAAACGCAGAGCGCAAAGCGCATAAAGCCAAGGCCCAGGCGCTATGCGCTTGGCGCTTTGCGCTATGCCAGCTCCTTATACAAGTTGGCCATCTCGATCGCGGCCATCGCGGCGTCGAAACCCTTGTTCCCGCCCTTCGTCCCGGCCCGCTCGATCGCCTGTTCCAGGGTGTCGGGGGTGATGACCCCGTAGGCCACGGGGATGGAAGCCCCCGAGGCCACGGCGGCGATCCCCCGGGTGACCTGGGCGCTGATGTACTGCCAGTGGGCGGTCGCCCCCTTGATCACCGCCCCCAGGCAGATGACCGCGTCGTAGCGGCCGGAGCCGGCCAGCCGGGAAGCGGCGGCGGGGATCTCCCAGGCGCCGGGGACCCAGGCGACCTCGATCTCCGCCTCCGAGGCGCCGTTGCGCTTCAGGGCGTCGAGGGCGCCCTCCAGGAGCTTCCTGGTGATGAAATCGTTGAAACGGCTGATCACGATACCGAATCTCAGCCCCGACGCGTTCAGCTTGCCTTCATAAACCTTCATCTCTTCCCTCCTTGATCGTCCACGGATTACCATTTTCCCCCTGCCTCGCCCCCTTTTTTATCCACTAATTACACTAATTTACACTGATTGTTTTGCCCCCTGCCTCGCCCCCTTTTTTGCGTCCACTAATTCCACTAATTACCACCAATTTCCTTTTTGTATCCCCTTCCTCGCCCCCTTTGTCAGTCCACTGATTACACAGATTACTCGGATTAAGTCCGGCTGGCGCTATGCTCTATGCGCTATGCGCTTTGCCCTACTGCCCACTGCCTACTGCCCACTGCCCACTCCCCACTGCCTACAACTGGTGCCCCATCTTCTCCTTCTTGGTCGCCAGGTAGCGGCAATTGTGCTTGTTGGGCGGGATCCGGACGGGGACGACGCCGGTGATGCTCAGGCCGTAGCCTTCCAGCCCCACGATCTTGCGGGGGTTGTTGGTCATCAGGCGGATGCTGGAGAGGCCGAGTTCCCGCAGGATCTCCGCCCCGATCCCGTACTCCCTCAGGTCGGCCTGGAAGCCGAGCTCCTCGTTGGCCTCCACGGTGTCGAGGCCCCGGTCCTGGAGGGCGTAAGCCTGGAGCTTGGCCTCCAGGCCGATCCCCCTCCCCTCCTGGTCCATATAGAGGAGCACCCCCCGGCCCTCCTCGGCGATCTTCTTCAGGGCGAACTCCAGCTGGCTGCCGCAGTCGCAGCGGGAGGAGTGGAAGATGTCCCCGGTCAGGCACTTGGAGTGGACCCGGACCAGGACGTCCTTCTTCCCCGCCACCTCGCCCATCACCAGGGCCAGGTGGGGCCGGCGGTTGTCGATCGCGGAGGTGAAGAGCTTGAGGGTAAAGTGCCCGTAAGCGGTGGGGAGGTCGGCGGTCGCCGTCGGCTGGACGAGTTTCTCCCGCGAGCGCCGCTCCCGGATCAGGTCGGCGATCGTCCCCATCTTCAAGCCGTGCCGGGCGGAGAATTGCTTCAGCTCGGGGAGACGGGCCATCGAGCCGTCGTCGTTGATGATCTCGCAGATCACCCCGGCCGGGACCAGCCCGGCCATCCGGGTCAGGTCGACCGCGGCCTCGGTGTGGCCGGCCCGGACCAGGACCCCGCCGGGGCGGGCCTCCAGGGGGAAGACGTGGCCGGGGGAGACAATCTCCTCCGGTCCGGCCGAGGGGTCGGCCAGGATGGAGATGGTCCGGGCGCGGTCGGCGGGGGAGATCCCGGTGGTGATTCCCTCCCGGGCGTCCACCGAGACGGTGAAGGCGGTGCCGTAGGCGTCGCGGTTGTTCCTGACCATCGGCTCCAGGCCGAGGGCGGTCAGCCGTTCCGGGGTCATCGGGACGCAGACCAGCCCCCGGCCTTTCGAGATCATAAAGTTGACCGCTTCCGGGGTGACCTTCTCCGCCGCCATCACCAGGTCGCCCTCGTTCTCCCGCTTGGCGTCGTCGGCCAGGATGATCATCCTCCCGACCCGGAGATCCTCGACCAGGGAGGCTATGGAATCGAAACTCTGCATAAAAAAACTCCGGAGAACTGTCTCCGGAGCAGGGAACGGTCCGACCGCCAGGCATCTTCTCTCATCCGGACTTTACCGTCGGCACCGGGATCTCACCGGTTCTGTCCCTCAAGGGGACTCGCGGGCTTTCACCGCCGGTCGGGAATCTCACCCTGCCCCGAAGATTATGTCACAGTAACGTACGCTATTCGGATGTCGATGGCAAGGGAATTTTGTAGGCAGTGGGCAGTGGGCAGTAGGGCAAAGCGCAAAGCGCATAGAGCATAGCGCCAGCAGGACTTAATCTGAGTAATCTGTGTACTCAGTGGACTGACAAAGGAGGCGAGGAAGGGGATACAAAAAGGAAATTAGTGGTAATTAGTGGAATTAGTGTACTCAAAAAGGGGGCGAGGTAGGGGGTAAAACAATCAGAGTAAATTAGTGCAATTAGTGGATTACTCCTTTTCTTCTTCCGCGGATTCCTCGGCGGGGTGGGCCCCGAGGCGGACGGAGACCACCTTGGAGACCCCGGACTCCTCCATCGTGATCCCGTAGAGGATGTCGGCCTCGCTGATCGAGCGCTTGTTGTGGGTGATGATGATGAACTGGGCCGCGCGGATCTGGCTCTTGAGGAGGGCGGAGAAGCGGGAGATGTTGGCCTCGTCGAGGGGGGCGTCGATCTCGTCGAGGATGTAGAAGGGGCTGGGCTGGACCTGGAAGAGGGCGAAGATCAGGGCGATGGTGGTCAGGGCCCGCTCCCCGCCGGAGAGGAGCGAGATGTGGGAGAGCTTCTTCCCCGGGGGCTGGGCGATGATGTCGAGACCGGACTCGAGGATGTCCTTCTCGTCGTCGAGGATCAGGTCGGCCTGACCCCCGCCGAAGAGTTCCTGGAAGAGTTTCTGGAAATGGCCCCGGACGATGTCGTAGGTCTCCTGGAGCTTCTGGCGGGCGGTGACGTTGATCTTGGTGATCGCCTCCTCGATATCCCGGGCCGCCGCCGCCAGGTCGGCGTGCTGCTCGCTGAGGAGGGTGAACCGCTCCTGGTAACTCTCCTTCTCCTCCAGGGCGGCCAGGTTGACGTTGCTCATCTTCTCCATCTTCCCCTGGAGCTGCTCCACCTCGGCCAGGAGGGCCTCCCGGTCGGCCGCCCCCGGTTCCGGCTCGACCTCGTCCAGTTCCAGGTGGTACTTCTCCCGGACCCGGCGGCAGATCTCCTGCTCCCGGATCCTCAGTTCGGCCAGGGAGACGTCCCGGGCCCCCAGGGCCTCCTGGACCTCCTGGAAGCGGGGCCGGATCTTCCTCACCCCGGCTTCCTTCTCCTCGCACCGCCGGTTGAGGAGGGCGATCTCCTCTTCCAGGGCGGCCAGGCCGGACCGACTCTCCTCGACCAGTTTCTCCAGCTTGGCGATCTCCTCCCGGAGCCGGACGGTTTCTTCCCGCAGGGCGGCTTCCCGGGATTCGTCCTCCGCGATCCGCCCCTGACGGGACTGGAGCAGGCTCTCCCGGTCGCGGCTCTCCACCTCCATCCGCTCCAGCCGCTGGACCAGGCCGTCTTCCTTCTCCCGGGAGGAAGCGAGGGAGATCTTGAGTTCGGTGACTTCCGCCTCCAGGTTTCTCAGTTCCTGCGACCGGGCGGCCAGGCCCTCCCGCAGGCCGGAGATCTCCCGCTCCTCGACCTGGTCCCGGCTGGGGCAGTCGTTGAGCTCCAGCTCGAGCTGCCGCAGGCGGCCGGAGGATTTATCCTCCTCCTCCTCCAGGGCGGCGATCTCCGCCGAGACCGCCTCGCGGTTGAGCTCCAGCTTCCGCAGGGCAAGGCGGCGGCGCTCCTGCTCGCCGCGGCTCAGGGCCGCCTCCATCTCCCGCCGGTGAATCCGGTCCACCGCCTCCTCGGCCTTCCGGCGGGCGGCCTGCAGGGCGGCGGAACTCTGGGCCTCGGCGGTCTCCGCGGCCGCCAGCTCCGACTTCAGCCGGGCCAGTTCCGCCTCGACCTCTTTCAGTTCGAGACCGGCGGCCGGTTTCTCCTTCCCCGGCCAGAAGATCAAACCGGGGGGGACCAGCGACGTCCCGTCGGCGGCGACCCGGCGGCCGGCGGGGGAGAAATCCTCCCGCCCGGCCAGCAGGGCGAGATCATCCCCCGGCGCGAAATCGCCGGCCAGGGCGTCTTCCAGGCCGGAGAGGGGATCGCGGAGGGCGAGGGCGGACCGGAGCGGGGAGGCGGCCGCGGACCGGGCGGCCCGGCGGATCCAGTCGAGGACCAGGAGCCGGACCGGGCCGGCTTCCCGTTCTTTGAGGAATTCAATCGCGGCCAGGGCCGCCGGGCCGTCGGACACCACCACCGCCCGCAGCTTCTCCGCCAGGAGGGAGCGGACCAGCCCTTCGCTCCCCGGGGCGGGGGTGATGAACTCCTCCAGGCAGCCGAGGATCCCGGCCGGTCCGGAACCCGACCCGGCGGCGGCCAGGAGAAGCTCGGCGGCGCCGGCGGCGGGCTCGTCGTCAGCCCTCTCCAGCAGGATGCGCCGGCTCGACTCCCGGCCGCTGATGGCGACCAGGACCTTCTCCTTCCGGTCTCTCCGGGCCCGGGCTTCTTCCTCCAGCTTCCCGGCCTTTTCCCTCTCTCCCTCCCCTTCCCCCCGCAGCCCGGCCAGTTCGCTCTCGGCCGATTCCAGGAGCGGCCGGGCCGCGGCGATCTCCGCCTGCAGCTCCGCCGTCTCCTCGGCAATCCTCTCCCCCTCCACCTCCAGTTTCCGCTTCCGCAGGGCCCGCTCCCGGCCCCCCGCCTGCAGCCCCTGCAGCTCGTTGCGGAGATGCCCTTCCCGGCGGGAGAGCTCCAGGGAGGTCGACTGGAGGGCGCCCAGCCGCTTCTCCATCTCCCCCCGGGATGCCCGGAGCGACTCCAGTTCCCCTTCCTTCCGTTTCCGGCTTTCGGCCAGCTCGCGGTTGGCCGACTCCAGCTCCCGGCGGCGGGCGGCCAGTTCCTCCGCCTCCTTCAGCCCGAGCGTCCGGGCCTCGGCCAGCCGGGCGATCTCCTCGCCCAGCCGCTCGCGCTCGTGCTTCAGTTCCCCTCCCCGCTCGGCGTTGAGTTCGATCCGGTGGCGCTTCTTGTCGATCTCGGCCCGGTGCCCGACCAGGTCGGCCCGGCCGGAGGCCAGGGCCTCCGAGCGCTCCCGCTGCCGGAGGCGCAGTTCGGCCAGTTCCTTCTCCGCCGCGGCCAGCTCCTCCTCCAGGGCCCGGTACTGCTCCCGGCCCCTCTCCTTCTCCTCTCCCAGCTCCCGGGTCCGCCGGCGGATCTCGGCCAGTTCCAGGGTACCCGCCCGGACCTCGACCTCCTTCAGGCGGTCGCGGCATTCCCGGTAACGCTCCGCCTGGCGGGCCTGGCGCTCGGCGATCGAGAGCTGCCGCCGGACCTCCTTCATAATGTCTTCCAGCCGCAGGAGGTTGGAGCGGGTCGCCTCGAGCTTGCGCAGGGCCTCCTCCTTCTTCTGGCGGTAGCGGCTGACCTGGGCGGCCTCCTCGAGGAGCTCCCGGCGCTCTTCCGGGCGCGACTGGAGGATCTGGTCGATCCGGCCCTGGCCGACCAGGGAGTAGGCCCGGGTCCCCAGCCCGGTCCCGAGGAGGAGATCGTTGATGTCGCGCAGCCGGCAGGGCCGCTTGTTGATGAAATACCCGCTCTCCCCGGAGCGGTAGAGACGGCGGGAGATCGCGACCTCCGAGAAGTCGACCGGGAGGCGGCCGTCGGAGTTGTCGAAGGTCAGGGTGACCTCCGCCATCCCCACCGACTCCCTCCCCGAGGTGCCGTTGAAGATCACGTCCTCCATCTTGTAACCGCGCAGGAGGCGGATCCGCTGCTCGCCGAGGACCCAGCTGATGGCATCGACGATGTTGGTCTTCCCGCAGCCGTTGGGACCGACGATGGCGGTGATCCCGGGGAGGATCTTCAGGACCGTCTTGTCGGCGAACGACTTGAAGCCGTTGAGTTCGAGTTTCTTCAGGTACATTGTTTCGGCGGAAGTTGTTGGCGGCAAACAGAGGGGGAGAATACTACAGGATCAGGGTGGGAGCCAAGTGAATTATGGGGAATGGGGAATGGGGAATAGGGAATGGGGAATAGGGAATAGGGAGTGGGGAATAGGGAATAGGGAATAGGGAATGGGGAATAGGGAATGGGGAATAGGGAATGGGGAATGGGGATCGGTGATCGGTAAGCAGTAAGCAGTGAGCAGGCAGGCATAGCGCAGAGAGCATAGCGCCAGGCCGCAAAACCCGATCTGAGCAATCGGTGTAATCTGCGGACCAAGGAAGGAGGCGAGGCGAGAAGACACAAACGGTAAGCAGTAAGCAGTGAGCAGAGCGCATAGCGCAGAGAGCATAGCGCCGGACAGGAAAAAAACCGGGCCGGCTTGGGAAGCGAAACCTTCCCCGGCCGGCCCGACGCCACTATTTTAAATCGGGGCGGAGACCCGATTTAAAATAAGGTGTAGATGAAGGGGGAGGTGGCCGGGTTGCTGGTCAGGAAGATCAGCACGCCGAGCAGGAGCAAAAGGATGATGATCGGCAGCAGCCACCACTTCTTCCGCACCCGCATAAACATCCAGAGTTCTTTCAGCAGGCTTGCTTTCATATATTAACCAGCTCCCTTTATTACCTTTCCGCAGGAAAAAATAATAAATTAGAATTGCCGTTCGTAATGTTGGGGATCGAATTTACCGGCCTGGTGCCTGATCCAGTAAGACGCGGCGGAACGGTCGAACTTCCGGTCGAGGGGGTTCTTCCCCAGCAGCCGCATCAACAGCCCGACCCCGGTCACCCCGATGTAGAAGACCAGGCCGAGGACCACGGTGGTCAGGATAAAGGCCACCACCCGGGTGAAGTACATCCAGCCGGCGTAGACCGGGCGGAGGGTGTAGGGGGAGAACATCCCCCAGAAGAAAAGGACCACCGCCGCCCCGTAAAGCCAGAGGTGGGCCGCGCCGCTCCAGCGGGGATCCTGGATCCAGAGGCCGCTGACCGTCCCCCAGATGATCAGGACCGTCGGGACCACCCGGGAGAAGACCCGGATGTCCTTCTTCTCGGTGGTGAAATCGAAATCAATCAAGGGTAAACTCCTTCATCCAGTCGAACTCTTCCTTCCATTCCTTCTGCTTGGTCTTATCGAGAATGAAATTCCCCAGGACCAGGTAATCCATCTTGGTCCGCATAAAGCAGCGAAAGGCCTCCTCCGGAGTGCAGACGATCGGCTCGCCCCGGACGTTGAACGAGGTGTTGACGATGATCGGGATGCCGGTCCGCTCGTCGACGATCTTGATGATGTCGTAGTAGTGAGGGTTGTCCTCCCGGACCACCGTCTGGAGGCGGGCGGAGTAGTCGACGTGGGTGATCGCCGGGGCTTCAGAACGGACCTGGTGGATGATGGTCCGGAAGCGGAGGTAGTCCTCGTTCTCGATCTGCTTCTCGACCTTCTTCGCGTCCTCGATCCGGTTGACCTCCCGCAGCTCCTTGACTTCCTTCCGGAGCCGCTCCTTCTGCTCCTGGAGGAGGCCCTCGACCTGCTCCGGGGTGGGCATCGGGATCCGCTTCTCCGGGAGAACGTCAGTGACCAGGAGCATATAGGGGCTGGCGTAGTCGGTCTCGAAGAAGTCGGCCACCCGCTCGCGGAGGACCGCGGGGGCGAAGGGGCGGAAGGACTCCCGAAACTTGATCTTCAGGTTCATTATCGACTGCATCTCGGCGGAGCGGGCGTCGCCGATGATCGAACGGGAGCCGAGGGCCCGGGGGCCGAACTCCATCCGCCCCTGGAACCAGCCGATCACGTTCTGGTCGAGGATCAGGTCGGCCACCCGGCGGGGGAGGTCGGCGTCGGGGACGAACTCGTACTCGGCCCTGATCGTCTTCAGGAAGCGCTCGATCTCCCCGTTGTCGAAGGAGGGCCCCAGGTAGGAGCCCTTCTGGGAGTCCTTGCCGGGGGTCACCTTCCGCTCGTTCCCCAGGTAATGGTGCCAGACGAAGAGGGCCACCCCCAGCGCCCCGCCGGCGTCGCTGGCGGCGGGCTGGATCCAGATGTCCTGGAACGGGCCCTCCCTCAGGATCCGGCCGTTGGCGACGCAGTTGAGCGCCACCCCGCCGGCCAGGCAGAGGTTGTCCATCCCGGTGGCCTGATGGACGTGGCGGGCCATCTTGAGGAGGGCCTCCTCGGTCACGTCCTGGATCGAGCGGGCGCAGTCCATATAGAACTGGGTCATCGTCGCTTCCGGCCGCTGGGGGGGGCGGCCGAAGAGGCGGCTGAACTTCTTGCCCACCATCTTCAACCCCACCGGGTAGTCGAAGTAATCGACGTTGAGCCGGTAGGACCCGTCCTCCTTGATGTCGATCAGGTGCTCCTTGATCAGGTCGACGTACTTCGGCTTCCCGTAGGGGGCCAGCCCCATCAGCTTGTACTCGCCGGAGTTGACCTTGAAGCCGCAGTAGTAGGTGAAGGCGGCGTAGAGCAGCCCGAGGGAGTGGGGGAAGCGGATGCTGGCCTTCAGCTCCACCCGGTTATCCTTCCCCACCCCGTAACTGGTGGTGGTCCACTCCCCCACCCCGTCCACGGTCAGGAAAGCCGCTTCCTTAAAGGGCGAGGGGAAGAAGGCGGAGGCGGCGTGGGACTCGTGGTGCTCGGGGAAGATGATCTTCCCGTGAAAGCCCAGTTCCTTGGTCAGCAGCTCCCGGATGTGGAGCTTCTGCTTCAGCCAGACCGGCATCGCCTGGAGGAAGGACTTGATCCCCTTCGGGGCGTAGGAGAGGTAGGTCTCCAGGATCCGCTCGAACTTGAGCAGGGGCTTGTCGTAGAAGCCGACGGACTCGACGTCGTCGATCGTGATCCCCGCCTCCTTCAGGCAGTATTCGATCGAGCGGCGGGGGAACTCCAGGTCGTGCTTGACCCGGGAGAACCGCTCCTCCTGGGCGGCGGCGATGATCTCGCCGTCGCGGATCAGGGCGGCGGCGGCGTCGTGGTAGAAGGCGGAGATGCCGAGGATATACATAGAAGAAGTTCGAAGTTCGAAGTTCGAAGTTCGAAGTTTAAAGTTCGAAGTTCAGAGTTCGAAGTCCAAAGTTACAAAAAGGACCTAATTTCAGAACATCACATACAAGGGAACAAAATAACGGGAAAACCGGGGGTGTCAACAGCTATTTCCCGCGGGACTTCAGCTGCTTGATCAGGGCGGGGACGATCTCGAAGAGGTCGCCGACCAGGCCGTAGTCGGCGACGGTGAAGATGGGGGCGGCGGGGTCGCGGTTGATGGCGACGATCGTCTCCGCCGACTGCATCCCGACCAGGTGCTGGATCGCCCCCGAGATCCCGCAGGCGACGTAGAGCTTGGGCTGGACGGTCTTCCCGGTCTGGCCGACCTGGTGGGAGTAGGGGATCCAGCCGGAGTCGACCGCCGCCCGCGAGGCCCCCACCGCCCCCCCGAGGAGGTCGGCCAGTTCCTGGAGCAGGGCGTAATTCTCGGGCCCCTTCATCCCCCGCCCGCCGGAGACGATGATGTCGGCCTCGGCGATGTTGACCGCGTAACCCAGCTCCTCCACGGTCTTCAGAAACCGGGTCCGGGAGAGGCAGTCCTCCGGCTTCACCTCGACCGCGACGATCTCCCCCTTCCGGGAGGGGTCGGCCGGCGCCTCCTTCATCACCTTGTGGCGGACGGTGGCCATCTGGGGACGGTAGTTCTCGCAGACGATGGTGGCCATAATGTTGCCCCCGAAGGCGGGCCGGGTCTGGAGGAGGAGGCCCCGCTCGGGGTCGATGGCCAGCCCGGTGCAGTCGGCGGTGAGGCCGGTGTAGATCTCGGCCGCCACCCGGGGGATCAGGGAACGGCCGATGGCGGTGGCCCCGGTGAGGACGATCTCGGGTTTCCTCTCCCGGATCAGCCGGGCGAGGATCCGGGAGTAGGGCTCGTCGAGGAACTCGGCCAGGGCGGGAGACTGGGCCAGGTAGACCCGGTCGGCCCCCCGGGCGATCAGCTCGGCGGCCGCCTTCTCCAGCCCGTCCCCGATCAGGACGGCGGCCAGCCCGACCTCGCGCTGGTCGGCCAGGGAACGGCCGGCGCCGAGCAGCTCGAAGGTCACCGACTGGACCTTCCCCCCCTTCTGCTCGGCGACCACCCAGACCCCCCGGTAGGCGGCGAGGTCCTCGGTCTCCCCCCGCTCGCGGCGAAGGAAGATGGCGTCGAACTTGCAGGCCCCGACGCAGGCCCCGCAGAGGGTACAGGCGTCGTGGTCGATCACGGCCAGCCGCTCGGACATCGAGATCGCCCCGTAGGGGCAGGACCGGACGCAGAGCCCGCAGCCGACGCACTTCTCGGTTATGACCTGGATCGCTGACATATATCCGCGAATTCCACTGATAATCCTGAATAAATCCCCCCCCCTCGCCCCCTTTTTGAAACCGCTAATCTTCGCGAATCTTCACAAATCTTTCCCCCGCCCCGGCCCCAACTTTGAACTTTGAACTTTGAACTTTGAACTTCAAATAACCTTGTTCTTCTCCAGCGCTGCGACCAGCCGGGCGGCGAGCTCTTCGGGTTCGCCGTGGAGGATCTCGCCGCCGGCGCGGGGGGGCGGGGAGAAGATCTTCACCACCTGGGTGGGGGAGCCGTCGAGGCCGATCAGCTCCGGATCGGCCCCGATATCCCCGGCGGTCCAGACGGTGATCTCGGCCTTCTTCGCCTTCATCTTCCCCTTCAGGGAGGGGAGGCGGGGCTCGTTGATCTCCTTGACCACCGTGAGCAGGCAGGGGAGATCCCCCTCCAGGACCTGGTAGCCCTCCTCGATCATCCGCTGGACCCGGATCTTCCCCCCGGATATCTCCTCGATCTTCTTGACGTAGGTGAGCTGGGGGATGTCGAGGCCGACCGCGATCCCGGGGCCGACCTGGGCGGTGTCGCCGTCGATCGCCTGCTTGCCGCAGATCACCAGGTCGCAGCCGCCGATCTTCCGGATCCCCCGGGCGACGGCGTAGGAGGTGGCCCAGGTATCGGCGCCGGCGAAGGCCCGGTCGCAGAGGTGGACGGCCCGGTCGGCCCCCAGGGAGATGGCCTCCCGCAGGGCCGACTCCACCTGGGGCGGTCCCATACTGATCACCGTCACCTCGCCGCCGTGCCGTTCCTTGATCCGGACCGCTTCCTCGATAGCGTAGAGGTCGAAGGGGTTGATGATCGAGGCCACGCCCTCCCGGATCAGGGTGTTGGTCTCGGGGTTGATCCGGACGTCGGTGGTGTCGGGGACCTGCTTGATGCAGACGACGATCTTCATTAACAAAGTGACTAGAGTGACTAGAGTGACTAAAGTGACTAAAGTGACTAAAGTTGGGGCAGGAGGGCGTCCTGGCGGGCTCAGGCAACTTTAGTCACTTCGAACTTTAGTCACTTTAAACTTTGTTTACTTCCCGGCGCTCTCCCGGATCAGCTGGGTGCCGATGACGTCGCGCTGGATCTGGTTGGTCCCCTCGTAGATCTGGGTGATCTTGGCGTCGCGCATCATCTTCTCCACCGGGTACTCCTTCATATAGCCGTAGCCGCCGAGGATCTGGACGGCGTCGGTGGTCACCGACATCGCGGTGTCGGAGGCGAAGAGCTTGGCCATCGCCGAACCCTTGGCCATCCTTTTCTCGCCGGCGTCGATCGCCCGGGCCACCGAGTAGACCAGGGCCCGGGCCGCCTCCACCCGGGTCGCCATATCGGCCAGCATCCACTGCAGCCCCTGGAAGGCGATGATCGGGCGGTCGAACTGCTTCCGCTGGCGGGCGTACTCCAGGGCGGAGTCGAGCGCCCCCTGGGCGATCCCCAGGGCCTGGGCGGCGACCCCGGGCCGGGACTGGTCGAGGGTCTTCATCGCCACGATGAAACCCATCCCCTCCCGGGAGATCAGGTTCTCGGCCGGAACCCGGCAGTCCTCGAAGACCAGTTCCGCGGTCGAGGAGGCCCGGATCCCCATCTTGTTCTCCTCCTTGCCCACGGAGAAGCCCGCCGTCCCCTTCTCGACGATGAAGGCGCTCGCCCCCCGGCTCCCCTTGGACCGGTCGGTCATCGCGATCACCGTGGCGACGTCGGCCACCGAGCCGTTGGTGATGAAGCACTTGGTGCCGTTGAGGACGTAGTGGCCGCCGTCCCGGACCGCGACGGTCTTGGTCGCCCCGGCGTCGCTGCCGGCTTCCGGTTCGGTGAGGGCGAAGGCGGCCAGGATCTCGCCCGTGGCCAGCCGGGGCAGGTACTTCTTCTTCTGCTCGTCGCTGCCGAAGAGGAGGATGGGGAAGGTGGCCAGGGCGGTGGCGGCCAGCGAGAGCGACATCCCGCCGCAGACCCGGCTCAGCTCCTCCACCGCCAGGCAGAGTTCCATCACCCCTCCGCCCAATCCCCCGTATTCCTCGGGGAGGTAGATCCCGAACATATCCGACTCCTTCAGGACCTTGACGATCTCCCAGGGGAACTCCCCTTTCTCGTCCATCTCCGCCCGGACCGGCTTGAACTTCTCCTCGGCGATCCGGCGGGCCAGATCGCGGATCATCTCCTGTTCTTCGGTCAGAAAATAATTCATAGGATTTCTCCGGGTTATTGGTCCCCCTCCCCCCGGCGGGGGGGAGGGGGACGGAGGGGACGGGGCACGGCGGAATATATTACGGAGGAACCGCCGGGCCGGGCCTAACCCTGGAACCGCTTCAGGATCAGGGTCCCGTTGTGGCCGCCGAAACCGAACGAGTTGCTCAGCGCGATGTCAACTTTGGCTTCCCGGGCCTGGTTGGGAACGTAGTCCAGATCCAGCTCGGGGTCGGGGAACTCGTAGTTCATAGTGGGGGGGATCAGGTTGTGTTCCATCGCCTGCAGGCAGGCGATGGCTTCCACCGCGCCGGCGGCGCCGAGCAGGTGGCCGTGCATCGACTTGGTGGAACTGACGGGGACCTTTTTGGCCCCCTCCCCGAAGACGGTCTTGATCGCCATCGTCTCGAACTTGTCGTTGAGCGGGGTCGAGGTCCCGTGGGCGTTGATGTAGTCGATGTCGGAGGGGCTGATCCCGGCCAGGTCGAGGGCCATCTTCATCGCCCGGGCGGCCCCGGCGCCCTCGGGGGCGGGGGCGGTCAGGTGGTAGGCGTCGGAGGTGGCGCCGTAACCGATCAGCTCGCCGTAAATCTTCGCCGAACGGGCCCGGGCGCGCTCCAGTTCCTCCAGGACCAGCATCCCCGCTCCCGAGGCCATAATGAATCCGTCGCGCTCCCGGTCGAAGGGACGGCAGGCCTTCTCCGGGGCGTCGTTGCGGGTGGAGAGGGCCTTCATCGAGCAGAAACCGGCCAGGCCGAAGGGGGTGGTCGAGGATTCCGAACCGCCGGAGACGATGATGTCGGCCATCCCGCTGCGGATGGCGAGCAGGGCCTCGCCGATGGAGTGGGTGGCGGTGGCGCAGGCGGTGACCACGGCGAGGTTGGGCCCTTTGAGCCCGAAATTCATCGCGATCTGGCCCGGGAGGAGGTTGATGATCATCATCGGAACCGTCAGGGGGGAGACCCGGTCCGGGCCCTTCTCCAGCATCACCTGGTGCTGGGCCTCGATCGTGGCCAGACCCCCGATCCCCGACCCGGCGTAAACCCCGATCCGGTCGCAGTTCTCCTTCTCCAGGTCGAGACCGGAATCCTCCAGGGCCTGCTTGGCGGCCACCAGGCCGTACTGACAGAAGGGATCCATCCTTTTCAGCTGCTTCCGGTCCAGGTACTGCGAAGCGTCAAAATTCTTCAGCTCGCCGGCGATCCGGGTGGGGAATGCGGAAGGATCGAAGGCGGTGATCCGGCCGATCCCGTTCCGGCCGGCGGCCAGGGAATCCCAGAATTCGGCGGGGCTATTCCCGATCGGGGAGAGCACCCCGATCCCGGTAACGACGACTCTTCTCGATGTCATTTCACACTCCTTTGCTGACTCGAACTGCCCCCGGCGGGGATACCCGGACAAACCGGCGGCCGCCGGAACCGGCTCCCCGGTGCGGAGGGGTGGCAAGAAAAATCGTCTCCCGGCGGACCCGCCGGGGGCGGATCCGCCGGGGGACGATCCTGCCGTCTTACTTCTTATGCTCCTCGACGAACTTGATAACGGCGCCGACCGTGGTCAGCTTGCCTTCCTCATCCTCGGGGACCTTGATCTCGAAGGCCTCTTCCAGGGCCATCACCAGTTCGACGGTATCCAGGGAATCCGCTCCGAGATCATCAATGAAGGAAGCCTCGTCGGTAACCGCTTCCGGGCTGACATCCAGACGCTCCACGATGATATCCTTCACTTTCTGGGCCACTTCAGACATCTCAACTCCTCCTTGGACTTCTGTCCGTTGCTGTTGCTATTACCAGTCGGCCTGGCTTTCCGCGCCAGGGACTTATTAAGGACGAAAGGGACCAAAAGGACCCCGGTATCAGATCCTCATCCCGCCGTCGACCACCAGCACCTGGCCGGTGATGTAGGACCCGGCGGGGGAGACGAGGAAAAGCACCGCCCCGGCCACGTCTTCCGGCGTGCCCATCCTGCCCAGGGGTATGGACTTGATCATCTCCTCCCGGATCTTCTCCGGGATCTTCCCGCTCATCTCGGTGGCGATGAAACCGGGGGCGATCGCGTTGACCCGGATCCCCCGGGAGGCGGTCTCCCTGGCCAGGGACTTGGTGAGCGCGATCAGGCCTCCCTTGGAAGCAGCGTAGTTGATCTGGCCGGCGTTGCCCATCAGCCCGATGATCGAGGCGATATTGACAAAGCAGCCGGACCGCTGTTTCATCATACTGCGGACGGCGGCCCGGCTCAGGTTGAAGGCGCCTTTGAGGTTGACCGCGAGGACCTGGTCCCAATCCTCCTCGCTCATCCGGATCAGCAGGGCGTCCCGGGTGATGCCGGCATTATTGACCACTATATCCAGCCCCCCCCAGAGGTCAAGAATTTTGTTGACCTGCTCCTCCACCTCGGAATACCGGGAGACATCGACCGCCAGGGCAAGGGCGGCCCGGCCGGCCTTCCCGACCAGGGCGGCGGTCTCCCCGGCCCCCGCCTCGTCCCGGTCGAAGATCGCCACGTCGGCACCCTGGGAGGCCAGCGCCAGCGCGATCGCCCGGCCGATCCCCCGTCCCCCGCCGGTGACGATGGCTTTCTTGTCTTTCAGGAACATAGCTTATCTCCTCCTAAGTGCTGTCGGACGCCGCGGACGGCGGGGAATCTCCCCGGACTCACCACCTGACCAGGGAGGCAGCCCAGGTCAAACCGCCGCCGAAGGCGACCATCAGGACGAGGTCGCCCGGTTTGAGGACCCCGCTGTGATCCATCTCGGCCAGGCCGATCGGGATCGTCGCCCCCGACATATTGCCGTAGCGGTCGACATTGATGTAGACCTGTTCCTCGGGGAGTTTCAGCCCCCTGGCCACCGCCTTCATAATCCTCAGGTTGGCCTGGTGGGGCAGCAGCCAGGTCACGTCGTCGATGGTGAGCTCGGCCCGGCGGAGCACCTCGTTGGCGGCCCGGACCATCGAGGAGACCGCCAGCTTGAAGACCTTGTTGCCCTCCATCCGGATGTACTGCCTCCGCTGCTGCAGGACCTCGGGGGTGATCGGGCAGGCGCAGCCGCCGGCCTCCACGATCAGGAGGGAAGAGTGTTCCCCGTCGGCGCCCATATAGGAATCGATTACCCGGTGACCGCCCCCCCCCTTGCTCAGGACGGCCGCCCCGGCGCCGTCACCGAAGAGGACGCAGGTATTCCGGTCCTGCCAGTCGGTCGACACCGAAAGCGCCTCGCCGGCCACGACCAGGGCATTGCGGTAACGTCCCCCGCGCAGAAGCTTCTCGCCCAGTTCCAGGCCGTAGAGAAACCCGCAGCAGGCGGCCGAGATATCGAAACTGGCGGCGGTGTGGTTTCCCAGCCGGGCCTGGAGGAGACAGGCGGCGGCCGGGAGCGGGTTGTCGGGGGTGAAAGTGCCCAGGATGATGAGATCGATCTCCTCCGGCTCAACTCCGGCGGAGGCGAGCGCCTGCCGGGAGGCCGCCTCGGCCATCGAGGCCACCGTCTCCCCGGGGGCGATGATCCGTCTTTCCCGGATCCCGGTCCGCTCCAGGATCCACTCGTTGGAGGTGTCGACCATCTTCTCCAGGTCGGCGTTGGTCAGCACCTTTTCCGGGAGGTAATACCCGGTGCCCATAATCCCGATCTTCTCGTCGGTCATTGCTCTTCCCCTTGATCTGTCTCGGTCGGGCGGCCCTTCTGCCCCGCCGTTCCGGGAAACGTATTAATCCTCAGATTTCTTCTCCGGCCATCACCGGCCGGCCGTTGTAGTATCCGCAGTGGGGGCAGACCCGGTGGGGGGGTCGGGGCTGGTGGCACTGGGGGCAGGGCACCGGCCGGGCGATCTGGTAGGGGTTCCCGGCCCGGCGCTTCCTCTTCCGGGCTTTCGAAGTCTTTCGTTTCGGAACTGGCATAACTCTCTCTATCCTTTCGGTTTCTTGACCGTGAGCCGGGTGAGTTGGGCGAAAGGGGAGTCATCGGCCGGGGCCGGACACCCGCAGTCCCCCCGGTTCAAATCCCTTCCGCAGAGAAGGCAAATTCCCCGGCAATCCGCCCGGCAAAGCGGTTTGGCAGGGATGGCGAGGATGATATCCTCCCGGATATCGGGGGTCAAGTCTATTTTTCCCTCCTCGGTCCCGATCTCCACTTCCCGGCCGAAATCGTCCACCCGGATCGGCCCGGAAAATTCCTCCAGGCAGAGCGAACAGGTGAACCGGCCGGTGGTCTCCAGGCGGCCCCGGACCAGGAGCATCCGGCCGACCCGGGTCAGCCGGAGGCGGTATCGGATCGGCGAGGGGAAGGCCGCCACCGGGTCATCGATATCGATGATCTCCGGGTCCTCCTCGCCCTCAACCGTGATCCCGCCTTCGGGTATGGATTGGGGATTAACGATCATTGATCTTCTTCAGCGCCTCCAGGACGTTGGGGGGGACGAAGGCGGAGATGTCGCCCCCGAGGAAATGGATCTCCTTCACCATCCGGGAGCTGATGTAGGTATAGGATTCTCCGGGCATCAGGAAGATCGTCTCCAGCCCGGGGGAGAGTTTGCGGTTGGTCAGGACCATCTGAAACTCGTACTCGAAGTCGGAGACCGCCCGCAACCCCCGGATCACCACCCGGACCCCCCGGCGGGCGGCGTAATCGATCAACAGGCCGGAGAAGGACTCCACCTCGACCCCGGGGAGGGGGCCGACCGCTTCCCGGATCATCCCGATCCGCTGGGAGACGGAGAAGCAGGGGGTCTTCTCTATGTTCTCGGCCACGGCCACGATCAGGCGGGGGAAGATCCGGCCGGCCCGGCGGATCAGGTCGAGGTGGCCGCAGGTGATGGGGTCGAAACTCCCGGCGTAGATGGCGCTGTCGCTGTATTCTTTCATAGAATCAGGAGCTCCTTTCCGGGCAAGCCGGCGGGCCGCCGGGGCCTGGGTCGGACGCTTCGGGCACACCCAACTCCGCAAACGGTCCGGGATTCCCGGAGACGCGATCATAAAAAGACAGGACCGTCCGGCCGTATCTCTTCTGCCGGAGAAGCCGCCAGGACCGACCGGGGAGGGCCGGTTCGGCCTCCGGAGAGTGCTCGACCGCCACCACTCCACCGGGAGCGAGGATAGCAAATCCCTCGATCCCGGCCAAGAGCTTTTCCGCCTTCCGGGCGCGGTAGGGGGGGTCGGCCAGGACCAGGTCGAACTCCTCCCCCCGCTCCCGGAGACGGGCCAGGGCGGAGCTGACTTCCCGGCGGATCAGCTCGGCCCCGGAGAGGCCGAGGGCGGCGATGTTGGCCGCTATGACCTCCCCGGCGGCGGGATCTTCCTCCACCAGGACCGCCTTCCCGGCCCCCCGGCTCAGGGCCTCCAGGCCCAGGGCCCCGGTCCCGGCGAAGAGATCGAGAACCCGGGCTCCTTGGACCGCGTCACCGAGGATATCAAAGAGCGCCTCCCGGACCCGGTCGGCGGTCGGCCGGGTGCCCTGCCCCGGGACCGAGCGCAGCTTCCGTCCCCGGCACTCTCCCCCGACTATTCTCATTGCTTCACCGCGGAGGCGCGGAGGACGCGGAGAAAAGAATATTGTTTTAATTCGTTCATCGGAAATATCGAGATGTGCCAACTGGGATTGCGAGGACGGATGTGAAATATTTATCCTCTATCAGTCTCTGCGTCCTCCGCGCCTCCGCGGTGAATCTTTCAGCCCACGTCGCCGAGGGCGAAGGCCTGGCCGTAACGCCGGCGCAGGCGATCGCGGAGCGGGGCCAGGTCGGGGCCGGCCAGGGCGGGATCGGTCTCCAGCAGCCCGAGGGCCTGGCGGCGGGCGAACTCCATCAACCGAAAGTCGGCCACGATCGACCCGATCCTCAGCTCGGGCAGCCCCGTCTGCTGGGTGCCGAAGAACTCCCCCGGCCCCCGGATCTCCAGGTCCTCCCGGGCGATCTGGAAGCCGTCGTCGAGATCCTGGATCGCCTTCAGCCGCCGGGCGGCGTCCTCCGTGCGGGGGTTGCCCTGGAGGATGCAGTAGGCCGGATAACGGGACCGCCCCACCCTCCCCCGCAGCTGGTGGAGCTGGGCCAGGCCGAACCGCTCGGCGTTCTCGACCAGCATCACGGTGGCCTCGGGGATGTCGATCCCGATCTCGACCACGGTGGTGGAGACCAGGATCATCGTCTCCTTCCGCCGGAAGCGCTCCATCGCCTCCCGCTTCTCCTCGGAGGAAAGCCGCCCGTGGATCAAGCCCACCGGGATGCCGGGGAAGACCTCCCGCCGGAGGCGGTCGAACATCACCGCCGCCGCTTTCAGTTCCAGCCCTTCCGACTCCTCGATCGTCGGATAGATGATGAAGGACTGGCGGCCGGCGGCCGCCTCCTGCCGGATGAAACCGTAGGCCCCCTCCAGCCGGTCGGGGCCGATCCAGTGGGTTTTGACCTTCTCCCGGCCGGGCGGCATCTCGTCGAGGACCGAGATGTCGAGATCGCCGTAAACGGTCAGGGCCAGGGTCCGGGGGATCGGGGTGGCGGTCATCACCAGGACGTGGGGCGACTCCCCCTTGGAGCGGAGGTCGGCCCGCTGCCGGACCCCGAATTTATGCTGCTCGTCGATCACCACCATCCCCAGCCGGCGGAAATCCACCTTCTCCTGGATCAGGGCGTGGGTCCCGGCCACCACCGGGATCTCCCCGGCGGCGATCCGCTCCAGCGCCTCCCGCCGCTGCTTCCCCCTGACCCCCGAGGTCAGCAGGACCGTCTCCACCCCCAGCGGCTCCAGTTCCCGGCGGATGCTCTCCCAGTGCTGGGCGGCCAGGATCTCGGTCGGGGCCATCATCGCCCCCTGGTACCCGCTGTCCACGGTGGCCAGGAGCGCCGTGACCGCGACCACGGTCTTGCCGGAACCGACGTCGCCCTGGAGCAGCCGGTTCATCGCCCGCCGGCTCACCATATCGGCCTTGATCTCCTCCGCCGCCCGGCGCTGGGCCCGGGTGAGGCGGAAGGGGAGCGAGGCGATGTAGCGGTCGCGCAGGGGGGTGCGGGGGGAGTGGGGTAAGCTCTTCACCTCCCGGTCCCGCTTCTTCCGTTTCAGGCCCAGGGCCAGCTGGAGGGTGAAGAACTCGTCGAGGATCAGCCGCTGGCGGGCCTCCTCCAGCGCCGCCCGGTCGGCCGGATAGTGGATGTTCCGGATCGCCCCGGCCAGGGGGATCACCTCCCAGCGTTCCCGGAGACGCTCCGGGAGCGGATCGGGGAGCTGGGAAAGACCGAGGTCGAGGGCCCGCTCGATCAGATCCCGCAGCCAATTCTGGTTCAGCCCCCCGGTCAGGGGATAGACCGGGAGGATCCTCCCCGCCCGGCTCATCGAACCGGCGTCGTGCTCCAGGAACTCATACTCGGGGTTGACCATCTGGAGGGCGCGGTAGAGCTGGACCTTGCCGAAGAAGACCGCCTCCTGCCCGGGCCGGAAGACGCCGTCGAGGTAGGGCTGGTTGAACCAGAGACAGGTGAGCCGGCCGCTGCCGTCATCGACCACCAACTGGAAGACCTTCTTCCCCGACCGGGTCTTCCGGGTCCCCTTGGCGACCACCTCCCCCCGGACGGCGGCGGTATCCCCGTCCTTCAGGGACCGGATGGGCGAGATCCGCCGGCGGTCCTGGTAATCGCGGGGGAAGTAGTAGAGGAGGTCCTCAACGGACTGAACCCCCAGCCGGGCCAGGCGGCGGGCCCGGACCGGGCCGACCCCCTTGAGGTACTGGACGTTTTCGGTCAGGTCCATCGAGAAAAGATAGAATACAGAATACAGAATTCAGAAGACAGAATCCAGAAGACAGGATCAAGAGGGAAAAACCGAACCGGAAAAATATTCTTTGACCCGGGACGATCTTATGGTATAGCTTCCCGGTCGTGGTGACAAGGGAGCAGTGAAGAGCAAGATTTCCCGGGGGCTGAAGTATTCTGAATTCTGACTACTGAATTCTGGATTCCATCAAATTCAAGGAACTCGAGATGTCCAAAGTCTGTGAAATTTGCGGCAAGGGGCCTTCCACCGGCAACCGGATCAGCCGCCGGGGACTGGCCAAGAAGAAGGGGGGGGTCGGCAAGCGGATCACCGGCGTCTCCCGGAGGACTTTCCTCCCCAACCTGCAGAAGGTCAGGACGGTGGTGGACGGCCGGACCCGGACGATCCGGGTCTGCGCCAAGTGCATCCGCGACGGGAAGGTCGTCAAGCCCTGACCCCCCGTTTCGCCCTTTTCCCTCCGGCCGGTCCCGGGGACCGGTCTCTCCCGCCTACCTCTTGACGGCCTTGCGCCGGTGCCAGAAGAGGAGCACCGGGCTGGCGATGAAGATCGAGGAGTAGGTCCCGAACACCACCCCGACCATCAGGGCGAAGGCGAAGTCGCTGATCACCTCCCCCCCGAAGAGGAAGAGGAAGACGACCACGATCAGGGTGGTCAGGGAGGTGAGCAGGGTCCGGTTGAGGACCTGGTTGATCGAGGCGTTGATGATCTTCTCGTCGGTCTCCCCCCGCATCGTCTTCATATTCTCCCGGATCCGGACGAAGACGACGATGGTGTCGTTGAGGGAGTAGCCGACGATGGTGAGCAGCGCCGCGATGATCTGGATGTTGAACTGCCGGATCGGAAGCAGCAGGAACCCGGCCAGGAAGCCGACCGTGACCACCACGTCGTGGACCAGGGCGAGGACCGCGCCGAGGGCGAACTTGAACTCGGCGAACCGCAGCCAGATGTAGGCCATAATCGCCAGGACCGCCAGGATGACCGCCCCCAGGGCCTGGATCCGCAGCTGCTTGCCCACCTTCGGCCCCACGGTCTCGGTGCGCTGGTCGAAGACCGCCTCGTCGATCTTCCCGGCCATCGCCTCCCGGATCGCCTCGTTGATCCGCTCGGCGGTCCCGGCGGTCCCGGCCGCCCGGATGATCACCCCGGTGCCGGCGCCGTACTGCTGGACCGAGGCCCCCCCCAGGCCGATCCCGGCCAGGACCTGGCGGATCTCCTCCGCCTCCACCTTCCCGGTGAACTGGCGCTGGATCAGGATCCCCCCGGTGAAGTCGATCCCGTAGTTCTTCTCCCCGTTGACCGCGAAGGCGACCAGGCTGGCGATCATCAACAGGCCGGAGACCGCGAAGGCGATCCGCCGTTTGCCGATGAAGTCAAAGTTCGGATTCTTGAAGAGCTGGAGCATCTTCAGCGAGGTGAACCGGCGGCTGAAGCCGAGCAGCTCGAAGATCACCCGGGTCACGACCAGGGCGGTGAACATACTGATGCAGATCCCGACCGTCAGGGTGAGGGCGAACCCCTTGATCGGCCCGGCGGTGGGCAGGAAGCCGAACCCCAGCGGGTTGAGGAGGATCACGGCCGCGATCAGGGTGGTCAGGTTGGCGTCGAAGATCGTGAGGAAGACCTTCTCGTAACCGGAGGCGATGGCGCGCCTCAGCTTCTTCCCGGTCTCCAGTTCCTCCCGGATCCGCTCGAAGATCAGGATGTTGGCGTCCACCGCCATCCCGATGGTGAGGATGATCCCGGCGATCCCGGGGAGGGTCAGGGTGGCCTTGAACCCCTTGAAGAGGAAGGGGAGGAGGCAGAGCACCCCGATGATGAACCCGACGTTGAGGCAGAGGGCGAAGTCGGCCACCAGCCCGGCCAGGAGGTAGTAGGCGGCCATAAAGACGATGACCACGAGCAGCCCGGCCACGGCGGCCCGGATCCCCTGCCGGATGGAGTCGGCCCCCAGCGAGGGACCGACCGAACGCTGTTCCCGGATCAGGAGCGGCGCCGGGTAGGCGCCGGCGGCGAGCTGGCTGGCGAGCAGCCGGGCGGTGTCAAAGGTGAAGCTGCCCTCGATGTAGCCCTGCCCCCCGGGGATGTGGGTCCGGATATTCGGGGCCGAGAGAACGTTGCCGTCCAGGACCAGGGCGAGGCGGCGGCCGGGCGGGTTGTCCTCGGCGTTGTACTTCTTGGTGATCTGGGAGAAGATCCGGGCGCCGGTCCGGTCGAACTTGAAGTTGACGATCGGCTCGCCGGTATCGCCCCGCGTCCCCATATAGGCGGTAACCAGCTGCTCGCCGCTGAGGTCGCTCTTGTCCACCAGGAGGAAGGTCTCCTCGGTCTCCCGCCCGGAGAGATCGGTCCTCCGGTGGGTCTTCAGGGAGAACCCGGGCGGGGCCGTCCCCGTCTCCAGGGCCCGCTCCAGCCGCTCGGGGTCGTCGTCCACCAGCTTGAACTCGAGGAAGGCCTGCCCCTGGATCAGCTCCAGGGTCTGTTCGGGATCGCGGACCCCGGGGAGCTGGATCAGCAGCTCGTTGGCCCCCTGGCGCTGGATCTCCGGCTCGGAGACGCCGAACTTGTCCACCCGGTTGCGCAGGATCTCCAGCGCCCCCAGGCTGGCCGCCTGGAGTTCTTCCCGGAAATATTCGAAGACCTGGTTGTCGTCGGCGATATCCTCGTCTTTCAGGTCGTACTTGTTCTTGTAATGCTCCCGGTAATAACCGGCCAGGGCGACCTGCCTCGCCTCGGCCTCCTCCCGGAGGATGGCGAGGGGGTCGAGGGCGGTGGCGGCCGCCCGGGCCTGGGCGGCGGCGAAGAGGTCGTTGAACTGCTCATCGACCCCGGCCGCCCCCTTCTTCAGCAGCTCCAGCTCGTCCACCGCCAGGATGACGTGCATCCCCCCGCGGAGGTCGAGGCCGAGGTTGAGCCTCCCCCTGGTCTCCCGGGCGATCCGGTCGATCGCCTCCCGGTTATCTTCGGCTTCGGGGAAGTAGCGGGTGAGGTCGATCCCGGCGGACCGGACCTCTTCTTTCAGCCTTTCGATCCCGGAGACCGGGACCCGGTCCTGGCCGGTCAGGTAATCCTGGTCCATCCGGGCCAGGAGATCCCGGAAGGCATCATCCTGGTTGACCGCCACCCGTTCGAGGTAATCCTTGACGTTCCGATCGGTCAGGGGGCTGGAAGCCCAGGCCAGCAGGGCGATCACGCCCAGGATGATCAGTATCTTCCACTTCAGGGACTTGGACATTCGGCGACCCTCGATTCGTTGCCTGCGCGGCCGCCGGTCCGGCGGCCCGAGTTGGTTATTCGCTCTTCTTCTCCACCCGGCTGACGTTGGCCCGGCTGATATCCAGCTTCACGTTGTCGGCCACCTTGACGGAGATGACGTCGTCCTTGACCGAGGAGATCACCCCGTGGATACCCCCGGTGGTGATCACCTTGTCCCCCTTCTGGAGTTCGGAGACCATCTTTTGGTGTTCCTTCTGCTTCTTCTGCTGGGGCCGGATGAGCAGGAAATAGAAGACGGCGAACATCAGGACCAGCGGGATCAGCATCCCCCCCATCCCGCCGCCCTGCTGGCCCTCTCCGCCCGGGGCGCAGCCGCCCCCTCCCCCCCCGCCGCCGGCGGGGGCCATCGCGATCGGTATGTACTGCATCTTTCAGTTCCTCCTTTTCGCTGTTGCCCGGGCGTCGGACGCTTCGGACGAGTCGGACGCTTCGGACCGGAAATTCTCCAGAAAATCTTGCTGGAATTTCCGGTAATTTCCTTGGTCGATCGCCCGGCGGACGCCTCGCATCAGTTCCTGGTAAAAGAACAGGTTGTGGATCGTGGCCAGCCGGTGGGCCAGGATCTCGCCGGTATTGAAGAGGTGGCGGATGTAGGCCCGGGTGTAGTGCCGGCAGGCGTAACATCCGCATCCCTCCTCCAGCGGCCGGTGGTCGTCCTTGTAGACGGCGTTGCGGACGACCAGCTTCCCCTCCCGGGTGAAGACCGAACCGTTGCGCCCGTAACGGGTGGGGACGGTGCAGTCGAACATATCGACGCCGAACCCGGCCTGAACCACCAGTTCTTCGGGGGTGCCGGTACCCATCAGATAGCGGGGCTTGGCTTCCGGAAGGAGGGCGGCCGTGAACTCGGCCGTCTCGAACATCATCTCTCTCGGCTCGCCCACCGAGAGGCCTCCGATCCCGTATCCGGCGAAACCGATCTCTTCCAGACCCTCCACGCACTTTTCCCGCAGGTCCCGGTGGAGCCCTCCCTGGACTATCCCGAAGAGGACCTGGGGGCCGTCAGTGTGGCTCTTTCGCGATTGAACGGCCCATTGTAGGGTCAGGTCCAGGGATTGGCAAGCATATTCCCGGCCGGAGGGGTAAGGGGGGCATTCGTCGAAGGCCATAATGATGTCGGCGCCGAGGGCCTGCTGGATCCCGATCGATTTGGCCGGGGTCAGTGTGTGAAGGGTCCCCTCGATGTGGTCCCGGAAGACCACCCCTTCCTTCGAGATCTCCCGGAGATCGGCCAGGCTGAAGACCTGGTAGCCGCCGCTGTCGGTGAGAATCGGGCGGTCCCAGTGCATAAAGGCGTGGAGCCCCCCGGCGTTCTTGACGATCTCGATCCCCGGCCGCAAGCCCAGGTGGTAGGTGTTGGCGAGGATGATCCGGGCCCCGGTCTCCTCCACTTCCTCCGGGGTGACCGACTTCACCGTCGCCTGGGTCCCCACCGGCATAAAGCAGGGGGTGTCCACCTCGCCGTGGGCCAGTTCCAGCCGCCCGCGGCGGGCGGCGGTAGCGGGGTCTTTTTTCAGGACCGTGAATTTCATAGTCTTTAACCGGGCAGCCCACAAAGGACCTAAAGGACCGGCTGGACCCGGGGAACCGGCGCTCGCGGCGCCCGGGCAAACAAGACGTTGAACTGGTGCCAGAAGAGATATAACAGCGGGCCATAGAGCAGCATCACCAGCTGCGACCAGAACCATAAGGAAAAGGGCATCATCCCGAGCAGAGCCTGGTAGATTCGCCAGATGATGACAACCGCCACCAGAAAGAAGTCGCCGGCAATTACCGGGATAGCGTGCCTCTTCCAACCCTTCCAACTACAACGGCGGACGATGAATACCCCAAATATGATTCCGGCAAAAACAGCCGCGGGAAAAGCGGCTCCAAATAACATTGAAACCAGCATTATCGGATCAAGATAAACGGGAAAATAGCCAACACCTATCTGTACCAATGATGGAACCTGATAGATAAGCAGAAAACTGAAATAAGCGGATAAGACTAGTATGCTCTCTCTCCTCCGCATTTCTCTTTTCACCAGGAAATAGTTGAGAAAGGCGAGCCCGCCGGCCGCGATCAAGAATCGGGGGATCAAACCGGTTATACTTCCCAGTATTGAAAAGCTGACAATAAACCGGCCGGGAAACTTGGGAGGTTCGCCGTAGGCTTCCAGCACTTTATCCTTTCTGTCGCCGACAGAAATCCCTTCCCGAGTGCGATATTCGGAACTGGAAGTATTTATATTGCTTAATTGGCCGCTATCAAATTGCAGCTGGATTTCCAGTTCCGCATTGCTGTAGCCGGTCTGCTCACGATAACCGAATTTCTTCCAGTCCCCGGGCCATCTCTCTTTCACCTGTTCCGGGGAATCTCCAAGGCGGATCTCGCCCATTCCCCGGCCGGGGAAGATGATCTTCTCCCCTTCTCCTTCCACCGGCGGCGCCTCTTCTCTCGCCGGAACGACCGAGATCCCTATAACCGACTGACTATAATTGCGAATGGAAAAACCAATACCGAGCTCGGGATAGTAGATGGAATCGATAGCGAAGAACTTTCGATCCAGATGATTAAGGATCGGAATGGAGGCGACGAATGCCAATATTATCAGTCCCGCTTTTATTCTGTCCTTGGTCATAGTGTCTCGCCTTACTTGATCAACATCGCATCGCCGAAGCTGTAGAAGCGGTAATTTTCTTTTATGGCTTCCCTGTAGGCTTTAAGGATCAAATCCCGGCCGGCCAGGGCGGAGACGAGCATAATCAGGGTCGAGCGGGGGAGGTGAAAATTAGTTAATAAATTATATTTTAGTTTAAATTCGTATCCTGAATAGATGAAGATGTCGGTCGAGCCCTCGGTGGGGTCGAGGCGGCCGTCGCGGGAGGCGGCGCTTTCTAAAGCCCTCACGACGGTCGTTCCCACGGCAAAGAGGCGGCCGTCGGTTTCTTTCAACCCGTTGACCAGGTCGGCGGTCTCCTTCGGCACCAGGAAGTGCTCGGTGTGGATCCGGTGGTCCTCGACCCGCTCGGTCTTGACCGGCTGGAAGGTGCCGTAGCCGACCGAGAGGGTGATGAAAGCAATCTCTACCCCTTTTCCGCGCAGAATATCGAGGATCTCATTGGTGAAGTGAAAGCCGGCGGTCGGGCCGGCCACCGCCCCCGGGTGTCGGGCGAAGACGGTCTGGTAGCGCGAGACGTCCCGGGCTCTGATTTCCTCCGGATAGTTTTTCAAATCCCGCTTGATATAGGGGGGGAGCGGCGGAAAGCCGTGTTCTTCCAGGTCGGGAAGGATGTCTTCCCGCCCGGGAAAGTCGATGATGATCTTGCCCCCTTCCCTCCTCTCCCTGACCACTCCCCGCAAGCCTCCGCCGAATTCAATCTCGGTACCCTTCCGGGAGCGGCGGGCCGGACGGACCAGGGCCTCCCAGCCGCCGTCGCCCCGGGGGGAGAGAAGGAGGACCTCGGCCTGGCCCCCGGTGGCAGGCCTCTTCCCCACCAGGCGGGCGGGGATGACCCGGGTGTCGTTGAGGACCAGAAGGTCGCCGGGGCGGAGGTAATCGGCGAGCTCCGGGAAGGACCGGTGGGCGATCTTCCCGGTCTTCCGCTCCAGGACCATCAGCCGGGCGTCTTCACGCTTCTCCGGGGGGTGCTGGGCGATCAGCTCCGGGGGTAGCTGGTAGTCGAATTCAGAGGTCTTCATCGGTCGTTCGGGGCCCGGGAAGGGAATCCTGGAAACGCTCGTGCTCGCTGTAGAGACAGCCGCAGTACTGTTGCTTGTAGAGCTTGAACTCTTCGGTCAGTTCCCAGTGCCGCTTCCAGCCTTCGCGGAAGTCGCGGTAGAGAAACTTCACCCCGGCCTCGGCGGCCGCCGCCTCGCCGACCTGCCGGGCCAGCTCGTGTTTCTGCTGCTTGCTGATCAGCAGCGTGGTGGTGAAGGCGTCGTACTTGCCCTTTCTCGCCACCAGGGCCGTCAGTTTCAACCTCTGGTCGTAACAGAAGCGACAGCGCTCGCTCTCCCGGAAAACTACCCGGCGGAAGAACTCCTGGAAGTCGTAGCGGGGGGAGAAGATCACCCGGCGGGAGGTGGCGGCGGCCAGCTTCTCGACCGCCTTCCTCCGGCGGAGGTACTCGGAGAAGGGGTGGACATTGGGGTTGTAGAAATACCCGTCAACCTGATGCCCCTCACCCTCGAGGACATCGAAGGGGTAGGTGGCGCAGGGTCCGCAGCAGATATGAAGAAGTATCTTCACGGGGGAAAGAATACAGAATTCAGAAGTCAGGATTCAGAAGCCTGGCGCCAGGCTGGCGGATTCTGGATTCTGGATTCTGACTCCTGTATTCCACGGTTAAAGAAGTTCCCCCTGCGCGGACCGGGGCGTCTCCATCCCCAGGTGCTCGTAAGCCAGTTTCGTGGCGCAGCGGCCGGTCCGGGTCCGCTTCAGGTACCCCTGCTGGATCAGGTAGGGCTCGTAAACCTCGGCCAGGGTCTCCCCCTCCTCGCCGATGGCGACGGCGATGGTCTCGATCCCCACCGGGCCGCCGGAAAACTTCTCGATGATCGTCCGCAGGATCCGCTTGTCCATCTCGTCGAGCCCCCGCTCGTCAACGTCGAGCATCAGCAGGGCCCGGTGGGCGATCTCGGGGGTGATCCGGTTGTCGGCCCGGACCTGGGCGTAGTCCCGCACCCGTTTCAGCAGGCAGTTGGCGATCCGGGGGGTGCCCCGGGAGCGGCGGGCGATCTCCAGGGCGCCGGCGGGGCTGATCTCGACGTTGAGCAGGGCGGCGGAACGGAGCACGATCTTCTGCAGCTCCTCCGGGGGGTAGAAGTCCAGCCGGTTGACCAGGCCGAACCGGGAACGGAGCGGCGAGGTGAGCAGGCCGTAACGGGTGGTGGCCCCGACCAGGGTGAAGTGGGCGAGGTTGAGCCGGACCGAGCGGGCCGAGGGGCCCTGGTCGATCATAATGTCGATCACGAAGTCCTCCATCGCCGGGTAGAGGTACTCCTCGACGATCGAGCCCAGGCGGTGGATCTCGTCGATGAAGAGGATGTCCCCGCCCTTGAGGTTGGTCAGCAGCCCCGCCAGGTCGCCCGGCTTCTCGACCGCCGGGCCGGAGGTGGACTTGATGCTGGAGCCCATCTCGGCGGCGATGATGTAGGCCAGGGTGGTCTTGCCCAGCCCGGGGGGGCCGAAGAAGAGGAGGTGCTCGAGGGGCTCGTTCCGGCCCTTGGCCGCCGCCAGGGCGATCCGCAACCGCTCCTTGACCGGCTCCTGTCCGGTGAACTGGTCGAAGGAGGGGGGACGGAGTTTCTGGTCGAAGGAGAGGTCCTTCTCGGCCAGGGCCTGGTTGATGAAACGCTCGGTCATAACTGTAAGCGATTAACTGGGCGAGGGGCCCCCAGAAAGGACTTAAGGGACTTAAAGGACGCTAAAGACTGCCGGAGCATAACAGACTACAGGCATTTCAGAGTTTCTTTCAACAATCTTTCGACGGGCCAGGCGGGGTCGGCGGCGGCCAGGGCCCGGGAGAGGGCCTGGCGGGCCGGGCCCGGGCGGTAGCCGAGGGATTGGAGGGCCCGGAGAACGTCGGCGGCCTTCGCCTCCCCCCCCTCCAGCCGGCTCTTCCCCGCTTCCTCCCGGATCCCGGGCAGCAGTTCGATCTTGTCCTTCAACTCCAGGACCAGCCGCTGGGCGGTCTTCTTCCCGATCCCGGGGACCGAGGAGAGGAGATCGACGTCGCCGGCGGCGATCGCCCCGGCGAAGGCCGCCGGAGGGATACCCCCCAGCACGCCGAGGGCGACCTTGGGACCGATCTTCGACACCCCCAGGAGCATCCGGAAAAGGTCCCGCTCCTCCCCGGTGGCGAAGCCGTAGAGGGTCTCCTCGTCCTCCCGGACGTAGTGGTGGGTGAGGATGAGCAGTTCATTCCCGGGGGCGGGGAGCCGCTCGAAGGTGCTCAGGGGCGTGACCAGGAGGTAGCCGACCCCGTTCACCTCCACCACCGCCCGGCCGGGGGCGGAACTGATTAACTGTCCTCTGAGGTATTCGAACATATCGATTCCGATAGCGATCCCGATAGCGATAGCGATTTATCTTACAATCTTCGGGAATAGAATATCTTAACTAATTTGTTTCCGCAGGAAACAAATTAAAATCCTGGAAGTAGGCGATCCCGAGGGCGAGGGCGTCGGAGACATCGAGCGGGCCGGGGATCTCCTTCAGCCCGAGGAGCGCCTTGACCATCGACCGGACCTGCTCCTTGCCGGCCGATCCGTTTCCCACCACCGCCTTCTTCACCCGGCGGGAGGCGTAGGTATAGACCTGGAGGCCCCGCCGGGCCGCCGCCAGGCTGCAGACCCCCCGCACCTCGCCCAGCCTCAGGGTCGAACGCACGTTCTTGTGGTAGAAGACATCCTCCAGGACCAGCGCCCCGGGGTCGTATTTCTCCAGCAGCTCGACCAGGGCGCCGTAGATGCCGGATAATTTCTCCGGGGGACTCCGGCGGGCCGGGGAGGTGACCGTCCCGGCGGCCAGGACCCCGATCCCCCCGGGGGTCTTCTCCATCACCCCGTAGCCGGTGACGCTGATCCCCGGGTCGACGGCGATGACCCGGTTCGGGCGGGCGGCGGTGGCGGAGGCGGGGCTGATCTTCCTATTCCTCCTCTTCGGCCAGGATATCCTCGGGGATGTCGCAGTTGGAGTAGACGTTCTGGACATCTTCGTGGTCTTCCAGCTCGCGGAGAAGGGAGAGGACCTTGCGGGCCGCCTCGCCGGTCACCGGGACCAGGGTGGAGGGGATCCGGGCCACCTCGGCGGAGGCGATCTTGAACCCCTTCTCGACCAGGGCTTCCTTGACTGTTTCCAGGTCGGAAGGGACGGTGTAAATTTCGAAGGAATCCCCCTCGGCCGAGAAGTCCTCGGCCCCGGCCTCCAGGGCGGCGGCAAAGACCGCTTCCTCGTCGGTCCCCTCCGCCCCGACGGTGATCAACCCCCGGGTCTGGAAGAGGTAGGCGACCTGCCCGGGACCGGAGATGCTTCCCCCTTTCCGGTCGAAGATATGGCGGATCTCGGCGACCGAGCGGTTCCGGTTGTCGGTCAGGGCGCGGATCAGGATCGCCACCCCGCCCGGGCCGTACCCCTCGTAGACCGCTTCCTCGTAACTGACCCCGGGGAGTTCCCCGGTCCCCTTCTTGATCGCCCGCTCGATATTCTCGGCCGGCATATTGGCTTCGCGGGCGGTCTGGACCACCGACCTCAAGGTGATGTTGGCCGCCAGATCTCCGCCGCCCAGCCGGGCGGCCACGGTGATCTCCTTGACCAGCTTGCTGAAGAGCCGGCCGCGCTTGGCGTCCTTGGCGCCCTTCTTGTGCTTGATGCTCGCCCACTTGGAATGTCCGCTCATAGGTTGACTCCTTGGGAATTCAGAAGCCAGAAGTCAGAATCCAGGAGGGAAAGTCCAACCACCGGAATTTTGAATTCTGTATTCTGTATTCTTCCCTTCTTACTCCTCTTCCTTCTCCTGCTGCGCCTGGGCGATGACCTTCTGGGCGATCATCGCCGGAACTTCCTCGTAATCCGCCAGCTCCATCGTGAAGATCCCCTTCCCCCCGGTCAGGGACCTCAGTTCCGGGGTGTATTTCAGCATCTCGGCCATCGGGACCTGGGCCCGGATCTTCTGGAGGGAGCCCTCGAGGGCCATCCCCAGGACCCGGCCCCGCCGGGAGTTGAGGTCGCCGGTGACCGCTCCCATCGCATCGGTGGGAACGGTGATCTCCACGTTCATAATCGGTTCCATCAGGACCGGCTGGGCGGCCCGGGCGCATTCCTTGAAACCCATCCGCCCGGCGATCTGGAAGGCGATGTCCTTGGAGTCCACCGGATGGGTCTTGCCATCGTAGACGGTGGCGGTCACGTCCATAATCGGGTACCCGGCCAGGACCCCGTTCTCCAGGGCGGAGAGATAACCCTTCTTCACCGACTGGACCAGCTGGGCCGGGATGTGCCCGCCCACCACCTCATCGACAAAGAGAAACTTGCCGCCCCAGGGGAGTTCGACCAGCTCCTTCCTCCCCTTCCCCGCCGCCTCTTCCGCCCCCGGGGCATAGGACTGGACGTGCATCCAGACCTCGGCGAACTGGCCGGCGCCGCCGGTCTGCTTCTTGTGCCGGTACTTGGTCTCGCCCCGGCCCTTGAGCGTCTCCTTGTAGGCGACCTTGGGGGTCCTCAGCTCGACATCGACGTTGAAGATCTTGGCCAGGCGGTTGACGACGATCTGAATCTGCACCTCCCCCATCCCGGAGAGGACGTACTCCCGGGTCAGGGGATCCCGGCGGCCCCTCAAGGTCGGATCCTCGGCGATCAGCTTGTGGAGCCCCTCGGCGACCTTGTCCTCGTCTCCCCGGTTGCGGGAATAGACCGCCATCAGGGAGGTCGGGGCCGGGAAGCGGAAGGGAGGGAACCGGTATTTCTGCCCCGGCGCGGCCAGGGTGTCGCCGATCGAGGTCTCCTTCAGCTTGGTCAGGGCGATGATGTAGCCGGGGAGGGCCCGGGGCACGTTGATCTGTTCCTTGCCCTGCATAATGTAGAGGTTGGCGACCCGCTCCCGGCCGCCGGAGACGGTGTTGTACACCTCCGACTCCGCCTCCAGGGTGCCGGACCAGACCCTCAGGTAGGAGAGCTGGCCGACGAAGGGGTCGTTGATGCTCTTGAAGACCCGGGCGCAGAAAGGCGCGCCGGCCTCCGGCCGGACCTTCTCTTCGCCCACCGCCACCTCGCCGCGGACGGCCGGCGAGGGGAAGATCCGGCCGAAGGAGTCGAGCAGCTCGGCGATCCCGATCCCCTTCAGCGCGGACCCGGCGAAGACCGGACTGGCCCGGCCTTCGGCGAAGGCGGCCCGGAAGCCGTTGTCCACTTCCTCCGGCGCCAGGGCCCCGTCGGAGAGATACTTCTCGATCAGGCTGTCGTCGGTCTCGGCGGCGGCCTCCACCATCTTCTCCTTGAATTCGTCGATCCGGGACCGGGCGTCTTCCACCACCCCGCCGGCCGCGGCGGGATCGAGAAGAGAGAACACCGCGGTCAGGGCGGTTTGCTCCCCGTCCGGGAGATAGAGCGGGAGGGCGCCGGCGCCCAGTTCGGAGACGACGGCGTCGAGGGTCTTGGTGAAGCTGGTGTGCTCCTTGTCCAGCTTGTTGATGAAGAAGGCGACCGGGAGTCCCCGGGCGCGCGCCTCGGCGTAGACGCGCCGGCTGCCGGTATCGATCTCCCCGGTGGCCTCGAGCACGATCACGGCGCTGTCCACCGAATCCAGGGCCACCACCACCTCGCCCCAGAAGTCCAGGTAGCCGGGGGTATCGAGGAGAAAGATATTCTTGCCGTTGTAAACGCAGTTGAGGGGGGTGGTCCGGATGGATCCGCCCCGGGCCTTCTCCTCCTCGTCGGTGTCGGAAAGGGAGCTGCCCTCGGCCACGCTCCCCTGCCGCGTGTTGGCCCCGGCCTTGAACATCAGCGCGTCCACCAGGGTGGTTTTGCCGGCGGCGTTGCCGCCGAAGATCCCGATCGTCCGGATGTCCTTGACTTGGTAATCAGCCATAATAATCCACCTCAAGTTCTCAATGTTATGATCGCTATCGGGATCGTTATCGCTATCGGGATCGAGCCCAACCCTAGCCTGATACTTCGATAGCGATCCCGATTCCGATAGCGATAGCGATTATCCTCTAAAGTCACTGGGGGGCTGATAGCCGCCTGCCCGCAACTTTGAACTTCGAACTTTGAACTTCCTCAAGCCCGTCCCATATACTCGCCGGTCCGGGTGTCGATCTTGATCTTCTCCCCCTCATTGACGAAGAGGGGGACGTTGATCTCCAGACCGGTCTCCAGGGTGACCGGCTTGCGGACATTGGTGGCGCTGTCGCCCTTGAGCCCCTCCGGGGCCTCAACCACCGTCAGGACCACGCTGGAGGGAAGTTCGAGCATTATCGGGAGTTCCCGGTCGTCGAAGATCAGTTCATACTCCCCCTGCTCGACCAGGTAGTCGCGGGAGGAGCCGACCAGTTCCTCCCCGATCGTCACCTGCTCGAAGGTGTTGGGATCGATGAAGACGTACTCGGCGCCCGATCGGTAACTGAACTCCAGTTTCTTCCGCCGGAGAACGACGATCTCGACCATCTCGTTGGAGTTGAAGCGGACCTGATTGGACTTTCCGGTCCTCAGGTTGCGCAGCGTCGCCTGGACAAAGGCGCCGCCCTTGCCCGGCTTGACCCGCTCCTGGTCGAGGACCAGGCAGATATCCCCGCCGTAGCGGATGGCGTTTCCCCTCCGGATGTCATTGGCGATGGACATTGAGATAATTCCGTCACAGGCAGGAATGCCTGCTCTGCAGATTACTTCCAGACCGGGACCTCGTAGCCTTCCCGCTGCGGGGGTCCGCTGTAAAGCGGGTAACCGGCCCGCTGCTCGAGGTAGAGGTTGACCTCCTCGGCCCGTTCGGCCGACTCCCTGTCCTCCCAGAGGGTAAAGGAGATCGCCCGGGAGTTTTCCCGGTCGAGGAGGAGATAGAAGTTCCGGTAACCTTCCTGTCCCGCCAGTTCGGGGACGATGTACTCCTCGTAGAGCTCGCGGAATTCCTCAACCTGGTCGGGCTTGAGCGAGATCCGGATAATCTGGGCGTACATTTCTTTCCTCCTGCATTTGGACTTTCGGCCTAGGGGTGTCGGACGCTTCGGACGAGTCGGACGCATCGGACTCTTCGGACCCTGAAACAGGAATAGAAATACTACAGCCGCCGGTCTCAAGTCAATAAAACAAACTGCGGCAGCAAAAAAAGAGGCGCGCCGGAACGGCGCGCCTCTTTTGATGTATAGCCCCGCGGCGTCCTACTCTCCCTCTCTCGCGAGAAGTACCATCGGCTCGGAAGGTCTTAACGACCGTGTTCGGTATGGGAACGGGTGTTTCCCCTTCGATATGGCCACGGGACTATTATTTTTTCTGCGAAAAAATAATAGGGGCGATTCCTTCGGAATCGTTCCACGGATTGGGACGGATCATAAACTAATCGCGCCAATCCAAGGTCTTAAATATCCGGGAACCGCCTTGAGGTCAGGGACAATCTACAAGCTGTCGAAACAAAAACTTTTACAATATTTTATTTTTCCTCCCCTGGCGGATGCCAGGGGAGGAAAAATAAAATATACTGGTCAAGCCAATCGGCGTATTAGTACAGGTAAGCTCAATGCGTTGCCGCACTTACACACCCTGCCTATCAACCTCGTCATCTACGAGGCGCCTGATGGGGATATCTCATCTTGGAGGGGGCTTGGCGCTTAGATGCTTTCAGCGCTTATCCTTTCCGAACATAGCTACCCAGCAATGCCGTTGGCACGACAACTGGAACACCAGAGGTTCGTCAATCCCGGTCCTCTCGTACTAAGGACTGATCTCCTCAGATATCCTGCGCCCGCGAAGGATAAGGACCGAACTGTCTCACGACGTTCTGAACCCAGCTCGCGTACCACTTTAACCGGCGAACAGCCGGACCCTTGGGACCTTCTCCAGCCCCAGGATGTGATGAGCCGACATCGAGGTGCCAAACCGGGCCGTCGATGTGAACTCTTGGGCCCGATAAGCCTGTTATCCCCGGAGTACCTTTTATCCGTTGAGCGATGGCCCTTCCACTTGGAACCACCGGATCACTAAGGCCTGCTTTCGCATCTGCTCGACTTGTCAGTCTCGCAGTTAAGCACTCTTATACCTTTGCGCTCTACGCACGATTGCCGACCGTGCTGAGAGTACCATTGCGCTCCTCCGTTACTCTTTGGGAGGAAACCGCCCCAGTCAAACTGCCCGCCAGACACTGTCCCCCGGTTTTGCCGGGGTTAGAATTCCACTACAGTAAGGCTGGTATTTCAAGGGTGGCTCCACCAAGGCTGGCGCCTCGGCTTCATAGCCTTCCAGCTATCCTACACATACCGCACCGAAATCCAATATCAGGCTGCAGTAAAGGTTCACGGGGTCTTCCCGTCCTTTCGCGGGTAGGCGGCATCTTCACCGCCACTACAATTTCGCCGAGTCCCTCGTTGAGACAGCGCCCAGATCGTTACGCGATTCGTGCAGGTCGGAACTTACCCGACAAGGAATTTCGCTACCTTAGGACCGTTATAGTTACGGCCGACATTCACTGGGGCTTCAGTTCGGAGCTTCTCCTTCGAATAATCTCAGGATAACCCCTCACCTTAACCTTACAGCATTGGTCACGCGTCAGTCTCTATACATTGTCTGGCAACTTAGCAGAGACCTGTGTTTTTGATAAACAGTCGCCTGGGCCGATTCTGTGCCTGTCATCCCGGCTGTTCGCGTAAAGCGCTTTACCGGGCTGACAACCCCTTATTCCGAAGTTACGGGGTCAATTTGCCGAGTTCCTTAACGAGGGTTCTCTCGCGCGCCTGAGGATACTCTCCCCACCCACCTGTGTCGGTTTGCGGTACGATTACCCGACCCGCTAGCTAGAAGATTTTCTCGGTAGCAGGCACCAGCCGCTTCGCCCTTGCCGTAGCGCGGGCTCGCATTCGCCTCTCGGAGTTAAGCCCCGGCGGATTTGCCTACCGGGACCTCCTACGGGCTTAGACCTGGATTTCCAGCACCAGGACGGCAGTGTTTTGGCCTTCTACGTCCCTCCATCGCTCTCCCCCGGTTGCCCGGGGATCGCGAGTCAGGTAGTACAGGAATATTAACCCGTTGCCCATCGGCTTCGCCTTTCAGCTACGCCTTAGGGGTCGACTAACCCTGGGAGGACGAGCCTTGCCCAGGAAACCTTGGGTTTTCGGCGTTGCGGATTCTCACCGCAATTATCGCTACTCATGCCGGCATTATCACTTCCATACCGTCCACCGCCCCTTCCGGAACGGCTTCGCCCGCTATGGAACGCTCCTCTACCACGTTTCTCCCCGGCAAGCCGGGAAGAAACATCCGTAGCTTCGGTAATGGACTTGAGTCCCGATCATTTTCGGCGCAAAATCACTCGACTAGTGAGCTATTACGCACTCTTTAAATGATGGCTGCCTCTAAGCCAACATCCTAGCTGTCTTCGTGACTTCACTTCCTTCATCACTTAGTCCATATTTTGGGACCTTAGCTGACGGTCTGGGCTGTTTCCCTTTCGACCACGGAGCTTAGCCCCCGTAGTCTGACTCCCGCAATAAGGTGCTTCGGTATTCGGAGTTTGATTGGTTTTGGTAGGCTGGTAGGCCCCCTAACCCATTCAGTGCTCTACCCCCGAAGTCCATTTTGCGAGGCTAGCCCTAAAGCTATTTCGAGGAGAACCAGCTATCGCCGAGTTTGATTAGTCTTTCGCTCCGACCCACAGGTCATCCAATAGCTTTTAAACGCTAACTAGTTCGGTCCTCCAGTACGTGTTACCGTACCTTCAACCTGCCCATGGGTAGATCACTCGGCTTCGGGTCTACTCCATACAACCGTATGCGCCCGTTTAAGACTCGGTTTCCCTGCGGCTCCCCCCGTTATCGGGGTTAACCAGGCTGCATAGAGTAACTCGCCGGCTCATTATGCAAAAGGCACGCCGTCATCCTTCGCCCGCTTGCGCGTGCTCAGGACTCCGACCGCTTGTAGGCAAATGGTTTCAGGTTCTATTTCACTCCCCTCGAAGGGGTTCTTTTCACCTTTCCCTCACGGTACTCGTTCACTATCGGTTGCCAGTTGGTTTTTAGCCTTGGATGGTGGTCCACCCGGATTCACACGGAGTTTCACGTGCTCCGTGCTACTAGGGAGAACAGGCAGAAAAGGCTGCTTCTTTTCGACTACGGGACTCTCACCCTCTATGGTGGTCCTTCCCAGAACCTTCGTCTAAAAAGCAACTTGGTAACTTTTCCTCCGGTTTCCAGCCCGGAACGCCTGCTTCCCGCAACACCCTGCCGGCAACGCCTGGAAGCTTTAACACCGGCAAGGTTTTGGCTCTTCCCCGTTCGCTCGCCGCTACTGGGGGAATCTCGTTTGATTTCCTTTCCTCAGGGTACTAAGATGTTTCAGTTCCCCTGGTCTCGCCTCCCTCGCATACGCTCGGGATTCCCGGACATTACTCCGGGAGGGTTTCCCCATTCGGAGATCCCCGGATCTGCGCCTGTTTGACGGCTCCCCGGGGCTTATCGCAGCCAACCGCGTCCTTCATCGCCCTCTGGCACCAAGGCATCCGCCATTTGCCCTTAGTAGCTTGACCAGTAAATAAGGATATTTACGGTCTTTTGCCTCGACTTCTTGCAGTTTAAGGCCCTCCCGGAAGACAGCTGCCCCCCGGGAAAACCTTAAAACCCTGACCTCAATTGTCAAAGATCGTAGGGCCGTTCCGCAAAACAACCCTAAGAATATGGAGCTGAGGGGGATCGAACCCCTGACCTCAGGCTTGCAAAGCCCGCGCTCTCCCAGCTGAGCTACAGCCCCGAGAATTTCGGGGTCTGTTGTATCACCAAGCTCCAGTTAATCAAAGAACAAAACCTGTCCGGCCTGAAGATCTCAGGCTATGGGCCTGAGTGGACTTGAACCACTGACCCCTGCGTTATCAGCACAGTGCTCTAGCCACCTGAGCTACAGGCCCTAACTGCTGAAAGAAAATTGAATGGTAAGACGGGACTCCAGTCCGAAAGCCGTAACTCTTTAAAGGAGGTGATCCAGCCGCACCTTCCGGTACGGCTACCTTGTTACGACTTCATCCTAGTCACCACACATACCTTGGGCGCCTTCCTCCCCAGACATTGCTGTTAGGGGTTGGTTC
>JAXGWO010000030.1:0-40988 GCA_040773245.1 PVC group bacterium
AGCTTTCCCGGGATCGGCTCGGAGGCCAGGTCATAGTCGGGGAGCTGGCCCTGGACGGTGCGATCCGTCCGATCAACTGGGTCCTCTCGATCGCCCTGGCGGCGAAGAAGTGGGGAGGGCGGGGCCTTCTGGTCCCCTCGGCCAACGTGAGGGAGGCGGCGGTGGTGGAGGGGCTGGAAGTCCGGGGACTGAGGACCCTGGCCGAGGCGGCGAAGTATCTCTCCGGGGAGATCGAGCTCCCGCCGGAGAAGGTGGAGACGGAGGAGATCTTCCGGATCGCCGGGCGCTACCCGGTGGACTTCGCCGACGTCAAGGGGCAGGCCGACGTGAAGAGGGCGATCGAGGTGGCGGTGGCGGGATCGCACAACCTGATAATGATCGGGCCGCCGGGGGCGGGGAAGTCGATGCTGGCGAAGCGGATCCCGACCATACTGCCTCCGTTGACGCTGTCCGAGGCCTTGGAGACGACCCGGATCCACTCCAGCGTCGGGCTGCTACCGAAGGGGGAGGGGCTGATCGCCCTCCGCCCCGTCCGCTCGCCGCACCACACGATCAGCAATATCGGTTTGATCGGCGGCGGCTCGAAGATCAAACCGGGGGAGGTGAGCCTGGCCCATAACGGGGTGCTCTTCCTCGACGAGCTGCCCGAGTTCAACCGCTCGGTGCTCGAGGTCCTCCGCCAGCCGCTAGAGGACGGGGAGGTGACCATCTCCCGGGCCACCGGCTCGCTCACCTTCCCCGCCCGCTTTATGCTGGTGGCGGCGATGAACCCCTGCCCCTGCGGCTACTACACCGACCCCCGGCGGGAGTGCCGCTGCAACCCCGGCCAGATCCGCAACTATATGTCCCGGATCTCGGGGCCCCTGCTTGACCGGATCGACATCCACCTCGAGGTGGCCCCGGTCAACTACCGGGAACTGGCGGGGGGAGGGGAGGGGGAGACCTCGGAGGCGATCCGCCGTCGGGTCGCCGGAGCCCGGGCGGTCCAGGCCGAGAGGTTCCGTTCCGCCGGGATCCATTCCAACGCCGAGATGGGGCCGAGGCAGCTGAAGGGGCACTGCCGTCTCTCCCCTCCGGCCCGGTCGCTGCTGGAGCGGGCGATGGAGGAACTGGGTCTCTCGGCCCGGGCCTGGGACCGGATCCTCAAGGTCTCCCGGACGATCGCCGACCTGGCGGGGGAGGAGGAGCTCGCCCCGGCCCACGTCTCCGAGGCGATCCAGTACCGGGTTTTGGATCGCAAGCTTTGGTTGTAGAAGGGATGGATGGGAAGATGAAGAAGGTGGCGATGACGGCGGCGCTGTTCTGGGGCCTGGCCGTTCTCTTCCCGGGGATGACGCGGGCGGAAGGAGAAGCGGCAACATCCGAGGAACTGATTCGGAAGGCTTATCTGCTCGAACGGGCCGGACGCCAGGCGCTCTACAAAGAGGATCTGCCGTTCGCTTACGAATCCCTGTCGAAGGCGCTGGCGGTTTACGAAGAGATCGGCCGGACCTATCCGGAATGGCGGCCGGAAGCGATCCGGGGGCGGATCGAGGCCCTTCGCGGGGAGACCGATACGGTCGGGCGGAAGATATTCACCCTCCCCGAGGGGATGGTGGAGATCGGGCCAGAGATGGTCCGGGAGGGGAGCCGTTACAATGACGGCAGGCTGCTGGCAGACAAGGTTGCCGCGGCCGTCGAGGGCAAATACGAGGTGGACGGCTCTACGGTAACGGTCCTCCGGGAGGGGCCGCTGGCGGGGGCGTCCTGCACCTGTCCCGACTTCACCTACCGGGGGAGCAGGCACGGCTTCGCCTGCAAGCACATCTGGGCCGTGGTCTTTCGGGAGAGGATGCTCGAGTAAACTTACAGGCCCCGATACCGATAGCGATACCGATCCCGATAGCCCGATTTATGAGTAAATCGGGCTATTGCGCAATAAGGAGAAAAAGATATGCCCCGGATCAGATTGCTCCCTGAGGAGGTGATCAACAAGATCGCAGCCGGGGAGGTGGTCGACCGCCCGGCGGCGGTGGTCCGGGAACTGATCGAGAACTCGCTCGACGCCGGCGCGGGCCGGATCGAGGTGGCGGTCCGGGGCGGAGGGACCAGGGAGATCCGGGTGACCGACGACGGCTGCGGGATGGAACGGGACGACCTGATCCTGGCCTTCGACCGTCACTCGACCAGCAAGCTGGAAAAGTTTTCCGACCTGGAGAGGATCTCCTCGATGGGTTTCCGAGGTGAGGCCCTGCCCAGCATCGCCGCCGTCGCCGAGGTGCGGGTCACCACCCGGCCCCCGGAAGCGCTCTCGGCGGCCCGGATCGAGATCCGGGGCGGGGCGATCCGCCAGGTCGCGGAGGCGGGGGCCCCGGCGGGGACGGAGGTGGAGGTGAAACGGCTCTTCTTCAACACCCCGGCCCGGCGCAAGTTCCTTAAGTCCCCCCGGACCGAGATGGCCCGGATAACCGAGGAAGTGGTCTCCCACGCCCTGGCCAACCCCTCCGTGGCCTTCAGCTTCGAACGGGACGGGGAGAAGGTCTTTTCCCTTCCCGCCGTCGAAGGGCTGAAGGAACGGCTCGATGATCTCTGGGGACGGGAAGCCTCCGGGCGGCTGGTGGCGGTCGGGGCGGGGGAGGGGGAGGTGAGGATCGAGGGCTGGATCGTGGAACCGTCCGCCGCGGGCCTGTTGCGCAAGGGGCTGACCCTGATCGTCAACCGTCGGCCGATCCGGGACCGCCTGCTCTTCTCGGCCATCCGGGAGGGTTACGCTCACCGTCTGGCCAGGGGGAGTTTTCCCGCCGGGGTGATCGCCCTGAAAATATCCGGCAATTCGGTGGATGTTAATATCCACCCGGCCAAGCGGGAGGTGCGGTTCTCCCGGCCGGACCTGGTGCGGGGGCTGATGGCCCGCGCGGTGGCGGAGGGGCTGAGCCGGCAGGCCGGGGAAGCCTTCTACCGGCCGGCGGCCGGTTCCACTCCACCCGGTTCCATGGCCGGGGTGGGGGAGCCGTCCGCGCCCCTCCCCGTTTCCCCGGGGGAGCTGGAACTCTTTTTCGCCGGATCCGGCCCGGCGGAGTCCGGCCCCGCCGGCCCCTCGTCGCTCCACGCCCTGATCGGGCAGGCCGGCAACCGTTATCTGGTGGTGGAGTCCCCCCGGGGAGTCTCCCTGATCGACCAGCACGCCGCCCACGAGCGGGTGCTTTACGAGCGGTTCAGGGCCGCCCTGCCGGAAGGCCGGATCGAGGTCCAGCCGCTCCTGGTTCCGGTGAACGTCGAACTCAGCCCCTCCCGGGCCGCCCGCCTGGCGGAGCGGATCGAGGTCTTCGGCCGCCTGGGGATCGAGATCGAACCCTTCGGCTCCGATTCCTTCATCATCCGCGCCCTCCCGGCGATCCTCTTCGACTGGAACCGGGAGGAACTGGTCCTGGAACTGATCTCCCAACTGGAGGGAGGGCGGCTCCCGTCCGACCCCCGGGAGGAGATCATCATCCGCCTGTCCTGCCTGGCGGCGGTCAAGGCCCGGCAGCGGCTGGATCCCGGGCAGCTGGAGAAATTAGTGGAAGAGCTGCTGGCCTGCCGGGAGCCGGACCGCTGCCCCCACGGCCGGCCGACGATGATCACCTTCAGCTGGGAAGAACTGGAAAAACGTTGCGGGCGGAGGTAGCCCCGGGACGAGGCGGAAAACTTGGCCGGAACTCCGATCATACTGGGTCCGACGGCGGTGGGAAAGACCGCCGTCGCCCTCCGCCTGGCCGAGCGGATCGGCGGGGAGATCGTCTCCGCCGACGCCTTCCAGGTTTACCGGGGGATGGATATCGCCACCGCCAAGCCCTCCCCGGAAGAACTGGCCCGCGTCCCCCACCACCTGATCGACATCCTCGACCCGGGGGAGGAGTACAGTGCGGCCCGTTTCCGCGAACTGGCCCTGCCACTGCTGGAAGAGATCAGAGACCGGGGAAAGATTCCGATCGTGGTTGGGGGATCCGGGATGTATATCCGGGTCCTGGTGGACGGGATCTTCTCTTCCCCTCCCGCCGACCGTTCCCTCCGGCAGCGGCTGCGGGAGGAGGAAGCGAGACTCGGGCCGGGTTATCTCCACGGCCGGCTGGGCCGGGAAGACCCGGTTTCGGCCGAGCGGATCCATCCCCGCAACCTGAAGCGGATCGTCCGGGCCCTCGAGGTGCTGGAACTGACCGGGACCCCGATCTCCCGTCTCCAGCGGGAGTGGGGCTTCCCCCCCCCCGTCGGGTCGGAGCCGCCTTTCCGGATGATCGGACTGAGAAGGGAACGGGCCGATCTCTACCGCCGGATCGACCGGCGGGCGGAGGAGATGTTCAAGCGGGGTCTGCTCGCGGAAACCGAGAGACTCCTGGAAGCGGGCTGGCTGGAAGCGGGCCCGGCCCGCCTGGCTCTGGGCTGCCGGGAGGCCGCCGGCTGCCTGCGGGGAGAATACGAGGAGGAGGAAGCCGTCCGCCGCCTGTCCGCCGCCACCCGCCGCTTCGCCCGCCGCCAGATGACCTGGTGGCGAGCCGAGCGGAGGATCGAGTGGATCGACCTCCTCCCGGACAGCTCTCCGGAAGAAACCGCGGTCCGGATCGTAAACCTCCTGGAATAGAACAAAATATGTTCGTTCTTCCCAAGGAGTAGTTCGCGGATTGGAGGCGCCAATTTGTCACCTCCAATGGCGATCGGATGGGCTTGTGCTATTCTCCGAATCCAGCAGGGAGCAGCCTTGGTTCCTGGTTTAGACTCTGAATCATCAAGACACCGGTGAAGCGGATAGCCGGTAACGTTTATGAATATCGGCCGGATAGTGTATATTGATTTTATTCAATCAAGAATTTTATCGAGACATACGTCTGGAGGTTGACGGGATGAAATTGAGAAATCTGCTGCCGGTGTTTCTGGCCGTCCTGGCGCTGTCCGCCTGCGGGCGGGAAGGCCCGGCGGGAAAAGATCCGGAGAAGGGGGCGGCGGTCGAGGAAGACCAACTGGTCGAGCGGGGGGGAGTGTACTACGAGCCGGGCGCGGAGAAGCTGTTCACCGGCCCGGCGGTTGCCTATCACGATAACGGACAGAAGCGCAAGGAAGTCGAGTACCGGGACGGGAAACGGCACGGCCGGATAACTTACTGGCACGCGAACGGGCAGAAAAGCTCGGAAGGCGAGTACCGGGACGGCCGGGAACACGGCAAGGTGACGGTCTGGCGGGAGGACGGGCGGTTGTGGGCGGAGAGGGAGTACCTCGACGGGAAGAAGCACGGCCGGTGGACGAGCTGGGATGAGGCGGGAGAGCTGGCCGTGGAGGCCGACTACCGGGACGACCGGCTGCACGGGAAGACCGTCTGGTACGAGAACGGCCGGAAGACCTCCGAGGTCGAGTACCGGGAGGGGAGGGAGGACGGGAAGGGAATTTCCTGGTACGCCGGCGGGCAGCAGGAAGTGGAGATCGAGTACCGGGATGGGCGCCCCCACGGCCGGGCGCTATTCTGGTACGAAAACGGGCAGAAGCAGATGGAGGGGGAGGCCCGGGACGGCCAGGCCTGGGGCCGGGCGACCTTCTGGCACGAGAACGGAGAGAAGATGGCCGAAGGCGAATACCTCGACGGGAAGCGGGCGGGAAAGTGGCTGGAGTGGCACGACAACGGGATGAAGAAGGCGGAGATCGAGTATCAGGACGGAAACGAGGTCAGCCGAATCGAATGGGACTCCGCCGGCAACCCGGTCAACTCATCCCCGGCGCAGGAATAAGTCACGCTTCGATATGCAAGATATCAATCAACTCCGAGCGGTCCGGTAATTTCGCGAGCCAGTACCCCAACAACAAAATTTTTCGCAGAAAAATTTTGATCGAGATCGAACAGGAAATCTCCCCCCCGCGCCGGGCCCTGCTGATCGGGGTGGAGACCGGTCGGGAGGGGCGGTGGGAGATCGAGGACTCCCTGGACGAGCTCTCCCAGCTGGCGCGGACCGCCGGGATGGAGGAGGCCGGCCGGGCGGTCTTCAAGCGGCTGAAGCCCCACCCGGCCACCTACATCGGGACCGGGTCGGCGCAGGGGCTGGCCGCCCGCTGCCGGGAGGAGGGGGTGAGCGAGATCATCTTCAACGAGGACCTCACCCCGGCCCAGCTCCGCAACCTGGAGGACGCCTCCGGGGTGGAGGTCCGGGACCGGACCGAACTGATCCTGGTCATCTTCGCCCAGCGCGCCCGGACCCGGGAAGCCCGGCTCCAGGTGGAACTGGCCCGGCTCGAGTATCTCCTCCCCCGCCTGGGCGGGGCCTGGCGGCACTTCTCCCGCCAGAAGGGGGGGATGCTGGGGACCCGGGACGCCGGGGAGAAACAGATCGAGCTGGACCGGCGGCTGGCCCGGAACCGGATCCACGCCCTGAAGAAGGAGATGGAAGCGGTCCGGCGGCAGCGGTCGGCCCAGAGAAAACACCGCCGCCAGACCGGGATCCCGGTGGTCTCGATCATCGGCTACACCAACTCCGGGAAGTCCACGCTCCTCAACGCCCTGACCACGGCCCGGGTCCGGGCCGAGGACAAGCTCTTCGCCACCCTCGATCCGGTCACCCGGCAGGCCGTTCTCCCCTCCGGGAGGAAGGTGCTCTTCAGCGACACCGTCGGCTTCATCCGGCGCCTCCCCCACCACCTGGTCGACGCCTTTCGGGCCACCCTGGAAGAAGTGGCCGAGGCCGACCTGCTGCTGGAAGTGCTCGACCTCTCCCACCCCAGGATCCGGGAGCGCAAGCAGGTGGTCGAGGACGTCCGGAAAGAACTGGGAGCCGACCGGACCCCGGTTATAATCGCCCTGAACAAGATCGATCTGGTCAGCGATCCCTTCCTGGTCCGGGAAGCCGCCGGGCGTTTCGAAGGAGCGGTTCCCATCTCGGCCCGGGAGGGGGCGGGCCTGGAAAGGCTGCTGGAGGAGATCGACCGCCAACTCTCCTCCGGCCGGAAAAACTTCCGCTTTCTCATCCCCCAAGACCGCCCCGACCTGGTGGCGGCCCTCCACCGCGACGGGCGGGTCCTCAAGGTCGACTACCATTCCAAAGACGTTTACCTGGAAGTCGTTCTCGAGGAGCGGGCGCTGGGCGAGACGGCCGGATATATCCTGAAGAAGTGAATCGGCTTTTCCCTTGCCAGAAATGACAATTAAGCTATTATCTAAAGATTTCACGGAGTGAAATCTTTAGGAGGTACTTATGATCTTCGATCGCTTGCTGGGGATGTTCTCCGCCGATATGGGCATCGACCTCGGAACCGCCTCGACCCTGGTCTTCGTCAAGGGCCGGGGGATCGTTCTCAACGAACCATCGGTGGTCGCCATCCAGAAAGGCGCCGGCCGGGTGATGGCGGTGGGGGAAGAGGCCAAGAATATGCTGGGCCGGACCCCGGGCAGCATCGTCGCCATCCGCCCGCTCAAGGACGGGGTGATCGCCGACTTCGAGATCACCGAGGCGATGCTCCGCTACTTCATCCGCAAGGTCCACAACCGCAAGGCCCTGATCCGGCCCCGGATCGTGGTCGCCATCCCCTCGGGGATCACCGAGGTCGAGAAGCGGGCGGTCAAGGACTCGGCCGAACACGCCGGGGCTCGGGAGGTTTACCTGATCGAGGAGCCGATGGCGGCCGCGATCGGGGTCGGACTGCCGGTCACTGAAGCGGCCGGGAATATGGTGGTCGATATCGGGGGCGGGACCTCGGAGGTGGCGATCATCTCCCTGGCCGGAATCGTCTTCAGCCGCTCGGTCCGGGTGGGCGGGGACGAGCTGGACGAGGCGATCATCCAGTACCTGAAGCGGACCTACAACCTCCTGATCGGCCCCCGGATGGCGGAGATGATCAAGATCAACATCGGTTCCGCCTATCCACTGGAGGAGGAACTGAAGATGGAGGTGAAGGGCCGGGACCTGGTGGCGGGGCTGCCGAAGACGATGACCGTCAACTCCGAGGAGATCCGCGAGGCGCTGGCCGAGCCGATCTCCACCATCATCGAGGCGGTCCGGATCAGCCTGGAGCGCTGCCCGCCCGAGCTCTCCGCCGACCTGGTCGACCGGGGGATGGTCCTGGCCGGGGGCGGTTCGCTGATCCGCGGCCTGGACAAGCTCCTGGCCGAGGAGACGGGACTGCCGGTCAACGTGGCCGACGAACCGATCGAGGCGGTGGTCCTGGGCACCGGGAAGGTTCTCCAGGAACTGCGTTTCTTGAGGAGAATCGTGGTCGCGGAAAAGTCTTCGCTCTGACCGGGAGCCCGATGTTATGAGGAGGATTGTCATCGCCGTGGCGGTGGTCCTCTCTCTAGCCGTCCTCTTCAGCCTCTCCCCCGCCCTCTCCTCGCGGCTGAAGATCAACCTGCTCCAGCTGCTGGGCCCGGTCCAGGAACTGGGCAACACCGTCTTCTCCCCTCTCGGTTACATCGTCCGGTCGATCGGCCGGACTGTCGAAGCCATCCGGGTGAACCCCGCCCTGGAAGAACGGGCGGGGTTCCTGGCCGAAGAGGTGGCCCGGTTGCGGGAGGTGGAGGCCGAAAACCGGCAGTTGCGGGCCCTGCTCGGCCGGGGGGAACGTCCGGGCGCGCGGGGGGTGGTGGCCCGGGTGATCGGCCGGGACATCCAGACCTGGAAGCAGAGCGTCCTCATCGACCGGGGCGGGGCGGACGGGGTGGTCCGGGAAGCGGCGGTGCTCGCGGCCGGCGGGCTGGTCGGGAAAGTCATCGAGGCGGCCCCGCACCTGAGCCGGGTGCTGCTGATCATCGATCCCGCCAGCGGGGTGGGGGGGGTGGTCCAGGGTTCCCGGTCGATCGGGATCGTCGAGGGGACCGGCGGCGGCTGCGTGATGAAATACCTGCCCCGCCGCGTGGAGATCTCCGCGGGCGAAACCGTGGTCACCTCGGGACTGGGCGGGGTTTATCCCCCCGGTCTCCTGATCGGCACCGTCACCGGCTCGCGGGAGGAGAAGGACGGAACTTACCAGAACGCCGACCTGGAGCCGGCCGCCCGTTTTGATCATCTGGAATGGGTAATGGTCCTGCGCTGAACCCCGGTATGTCGGCCACTGCTTGCTGCTCACTGCTTACTGTTTACTGAATCCAATGTCCTTCACCGTTCGCCGTGCCATCCATCACTACAGCCCCGCCCGGGAGATCCGCTGGCGGCGCCGGGCGATCCTGGGGCTGCTCCTGGCGGCCTCGGCGGTTCTCCAGGGGGCCGGGGGCGGGGCGGGGATCTTCTTCTCCTTCCGGCCCGACCTGGTCCTGATCGTGGTGGTCTCCTGGTCGCTGATCGAGGGACCGGCCGGCGGCTGGTGGGCCGGCCTGGCGGGCGGTTTCCTGACCGATATCTTCACCGCCGGGGGGATGGGTCTCCATACCCTCTCCCTGGGCGCCGCCGGCTGGCTGGCGGCCGCGGCCAGCGGGTCGCTTTACCGCGGCCACCTGACCACCCGGATCCTGATGGTCGCGGTCGCGGCCCTGGCGGCCGGGCTGGGCTACTTCCTGCTGCTCAACTTTTTCGGGACTTCTCCTTCCTGGGCTTCCGCCTGGCGGCGGCTGCTCTGGCCCCGGATCTGGCAGACCGCCCTCTTCTCCCCGGTCTGGCTGGCGATCTCCGACCGGCTGCTGGATCGGCCGAGGCGGACCGTTACCCCCGGGAAGCCGGGGCGGGGGAATCGGGCCCGCGACTGAACCGGAGATGAAAGGATGATCGATCTGCGGATGCGGTTCCTGGCCGCCTTCTTCCTGGTCTGGGCCGGGGTCATCGTCGCCACCCTCTGGTATATGCAGGTGGTGAAGGGGGAGGAGTATATGGAGAGCGCGGTTCGCAACCGCATCCGGCTGGTCCGGATCCCGGCCCCCCGGGGATTGATCCGGGACCGCCACGGGGTGGTCCTGGCCGACAACCGTCCCAGCTTCGACCTGGTGGCCAACCCGACGGAGATCGAACAGCGCGGCCGCCTGCTGAACGAGCTGAGCCGGGTTCTCCACCTCCCCGCGGAGCAGCTCGCCGCCCGGCTCGATCTCTTCCGGGAGCGGCCCTTCGAACCGGTCCGGCTGGCGGCCGATATCGGGATCGCGGCGGCCACCGTGCTCAAGGAGAAAGGGCCGGAGCTAGCCGGGGTCGAGGTGCAGGTCAACCCGGTCCGGCACTATCCCTACGGACCGGCGGCGGTTCACCTGTTGGGCTATGTCGGCCAGATCAGCCCCGCCGAGCTGGCCCGGCTGGGTGACCTGGGCTACCGGGCCCAGGACGATATCGGGAAGATGGGGGTGGAGGAGGCCTACGACCGGTACCTCCGGGGGCAGAGCGGCGTCGAGCAGGTCCAGGTCAACGCCCGGCTCTTCCGGGACCGGGTGTTGAGCCGCCAGGACCCGGTGGCGGGGAACGATCTGGTTCTCACCGTGGACATCCGGGCCCAGCTGATCCTCGACGAGCTGCTGGCGGACTGGAAGGGAGCGGCGGTGCTGCTCGAACCCGGCTCCGGGGATATCCTGGCCCTGGTCAGCCACCCTTCCTTCGACCCCAATCGCCTGACCCGGCCGGTCCGGAGGGCCGACGCCGAGGAAGTCTTCAACCGCCCGGACGCCCCGCTCCTCAACCGGGCATTGGCCGGGGAGTATCCGCCGGGGTCCCCCTTCAAACTGGTGGTGGCCTTGGCCGGCCTGGACTCCGGGATCGCCAACCGGGGGACCGTCTATGACTGTCCCGGCGTCTTCACCCTCGGCCGGAGCGCCTTCCGCTGCTGGCGGCCGGAAGGGCACGGCCCGCTCGATCTCCAGGAGGCGATCAAGCATTCCTGCAACGTTTATTTCTATCACCTGGGGCTGGAACTGGGGATAGACCGAATCGAGGCGATGTCCCGGCGGCTGGGGCTGGGAGAACCCTCCGGGATCGAGATCCGGGGCGAGAGCGCCGGACTGGTACCCGGCCGCTCGTGGAAGCGGGAGCAGTTCGGGCGGACCTGGTACCCCGGGGATACGGTCAACCTCTCGATCGGCCAGGGTTACCTCCTGGTCACCCCGATCCAGATGGCCGGGATGGGCGCCGCCATCGCCGGGCGGGGAACGCTTTACCGCCCCCGTTTGGTTTCGGCCATCGTCTCTCCGGCCGGGGAGGTGTTCAGGGAGGAGGAGCCGGAGCTGAGAAGGATGATCGATCTCCCCCCGGGGGCCTGGGAGGAGGTCCTGACGGGGATGACGCGGGTGGTCAACGAGGAGCAGGGGACCGGGCGGCTGGCCGCCCATCCCTCGGTGCCGATCGCCGGGAAGACCGGGACCATCCAGGTCGGATCACCGCCGGAGTACGGCACCCACGCCTGGTTTCTCGCCCTGGCCCCGGCCGACCGGCCCCGGCTGGTCCTGGTTCTCCTCCTCGAGGATGCCGAATCGGGCGGGCATTCGGCCGCCCCGGTGGCGGGGGAGTTCTTCCGGCGTTACCTGGGGAATGGGGAATAGGGGTCGGACTCGTCCGCCTCGTCCGACGCGCCCGATACCCTGAAAAACGCAGAAAGCGGCAATCCGATACGTGCAAAAGTTAAAATATCTCGACTGGGTCCTGCTGCCGGCCATCCTGGTCCTGGCCGGACTGGGGGCGGCGGTGATCTACAGCGCCTCCTTCCAGCTCCGGATGATAACCGGGGTGCCCTATCTCCAGCGGCAGCTGGTCTGGCTGGGCCTGGGCCTGCTGGTCTTCTTCACCCTCGCCCTGACCGACTACCGGAAGCTGATCGCCGGGGGTTACTTCCTCTCCGTCCTCACCACCCTGCTCCTGGTGGCGATCGTCATCCTGGGGGAGACCCGCTTCGGTGCCCGCCGCTGGATCCAGGTCGGGGGATTCACGGTCCAGCCCTCCGAGTTCGCCAAGGTCACCCTGGTCCTGATGCTGGTCCGCTACCTCACCGCCCGGTTCGAGCAGCGGGACCGCTGGTCCTATGTCCTGGTCCCCTGCCTGCTGGCCGCGGTTCCGGCGGTCCTGATCCTGAAGCAGCCCGACCTGGGGACCGCCCTCATCTTCCTCCCGGTCACCCTCGGGCTGGTCTTCGCGGGAGGGGGGAAGGGGAAGCAGATCCTGTTCCTGGTGCTGCTGATCCTGCTGCTCGCCCCCGGTTTCTGGTTCTTCCTCCGGGATTACCAGAAGACCCGGCTGCTGGTCTTCCTCAACCCCGGTCTCGACCCCACCGGGGCCGGCTACACGATCATCCAGTCCAAGATCGCGATCGGGTCGGGGGGGCTCTGGGGGAAGGGCTGGCTGGGGGGAACCCAGAATATGCTCAGCTTCCTCCCCGAGCGCCAGACCGACTTCGTCTTCTCGGTGGTGGCCGAAGAGTGGGGTTTCGCCGGCTGCCTGCTGGTCATCGGGCTTTACGGGATCATCTTCTTCCGCCTCTTCGCCATCGGCTGGCACTGCCGCGACCTGGGCGGGAAACTGCTGGTCGTGGGGGGGATCCTGGTCCTGGGGGCCCACGTCGGGATCAACATCGGGATGGCCGCCGGCCTCCTCCCGGCTACCGGGCTTCCCCTCCCCCTGATCAGTTACGGCGGTTCGGTGACGGTGGCCGCCCTGGCCATCCTGGGACTCTGCCAGAGCGTCTATGTGCACCGGTACTACGTATAGCGCAAAGCGCAAAGAGCATAGCGCAATGATATGAACATCCGCGAGGAGATCGAGAAGATCCTGCCTTTCGTCGAGCGTCCGGCCCGCTACATCGGGGGCGAGATCAACGCCGTCCGCCGCCCCGGGGCCGAAGTCCGGGTCCTGCTCAGCTACCCCGACCTCTACGAGGTGGGGATGAGCCACCACGGACTGGGCATCATCTACGACATCGTCAACCGTCTCCCCTTCGCCGCGGCGGAGAGGGCTTACGCCCCCGGCCGCGATCTGGAAGCCGCCCTCCGGGAGGCGAAGCTCCCCATCTATTCCCTGGAGACCTTCACCCCGGCCGGGGAGTTCGACCTCTGGGGTTTCTCCCTCCAGGTCGAACTGACCTACACCAACATCCTGACGATGCTCGACCTGGCCGGCCTCCCCCTCTCCGCGTCCGACCGTCCCTGGCCCCGCTATCCCCTGGTCCTGGGCGGCGGGATGGGAGCGTTCAACCCCGAACCCCTGGCCGATTTCTTCGACCTCTTCCTGATCGGGGACGGGGAGGAGGCGATCGTCGAACTCCTCGGCCGTTATCGGGGCTGGAAGGAGAGAAGAGGGGAAGCGGGGATCGGGAAGGAAGAAGTCTTGAGCGGCCTGGTCCGGGCCGTCCCCGGGCTCTACGCGCCGGCTCTCTACCGGCCGGCCGCGCCGGCCGGCGGTTTCGGGGGCCGGGAACCGGCCGCTCCCGGGATCCCCGCCCGGGTGGAGAAGAGGGTTTTGCGGGATCTCGACTCCTCCCGGATCGAGCGGCCCCTGATCCCGGTCACCGAGATCGTCCACGACCGGGGGGTGGTGGAGATAATGCGGGGCTGCGGGAGGGGATGCCGTTTCTGCCAGGCGGGCTGGTCGGGCCGGCCGGTCCGCTCCAAGATTCCGGAAACCGTGGAAGAACAGGCCCTCTCCCTGGCGGAGAAGTGGGGTTACGAGGAGGTCTCCCTCCTCTCCCTCTCCAGCGGGGACTACCGGGGGATCGAGGAGGTCCTGGGGTCGCTCTCCCCGGCCCTGGCGGCGCGGGCGGCCCACCTCGCCCTCCCCTCGCTCAATGTCGCCACCGTGAGCGGGCGGATCCTGGAGGAACTGAGCCGGGGGAAGCGGGCCGGGATCACCCTGGCCCCGGAAGCGGGGAGCCGGAGGCTGCAGGAGGCGATCGGGAAAGATCTCGACCCCGACCGGCTCTGGGAGATCGGCCGGAAGCTCTACCGTCTCGGCTGGCGGCTGCTCAAGCTTTATTTTATGATCGGGCTTCCCACCGAGACCGATGAAGACGTCTCCGACCTGGCCGCCCTGATCAACCGGATGGCCGGCTGGGGGGGGAAACTCAACGTGACCGTCTCCAACTTCGTCCCCCGCCCGGGGACCCCGTTCCAGTGGGAGCCGATGGCCGACCAGTCAACCATCATCGCCCGGAAGACCGCCATCCGCCAGGCGGTCTCCTCCCGCCGGGTCCAGCTCAAGTTTCGCCCGGCGGAGGTAAGCCGGCTGGAGGGCGCGATCGCCCGGGGCGACCGGCGGGTGGGCAGGGCCATCCGGGCGGCCTGGGAAGCCGGCTGCCGTTTTGACGGCTGGAGCGAATCATTCCAGCCGGAGAAATGGGAGAAAGCCTTCGCGGATTCGGGGGTGGCGATGGAGGATTACCTACGGCCGTCCTTCGGCCGCGATGATCCCCTTCCTTGGGACCATATCGGGGCCGGGGTCGAGAAAGCGGTATTGATCAGGGAGGCGGAGAAGGCCCTGGGCGGCTGAATAGCCCCTATCGGGATCGGTATCGGAATCGGAATCGAGCCGGTCGGGTTTCGATACCGATAGCGATCCCGATACCGATAGCGATAAATCATAATGACGGAGAAGAACCGTAAAATTGCCGGAGGGGAAAGCGGACCGGGAGAATCTAAACTCCGCCTCGCCTACTCCAAGACCGGGTTGATCCGTTTCATCTCCCACCGGGACCTGATCCGGGTACTCTTCCGGTCCTTCTCCCGGGCCGGTATCCCGGTCGCCCAATCGCGGGGATACAGCCCCCACCCCAAAGTGTCGTTCTGTCCGCCCCTGAAGGTGGGGATGGAGGGTTTGCAAGAACTGCTCGACCTCACCCTGGGCGGACCCGGGAGTGAAGAAACGGCGCCCGGCCGGATCAACGCCCATCTCCCGGAAGGGATCCGGGTCCTCGGGGCCCGGCTGCTGCCCCCCGGGGAGCCTTCCCTCAATTCCCGCCTGGAGAAAGTTGAATACCGGGTGGCCCTGGAGGATCCCATCCGGGTGAGCGAAGATGCGATAAAACAATTCCTGGCCGCCTCCGAAGTCAGGGTAACCCGGGAACGGGATGGGGAGGAAAAGATATTCGACGCTCGCCGGGGGGTCCTGGAACTGGAGCGGCAAGGGGAAGGGGGCCTGCGGATGCTCCTTTCCCTGAAGGCCAACGGCCGCCCCTACCCGGTCCTGGCCGCCCTCTCCGGGTGCGATCCCTCCCGGATCACCGGCCTGAGGTGGCAGCGGCTGGGTTTCCCGTCCTGAAGAAACGTGTTGCTTATTGCCCGTCCCCGGCATAGTATCTACCCTTTTCCAACGCAACCGTGAACCAGGCTAGTGAGGCCTGGGCAGTTGTTACCACTGTCCGCTGCCCACTGCCCACTGCCCACTCCCCACAATGTCCAAGGAAATCATCATCAACTGCGGCACCGGCGAAAACCGGGTGGCCGTTCTCTCCGACGGCAAGCTGGAACAGTTCTATCTCGAACGCGGCGACGAGCAGCGGCCGCTGGGCAACATCTACAAGGGCCGGGTCAGCACCATCCTCCCCGGGCTCGACGCCGCCTTCGTCGCGGTCGGCCTGGAGAAGGAGGGTTTCCTCCCGATGCGGGAGACCGCGGAATCGTCCTCCCTCTGGGAAGAATACAGCGACGACGAGGAGAACGGCCCGGCCCCCAAGCCCCGTCCGGGCGCGGTCCGGACCATCCAGCAGCTGCTGAGGAAGGACCAGGAGATTATGGTCCAGGTGGTGAAGGAGCCGATGGGCGGCAAGGGCCCCCGGCTGACCACCCAGATCAGCCTCCCCGGGCGCTACCTGGTCCTCACCCCCCGGGAGCGGAGGATCGGGGTCTCGAGAAAGATCTCCGACCCCGTTCAGCGTCGGCGGCTGCGCAAGGTCCTCCAGGACCTGCTGGGGGAGGAGGAGGTCGGCCTGATCGTCCGGACCGCCGCCCTGACCGCCGACGACCGCAACCTGAAGAAGGATCTCCACTACCTGCTCAACCAGTGGAAGGCGATTCAGAAGGGGACGAAGAAATCCGCCCCCGCCCTGCTCCACGAGGAGATGGGGCTGGTGATGAAGGCCGTGAGGGAATCCCTCCTCACCGATGTCGAACATATCGTCGTCGACTCCCGGACCGAGTTCAAGAAACTCAACCGGTTCCTTTCCACCTTCGACTCCCAGGCCCAGTCCAAGCTGGTCCACTACCGGGGCCGCAAGCCGCTCTTCGACAAGTACAACCTGGAGCCGGTGGTGGAGAAGCTCTTCAAGCCGAAGATCTGGCTGAAGTGCGGCGGGTTCGTGGTCTTCAACCAGACCGAGGCCCTGGTCGCGGTCGACGTCAACTCCGGACGGCACAAGAACCGCAAGGGGCAGGAGGAGACGGCTCTGAAGGCCAACCTGGAGGCCGCCGAGGAGGTGGCCGCCCAGCTGCGGCTCCGCAACGTCGGGGGGATCATCGTCATCGACTTCATCGATATGGCCTCCCGGAAATACCAGAAGCAGGTGATGACCGCCCTGCTCAAGGAACTGAAGAAGGACAAGGCCCGGACCAAGGTCCTCCCCTTCTCCGAGTTCGGCCTGGTCCAGCTGACCCGGCAGCGGGAGGAAGAGAGCTTCCTGAAGAAAGTTTACGAACTCTGCCCCTACTGCCGGGGACTGGGGGTGATCAAATCCCACTTCAGCCTCGGGCTGGAGATCGAACGGAAGCTCCGGTTCGGGATGTACAAGTTCCAGAAGATCAAGCGGTTCCGCATCGAGGCTTCCCCCCAGCTGGCCCGCTACCTCCTGGAGGAGGGTTGGGATGCGCTGCGGCGGTTCGCCCGCCGGCGGGGGATCCGGGTCAGCATCCTCGACAACCCGGAACTGGGTTTCCAGGAATATACCATCTGGGCCCTCTCCTCGACCGGGCGGGAGCAGGTATAAAAGTCAGAATACAGAATTCAGAAGTCAGAATCCAGGAGTCAGGAGAGGAACAGGGGTTTCCCGTATTCTGGATTCTGAATTCTGTCTCCTGGATTCTGAACGTATTTTCCGTTGACAGGGCCGTTGGCCTCACTTAAATTCAGCCAAACTGGAGAGAAGACGATGAACTTCGCAGTAGTGGAAATCGCCGGGAAACAGTTCCTGGTTCGGAAAGGCGACGTGGTCGAGACCCCGAAGATCCCGGGTTCGGCCGGAGACAAGGTTGTGCTGCAGTCCGTTCTTCTGCACTGGGACGGGAAGGGGCTGGCGGTCGGCCGCCCCCGCCTGGAGGGTCTCGCCGTCGAGGGGACGATCCTAGAATTCGGCCGGGCTCCCAAGGTGGTGTCCTACAAGTTCAAGCGGAGGAAGGACTCCCACCGGAAGATCGGTCACCGCCAGGACTTCGCCCGGCTCAAGATAGAGAAGATCACCGCCGGGGGTAAGGCGGTTGCGGAGTCCGAAGAGGAGGCCGCTCCCCGGAAGGCCGCCCCCCGCAAGAAGCCCCGTGCCGTCCGCGGGACCGGGGAGAAGAAGACGGCGTCCGGGAAGAAAGCCGCCGGGGGGAAAAAGCCCGCCGCCAAAAAAAAGGCCTCACCGGCTCAAGCCGGCAAATGAACTGACCGCGGGCGGAGGGAAAAATCCTCGGCCGATCAGGATTTCCGGCTCGCCCCCGCGGGGACCGACGCCGCAAGGAGGAAACAGTGTCGCATAAAACAGGACAGGGAAGTTCGCGAAACGGTAGAGACAGCAGCTCCCAGCGGTTGGGAGTGAAGAGAGCCTCCGGCCAGCCTATCCGGGGGGGAGGGATCATCGTCCGCCAGCGGGGAACGCGGGTTCTCCCCGGCCGGAACGTGGGCCGGGGCCGCGACGACACCCTCTTCTCCCTGGTCGACGGAGTGGTGAATTTCGAGAACCGGGGTCGGAAGAAAGTGGTCTCGGTCGCCCCCGCGGCCGGTTCCTGATTCCCCTGGTTTGAAAAAGCCCTTCATCGACAGGGCCCGGATCTCAGTCCAGGCCGGGCGGGGGGGCAACGGCTGCGTCAGCTTCCGGCGGGAGAAATATGTTCCCCGGGGCGGTCCCGACGGGGGCCGGGGCGGCGACGGGGGAGACGTGGTCCTGGAAGCTTCGCCGCAGGTGGGGGGGTTGACCGCCTTCCAGTACCGTCCCTTGCTCCGGGCCCCCGACGGCGGGCCCGGCCGGGGCCAGGGGATGACCGGCGCCGACGGGAAAGACCTCGTCCGGCCGGTTCCCCGGGGCACGGTGGTCCGTCGGGCCGGGTCCGGCGAGATCATCGCCGACCTGGTGGAAGAAGGCCAGCGGGCCATCCTGGCGCGGGGCGGCCGGGGAGGCCGGGGCAACGCCAGTTTCGCCACCTCGACCAATCGCGCCCCCCGGGTCTCCGAGCCGGGCGAGCCGGGCGAGGAGGGGGATTTCGAGCTGGAGCTGAAGATCCTGGCCGAGGTCGGGATGGTCGGTTACCCCAACGCCGGGAAATCCACCCTGATCACCCGCATCTCCCGGGCCCGCCCCCGGATCGCTCCTTACCCTTTCACCACCCTCTCTCCCCATCCGGGGATGGTCGCTGATCCGGAGGGCGTTCGCGATCCGATCACGGTCGCCGACATCCCCGGTTTGATCAAGGATGCCCACCGCGGGGTGGGGCTGGGTCACGATTTCCTCCGGCACATCGAGCGGAGCCGGGTCCTGCTCTACGTTCTCGATATGGCCGGAGTGGACGGACGGGAACCGTTCGACGATTACACCAACCTCCGGCGGGAGCTGGAACTCCACCGGCCGGACCTGGCCACCCGGCCCTTCCTGGTCGCGGCCAACAAGATGGACCTGGCCGAAGCCTTGGCGGGATACCGCCGGTTTCTCCGCCGGGCCGGGATCCCCCCCGACCGCGTTTTGGCGGTCTCGGCCCTCCAGGGCGAAGGTCTCCAGGAACTGGTTCGGGCTCTCTTCCGCCTGGTCGGGGAAGAGAGAAAAACTCAACTGGAGGCGGGAGGGATTCCTCCTGCCGATAGCGATACCGATCCCGATACCGGACCCGAGCGGGGACCGGCGGGTCGGGCTTGAATCGGGGTCGGGATCGGGATCGGTATCGATCCGGTCCTTTCCATCGGGAAACGAAAAGTTATGAAAGGCAAAGAAAATAACCGGAGCGAGATCCTCTCCGCCCGCCGGTTGGTGGTCAAGGTGGGGAGCCGCCTGCTGACCGGGAAGGAAGGGGGTATCGACACCGGGTTCGTGGCCGGGCTGGCCGAACAGATCGCCGACCTGAGAGGAGAGGGGAAGGAGGTGCTCCTGGTGACATCCGGCGCCATCGCCGCCGGGAGCCGTGAACTGGGCCTGAAGAAAAGGCCCTCCTCTCTCCCCGCCCTCCAGGCGGCCGCCGCGGTCGGCCAGACGATCCTGATGCACATCTACCACCAGGCCTTCCGGAAGCGGGGGCTGCAGGTCGGCCAGGTCCTGCTCACCCGGGAGGGCCTCCACCACCGGGACCGTCATCTCAACGCCCGGCATACGCTCCTGGCCCTGCTGGAGCGGGGCATCGTCCCGATCATCAACGAGAACGACACGGTGGCGGTCGAGGAGATCAGGTTCGGCGACAACGATCAGCTGGCTGCCCTGGTGGCCAACCTGGTCCGGGCCGATCTGCTGGTCCTTCTCTCCGACGTCGACGGCCTGCTGGCCGCCCCCGGCCGGAGCGGCCGGGGGCGGGCGGTGATCGGCCGGGTGGAGGAGATCACCCCGGAGGTGATGGCCCTGGTCCGGGGCGGCCCCGGGGAGTATTCCCGGGGGGGGATGGGGAGCAAGCTGGAAGCGGCCGGGATCGTCACCCGGGCCGGGGGCCAGACGGTGATCGCCCACGGGGAGGAGCCGGGAGTCATCCTCCGGATCGCCCGGGGGGAGCCGGTGGGGACCTACTTTCCCACCCCCTTCGGCCGGCTCCGTTCCCGGAAATGCTGGATCGCCTTCTCCTGTCTGAAGAAGGGCCGGATCCTGGTCGACGCCGGGGCCCGCCGGGCCCTGGCCGAGGGGGGTAAGAGCCTGCTGGCCTCGGGGATCACCGCGGTGGAGGGACCTTTCTCCGCCGGGGATATGGTGACCATCGCCGGCCCGGACGGGGCCGAGTTCTCCCGGGGCCTGATCAATTACTCTTCCCGGGAAGTGGAGAAGATCCAAGGCGAGAAGACCGGGAGGATCAGGTCCATCCTCGGTTACAAGCCTTACGACGAGGTGGTTCACCGGGATAACCTGCTGATCCTCTGAACCGTGATGGCCGGAGGGGAAAAGATCGGGTTGCTGGGAGGGGCCTTCGACCCCGTCCACAACGGCCACCTGGAGATGGCCCGGGCCGCCCGGGGGGCGGCCGGCCTGGACCGGGTGGTCTTCGTCCCGGCCGCCGTCTCCCCGTATAAGACCGGCGAGGCCTCCGCCCCCGCCGCCGACCGGCTGGCGATGCTCAAGCTGGCGACGGCCGGCCGGTCCGGGTGGGAGGTCTGCGAGATTGAGCTGGACCGGGGAGGGATATCCTATACTATTGACACCCTGCGGGACCTGCGCGGCGATCTCGGGGAGGGGGCGGTATTCCACCTGATCATCGGGATGGATAACTACCTGCAGATCGCCGGCTGGAAGGAGATCGGGTCGGTCATCGAGCTGTCCCGCCTGGTCGTTGTCGCCCGGCCGGGCTTCGACCCCGCCCGGATATCCGGGGAGAGCAGGTACTGGGCGGACCGGATCCGGAAATCCGGCCGGCTGGTCACCGTTGAACTTTCGGTCCCGGCCTCTTCTTCGGAGATCCGCCGGCTGATCCGGGCGGGGAAGGATCCCCGCCCCTTTCTCCCTCCGGCCGTCGCCGAATATATCGAGGAGCATCAGCTTTATCGGAATGGATAACCCTGAACTGATCAGAACCGCGGCCGCCGCCGCGGCGGCAAAGAAGGCCGAGGAGCCGATCTCCCTGGACTTGAGGGGTCTCTCCTCGATCGCCGACTATTTCTTTGTCTGCGGCGGGACCAATCCCCGCCAGGTGAAGGCGATTGCCGAGGAGATCGACGCCTCCCTGGCCCGGGCCGGCGTCAATCCCCTCCGGGTCGAGGGCCTGTCCGAGGCCCGCTGGGTGGTGATGGATTACGGCGCCGTCCTGGTCCACGTCTTCCTCCAGGAGGCCCGGGAGTATTACTCGCTGGAGACCTTGTGGGGCGATGCGCCGAGATCGGGGAACGTGGAATAGGGAATGGGGAATGGAGAATAGTAAGCAGAGAGCAGTGGGAACGATGTACGCGGAAATTCAAGAAGAGATTGATCTGCTGCTGGCCGCCGCCCTGCAGGTGGCCGCCGAGCGCGGCCTCCTCCCGCTCCTCGACCTCCCCCCCCTGGAGTTCCAGGTCCCCCGGGAGAAGGGCCGCGGCGACCTGGCCACCAATGTCGCGATGGTGCTCGCCTCTCCGGCCCGCCGGCCCCCGGGGGAGATCGCCGGGGTGATCGCCTCCCTGATCGGGGAAAGTTTGAGCTCCGAGGGGAGTATCTCCCGGGTGGAGGCCGATCCCCGGCGGGGTTTCCTCAACTTCTTCATCTCCCCGGGAGCGATCCGGGCCGGCCTGGCCGGTCTGCTGGCCTCCCCCGGAGGGTTCGGGAAGACCGCCGCCGGCGGAGGCCGGAAGGTCCTGCTCGAGTTCGTCAGCGCCAACCCCACCGGGCCCCTGACCGTGGCCCACGGCCGGCAGGCGGCGGTCGGCGACGTCCTGGCCAACCTCCTGTCCGCCGCCGGGTTCGAGGTCTGCCGGGAGTACTATCTCAACGACCGCGGCCGCCAGATGGAGATCCTCGGCCGCTCGGTCTGTCTCCGGCGGCGCGAACTGGCGGGGGAGGAGATCGAATTCCCGGAGGACCATTACCGGGGCGGGTACATCGTCAACCTGGCCCGGAAGATCCCCGACCCCGCCGGGGGCTGGGCCGGGCTGAGCGAGGAGGAGGCGATCGAGTACTGCGGCGGGTGGGCTTCCGCGGCTCTGCTGGAGATGATCCGGGGGGAACTCGGCGACTTCGGGGTGGCGATCGACTCCTGGGTGAGCGAGAAGGAAGTGGTCGCTTCCGGCGGGGTGGAAGCGGCCCTGGCCGAACTGGCGGCCCGGGGCTGCAGCTACGAGAAGGACGGCGCGCTCTGGTTCAGATCCTCCGGGTTCGGGACGAGAAGGACCGGGTGCTCCGCAAGAGTTCCGGGGAGCTGACCTATCTCAGCTCCGACATCGCCTACCACCGCGGCAAGTACGGGCGGGGTTTCTTCGCCCTGCTCGACTTCTGGGGACCGGATCACCACGGCTATATCGCCCGCCTCAAGGGGGCGATGGCCGCCCTCGGCCTCGACCCGGAGATCCTCGAGGTGGTGATCGTCCAGCTCAGCACCCTCTGGGAGGGGAAGAAGAAGCTCTCGATGTCCACCCGGCAGGGCGAGTTCATCTCGCTCCGCCAGGTCCTCGACCAGGTGGGCCGGGACGCCGCCCGTTACTTCTTCGTCCGCCGCCGGAAGGAGAGCCACCTGGATTTCGACCTCGAACTGGCCCGGAAGAGATCCAACGACAACCCGGTCTACTACGTCCAGTACGCCCACGCCCGGATCAACTCCATCTTCCGGAAGTTCAGGGAGGTGACCGGGGCCGTTCTCCCCGACTTCCGCGGGGTTGACCTCTCGCCTCTGGCCGCCGACGAGGAACTGGAACTGATCCGGAAACTGCTGCTCTTCCCGGAGCAGGTGGAGTCCGCGGCCTTAAGCCGCCAGTGCCACCTGATCCCGGCCTACCTGGAGGAACTGGCCGCCCTCTTCCACGTCTATTACACCGGGTCCCGGGTAATCTCCGAAGACCGGGGACTGACCGTCTCCCGGCTGGCCCTCTGCCGCGGGGTCCAGCTGATCCTGGCCGAGGGCCTCGCCCTCCTCGGCGTCGCCGCCCCGGAATCGATGTGATGCGACCCAGTGCCCCCGTCACCCGCTGTTCGCTCCTGATCCGCGGCGGCCGGGTCGTCGACGGTACCGGTTCCCCGTCCTTCGTCGCCGATGTCGCGGTCAAGAACGGACGCCTGGCCGCGGTGGGGGACCTGGCCGGGGCGGAGGCCGACCGGACCATCGAGGCCGGGGGCTGGTGCGTCGCCCCCGGTTTCATCGACATCCACTCCCACTCCGACTTCACCATTCTGAGCGACCCCCGGGCCGAGGGAAAAGTCCGGCAGGGGGTGACCACCGAGGTGATCGGAATGTGCGGTGCCTCCGGCAGCCCGCTGGCCGGGGAGAAGCTGGCCCGGGTCCGGGAGCAGAATCGGGACCTGGAGATCGACTGGACCGGACTGGCCGGCTACCGCCGGCGGGTGGCGGGGGAGGGGACCGCGGTCAACCTGGTCCCCCTGACCGGGCAGGGCAACCTGAGGGGCTCGGTGATCGGTTATGCCGGCCGCCCTCCCTCCCGGGGAGAGATGAAGCGGATGATCTCCCTGCTCGAGGAGGAGTTGGCCGCCGGGAGCCGGGGTCTCTCCACCGGCCTGGTCTACCCGCCGGGGGTCTTCAGCGAATTCGGGGAACTGGCGGAGATCCTCAAGCCCGTCGCCGCCGCCGGGGGGATCTACAGCACCCATCTGCGGAACGAATCCGACCGGGTCGAGGAGGCGGTCGCCGAGGCGCTGGCCCTGGCCGAGGAGACCGGCGTCTCCCTCCAGATCGCCCACCTCAAGGCCCAGGGGCGGCGGAACTGGGGACGCCTCGCCCGCTGCCTGGAGCTGATCGAGTCCAGCCGGGCGCGGGGCTTTCCCGTCCACTGCGACCGCTACCCCTACGTCGCCTCGGCCACCGACCTCGATATCCTCCTCCCGGCCTGGGCGATCGAGGGCGGCGCGGAGGAGGAACTGAAGCGGTTGAGCGACCCGGATCTCCGGGCTAAGCTTCTCCGGGAGGTGGCGCGGGACGACTGGGAGGCGGTGGTCATCTCCCGGGTCTCCCGGGAGGCCAACCGGGACCTGGAGGGCTTGAACCTGGAAGAGGCGTCGCGGCTCCGGGGGACGGCCCCGGCCGATCTCTTTTTCCGGATCCTGGTCGAGGAGAAACTGAAGGTCGAGGCCCTCTTCTTCGGGATGGACCCGGCCAACCTGGTCCGGATCCTGAAGAAACCCTATTCAATGATCGGTTCCGACGCCTCGGCCCGCCCGGTCCGCGGCCCCCTGGCCCGGGGGTGCCCGCACCCCCGCGCTTTCGGGACCTTCCCGACGGTGCTGGGGGAGTTCGTCCGCGACGGGACCCTGGCCCTCGAGGAGGCGGTCTTCAAGATGACGGGTTTGCCCGCGCAGAAACTCGGCCTGAGCGACCGGGGTGTGATTCGGGAAGGGGCGGCGGCCGACCTGACCGTCTTCGATCCGGGGAAGGTACGCGCCCGGGCCACCTACCGCGATCCCTTCCACTACCCCGAGGGGATCGAGTGCGTCGTCGTCAACGGCCGGCTGGTGGTGGAGGGCGGGGAGCACACCGGCAACCTCCCGGGTATATTTCTCTGATGAGAGTATGCCATCCACTGCTCTCCATCTGCCTGGTCTTTCTTCTTGCCCCCGGCTGCGGTTCCGAGCGGGAGAGCGAGGAGGGTTTTCTCCGTCTCCGCCTCAACGACGACCTTTCCACCCTTGACCCCGCCTTCATCGTCGATGTCCCCGGGGGCGCGGTGGCGGCCAAGATCTTCAGCAACCTGGTCCGGTTCGACCGGGAGGGGAAGATCGTCCCCGACCTGGCCGAACGCTGGGAGGTCACCGCCGGCGGCACCGTCTTCCGCTTCCATCTCCGGGACGGTGTCCGGTTTCATTCCGGCCGGGAACTCGAGGCCGCCGACGTGGTCTATTCCCTCCGCCGCCTCCTCGACCCGGCGGTCAACTCACCCCGCTTCTGGCTCCTGGAAGGCGTGGCCGGAGCCGGGGATTTCCGCTCCGGGGCTTCCCCCGAGCTGGAGGGGATCCGCTCGCCGCAAGCCGGGGTGGTGGAGATCGAGCTGGCCCAACCCTCCCCCCTCTTTCTCTATTATCTCGCCCTCCCCGGTTGCGCGATCGTCCCCCGGGAAGCGGTGGAAGAACGGGGGGGGGCCTTCGCTTCCCGGCCGGTGGGGACCGGTCCCTTCCGGCTCCGCGAATGGCGCCGCCAGGACCGCCTGGTTCTGGACCGCCACCCCGGTTACTTCGAGGGTCCGGCGCCGCTGCCGGGGGTAATCTACCGGGTGATCCCCGAGACCCTGACCGCGACCGTGGAGTACGAGCGGGGGAACCTTGACCTGCTCGAGGTCCCCCGGGCCGAGCATCAGCGATACAGCTCCACCGCGCCCTGGCAGGACCTGATGGAGAGCCGGGTCGGCCTCAATATCTACTATCTCGGTTTCAACTGCCGCCGGCCGCCCTTTGACGACCCCCGGGTGCGACGGGCTTTCAATTACGCCCTCGACCGGGCCAGGATCATCGAGGTGATCCTGGAGAACCGGGCGGTGGCCGCCTCCGGTCCGGTCCCCCCCGACCTCCTTCCCCCGGTCCGGGAAGGCTATCCTTACGACCCCGGGGAAGCCCGCCGGCTGCTGGCGGAATCGGGGGTTGAGCTGCCCCTGAGGGTGGAGCTGCTCTTCAAGTCCGACCGGGAAGTCCTCACCATCGCCGAGGTGATCCAGTCCTACCTGAAGGAGGTCGGGATCGAGTTGACCCTCCTCCAGCGGGAGTGGTCCGCTTTTCTCCAGGCGCTCGACGAGAGGGAGTTCGATCTCTTCTACCTCTCCTGGTGGGGCGACTACCCCGACCCGGAGAACTTCCTCTACCCCACCTTCCACACCGCCAACATCGGCCCCGGCGGGAACCGGACCCTCTTCTCCGACCCCGGGATCGATGAAAAACTTCTGACCGCCGCCGCGGAGCTTGATTCCGAAAGACGGGAAAAGCTCCTGGCCGCCGCCGCCGGACGGGTGTCCGACCTCGCTCCCTGGGTCTTTCTCTGGCACAAAAAAGAGGTGATGATCCGATCCTCCCGCCTGGAGAGTTACCGGATTCCCCTGATCTACAACGGGGATAAGTTCCTCGATCTCCGCCTGGCTCCGCCCGGCGAATAGCTTTCGCCGCCGCCGGGAATTTTTAACTTTCTCCCGGGCGCCGCCCGGTGATACCCTGAAAAATGTCAGCCCGGTGTATAGGTCCGATAAGTCCAGTCGGTCAGATAAAAACCCAGGAGTTTAACCGATGAAGATCGATCAAAGAACGGTGGAGCTGATCGGGCGCCTGCCCAAGGTGGAACTCCACCGCCACCTGGAAGGCTGCATCTCCGCCGAACTCCTGCTCGAGATCGCCCGGGATTACCAGATCAAGCTCCCCACCCGGAACCTGGAGGAACTCCGTTCCCACGTCCAGATCAAGGGGCAGGCCGCCAGCCTGGTCGATTTCCTCAACAAGTTCTTCCTGATCGGCAAGGCCTTCCCCACCCTGGAGGCGGTCGAGTTCGTCTCCTACTGCGTCTGCCGGGACTGCGCCCGGGACAACATCCGCGTTCTCGAGCTCCGTTTCTCCCCGGTCTTTATGACCCTGGAGAACCCCCACGGCTGGGAGGAGCTGCTCCACTCGGTCCTCAAGGGCGCCCGCCGGGCGGAGAATGAGTTCGGGATCGCGGTCGGCTTCATCGTCGGGATCTCCCGCTCCAACGGGATCAAGCCGGCCCTGCGGGCGGTCAATATCGCCGCCGAGTACTCCGGCCTCGGGGTGGTGGGGATCGATCTCTTCGGGGACGAGGCGACCTATCCCCCCGAGCTCTTCGTCACCGCCTTCCAGGTGGCCCGGGAGAACGGGCTCAACATCACCGTCCACGCCGGCGAGGGGGGAGGGGAGACCAACATCCGGGTGGCGGTGGAGAGGCTCGGCGCCCAGCGGATCGGGCACGGGGTGAGGATCATCAACGACCCGGCGATGATGGACTGGCTCAAGGAACGGGGGGTGCCCCTGGAGATCTGCCTGACCAGCAACGTCCAGACCCGGACCGTCCCCGACCTCCCCTCCCACCCGGTCCGGCGCCTTTACGACCGCGGGATCCGGCTCTCCCTCAACACCGACGACCCGGCCATCTGCGACACCACCTTCTCCCGGGAGCTGCTCCTGGCGGTGGAATACTTCGATTTCACCATCGACCAGATCAAGGGGCTGATGCTCGCGGCCCTCGACCAGTCCTTCCTCGAGTCCTACCGGAAGCCGCGGGCCCGCCAGCGTCTGGAGCAGGAACTGGCCGCCTGTCAATGATCCGGTATCTCCTGAACAGGCTCCTGGTCGCGATCCCCACACTCCTCGGCGTCACCCTGATCACCTTTCTCCTGGTCAAGAGCATCCCGGGCGACCCGATCCGCGCCCTGTCCGGGGCGAGGACCTCGGCCGAGGTGATCGAGCGCCACCGGGTCCGGCTGGGTCTCGACCGCCCCTTCCTGGTCCAGTACGGAAGGTTCCTGGGCAATCTTTTGCCCCTGAATATACCCCCCCTCGTGACCGAGGAAACCGCCGGCCGGCCGGTCCGGAAGGTCTCGCTCTTCAAGGAACCCTACCTCGGCCGGTCCTACTTCACCGGGGATCCGGTCAGCCGGATGATCCTGGAGAAGCTTCCGGCCACCGCCCGCCTGGCGCTGGGAGCGATGGTGGTGGCGACCGTCTTCGGCCTCGCCCTGGGGATCGTCTCCGCCCTCCGTCCCGGGAGCTTCTGGGACCGGCTCTGCTCCCTGCTGGCCATCGGCGGGATCTCGATCCCCGTCTTCTGGGCCGGGCTGATCCTGATCATCGTCTTCTCCTATCACCTGGGCTGGTTCCCCCCCTCGGGGATGGGGTCGGGGGCGCTGGTCTTCCTGGTTCTCCCCGCGGTCACCCTGGGGTCGCGTTCGGCCGCCTACCTGGCGCGGGTCACCCGGGCCAGTATGCTGGAGGGGGCGGGCGCCGCTCACGTCGCCACCGCCCGGGCCAAGGGGCTCTCGCGCTTCCGGGTGGTCCGGCGGCATATCTTCCGCAACTCCCTGGTCCCGATCGTAACCCTGGCCGGGCTCGACTTCGGCTCCTATCTCAACGGGGCGGTCCTGACCGAGACCATCTTCTCCTGGGACGGGATCGGCCGGCTGGCGATGAACGCCATCCTCCAGCGCGACTACCCGGTGATCGTCGGCTGCGTCCTCTTCGGCGCCGTGATCTTCGTCGCCGCCAACATCCTGGTCGACCTGTCCTACGCGCTGATCGACCCGAGGATAAGAATGGGGAATGGGGAATAGTGGGCAGTAGGCAGTAGGCAGTGGGCAGTGGGGAGTAGTGCAATGGACTATAGGTCTTATAAGTCCCATAAGTCCTATTCTTGAAAGAAGATGCTGATCTTCCTGAAAAAGAAAAAGCTCGCGGCGTCGGCCGCCGCCTTTCTCGCTTTGATAATCCTGGCCGCGCTGCTCGCCCCGGTCCTCGCCCCCTGCGACCCGAACGGGATCGACCTCGACCGGGTGAGCCAATCGCCGTGCCGCCGCCATCTCTTCGGCACCGACGAGAAGGGGCGGGACATCTTCAGCCGGGTCCTCTACGGGGCCCGGCTCTCGCTCCTGATCGGGGGTGCGGCCACCGTTGCCTCCCTGCTGCTCGGGGGCGCCGTCGGCCTGCTGGGAGGTTACTTCTCCGGACCGGTCGACTCCTTCTTCCAGATGCTGACCGATATCACCCTCGCCTTCCCCGGTCTGCTCCTGGCGATCGGGATCACGATCGTCCTCCCCCCCGGCTTCTTCTCGGTCCTGGCCGCCCTCTCCCTGGTCGGCTGGTCCTCGATCGCCCGGGTGATCCGGGGCGAGACCCTGGTCCTGAAGCGGCGGGAGTTCGTGGAGGCGGGGAGGGCGGCCGGATCCTCCCACTTCAGGATTATGCTCCGCCACGTCCTCCCCAACTGCCTGCCCCTGATCCTGGTCGTCGCCAGCCTCAAGGTGGGGTCATTCATCCTCGCCGAGTCGGCCCTGAGTTTCCTCGACCTGGGCGTCCGCCCCCCCGCCGCCGCCTGGGGTTTTATGATCAGCGCCGGCCGGGAATACCTGAAGTCCGTCCCCTGGATCTCCTTCTTCCCCGGCCTCGCCCTGGCCCTGACCGTGATCGCCTGCAACCTGCTCGGCGACGCGGCGCGGGATTATCTCGACCCCCGGATGAAGAGGTAGGATGGAGGCGGAAACGAGAAAATACGGCTTGAAGCGGGCTGCCCCCCGGGCCGGGATCGATTACGCCCGGGAGCTCAACCCCCAGCAGCTCGAGGCGGTCCGCGCCCCCGAAGGTCCGGCCCTGGTCATCGCCGGGGCGGGGAGCGGGAAGACCCGGATCGTCACCTACCGGGTTGCCTACCTCCTGGAGCAGGGGGTGAGGCCGGAGGAGATCCTCCTGCTCACCTTCACCAAGAAGGCGGCCGAGGAGATGCTCCGCCGGGTCTCCGACCTGGTCCCGGCCGACCTCTCCCGGCTCTGGGGGGGGACCTTCCACCACGTCGGCAACCGGGTGCTGAGGCGCCACGCCGAGCTGCTCGGATTCCAGCCGAACTACACCATCCTCGACCGCGAGGACTCCCGGGTCCTGCTCGAAGCGTCGGCCCGGGAGACGGGGGCGGATCCCCGGGGGAAGCTCTTCCCGGGCGGGAAGGTGCTGCTCGAGATCATCGGCTACGGGCGCAACACCGGAATCGGGATCGCCGAGGCGGTGGAGGTCAAGGCTCCCCACTTCGGCGAGCTCGCGGGCCGGATCGAGCGGGTGGCCGTCCGCTATCACCGGCGGAAGCGCGAGCGGAATTACCTCGACTTCGACGACCTCCTGCTCTTCTTCGAGGAACTTCTCTCACGCCACCCCGAAATCTTCGACCTCTACCGGGGGAGATTCCGGCACATCCTGGTCGATGAGTACCAGGACACCAACATCGTCCAGGCCCGGATCGTCGATCTCCTGGGCGGGGGGCACCGGAACATAATGGCGGTGGGGGACGATTCCCAGTCGATCTATTCCTTCCGGGGCGCGCTCTTCCGCAATATCCGGGACTTTCCCCGGCAGTATCCCGGCTGCCGGGTCTTCACGGTGGAGACCAACTACCGCTCCACCCCGGAGATCCTCGGCCTCTCCAACCGGATCATCGCCCGGGCCGAGGACTCTTTCCGCAAGATCCTCCGCCCGGTCCGGCCGCCGGGTGTCAGCCCCGCCCTGGTCCGGGCGGGGAACGTCTACGAGCAGGCGGATTTCGTCGCCCAGCGGATAATGGAACTGATCGACGAGGGGACCAATCCCTCCACGATCGCCGTTCTCTACCGCTCCCATTACCTCTCGATGGAGGTCCAGATGGAGCTGGCCCGCCGGGAGATTCCCTTCACCGTCCGCTCGGGGATGCGCTTCTTCGAGCAGGCCCACATCAAGGACGCTCTCGCCTACCTCAAGGTGATCGACAACCCCCGCGACGAGATCGCCTGGAAGCGGATCCTGGTCCGGCTCCCCCGGATCGGAACCCGGACCGCGGAGAGGATCTGGGAGGCCGTGAGCGGGCTCCCCGATCCGTTGACCGGCCTGACCTCCGTCCCCGTTCCCCCCGGGGCCCGGGCGGGCTGGGAGGGATTCCGCCGGACGATCGAGAAGATGCGGGATCTCGCTCCCCGGGCCCCGGCCGGGCTGATCGGGGCGGTCCTGGAAGGCGATTACGACGATTACCTCAAGAGCCAGTTCGCCAATTACGAGCGCCGCCGGGAGGATCTGATCCAGCTGGCCCGTTACGCCGCCCGTTACGACGACCTGGAACAGTACCTGGACGAGCTGGCGATGATCGGCGGGCTGGTCGCCGAGGATGTCGAGCCCGGCGCCCGGCGGGAGATGGTGGTTCTGTCCACCGTCCACCAGGCCAAGGGACTGGAGTGGGACGCGGTCTTCGTGGTCTGGCTGGCGGAAGGGAAGTTCCCCGTCGCCGCCAGTTACGGCGACGCGGCCGCCCTGGAGGAGGAGCGAAGGCTCTTCTACGTGGCCGCCACCCGCTGCCGCCGGGAGCTCTACCTCCTCTACCCCCTGTCCCAGCGCAGTCGTTCCGGGATGGAGGCCCTCCAGAGGCCGTCGCGCTTTCTGACCGAACTTCCCCCGGACTGCTATGAAATGTGGGATTTGTATGATATATAAAGGTCGAATTCAGAATACAGAATGCAGAATTCAGAGTTCCGGAGCAAGAATCCAGTATCCGGGCTGACCCGGGCCGGGGCATCCTGGACTCAGGCCAAGGCCGCCATCAGTCCTCCAGTGAAGAAAAGACTCAGAAAGTTCCTCATCTATTCCAGCGCCGGTCTTTTCCTGCTCCTGGCCTGGATCGGGTTCAATACCAGCTACATCTGGCGGGATTACCTCTCCGGTCCGCCGGTCCGTTTTCTCGAGAACCGCGAGATCGCGGTCTCCCTCTACCCGCGGGGGGCCCCGGTGGCGGCGGTCTTTACCAACGACGATCTCTCGGCGGCCTCCGAACTGGAGCCGGTCGAACGGCTGCGCCGGTTCCTCCGGGAGCAGGGAGTGAGAGGGACCTTCTTTGTCATCCCCAACCACCTCGGTGCCTATCCCCTGACCCCCGGCAGTCCGACGGTGGAGATGCTGGAGAAACTCCGCCGGGACGGCCACGAGATCGCCCAGCACGGCTACGCCCATTACAGCGAGAATAACCGCGGCCGGGCCGTGAAGATGGGGGCGGAGATGGCCTTTCTCTCCGAGGAGGAGCAGTACCGGATCATCGCCGAGGGCCGGGAGATCCTGTCCGGTCTCGGTTTCCCGCCCCGGGGCCACCGCAGCCCCTGCTTCTCCGGCAACCGGAGAACCTTCCAGGCTCTCGACCGCCTCGGTTTTCTCTACGGTTCCGATCTCGACCTGCCCCCGAATACCTTAAGGACCCTGCTGGTCCCGGCTCCCCGCCGGCGGTTGATGTATCCCGGCTCTCCGCCCGGCCTGCGCCTGCTGGAGATCAATTCCCAGACCGATCCCACCGTTCGCCGGAAGAAGGCGATGAAGATCTTCCGCCGTTATAAGGATCGGGGGGGGGCTTACGCCTTTCTCACGCATCTGCCCTCGCTGGCCGAGCCGCCAAACCTCCGGAGGCTGGAGCAGTTCATCAGTTTCCTCCGGGAGGAGGGGGCCTGGCTGTGCACGATGGAGGAACTGGCCGGGTGGTGGCTGGCCCGGGCGGGGGCCGAATTCCGGACCGAGCGGGAAGGGGAAACCCTGGTCATCGGCGCCGAGAACCCCACCGTTCACCCGCTCCGCGACCTCGAGATATTCATTAAAGACCCTTCACTCCGCCGCTATCGGGTGATCGGCCGGAAGGGCGCCGAGTTGGGCGGGGGAGAGATCCCCCCCGGCCGCTCGATCCGGGTGGACATTTAGTGGAGGGACATGAAATTCTCCGGCTGGAAACTTCCCCGCTGGTTCCGGATAATCCCGGTTTTCCTCATTCTTCATCCCGCTCTGCCGGGACTTCAGGCCGGCATCGACACCCCCGGGGAGCCGGCGTTTTTCCTGGTTTCCCGGTTCCGGCCCTGGGACCGGGCCCGGCTGGCCTCATTCGGCGAGGTGGTCGAATTCGGGGACGACTCCGCCCTGCTCCGGACCACCCAGGCGAGGGCCGAACTCCTGGCCGGGGCGGGAGCGGAGATCGTCCGGGTGATGGAGCCTCCCGCCCTCCAACCCCCGCCGCTTCCCTTCCGGACTCTGCCCGGGAGCAGATCCGAGGAGCCGCTGATCCGCGAGATAATCGACCGGGTCGACCGGGACGATCTCCATCGGCTGATGGAAGACCTGACCGGAGAGGACGAGGTCCTGATCGGGGGGGAAACGCGCCGGATCCTGACCCGGAACTCCTACCAGACCGAGGGGATTGCCTGGGCCACCCAGTTCGCTTATGAGCGGCTGGAGGACCTCGGCCTGGCGGTGGAGTATCACGACTACAGCTGGAACGGCAACAGCTGGCGGAACGTGGTCGCCGAACAGCCGGGAACGGCCGATCCGGAGCAGATCTACGTCATCTGCGGACATATCGACAGCATGCCGACGGGTCCCCTGGCCCCCGGGGCCGATGACAACGCCTCCGGTTCGACCGCGGTTCTCGTCTCCGCCGCGGTCCTGAGCCGATACTCATTTGAAAACACGATCCGTTACGTTCTCTTCACCGGCGAGGAGCAGGGCCTGATCGGGAGCCAGTATTACGTTAATGATTGCCTGGCGGCGGGAGACAGCATCTCCGGCGCCCTCAATTTCGATATGATCGCCTATGACGGCGACGGGGACGGGGCGATGGAGGTCTATTCCGGGACCACGGAGACGTCCAACGCCCTGGGCGACCTGTTTCTCGATACCATCTCCGTCTACGGGCTTGACCTCGATCCGGCCCACTACCTTTCCTCCCCCTCCTGGAGCGACCAGTACCGGTTCTGGCAGGCCGGTTACCCGGCCCTGGTCGGGATCGAACCGTTCGGCGACTTCAACCCCAACTACCATACCGTCAACGACACCCTCGCCGGCTGCGACCTCGATTATCTGACCGGGATCGTCCGGGCGGCGGCGGGGACGCTGGCCCGGCTGGCGGTTCCGGCCGCCGTCCGGGTGCCGGCCGCGGGGGGAGACTACAACGGCGATGGGACTTCCGACCTGGCCGTCTTCCGGCCGGAGACCGGCCTCTGGGCCGCCCGCGGGGTGACCCGGTTTTATTTCGGCCGGGTCGGAGACTCCCCCGTTCCCGGCGACTGGCGGGGGGACGGCACCACCGCACCGGCTGTCTTCCGGCCCTCGTCCGGCCTCTGGGCCATCCGGTCCCTGACCCGGTTTTGCTTCGGGAGTTCCGGGGACCGGCCGGTACCCGGGGGTTACGGTCCCGGTTTTAACTGGAGCCCCGGTGTCTTCCGGGAAGAGAACGGTCTCTGGGCGATCCGTGGCCTGACCCGGTATTATTTCGGGCGGTCCGGCGATCTCCCCGTTTCCGCGGACTACTCGGGGGACGGGATCCGGCAGTCCGGGATCTTCCGGCCCTCGACCGGCCTCTGGGCGATCCGGGGCCTGACCCGGTTTTACTTCGGTCCCGGTCTGCCGCTTCCGGACGCATACGGAGCGGGGGAGGGGGACCGGGCGGCCGTCTTCGCGGCCGCCGGCCGGTGGAGAGTCCGCGGACTGACCGATTTTGCCTTCGGCGCGGAAGGCGATGTGCCGGTCCCCTCGAACTACCGCGGCGATCGGGTCGCCCGGCCGGCGGTCTTCCGGCCCGCCGCCGGCCTCTGGGCCGTGCGGGAGACGACCCGGGCCTATTTTGGAACGGCCGGAGACCTCCCCGTCTCCCGGTGATTCATTTGCCCGCGGTTGATTCCTGCTGACAGGGGCGTGCCTCCCCGGTATGATGCGCTTGATCGGGGAGAAACAGGATATCCCCGGGAAACCGGGAGGTGGACGTTATGATCGGGTCCTACCGCCATACCCAGAAAGGGATTCTTCAGCCGTTTCTCCTGGCCGCTTCGGTTCTCTGCCTGGTCGGGTCCCTAATCAACTGGTCCGCCGGTCCCCGGGGACCGGTCCTGCTGGCCGTTGCGGTTGTTGTCGCGGCGCTCTCCTTCGCCTTCGGCCGCCTGGCCATCGAGGACGGCGGCGACCGTTTGCTGGTCGGGTTCGGCCCCCTGTCCCTCCTCCGCCGGGAGATCCCCTACCGGGAGATCGCCGCCGTGGAGCGGACCCGGTCCCCGCTTCTGGCGGGGTGGGGGATCCACTGGACCCGCCGGGGATGGCTCTGGAACGTCGGCGGCCGCGACTGCGTCCGGATCTCCCGGGGAGGGGGAAAGGGGATGCTTCTGGGAACCGACGACCCCGAGGGTCTGCTGGGTTTCCTCCGGGACCGGATCGGCAAGGGGGGAAATCCCTCCGGATGAGCGGATGGATTCGGGCGATTTCAGGGAGATCTACGAACGATACGGGCCGCTGGCCTGGTCGATGATCGGGCGGCTGGGGGTTCCGGAGCGGGACCGGGAAGACGTCTTTATGGAGTCGTGGGAAGCGATCTTCGCCTCCCGCGAATCCTTCTCCGGACGGTCGAGCCTGGCCACCTGGATCGGCCGGATCGTCCGGAACAAGGCGGTCGACCGGCTCCGCCGGGTTCTCCCCGCTCCCCTTCCGGACGGCGACCTGCTCTCCCGTTTGGAGACGGTGGAAGCCGGCCGGCAACCGGGCGGGGACCGGGAGGCCGTCCGCCGGGAGGCGGCGGCGGTGCTGGCGGATTTCATCGGGAAGCTCCCGCCCCGCCGGAGGCTGATTGTCGCTAGGTGGCTGGAGGGATCGGGCTACCGGGAGATCGCCGACCTGGTCTCCGCCCGCTTCGGCCGGGCGGCGGACACCGCGTACGTGGGGAAAGAACTGTATCTGGCCAAGGCCCGGCTGGCCGGGATGCTGTCGGCGGCGGGGATCGATTCACTGGAAGATATCTGGGAATAAAACCGGCCCGCCTTCCGACTGTCAGGTAGAGGGGGATTTGGCGAAAAATGACGATCGAAAAGAATAAGTGTCCGGCGGAAGAAATCATCAGCCGTTACCTGGACGGCGAGCTCGATCCCGGCGCCGCCTCCCGGCTGGACGAGCATCTCGAAGCCTGTCCCCGCTGCCGGGCGGCGGCGGAAAGACTGGGGCGCTCGGGGGATCTTCTCTTCCGGGCCGCCGCCGGCAGCGCCCCGCCTCCGGCCCGCCTCGACCGGCTGATCGAGGAGAAGTTTTCCCCGGCCGGGGAGATATTTCTCGGAAAGATCGAATTCGCGCTCTCCCGCCCGGTCGAAGCTCCGGACGCGTCTTCCCTGGACCGGGCGGCCGAGCCGGGTGCGGATTACCGGACGGGCCGGAAGGTCCTGGCCGGGGAGGGTATCGAGGCGGCGCTCGAGTTGTTCCGGGGCGGGGAGGGCGCCGTCGCCTGCCGGGTTGCGGTCCGCGATCGGACGGGCCGGCCGCTGGCCGGGGCGCGGCTCCGGCTGGAAAGGGAGGGGAAGACGGTCTGGTCTTTCCTCACCCGCGGGGAAGAGGAACCGGTTATCCCTCGCCTCCTCCCCGGCAGCTACCGCCTCCGGATCGAGAGCGGCCGGAACTACGGCCTGATCCTTGACCTGCGGTAGAAGACTGAAAGCGGTTCGGAAGGAGCGAAGACAATGGAACTGAAGAACGTTCATCCCGGCGAGGTGCTGAAACCGCCCTCGGCGATCCTGCGGGTGGTGGCGGAGTTCAACCACCTGAAAAACCTCTACCGCCAGGGCTGGCTGAAGCGGCACGTCGCCCGGGAGAAGTGCGAGAGCGTCGCCGACCACAGCTTCTCGGTCGCCCTGCTCTCGATGTTCCTGGCCGAGAACATCTTTCCCGGGGCGGACCTGCTCAAGGTCATCCGGATCGCCCTGATCCACGAAGCCGGGGAGATTCACGCCGGGGACATCACCCCGGTCGACGGGGTGAGCCTGGAGGAGAAACACCGGCGCGAGAAGGAATCCGTCCTGCGGGTCTTCGCCGGCCTGCCGCGCGCGGAGGAATACATCGAGCTCTGGGAGGAGTTCGAGCGGAACCGGTCGCCGGAGGCGAGGCTGGTCCGGCAGGCCGACCGCCTGGAGATGCTCCTCCAGGCCCGGTATTACGAGAAGCTTCGGTACTGGAACTTCGACGAGTTCTTCGACAACGCCGACCGGCAGATCGATTCGCCGGAACTGAGGCCGGTCTTCGAGGAACTGAGGAGGCTGGGAAAGGCCGATGAATAAGCGGAAAGTGATCATCCACAGTTCCGTCAGCCTGGACGGGTCCCTGCTCGGATTCGAGGTTGATATGAACACCCACTACGGGATCGTCGGAAGCTACAAGGCCGACGTCCATCTGATCGGATCCAACACCGCCCGGGAGGGCCTGAAGATGTTCTGCCCCGAGATCCCCCCGGAAGAGGACGGAGACTTCATCAGGCCCGAGCGGGACCGGAAGCTGCCGCTCTGGGTGATTCCGGATACCCGGGGGCAGATGCGGGGTCTGCTCCACGTCCTGCGGAGGTTCGAACTCTGCCGGGACATCCTGGTCATCATCTCCCGCGACACCCCGCCTCAGTACGCGGATTACCTGCGGGAGCGCGATTACGGCTTCCGGGTGGCGGATCAGCCCGTGGATTACGGCGGGATCATCGACTTCCTGGCCGCGGAGTACAAGGCGAAGAAGATTCTCACCGACACCGGGAAGATCCTGAACTGCATCCTGCTCAACCGCGGCCTGGTCGACGAGATCAGCCTGCTGGTCCATCCCGTTATCGTCGGGGGGAAGCAATATCCCCTGCTCGGCGAGGTGGCCGATAACATATCCTTAAGCCTGGTCAAGAACGAATCGATGGGCGGAGACAAGGTCTGGCTGGTTTACCGGGTGGTCAAGAAAGTCTGACTCTTCGGAGTGAAGTGTTGAGGAGAAGATCGCGATGAACGAGCGGAAACCGAGACAGTATTTTATGGAACACGGGCAGATGGACTTCGAGACCCAGGTCATCCTCGGCGGCTGCCATTACGGGGCGGCCGACGCGGGGGAAGTCCTGGCCACGGTGGAAGGGATCCGGTCCGGTGATTTCGAGAGCTGGTACCGGCAATGGCTGAAGACCGCCGAGCGGCTGGAGAAGACCGCCGCCGCAAGTCTCTCCTCCGGACACCGGGTGAGCGCGAGGAGAGCTTTCCTGCGGGCTGCGTCGTATTTCTCGGCCGCGGCGGTCTTCATCGACGGGACCGAAGACCCTTCCCGGGGGGTGTCGGCCTGGAAGCGGCACCTGGCCTGCTGGGATCGGTTCTGCTCCCGGCTCGATCCCCCGGTGGCGAAGGTTTCCATCCCCTATGAAGAAACCCCGCTGCCGGGGTGGTTCTTCACCCCGCCCGGCGGCGGACGGAGGGCGGTGGTCATCTTCAACAACGGCAGCGACGGGCCCACCTGCGGGATGTGGACCTGCGGGGTGGCCGGGGCCCTGGAGCGGGGGTATTCCGCCCTGGTCTTCGACGGCCCGGGACAGAACTCGATGCTCTGGCTCCACGGCGTTCCCTTCCGACCGGACTGGGAGAAGGTCGTCACCCCGGTGGTGGATTTCCTCCGGGCCCGAAACGATGTGGATCCGGAGCGGATCGCCCTCTCGGGGATCAGCCAGGGCGGTTACTGGATCCTGAGGGCCCTGGCCTTCGAGCACCGCCTCGCCGCCGGGATCGCCGACCCCGGGGTGATGGACGTCTCCGCCGCCTTCTTCCGGCAGATCCCGCCGGAGATGCTCCAACTGCTCGATTCCGGGGAGAAAGAAGCTTTCAACGCGGCGATGGAGGAGGGGATCCGGCAGATGGGGCCGCAGGTCCGCCAGAATATGGAGCGGCGGATGAAGCCCTACCGGGCGGGCAGTTTCTTCGACCTCTTCCGGATGGTCCGGGGATACAACGTCCGGGAGGTGATCGGCCGGATCCGCTGTCCGGTCTTCATTGCCGACCCCGAGGACGAGCAGTTCTGGCCCGGGCAGCCGCGGGAGGTCTACGAGGCCCTCAACTGTCCGAAGACCATCGTCCCCTTCACGGCCGAAGAGGGAGCCAATTGGCACTGCCAGCCCAAGGCCCGCGGGCTCTACGACCAGAGGATGTTCGACTGGCTGGCCTCCGTGATGCCGGCCTGACGGGCGCCCGGCCGTCGTTATCCCCGGCCGCGCGGCCGGCCCGAGGGACTCCGCCGATATCACAACGTTTTCGGTTCGATGAGGAAGCACGCAGCAGTCGCGGCCGCGATCCTGGCGGCGATGATCGCGATCCGCCTCCTGACCCCGGTCTGGTACGGCGGTTACGACGCCCGTTTCTACCGGGAGGGGGCCGTTCATCCCTTCTCCGCCGCGGCCGCGGCGAGGACCGCCCCCTACTGCTGGCGGATTCTCCCGGCCGCCCTGGTCTATCTGGTGCCCCTGCCGGTCGAAACGGCCTGGCCGCTCTTCAACTTCGCCGCGATCTTTCTTTCCGCCTTCCTCCTCTTCCGGATCCTCGAGGAGGAGAGCGGATCCCTGCCGGGGGCGGCCCTGGGGGTCTTCTTCTTTCTCTTTTCCTGGGTCAACGTCCGTTTCGCCTTCTTCTACCCCTTCCAGATCGACTCCGCCTACTGCCTGCTCCTGGTCCTGGCGTTCCGGTCGCTCTTCCGGAGACAGGACCCGCTTTTCTTCCTGGCCCTCTGCCTGGCGGCCCTGACCCGGGAATATTTTCTCGCCCTGATCCCGGCCTATTATCTCTTCCGCCGGTCGCGGCCCGGGCCGGTTGACTTCCCGGTTCTCCGCCGCACCGTCCTGATCTCCCTTCTCCCGTTGTTCCTTTTCATCTTTCTCCGGATACTGATCACCCCCGCCAACCCGGATTTCGATTACCTCGCCCACGGCCGGGAATTCTTCCGGCTCACCTTCGTCCACTGGCGGCGGACCCTCTACTCTTTTGCCAACGTTTACGGTGCGGCCCTCTTTGTCATCTTTCTCCATCCCCGCACCGTCTTCCGTTACCTGAGAAGCCGGCCCGGCGTCGCGGTTTACATCCCGTTCTGGTTTCTCTTCCTGGTCATCGGGGGGGCCGATCTCGACCGGATCAACTTGATCGGTTTCCCGGTGGTGGCGCTGCTGACCGCGGCGGCGGTCGCCGCCCGTCCCGGTCTCTACCGCAACGGTCTCATCCTGGCCTACCTCGCCGCCGCCCATCTCCTCCTGATGCGAATCTTCACCCGGATCGGCCCGGAACCGGCCAACTGGCGGCGGCTCTGGTGGAGTTCGATCAGCTTTATGCCCGACGAGGTCTTCCGGGCCAACCGGCTCCTGTTCCTGGCCCTGCTGGCCGGGTTCGTCCTCCTGGCCTCCCTGGTCTCCTTCCTCCAGCGCCGCCGGAAGAATTCTGTCTTGCCCGCCCGTCCCCTTGTGCTATAATGCCCGAAAAGTCGGACAAGTCCGACCGGTCCGACTCGTCCGACCCGTCCGACAAAATTCCATTCCGGTCCGCCGGGCCCGCCGGACCTGGGCCAAAAGGAGAAAACCAATGATCGTGTCAACGAAGCAGCTCTTCGAGCACGCCTACGGCAAATACGCCCTGGGCGCCTACAACATCAACAACGCCGAGCAGATTATGGGCCTCTTCCAGGGGAACCTGGACAGCTCGGCCCCCTTCATCGTCCAGCTCTCCAAGGGGGCCCGCTCCTACACCGACCAGCGCCTGCTGGAGGCGATGATCCGGGCGGCCGACGAGATCTTCCCCTCCGCCATCTACGCCGTCCACCTCGACCACGGCGACGAGGCCACCTGTATGGACTGCATCGAGAGCGGTTTCTACAGCTCGGTGATGATCGACGCCAGCTCCCAGGAGTTCGAGGAGAACATCGCCATCACCAGACGGGTGGTGAAGGCGGCCCACGCCCGGGGGATCGCGGTCGAGGCCGAGCTGGGGACCCTGGGCGGGGTCGAGGAACACGTCTCGGTCTCCGAGGAGAGCGCCCATCTCACCGACCCGAAGGAGGCCGAGGAGTTCGTGAAGCGGAGCGGTTGCGACAGCCTGGCCTGCGCCTTCGGGACCAGCCACGGGGCCTACAAGTTCGCCGGCTCCCAGGGTCTGCACTTCGAGATCATCAAGGGCATCCAGAAGCTCCTCCCCGGGTTCCCGATCGTGATGCACGGCTCCAGTTCCGTCCCTCAGGACGAGGTGAAGCGGATCAACGCCGCCGGGGGGGACCTGAAGGGGGCCAAGGGGGTGGACGAGGATCAGATCAGCCAGGCGGCGAAGATGGGGGTGACCAAGGTCAACATCGACACCGACGGCCGCCTGGTCTGGTGCCGGGTTCACCGGGAGTACTTCCGGGACCACCCCGAGGTCTTCGATCTCCGCAAGCCGGGCGAGGTCTTTATGGGCGAGTACGCCAAGTACATCGCCCACAAGAACGGGGTCCTGGGCAGCGCCGGAAAGCTGGAGGAAGTGCGTAAGTTTCTCGGCAAGTAAACTATTCTCCGTGTCAAACAGAGCCCCGGCCCCGCATTGCCGGGGCGGGGCGCGGTAACAAAATTACACCGGGGGGCTTTAAACCCCCGGTAAATTAACAGAGGTAGGGGAGAACGCGGC
>JAXGWO010000031.1:0-40333 GCA_040773245.1 PVC group bacterium
AGGGAAAATCGTGGCGAATCCCGACCGGGTTCTGGATGCGTTCCGGAAGTGGGAGACGGCTAAAATGACCCGGGAGACCGTGGTAGCCGCGTCGTAACCATGGAGACAAAAGGAGGTGCGTGTTGAAACGACAAGATTATGAGTAAAGGACGGGGGCGAGAGCCCCCCCACAACAAGGAATAAAGTCAGAACACAGTAGCTATAGGGGACCGGGCGGATCCCGGTCCCTCAAATACGAAATTACAAAGGAAAAGATACAATGAAATTCTCGAACAGGAGACCAAGCGGTGAGTTCAAAACCAGGAACCAAAACCCAACCCTCCGGAGAACCGGAGATCAAAAAGAGTACTTCTAAGCTCGACAGCGGTCGGTTATTGACGGCCACGGAAATCGCAGATTACGTAGGCGTGAGGCCGAAGACGATTTATACTTGGGTATCGCAAGGACTGATCCCGTGCATTAGGAAGGATCGACGGCTTGTCAGATTCAGGCTAAGCGCAGTTGACGAATGGCTCGACGGATATAGCCAGGACGGACGTAAGACAAGGTGGATACCGGTCGATTCGATGTCTTAATACTTTAATTTTTTTACGGCATCACGAAGGTGGCCTGGAGCTAGATGGGCGTACCGAAGAGTCGTGGTTATATCCGAATGGCCAAGGATTTCCTTGACCGTGGCTAAATCCACCCCGGACATCACTAGGTGGGAGGCATACGTATGCCGGAGCATATGGACGGTAACGTTCTTGTCGATCCCGGCTTTTTTAGCGGTCCGTTTGACTTCCCGGAGAAGGTTATTTCTTCTGACCGAGCCATCTCGGGTCGGGAAAACGTATTTACGGGGCCCTGCTCGACGAAGTGATTCGAGGATCTCAACAACAGCATCGTCGATGGGGACGTATCTTTCACGATAATGCTTTGTAGGGCGTTCTTCTTTGTTGATGACGCGAATCTGCTGCTTTTCAAAGTCGATATCGCTCCATTCGAGAAATAAGAGTTCGTTTCTCCGGAGCCCTGTCTTTAGGAAGATATAGATGATTGGCCTGAAAGTTGGAGTCGCAGCCTCAAGTAAAGCTCGGATTTCAACGCGGGTAAGGAACTCTATCGATTTTAACTCCGGACCCCGTATCTTCCTGACCGATTTAATTGGATTTTCCGGGATGATTTCTAATTCGACCAGCTTGTTCATCATTTTCTTTACGGTTCCGATCTCAATATTAATCGTCCGCTTGCTTATAGGTCTCCCCCGCTCTTCTTGATAGGCTGAAGCACGATCATCTTTAAATTTTTCAATGGAGGAAGCAGTAAGTTCGGAATATCTTTGAATTCCGCTTACCCGGAAAAAATTTTTCAGAGCCAGCTCATCACGTTGGAATGAGCTGCGGGATTTATTGGTCCGGGAGTAATTCAGATAAGCTTCAATAAGGATGGAAACATCGGGATTGATCCGTTCTAGGCCGATCTCTCCCCTGAGCATTTTCCCCTTTAGATAATCTTCATATTGTTGGGCGGTCTGCTTGTTGGTAACCCCGCCAGGGACCTTCAGTTGAATCCTCTTGCCGTGTATTCTGAATTCGGTATAGTATACTCCGTATCTTTTTCTTACGGTCATTGGGCACCTCTCTGGTTCAATATCAAAACAGGGTCCATATTAAGGTATCGGGGAGAAAAAGTCAATAAAAAATGGTGACCATATGGGGATTTCCCCCAAATAATCACCACCAATAACCGACATATATTTGATATAACTTATTGGCTTATAAGTAGTTGCCCCTGTAGCTCAGAAGGATAGAGCACCGGTTTCCTAAACCGGGTGTCGGCCGTTCGAATCGGCCCAGGGGTATTCGCCTGCTCCCGGTTCCGGGGGGAGAAGAACCCCGTCCCGGCGATCAGGATCCAGGAGAAGATCGCCGCCGCCAGGGCGAAGGGGGGAAGGAAGAGGAAGTCATCGGGACGGTACTGGAACCCCCGCAGGACCCCGTAAACCCCCGCCGCCAGCAGCCCGCCGGCCGCGGAAGCTTCCCCCCAGCGAATTCCCCGTTCCGCCCCGGATTCTTTCCCTTTCCTGAAGAAAATCAAGGCGAAAGCGGCCTGGAGGAAGACCACGGAAGCGGACGCCAGGATTACCGTCAGCATCTCCGGGAAGAAGCTGGTCGGGGTCGGCGGCCGCAGCGCCTTCCCGGCCAGCGGCAGCCGGGGATAGAGCAGGGAGCCCCAGCGGAAGAAGAGGGGATAGAGAAGCCCCGGGAGGAGCGGGAAGACGAACTTCGGGACCAGCCGCCGCCAATGCACCGGTTCCGGCGCGGGAAGGGCGGTCAGGGGGACCCTCACCGCCCACTTCACCGGCCGGGGATAACCGTGATAGACATACCAGGACCGGGCTGGGTAACTGACCGGAGGCAGAGAGGAGACCGGTCCCAGGCGGGGCGAGAGTAACGGGTTCTCCTGCCGGCGGGGCCGCGAGGGAGAAAGGGGAAGGCCCGAAACGGGCCACCGGCGGATTTGTCTGGCACGCGTTATCATCTGGTTGACCGTCCGGCCGCGGCGAGGAACGATTCTCCGTTCCTGCCCGAATTCCGGCTGCAGTATATCCCACTCCACCGGAATGAACAACATTATCTGTTGACCGCCGGGTGGGAACCCGATACCTTGAGTTTCGAGAATCCGCTTCCACTGGCGGGAGCGCAAGCGAACAAGGTCGAGTTTTCCCGGGGGGAAATGGCCAATCGTTCCCCGGCAACCCTCGACCGGAACTGGAGGTATCAATGAAAAAGTGGGCGTGGGTAGTCGGCCTGGCGGCCCTGGCCGGCCTGACCGGCTGCATCAAGATGGAACAGGACATCACCCTGAACAAGGACGGTTCCGGAAGTTTCAAGCTGATGTACGCGATGTCCGAGCAGACCATCAACCAGATGAAGGCGATGGCCCAGATGGGCGCCGAGGAAGGCGTGGAAGTCGAGTCCAACGACGACTTCGAGTTCGACGAAAAGAAGGTCCGGGCGAAATTCGAAGAGCTGAAGGACCGCGGCATCACCCTGAAGAACGTTAAGAGCGAGACCAGGGACGGCTGGAAGTATATGCACGTTGACTGCGACTTCCAGGACCTCGCCAAGCTGGGTGAAGCCGAGGTGATGGGGGACAGCCCCTTCAGCATCTCCAAGAACGCCGAGGGCAACTATGTCATCGCCTCCAAGATGGGCGGCGGGGATATGGGGATGGAGGATGCCGACGCGGAACAGATGAAGGCGATGCTCCCGATGCTGGCCGGGATGCGGGTGGCCCTCAAGGTCACCACCCCGACCAGGATCATCTCCACGACCGCCCCGACCAAGACCGACAACTCCGCCCAGTGGATCTTCGACGCCGATACCGACCCGGAGTCGATCCTGAAGATGGGCCAGACCAAGATGGAGATCGTATTCGACGGCACCGGGGTGACCATCCCGGAAGTCAACTGATCCGATCGGGAATTCCGCTCGGGAGAACAGCCTCCGTCGGCAACGGCGGAGGCTGTTTTTTTGCCGGAATCCCCGACAACCTCTATAATTCCTGAATGAAATATGACTCAACCCCGTCCAAGGTAATATGAAGGGTTTCCGGTTAACGCTCCTCCCCCTGTGTCTGCTCATCGCGGGCGGCTGCGCCTCCGGGATCAGCTTCACCCCGGTCCAAGGGACGGGGGGAGATCTCCTCTTCGATGAAGAGGAGCTGGAGGCAGCCGGTTCCGGGGGGAAGATCTCCAACCTGGTCGCCGGGGAGAAATTGACCTACGACGCCAGCTGGATCGGAATCTCCGTCGGCCAGCTGATCCTGGAGAACCACGGCCTGGAGGTAATCAACGGCGAGGAGGCCTACCACCTGACCTTCACCACCATCTCCAACGAGTTCCTCTCCAACTTCTTCAAGATCGAGGACACCGTCCACACCTGGATCTCCCGGGAAGACGGACGACCCCTCCGCTTCGAGAAGGTGGTCCGGGAAGGGAAGTACTCCAAGCACGAGGTGATCGAGTACGACCGGGAGGCGATGACCGCCACCTACCGGCGGGAGGATAAGGAAGACCGGGAGCCGGAGACGATGCCGATCCCCCCCGAAACCCAGGACGTCTTCAGTATGGTCTACTGGCTGCGGCGGCAGCCGATCGGACTCGGCCGGCAGCTGGCGCTGGCGGTCAACGCTGACAAGAAAAACTGGGACGTGGTGGTGGAGGTGGTCGAGAAGGGTCTCTTCGAGACCGGACCCACCGGACGGGTGGAGGCCTTCGCGATGGCTCCCCGGGCCGCCCACCGGGGGCAGCCCCTGAAGAAGGGGAACCTGGTGGCCTGGGTGACGATGGACCGGCGGCGGATCCCGCTCGCCTTCGAGGTCGAGACCCCGATCTTCGGCAGCGCGGTCGCCGTCCTCACCGACGCGGTCCTCCCCCCCCTGGAGGACAATCCCCCTGCGGATGAAGGGACCGGGGGAACTGCGGACCGGCTCTACCTGGCCGGGGACTGGATCCAGGGGCTGACCCAGGCGGTGTCGGGGGAGCGGTGATCAGTAGGCAGTAGGCAGTGGGCAGTGGGGCTCAGTCGGTCACCACCTTGAAGGCCACCTGCAGCTTGACCTGGAAGTTCACCACCTTGCCGTCCTGGACCTTCCCCCCCATATCCTTGACCTCGAACCAGGAGATGGCCCTCACGCTCTTGGACGCCGCTTCCAGGGCGGCCTTGCTCGCCTCGGCGTAGCTGACCGGAGAGTTCCCGATCACCTCGATCACCTTGTAAACATTGCTCATCCCTCCCTCCTTTGGTTAGGGGTTTAGGCATTTAGGGGTTTAGCTGTTTAGGTCTGGGGCCCAGGACCTAATGCCCTAAACCCCTAAACCCCTAAGCCCCTGAACACCTTACCATCTAGCCTGTATCCCTGACTTCAATAATTCCCATTTCTGCCGCAAACAAACTACCCTCGCAAACGTTCGATCAGGGCGGCGGTGGAGGAGTCGTGGCCGTCGAGCGGGGCCGACGGATCGCTTAGTTCCTTGAGGATCTTCCCGGCCAGGACCTTGCCCAGCTCCACCCCCCACTGGTCAAAGGAGTAGACATCCCAGATCCAGCCCTGGGTGAAGACCTTGTGCTCGTAGAGGGCGATCAGCTGTCCGAGGACCGAGGGGGTAAGCTCCTCGGCCAGGATGGTGCTGGTCGGGCGGTTGCCGGGAAAGGTCTTGAAGGGGACCAGCTGCTCCTCGACCCCTTCCGCCCGGACCTCCTCCGCCGTCTTCCCGAAGGCCAGGGCCTCGGGCTGGGCGACCAGGTTGGCCAGCAGCTTGCGGTGGTGGTCGCCGAGGGGGTGGCGGGAACGGCGGAAGCCGATGAAGTCGGCCGGGATCAGTTTCGTCCCCTGGTGGATCAGCTGGTAGAAGGCGTGCTGGCCGTTGGTCCCCGCCTCCCCCCAGACGATCGGGCCGGTCTGGTAACCGACCGGCCTTCCCTGGCGGTCCACCGACTTCCCATTGCTCTCCATATCCAGCTGCTGGAGGTAGGCCGGGAAGCGGGCCAGGTACTGGTCGTAGGGGAGGACGGCGTAGCTCTGGGCCCCGAAGAAGTTGTTGTACCAGATCCCGAGCAGGGCCAGGAGGACCGGCATATTCTCCTCCAGGGGAGCGGAACGGAAGTGCTCGTCCATCGTCCGGAATCCCTCCAGCATCCGCCGGAATTTCTCCGCGCCGATCGCGATCATCAGGGCCAGGCCGATAGCGGAGGTCAGCGAGTAGCGCCCCCCGACCCAGTCCCAGAACTCGAACATATTGGCGGTGTCGATCCCGAACTCGGCCACCTTCCCGGCGTTGGTGGAGACGGCGACGAAGTGCCTCGCCACCGCCGCCTTGTCCCCCAACCTCTCGACCAGCCACTTCCGGGCAGTCAGGGCGTTGGTGATCGTCTCCTGGGTGGTGAAGGTCTTGGAGCAGATCACGAAGAGGGTCTCGGCCGGGTCGAGGTCCCGGACCATCTCGGCGAAGTGGGTCCCATCCACGTTGGAGATGAAGCGGACCTTCAGGCGCGGGTCGCCGTCGGCCCCCAGGGCGCCGGTCGCCATTGCCGGGCCGAGGTCGGAACCGCCGATCCCGACGTTGACTACGCTGCGGATCGGCCGGCCGGTAAAGCCCTTCCACTCCCCGGAGCGGACCCGCTCCGAGAAGTCGGCCATTCGGTCCAGTACCCGGTGGACGGCGGGGACGACGTTCTCCCCGTCAACGAAAATCTCCGCGGAAGGACCGGCCCGCAGGGCGGTATGGAGGACGGCCCGGTTCTCGGTCCGGTTGATCTTCTCCCCCCGGAACATCGCCTCGATCCCCTCTCTCAGCCCGCACGCTTCCGCCAGGGCGGCCAGCAGCCGCATCGTCTCCGCGGTGATCCGGTTCTTGCTGTAGTCGAGGAAGAGGTCCCCGGCCGCGAGGGAAAACTTCTCCGCCCGGCCCGGGTCATCGGCAAAGAGGGTCCGCAGGTGTGCATCCTTGATCTTCCGGTAATGTTCCCGGAGGGCCTTCCACTCCGCCCGTTCCGTCAGACGAACCTTCGCCATCTCTCCACCTCCCGATTGATTGTTAGGGCATAAAAGGCTTGCCCGGCGTTCAGAGTAGCACAGGCATTCCCGCCTGTGAATCGAAACCCGCTCCGGGGGCGGCCTCTTCCCGGATCAGGCGGGCGGCGGCGATCACCCGGGCGGGGACGTCTCCAACCTCCTCCTCCCCGATCTCCACCTCCCGCACCCTCCCGTCGGGCCCGATGGCGAGGATGGTCATCGTGAAGGGGGCCGGTCCGTCCCCTTCCGCGAAGAGCGGCTCCCGCTCGGGCCGGCCCGGGATCGGCCGGGAGACCGCTTCCCGGTAGATCGCCAGCTGCAGACCGTACTTCCTCTTCAGCTCGGCCGGCGGGCGGCCGGAGAATTTGTAATCAACGATCCGCCACTTCCCGTCCCGGAAGAAGAGGAGGTCGATCGCCCCGTCCACGATCACCTCGGCCCCCCCGTAATCGAACCGGGCGGAGAAGGGCATCTCCCGGATGATCCTGGCCGGGTCGGCCCCCTCCAGGAGGCCGGCGACGGCGGCGGCGGCTTTCGCCAGCCCCTCCTCCAGTCCCTCCGCCTCCCCCCCGGACTCCCCGTAAGCACCCGCCGCCTCCCGGACCTGGCCGGAGACCGGGCGGGAGAAGTCGAGCCGCTCCAGGACGGCGTGGCCGAAGGTACCGGCGTCGATCCGCCGGCTGAGGACGTTCTCCGGTTCCTCCCGCCCCTCCTCCGCCGGGTTCGGCCGCTCTTCCCCGGCCCCGGTTCCCCGGCTGATCAGGTAAGCCGGGGGGAGGTTGATCAGGCCCGTCCGGGCGTATTCCTGTCGGCGCCGGGCCCATTCTTCCTCCCCCTCCCCGCTTTGGCGCTCGGGAACCCCGCTCAGGACCGTGACCGCCAGCCGGTACGACTCCGGCAGAGGGGCCGGGGCCGCTTCCCCCCGGGCGGCCAACCTTTCCGGGGTGGGGAGCGAGGCGGCCGGCCGGTCCCCGGCCGGCGGGGGGGCGGACGCCCGGAGCCGGGGATAGGGAACGGTCCGGACCAGCTCCCGCGCCCGGGGGGCCTGAAGGAGGTAGCCGTTGATCCAGTCCCGCCAGGAGCCGGACCGGCCGGGGTTCTCGCCGGAGAGGACCACCAGGTCCCGCCCCCGGGTGGCGGCGACGTAGAAGAGGCGTTTCGCCTCTTCATCCTCCCGGGCCCGGGAAGCCTCCCGGGCCTCCTCCCAGTCCGCGGTCGCCAGGTCCAGTTCGCCCTCGTCCTCCCCGATCACCCGGATCCGGCCGGCCGCCCCCGGCCGGCCCGATCCCCGGTCGGCGACCGTCACCCAGGAACCGCCGTACCTCGGCGGGCGGCGCAGGTCGGGGATAAAGACCACCGGGCTGGAGAGGCCCTTGGCGGCGTGGATGGTGCTGATCACCACCGCGTCGTTGGAAGGGTCGAGGACGGCGGCGTCGGGGGCCGCCGTCCCGGCGGCGATCTCGGCGGCGAGGTAACGGGCCAGGGCGGGCAGGTCGAGGCCGTCCCGCCGCTCCCGTTCGGCGAGCTGGGCCAGGAGAAGCCGGAGGTTGGCCAGCCGCTGGATCCCGTTGAAGGATCCGGCCAGGACGGCGTCGTAACCGGTCAGGTCAACCGCCCGGCGGACCAGGTCGGTCCCGTTCCAGCGCCCGGCCAGTCCTCCAAGGTGGGCCAGCACCTCCGCCGACCGGATGCAGTCTTCCGCCTCCTCAGCCAGCCCGGCACTCTTGAGGGCGGCGGCCCCCGCCGCCCGGTCCCCGGCCCGGACCGGGAAGAACCGGGAGGGCGCGCCGCCGGCCGCCAGAACCCCGATCGCCCGGTCGCTGAGCGAGCAGAAGGGAGAGCGGAGGACCGCCAGGAGGGCCAGTTCGTCCCGGGGGAAAGCCAGGGTCCGCAGGAGGCTGGAGACATCGCGCACCTCGGACCGGAAGTAGAACCCCCTCCCCTTCCCGACCCCGGTGTAGGGGATCCCCCGCTCCCGCAGGGCCGCCTCGTAATGCTCCTGGCGGCCGGTCGCCCGCAGGAGGATGGTGATATCCCGGTAGCGGTAACAGACGCGGTCGTTATCCCACCCGGACTCGGGGTCGTAGATCCGGGCCGGCTTGAAGGTCCGGACGCCGTGCGGATCGCAGAGCAGGCTGATCCGTTCCGCCACCGCCCGGACCTCGTCGGAGACCCGGTTCTTCGCTTCTTCGCTCCACCGGGCCCACTCTTCGGGGGGGATGCCGCCGGCCGCCTCGCCCGCGGCGGCGATCGCCTCCAGGTCGCCGGGGTTCAGCTCCAACCCCGCCTTCTCCACCGGCCGCAACCGGGGCACCGTGACCCTCCCCGGCCGGTGCTCCCACTCCGGCAGGAGCAGTTCCACCGCCGGCTCCCCTTCCGCCGGGGCCCCTTCCCGGGGGTGGAGATGGGCCTGAGGACCGTAGGCCTCCTCCCCCCAGACCGTCTCCCGGAAGATCTCGTTGACCCAGTCGAGGAGGGGCTGCTGGCTCCGGTAACTGACCTGGAGGGGAACCGGGATGAGTTCCCGACTGTCGGCCAGCCGGGACATCCCTTCCGGGTCCGCCCCCCGCCAGGTATGGATGGTCTGCTTGACGTCGCCGCAGAGGACCAGGGCGGCACCGGTCTGCCGGCGGATCGCCTCCACCAGTTCGTTCTGGGCCCGGGAGTTGTCCTGGGCCTCATCGATGATGATCACCGCCAGCTCGGGGAGGACCCCGGGCCGCTCCCGGACCAGGTCCCGCGCCCGGAGCAGGAGGTCGTTGAAGTCGATCACCCCCCGCTCCCGCTTCGCCTCCCCGTAGGCCCGGTAAGCCCGGCCGGCATAGGCGAGAAAGGCGAAGAGGGTCTGCCGGGCCCGCCGCCGGTCGGGATACGCGGCCGCTCCCTCCAGCCGGGACTTGACCTCCGACCGGACCTCCTTCATCCCCCCGCTCCCCCAACCCCCCCGGCAGCAGTCGAGCAGTTCCCCGGCCGCGGCGGCGACCTCCTCCCCGCCGGCTTCCGGGGAGAGGACGGCAAGCCGTTCCGCCAGGGTATCCCGGAAGCGCGCGGCGGCGACGTTGGGCTTCTCCCCGACGGCCAGCCGGTCAAAGAACTCCTCCAGGGACCGGAGGTCCTCCGGGGTGGGAGGGGAAGGGCTGACCAGCAGCTCCCCGGGGTCGAGCAGCGAGATCTCCAGCCCCAGGCTCTCGCAGCGGCGGAGGAACTCCACCGTCGCCGCGACCAGTTTCCCCGTCTTCCGGGCCACGCAGAGGTCCTCCAGCGATTCGACCTCCCCGGGCTCCCCGGCCGAGAGCGACCGCCTCAGCTCCCAAGAGACCGTCTCCCGCAGCAGCCGCTCGGCCTCGTCCTCCTCCAGGACCGAGAAGTCGGGGGCGATCCCGAGGGCGAGGGCGTTCTGGGCGATCAGCCGCTGGCCGAAGGCGTGGATGGTGGAGATGACCGCCCCGGAGATCCGCCTCAGCAGCGACCAGTAAAAGTCGGCCCGGTCGGGGTCCCGGTCGAGCTGGCGCTCGATCTCGGCGGTGATCCGGGAGCGCATCTCGGAGGCGGCGTTGCGGGCGAAGGTCAGCATCAGGATCTCCTCGCAGGGGATCCGGGTCTCGCCGGCGAAGACCGCGCCCGGCTCCAGGGGCCCGAGCTTCTCCCCCGGGTAGGGCCGCCCCAGGATCAGGGCGGAGTAGAGCGAGGTCACCTGGTGGGTCTTCCCGGTCCCGGCGGAGGCGATGAACCGGATCGAGGCGACGGAGCGATTTTCTTTCTTCTCAGTCATCGGACTCCCCCGGTTCTTCCCTCGCCGCCAGCACCCCGGGAACGTAGCGGCAGAGGTGGCGGTAGGGACAGTAGTCGGAGCACCCCGGCGGGTCGATCAGGAACATCCCGGACTCCAGCTGGTCGATCCCCCGGAAGATCGACGCCCGCAGCGGGTCGAGGAGCCCGGCGGCGGGGTCGCCGGCCAGCTCCCCCCATTCCCCGGCGGTCAGGGGCTCCTTCTCCAGCCCGATCCAGTGGTTGGCCGCCGCCGTGGCCAGCTCCTTCTTCGACTGGGAGTAAGATAGGTACTGCATAATCACCGGGAACCGGTCCCCGAAACGGCTCCGCGCGGCCAGCCCGTAGACCGCCAGCTGGCAGTCGAGACCGGAGGCGATCGCGGCCGCCAGCCCCCGGGAGTTGACCCCGGCGGCCGACGACCCCTTGTAATCGATCACCGCCAAGGCGGCCAGCTTCTCCCCGGAAAAGATCAGGTCCACCCGGTCGATCTTTCCCCGGACGGAGACCCGGCGGGAGGCATCGTTAGGGTCGGCCAGCTCGACCGCGGGGCCGGCTCTCCCCCCGAAGGCGAACTCGACCGGGCCCGTGGCCCGGGTGATTTCCCCCGCCCCCTCCAGCCGGGGGTGCTTCTTGTAGAGCGGGGGGGAGAAGTTGAGGGAGACCAGTTTCCTCACCCCGTGGATGATCCGCCGCCGCTCCACCGCCAGCTGTTCCCTCACCCCCAGCCGCCAGTTCTCGCTCCCGGCCCGGTCGAGGACCCGGCGGGCCAGGTCGGAGAAAAATTCCAGGTACAGTTTCTCCTCTTCCCGCCCGGCCGCCTCGATGAGGGCCAGGGGGAGAACCTCCCCGGAGGGGCGCCGGGGGGAGCGGACCAGAATCCAGCCGGCTTCCTCCCGGACCGCCCAGGCCGGCCGGATCAGCGGGCGGAACCTCTCCCCGATCTCCTCCTCCTCCCCTTCGCCCCGCAGGAGGGAGAACCCCCGCTCGAGCACGGCGTGGACCGCCGAACCGTAATCGAGGGGGCTGGGGTCGAGCTCGTTGGTCTCCACCTCTTCCAGGCGGAAGACCCGCTCCAGCAGGAAGGCGTAGGGGCAGCGGGCCAGGAGGTTGAGCTCGGTGACGCTGAACTCCCTCCCGGCCGGGGCGGGGAGGATCCCCGGGCCGAGGTGGCCGCTGTACCGGGCCTCCTCCGGGGTGTATTCGATCGCCGCGGCCGGGTCCTCCCGGGCGGCCTGGCGGCGGAAGAAATCCCGCCGCAGCCTCTCCACCTTCAGCCCGCGGGAGGCGATGATCTCCGCCCGCCCCGGCCGCCCTTCTCCCCCCTCCCCCGGCTCCCGGACCAGGGCCCGCCGCCGCTCGGCGGCGGTGACGGCCAGCGGCAAAGGCACCGTCCCGGCGAAGGACTCCCCGGGGAAGGGGGTCCGCTCGCCGGGGTGGGCGGCCCCCAGCTGCTTCTCCCAGTGCTCGACCAGGTAGCCGGTCCCGGTCTGAAACCGCCAGCGGTCGTAGGGGTCGGGGGGGAGCGGGGGGAGCTCATCCCGAAAGGCCGGCCAGCCGGCCAGCCGCCAAAGGGTGGAGTAGAAGACCGAGGGGACCACCTCCCGCCCCCCCTCGTCCCGGGCGGCGGCCGACACCACGATCCGCTCGGCGGCGGCGGCCAGGGTGGTGAGGAAGAGCAGGTTCTCCTGGCCGGAACGGACCCGGGAGGCGGCCAGCGCCCCGGCCGGGAGTTCCCCTCCCAGGCGGCGGCGGAACTCCTCCAGTTCCCGGTCGGAGAAGATCGGGCTCTCCAGGGGCAGCCGGGGGAAGGACCCGGAGGTGAGGTCGGCGACGATCACCAGGGAGAACTTCAGGCCGCCGATATCGTGGGGGCTTAAGATCCAGACCCCGGACTCGTCCGGGGGCAGGGGGAAGACGTCGAGCCCTTCCAGGCCGCGGACCACCAGGCGGATCAGCTCCTCCCAGCCGGCGCCGGCACCGGGGGGCGAGCAATCCCTCAGCAGCTCCAGGGTCCTCCGGGCCGCCCCGTAGGCCCGGCCGTTGAAGAGGTAGCCCCAGCGCCGGTCGCCGGAACCCGCGCTCTCGGCGGCCAGCTCCCGGACCCGCCGGGGAAAGCCGAACTCCTCCTCCAGACGGTGGAGCAGCTCGCCGATCCCTTCCCGGGCGTTTGTCACGGCCGCCGGGCCCTTCGCCCTCTGCCAGGCCTGCTCCGCCGCCGCGATCAGCGCGCCCGCCTTCACGCCGGCCGGGGGGCGCCGCCGGTAATAGGCCGACAGCCGGGTCTTCAGCTCCCGGAACGATCCGATCTCCGGCTCCGCCCCCGAGCGGCGGATATCGTCGGCCAGGCGAAGGGCCGGGATGTCGCCCCAGTCCGGCCAGGGGCTCTCGAGGAGCGCGCAGAAAGCCTCCCGGGAGCCGGCGGCCGAAAACTCCATAAAGCGCAGGATCACCTTGACCACCGGGGCGGAGAGGACCGGCAGCCCCCGGCGAAAGTTGAAGGGGATGCCGAACCGGGGGAAGACCGAGCGGATGGCGTCGGCGTAGGGGCCGAGGTCGCGGGCGGTCAGGCAGATCTCCTCCGGGCGGAGCGGGCTCTCCTTCAGCCGGGTCTCCCAGACGATTCGACGGGCCAGGTCCTCGACCTCGCCGAAGCGCCCCACCGAACGGGAGAAGGCGATGTGGAAACGGCCGGGGCCGGCCAGGTTGGGGTCGCACATCGCGTACCCCTCCCGGAGCCGGTCGAGCGCCTCCCGGGTCGCGGGCTCGAAGCGGGGAAGATCGCTCTCCAGCTCCTCCCCGAAGATCAGCTTCCCCGTCCCGGTCATCAGCTCCCGCCCCCACCAGTCCTGTTCGTGAGCCTCGAGAATGTGGCTGACCGTGACCGGGATCTTCTCCGGCCCCTCCTCCAGCGCCCGGATCACCAGCTCCACGAAGGGCCCCACCCAGCGGACGCCCGTCAGGGTGATGGCCGCGGCGGAACGGAGAAAGGCCGGCCAGGCGGCCCGGCCGGACCTCAGCAGCCGGAGGGTGGCGGCGTTGACCCGGGCGCCGTCGGCCGCTCCCAGGTCTTCGCAGACCTCCCGATAGCGGCGGTAGAGGGCGGCCAGCTCCCGGTTCTTCGGGGATTCGGGGTCGGCGGCCAGCAGCTCCAGGAACTCATCGGCCCGGTGAGCCAGGGGAGCAAGGTAGGCGATCAGCTGCTCCAGGGTCTCCTCCAGCCCCCGCCGGGAAAGCCGGCTCAGGACCCGGAGGGGCAGGGGCGGATCGGCGAAGAAGCGCTCGGCCGTCTCGACCACGGCGATCCCCCCCTTCAGATCGTCGATCCGCTCCAGCGGCCGCCCGTCCTCCGCCCGGAGCAGCCCGGCCAGCCGGGACGCCTCCTCGCACCCGCCGAGGAAGGCCGACAGCGCGATATGGCCCCGGCCGTCGAAGAACGGTTCCCGGTAAAGGCGCCGCCGCTGGTACTGCCTCAGCGCCCGGGAAGTCGGGTAGACGATCAGCTCCCCCTTCTGGTCCTGGATCGACATCTCCCCTCCCTGGGACTTCATCACCAGCATCATTCCCCGGCGGTTCGCCGCCCGGCCGACCAAGGGACTCCTGGCCTCCTGCACCAGCGCCCGGCCGGTATGGGATTTACTTTAGCAAAAATTTCGGCGGGCGGCATATTCAATCCGCGCCGAAGAAGCCGGGGAGGCGCGGGCAGGGCGGAATTTTAACCTTGACTCGCGGGGAGATTAAGCAGATATATCACGGCCCTCACCGCATTGCCGGCAGAGATATTCAGTGTCCAGGGAAATTATCCCGACCCTGATTCACGGGGTCGGGATTTTTATATCGGGGTGATCAAGGTTATGCCCAATCAAAAACGCCGCCAGGACGTCAGGAACGTCGCCATCATCGCCCACGTCGACCACGGGAAGACCACCCTGGTCGACGCCCTCCTGAAACAGACCGGGGCCTACGAATTCAAGGAGGGCGAGAGCACCATTATGGACTCCAACCCCCTGGAGAAGGAGCGGGGGATCACGATCTTTTCCAAGGTCGCGTCGTTCCTCTACAAGGGGATCCAGTTCAATATCGTCGATACCCCCGGCCACGCCGATTTCGGCAGCGAGGTCGAACGGATCCTGGAGATGGTGGACGGGGTTCTTCTCCTGGTGGACGCCTTCGAGGGGCCGATGCCCCAGACGAAATTCGTCCTCAAGAAATCCCTGGAACTCCATCTGAAGCCGATCCTGGTGATCAACAAGATCGACCGGCCCAATTCCCAGCCCCATCAGACCGCGGATTCTTCCTTCGATCTCTTCTGCGAACTCAACGCCACCGACGAACAGCTGGATTTTCCCATAGTTTACGCCTCGGGCAAGGACGGGTGGGCGACCCTCGACCTGGAGGATCCGGGGCGGGATATGAAACCCCTCCTGGACACGATCCTGAGGCGGGTCCTGCCCCCCCTGGCCGATCCGGCCAAACCCTTCCAGATGCTGGTCACCCTCCTCGACTACGACTCCTACGTCGGCCAGATCTCGATCGGCAGGATCTTTCACGGGGAGATCTCGAAAGGCGACCCGGTCTCCCTGGTCAAGAATGACGGGAGTATCAAGTCGGGGCGGGTGACCAGGATCCTGAAGTACCAGGGGCTGATCCGGGTGGAGGTTGAATCCGCCCGGGCCGGAGACATCATCTCCCTGGCGGGGATTGACGAGGTCAAGGTGGGCAATACCCTGGCCAAGGGGGAGAACCCCGAAGCGCTCCCCCGGATCAAGATCGACGAGCCCACCATCTCGATGGTCTTTTCCCACAATACCAGCCCCCTGGCCGGGCGGGACGGCGGGAGGTTCCTGACTTCGCGCCACCTCCGGGAGCGGCTGGAACGCGAAGCCCTGACCAACGTGGGGATCAGGGTGGAGACGGTGCCGGGGGGGGAAGGGTTCAAGGTTTCCGGCCGGGGCGAACTTCATCTCTCCATCCTGATCGAGACGATGCGCCGGGAAGGCTACGAGCTGGAGGTTTCCGCCCCCCGGGTGATCCTGATGAAGATCGGGGAGCAGACGCTGGAGCCGATGGAAGAGGTGATCGTCGAGGTTGACGAGGGCTACCAGGGCGCGGTCATCGAAGCGCTGGGGGAGAGAAACGGGGTGATGAAGGAGATGAACCGGACCTTCATCGGGACCATCCGGATGAGTTTTATCGCCCCCACCCGCCGGCTCTTCGGGTTCCGCGCCGACCTGCTCCAGATGACCCGGGGCACCGGGATTATGTATCAGACCTTCTATCGCTACCAAAAATATTCCGGAGAGACCGCGACGCGCCAGGCGGGGGTGATGATCTCCAAGACCGCGGGCAAGGCGGTGGCTTTCGCCCTCTTCGGCCTGCAGGAACGGGGGGAGATCTTCATCCGTCCCGGCGATCAGCTTTACGAGGGGATGATCATCGGGGTGAACAACAAGGGCCGGGACCTGGTGGTCAACGCCGCCCGGGAGAAGGAGCTGACCAACATCCGGGCCGCGGGGGCCGACGAGGCGATCAAGCTGATCCCGCCCCGGGAGCTGACCCTGGAGTTCGCCCTGGAGTTCATCGCCGACGATGAACTCTTCGAGATCACCCCCAAGCACATCCGCCTCCGGAAGCGTTACCTGAGCGAGAACGAACGGAGGACCCGCCGCCGGCGGGACGGTTAGCCCCCGCAGGCTCGTTTTCGACGGGTATCCAACCTTTCAATTCGAACGGAAGCCACGGATTTCGAAACCGTGGGGAGAAAGATCGTGCCGCTTCCGGCCGCTGTTTATCGCCTACAAAATTCGCAGTCTTGGGCGTACCTTTCCCTTTCTCCGAATTCCTGTTGACATATCGCCGAAACTAATTCAATATACCTACATATATCATTAAGTATAGGTATTTTAGTCATGAACCGGCGAGCGGCCGCCAACCAAGATACCCGATTCCAGAAGGCGATTGCCGTATTTGAAAAACACGGCGGGATACTCCGGACAGCCCAGGCCCTGCGGGCGGGCATCCACCCCGGCACGCTCTACTCCCTGCGGACCTCCGGGAAGCTGGAGGCAATAAGCCGCGGGCTCTATCGCCTCGCCGGCCGGCCCCCGCTTGGCAGCCCCGATCTGGTCACCGTCGCCGCCCGGGTCCCCCGGGGGATCATCTGCCTGATCTCCGGCCTGGCGTTTCACGGGCTCACCACCGAGATACCCCACGAGGTCCACCTGGCCCTGCCCCGCGGTTCGGAAGAGCCTCGGCTGACTCATCCTCCGATCAAGACCTACCGATTCGGCGGGTCGGCTTATGCGGAGGGCGTGGAGAAACACGTAATCGACGGCGTAATCGTCCGGGTCTACAGCCCGGAAAAGACGCTGGCCGATTGCTTCAAGTTCCGCAACCGGGTCGGACTCGACACGGCGGTGGAGGCGATTCGCTTCTACCGCGAACGCAATCGAGTCAAGGTGGACGAGCTGATTCGTTACGCGGCGATCTGCCGGGTGGGAAAAATCATCCGCCCCTACCTCGAGGCGCTTCTGTAATGTCGAGAATAATCAAGAACACCGCCGCGTCGGTCCACCAGCGCCTTCTCAACCGGGCCCGGGAATCCTCCCGTCCCTTCAATGAACTCCTGCAGCGCTTCGCCATCGAGCGGTTCATCTACCGTCTCTCCAAAAGTCCGCGCGCGGACCGGTTCGTTCTCAAGGGAGCCCTGATGTTCTCAGTATGGAGCGGGCCGGGGTCCCGTCCCACTATGGACATCGATCTTTTGGGCAGAATCGAAAACAGTCCCCGGATAGTCGCCTCCGCCATCAAAGACGCCTGCCGGACGGATGTCGAAGCCGACGGTATGATTTTCCACGCTGGAACGGTGGTTGCCCGGACAATCATAGCGAAAGCTGAATACGCGGGTATCCGCGTCCGGCTCGATGGCAACCTGGGCAACGCACTGGTCAGTCTGCAGATAGATATCGGCTTCGGGGATGAAATCGTTCCCGGTCCCAGAAAGGTCAAGTTCCCGGTTCTTCTTGACTTTCCCTCGCCGGAGTTGAACGGCTACACTATGGAGAGCACCATAACCGAGAAGTTCCATGCGATGGTCCAGCGCGGCGTCCTGAGCAGCCGGATGAAGGACTTCTATGACATCTGGAAGCTTTCCCGCGAGTTTGACTTCAAGGGGGAGGTCCTGGCGAAAGCGTTGACCAGAACGTTCGCAAACCGAAACACGCCTGTAACCGGCGACCCCGCGGTCTTCGATCGTCGATTCGGAAATGACGCGGATAAAATGCTTCAATGGCGGGGATTTTTGAACAAAGTCAAGATCGCCGACGCCCCGGCGGAATTCAGGGATGTCGCGGCGGATATCAAGGTATTCCTCCAACCCCCGACAGTCTCCCTGGCCGGGGGAAGACCCTTCTCCGGAATCTGGAAGGCCCCGGGCCCCTGGCTTTAAGAGACAGATCGATCCTATCTCGTTGTCGGGATGTCCCCCCGGGCGCCGAAGCAGGGTCCCAGCCCTTCGGCAGGCTCAGGGACTTCGTCATCCCGGGGATGCCGAGAGTGAAATATTTTACCTCGCCGCGCCGGTCAGGATGAAGCGGTTGGGGGAAGCCGGGGCGGCGCTGAAAGAACCGCCCCGCCTCAACCGAAAGGGGCGCGAGGGAGAGTGGGACCTTGCCTTCGGCGGAGAATTGGTCCATAATGCCGGCCTTCAAGCTGGAATAATCCCCGGGGAAAGTATCGCACCCGCAACCAATCAAGCGAGCTTGTGTCAATTATGAGAATCCTTTGCCGACCCGCCGCCTGGTTCCTGATCCCGATCTTCTTGTCCCCCCTCTCCGCCGCCGCTGCCCGGGCGCCGATCCCCGAGAGGGCGGCCGAACCCTACCTGTCGGCGCTGACGATCAACGCCGATACCGGGGAGGTCGTCTTCGCGGAGAACGCCGACGCCACCGCCTACCCGGCCAGCCTGGTCAAGCTGATGATGCTCCTGATCATCCAGGAGAAGATCGAGGCCGGGACCCTGCAGTTGACCGACCGGGTGCGGACCACGGCGGCGGCGGCCCAGATCGGCGGTTCCCAGGTCTACCTGGCCGAAGGCGAGGTCTTCTCCCTGGAGGATATGCTCTACGCCCTAATCATCCAGTCGGCCAACGACGCGGCCGCCGCCCTGGCCATCCACGTCGCCGGCTCGCCGGAGGGCTTCGTCCGCCTGATGAACCAGCGCGCGGCCGAACTGGGAATGAAGGGCACCGCCTTCCGGTCGGTTCACGGCCTGCCCCCGGGCAAAGAACAGGAACCGGACGTGACCACCGCCCGCGACCTGGCGCGGCTGGCGGCGGAGCTGGCGCGCCACCCGGAGATCTTCCGCTACACCTCCGCCACCTACCGGCCCTTCCGCGGCGGCGAGTTCGAGATGCGCAGCCACAACCGGCTGCTGGGCGACGTGGAGGGCTGCGACGGCCTGAAGACCGGGTACTTCCGGGCCGGCGGCTACTCGATCGTGGCCACCGCCCGGAGGCGCGGGGTCCGTTTCATCGCCGTGGTGATGGGATCGAAGCAGCGTCCGGTCCGGGACGCCCGGGCCCGGGAGCTGCTGGCCCAGGCCTTCTCCTCCGTGGTCCTGCCGCCGCCGACTCCGGCGGCGGTGCCGACACCCCCGGCCGCGGCAGTAAGCTCTTCCGCGACGCCGGCGGAGCCGGAGGAAGAGGCCGGGGCCTCCTGCCCGGCGGGAGGAGGGGCGACCCTGATTCTTATCCCCATCCTGCTGGCCACGGCCGCCTTGTTTTACTGGCTGGGCAAACGGCGGCGCGGCTGACGGACTCCGCTTCCCGAGGGCGGTCAAGACCGAATCATCGCCCGACGCCTCGCCCCGATTCGCGCGATTTCTCAGGAGCGGCGATGGCCGAAATACTTCTGATCGACGACGACCGCCACATCACCGAGGTGGTGGAGTATGTCCTCCAGGAAAACGGCTTCGCCTTTTCCTCCGCCCCGGACGGCGATTCCGGGCTCGAGCTCTTCCGCCGGCGGCGCCCGGCGCTGGTCCTGCTCGATCTCAAGCTCCCGGGTATCTCCGGGCTCGATCTCTTCCGCCGCTTCCGGGAACTGACCCCCGAGATTCCGGTGATTATGCTCACCTCGCTGGGAGAGGAGGTGGACCGGGTTCTCGGCCTCGAACTCGGGGCCGACGATTACATCACCAAACCTTTCAGCCCCCGGGAACTGGCGGCCCGGGTCCGGGCCGTGCTGCGCCGGTCCGCCGGCGATCAGGGCCGCGACCGGCGGCGGCTGGGCCCCCTGGAGGTCGTCCCCGAATCTATGACCGCGCGGCTGGACGGGCATCGCCTGGATCTGACCGCCCTGGAATTCCGGCTCCTGGAAACCCTGACCCGCTACCCGGCCCGGATATTTTCCCGCCAGTCCCTGCTCGATCGGCTCTACCCGGATTCCGCGGCCGTCGGAGACCGCAGCGTGGACTCCACGGTCAAGAAAATCCGCTCCAAGTTCCGGGCCCGGCGGCCCGATCTCGATCCCATCGAGACCGTTTACGGGGAAGGTTACCGCCTCCACCGGCGCCTGGGGGAAGAGCCGTGAGCATCCGCTGGAAAATCCTCCTCTCCTTCCTGGCCGTGGTCATCATCCCTTCCTGGTTCCTCCACCGTTACACCGTTTCTTTTTTCGACCGCTACACCCGGACCGCGCTGGAAAAGGAGATGGGCGCCTACGCCCTCCTGGCCGGGCAGCATTACCGCGCGCTGGTCCTGGATATCCCCGAGTCCCAGCGGGAACCGGGCGCGGCGCGGTTCCAGAAATTGCTCTCCGCCTACGGCCCGGACCTGATGAGCCGGATCCGGATCATCTCCCCGGAGGGGATCGTGCTCTTCGACTCCCACGACGACTCCACCGCGGGGAGGGATTTCTCCGCCCGGCCGGAAGTGAACAAGGCGCTCTCGGGCCGATATGGAGCGCGCTGGGAGCTGACCGAAGACCGCGGCTACGTGTATTACTACGTCGCCGTCCCCCTCCGGGGCGAAAGCGGCGAACTTCTGGGGGCGGTGATGGTATCCCGCCATACCGGGCCGATCGCCGGGGCCATCGGCGAGATCGTGGCCGAGCAGACCCGGGCCCTGGTCATCGCCGGGATATTCGCGGCGGCGGCGGCGGCCGCGCTGGCTTTCACCATCACCCGGCCCCTGCGGCGGCTCACCCGGGCGGCCGGCGAGATCGCCCGGGGCGCCGCCCGCGATATCCCCCCCGACCTGCGCGGGCGGGGCGAGATCGGGATCCTGGCCGATTCCCTGCGCCGGATGACCGCGGAACTGGAAAGACGCAACCTCTATAACCGGGACTTCATCTCCGAAACCCTGCACGAGCTGAAAACCCCCCTGACCGCCATCATCGGGGCGGCCGAGATTCTCGAATCCGAGGATCCCCCGGCGGAGAGCACCCGCCGCCGTTTCGCCGCCAACATCCGCCTCGACGCCCGGCGGATGAACGCCCTGGTGGGGGAACTGGCCGCCCTGACCCGCCTGGACATCGAGACCGCGGCCGCCCCCCGAGAAACCGTCAACTACCCCGACTTTGTGCTCGGGGTCTTGAGCCGGGCCGAAGCCGCCTTTGAGAGGCCCCGGGCGGAGCTGAAGGTCGAACTGTCGGAGAAAAACCTCCCGGTCAGCATCGTCCCGGGCCGGATCGAGCAGGTCATCCTCAACCTGCTGGAAAACGCCTTCCGCTACACCCCCCCGGGGGGGACGGTCACGGTCTCGGTCTCCCCCCGGCCCGACCGGGGGGTGCTGACGGCGGTCCGGGATACCGGGCCGGGGATCGCCCCCGCCAACCGGGAAAAAATCTTCGAGCGCTTCTTCACCACCGAGGACCGCAACGGCAGCCATCCTTACGGCTCCGGCCTGGGGCTGGCCATCGCCCGGAGCATCGTGGAAAAGCACGGCGGGCGGATCGAAGTTGCCGCCCCGCCGGAAGGCGGCGCCCTCTTTACCTTCACCCTCCCCCTTTCCTGAAGCCCGGATCGGAGAGCCAGCCGGACCATATTTGCTCACATTCCCGCCATATTTCGGCCACATTCTTCCGGTAGATTGGGGGAAACTCAAACCGGGAGGCGGGAATGAAATCTGGGGCTTCGAATCGCTGGTTCGTCCTGGCGGTCGTCTTCGGCGCCGGGTTGCTCACGATCAACGGGCTGGTCGCCTGGAACCTTTGGCGCCGGGAAGCGCCGGGCGGCACGGGGGGAGCGGTCTTCCTCCCCGGCGACGGCGGCCGGGTCTCCGCCGGCGATCCCCTGACCTGGATCTTTCCCTCGCCGCCCCCCCGGAAACCGGAGGCGCCGGTGATCTTCTCCCCCCAGGCCTCGGGGAGATTCCTCTGGAGCGACGACCGGACCCTGACCTTCACCCCCTCCTCCCCCTGGCCGCCGTGCACCAGCTGGGAGGCGCGCTTCAAACCGGATTTCCTTCCCGCCGGCGGCGGGACGGCATACCGGGGGAGGTTCTCCTTTTCCAGCGCGCCCCTGAACCTGCTCGGCGCCCGGCAGACGGCCTGGGCAGGCGGGGACCTGGTCGAACTCACCCTCTCCTTCAACGCCCCCGTCAGCGCCGCCAGCCTCCTTTCCGGTTTGCGCTTCCATTACCCCGGCGGCGAGGAAATCCCCTGGACTCTTCTCCCCCCCGCCGCGGGCCGGGAACTGCGGATCAAGGCCGGGCCCATCCGGGAAAGGACCGGGAGCATCCGGCTCTCGCTGGCGGCCGGCCTCCCGCCCGCCGCCGGGAGCCTCTCCCTGCCCGAGACGGTCACCCGGGACATCACCCTCGCCGCCGAGCTCAAGATCGACTCCGTCCGACCCCACGCCTCCCTGCGCGACCGCTATATCGAGGTGACTTTTTCCCAGCCGGTGAACCCCGCCCGGGTCCGGGCCCATCTCTCCGTCGTCCCGGCCCTGGAGTGCCGGGTGGAATCGAGCGCCTGGAATTCTTCCGGGGTGCGGATCCGGGGGGAGTTCCTACCCAACACGGTTTACAGCCTCCGGTTCGACCGGGAGCTCGAGACCGAAAACGGCGTGCGGGCCGAGGGGGACCTGGAACTCTCGGCCTGCCTGCCCGATCTTAAGCCCGAGGCGGGCTTGGCCGATGGGGGCCGTTATCTCACCGCCCTCGGTTCCCGCCGCCTGCGGATCGAATCGGTCAACCTCGGAGCCTTCAGCGTCGAGTCCCGCCGGATCTATCCCAACAACGTGGCCGAACTGGTTCACCAGGAGCAGTCGGCGCCCTGGTACTGGGGGGAGCGGGCCGGGGGAAACATCGCCTCCCCCGTTCGGCAGCGGGAGATCCGGATCCCTGATGCCCCGCGCAACCAGGTCCACGGCCGCTGGTTCGAACTTTCCGAACTCACGGGAGAAACCGCGGCCGGGATTTTCGCCCTCACCCTGGCGGCGGACGAAATCCCGGGATGGGAGCAGGCCCGCCGGATCATAGTGGTCACCGACCTCGGGTTGAGCGTCCAGACGCTCCCCGGCGAAGCCCTGGTCCGGGCGGCCTCGATCCGGGAAGGCCATCCCCTTCCCGGGGTCCGGGTCGAGATCCGCAACTCCCCCAACCAGCTCCTGGCCGCCGGGGAGACCGCCCCCGACGGCTGTCTCCGCCTGGAACTCCCGGCCGGGGAAGGGATCGAACCTTACCTGGTCACCGCCCAAAACGGGGACGACTTCAACTTTCTGCCGCTGCCGGGCTCGCGGGTCCGCTGCGGGCGGAAACTCTCCGGCCCCGATTTTCCCCCGGATCCGGCCCAGGCCTTTCTTTACACCGACCGGGGGGTCTACCGCCCGGGGGAGACCGTCCACTGCCGGGCGCTGCTGCGGAAAGCCGATTTTTCCCTCCCCGACCCCTTCCCGGTCGGGCTGCGGATCCTGGGCCCCGACGGCCGCCTCTTCCGGGAACTGGCCGGCTTCACCGGGGATTTGGCCGCCGCGGAATTCTCCCTCGACCTGCCGGATTACGCCGGTGACGGATTCTACCGGCTCGAGCTCATCCTCCCCGGCGCCGGCAGCGTCCTGGGCCGCGCGGGCTTCCGGGTGGCCGATTTCGTCCCCCCGTCCCTGGAGGTGGCGATCGCGCCCCCGGGGGACGCCGTCCCCGGGGAAGAGCTGGTCTTCGGGGTCAGCTCCCGTTACTACACCGGGACACCCGCGGGAGGGCTGCTGCTGAAGGGCCGGCTCGATTTTCTCCCCCTCCCCTTCCGGCCCGCCGGCTGGGAGGATTGGGCTTTCGGGGACGAGGAGAAAAAATATGTCCCCGGCGGCGGCCGCGAATTCAACCTCCAGCTCGACGAGGAAGGGCAGGCCGAGATCGCCGCCGACGCCCCGGCCGACATCTTCCCCCCGGCCGCCCTGGAAGCGAGTCTGAGCGCTTCGGTGATCGAGGCGGGCGGGCGGGCCGTCACCGCCCGGGGAGCGGCCCGGATCCATCCCTACCCCTTCTATGTCGGGATCCGGGGGGTGCTAAATGATCAGACCCTGCCTTCGGGCTCCCCGGTCCGCCTGGAGATCGCCGCCGTCAACCCCGGCGGCGCGGTCCGGGCGGATACCCCGGCCCTGGAGGCCTCCATCTCCCGGATCACCTGGCCCTCGGTCCTCTCCCGGGACGACAACGGGAACTACTCCTACACCTCCCACCGGCGGGTCGAGGAACCCTGGCTCTCGGGGACCGTCAGTCTCCAGTCCGGACGCGGAACCTTCGAATTCTCCCCTGCCGGCTGGGGGGAACACCTCCTCCAGGTCCGCGACCCGGAATCCGGAAGTTCGACCTCGTTGGTCTTCCGCAGTTCCGATTCCGACCAGGACAGTTTCCCCTGGTCGCTGGAGTTCCCGGAGCGGGTGGAAGTCTCCCCGATCGGCGGCCCCTTCCGTCCCGGGGAAACCGCCCGGATCAGCGTCCGCGCGCCCTTCGGCGGATACGGCCTGCTCCAGGTCGAGACCTCGCGGCTGGTCGGCTGGGAAGCCTTCACCCTGGAGGGGAACTCGACCGTCCTTTCCGTCACTCTGGACGAGAGCTGCCTGCCCGGGGTGCATTGCACGGTCTCGGTTTACCGCCCCCTGGCCCGGAACGGGGAACCCGCCCCCGCCCGGGCGGTCGGGAGCGTTTACCTGCCCGTGGTCGAGGAAAAATACCGCCTCGCCCTGGAGGTTTCCTCCCCCCCCGAACTCCGGCCCGGGGAAGAACTCGATCTGGCTTTCACCCTGAACGATTTCCTCGGCCACCCCGTCCCCGGAGAGATCACGGCGGCGGTCGTGGACGAGGGGATCCTGGCCCTGACCGGGTTCGCCGCCCCCGATCCCTTCGGGTTTTTCTCCTCCCCCCGCCGGGCGCTGGGTGCGCTGCACGACCTCTACTCCCTGCTCCTGCCCGACCGGGAGGAGGGAGTCATCGGCGGACCCTCCGCCCCCGGCGGGGATGGCGAGACGGAGCCGCTCGCCGGACGGCTCAGCCCGCTTCAGGTCAGCCGCTTTCAGCCCTTCGCGCTCTGGTCCGGCCCCCTGGCGAGCGGCGAAGACGGCCGGGCGAACTGGAGCATCCGCCTGCCGGAATTTTCCGGGAAACTCCGGGTGATGGCCGTGGCTTCCTCGACCCGGGGCGTCGGCGGCGGGACGGCCGAACTGCTCGTCCGCTCCCCCCTGGAGATCTCGGACTCCCTGCCCCGCTTTCTCGCCCCGGGCGATACCTGCCGCCCCGCCTTCACGGTCCGCAATCTCTCGGCCGGAGACGGGGCCCTCTCCTGCGCCGTCTCCGCCCGGGGCGCCCTGGCCCTCGCCGGCGGGGAACCCTGGCACTGGGAAGGCGAACTGGAAGAGGGACGAGAGACCTCCCTGGTCGTCCCGCTCCGGGCCGGAGAGGCGCCGGGGGAAGCTTCCCTGGTCTTCACCGCCTCCCTCGGGGGAGAAACCGTCAGCCGGACTTTCCACCTCCCGGTCCGCCCACCCTCGCCCCGGATGAGCCGGGTCGAAACGGTTGTGGTCCGGGCCGGGGAAACCTGGAAGTTCCCTCCTCTCCCGGACAGTTATCCCGGAAGCAACCGGGCCCGCCTGACCTGCTCCGGGCTCCCCGATACCCTGCTGACCCCGGGCCTCGACTTTCTCCTCGAATATCCCTACGGCTGCCTGGAGCAGACCGCCTCCACGGTTTTTCCCCTGATTTACCTGAAAGATCTCCTGCCCGCCGGCCTGCCCGGGGGGGCGGGACAGGGGATGGTGGAAGAGGGCATCCGCCGGATCATCGGGATGCAGACGGCCGACGGCGGCTTCTCTTACTGGCCCGCGGGAACGACCGTCAACGAGCCGGGGAGCCTCTATGCCGCGCACTTCCTCCTGGAAGCCTCCCGCCACGGTTACGACGTCCCCCGCGACCGGATCGACGCCGCCCTGGACTGGTGCCAGGGCCGGCTCCGGCGCCGGGAGGAGTCCTCCGCACCGGACGAGGCCTGGCGGCGGCGCCGCTTCCGGGAAGCTTACGCCGCCTACAACCTCGCCCTGGCGGGGGTCCCGGAGGAAGGGGCGATCCGGCGGCTCTTCGAACTCCGGTCCAGCCTCACCCCGGGAACCGCGGTCACGGTGGCCGCCGCGATGGCCCGGGCCCGGATCGAACCCGGAGAGATCACGGCACTCCTGGAGGAGAGCGAGGCCGCGATCGACAACCAGGCGGGCGGCCCGGGCGCCCACTGGCTGGAAACCCCGGTCCGCGACCTGGCGATGCTGCTGCTCGCCCGGCTGGAAACCGACCCCGGCTCCCCCTCCCTGCCCCGCCTGGCCGAGGCGATCCGGCGGAGGCAAACCAACGGGCGCTGGTCCACCACCCTGGAAAATTCCCTGGCCCTGATGGCACTGGGTCGATACCACCGCTCCCGGGCCGGAACGGATCCTTCCTACTCAGCCGTCCTGACCGCGGCCGGGGAGGCAGAAGAGGCTTTTACCTCCCAAACCGCCTTCACCCGCTCCTGGGAAGCCGAGATCCCGGGCGGGCTGAGCGTCCGCAACCAGGGCCCGGGGGATCTCTACCTCTCTGGAAGGTTCGATTACCTCCCGGCCTCCGGGACCGTCCCCGAGGAGGAACGGGGCATTGCCGTCCAACGGACCTGGCTGAGGCCCGACGGCTCTCCCCTGGAGGGGAGGGAGCTAAAACGGGGGGATTTCCTGGTGGCCGCGATCACCCTGGATTCCCGCGCGGCGAGGCTCGACAACCTGGTGGTCGAGGATCTCCTGCCGGGGGGGCTGGAAATCGAGAACCCCAACCTCGCCGCCAGCCAGGCTCTGCCTCCCGGCCTCTTCCAGTCCGACCTCCCGGCCGAACGGGTGGAGATGAAGGACGACCGGCTCATCCTCTTCACCGGGGATTTCTCCGGCCGCCGAACCTTTTACTACGGGGTCCGGGCTCTCTGCCCCGGCGATTATCTCGTCCCTCCGGTCCGGGTGGAGGCGATGTACGATCCGGAACTGCGCGGGGCCCGCGGCTCCGGACGGTTGCTGATCGGGGAGACGGAGCGGTGAGAAGATGGGCGATCGGTGTCGGCGCCGCGCTGGCCGTCGTCGCCCTGGCGGCGGCCGTCGCCTGGGTGGCGCTGCCTTTTCCCCGGCCCCTGCTCCATCCCCCCCCGGCCTCGACCCTGATCACCGACCGCTTCGGCCGGCCCCTGCGCCTGCTCCTTTCCGAGAGCGAAACCGTCAGCCGGCCGGTGAACTTGAGCGAAACCGGCCGCTGGCTGGCCGAGGCCGTGGTGGCCGCCGAGGACAGGCGTTTTCGGGCGCATCCCGGCCTCGATCCGGCCGCGGCGGTCCGGGCCCTGGGGGACAACCTCCGCTCCGGCCGGATCGTTTCCGGGGCCTCCACCCTGAGCACCCTGGTGGTCAAGCTCGCCACCTATCGGCGGGGGCGGAGTTTGGGGGCCAAGCTCAGGGAGGGCTTCCGCGCCCTGCAGATGGAGCGGATCATCTCCAAGGACCGCATCCTGGAGGAATACCTCAACCGGGCCCCCTTCGGGGGGAACCTGGTCGGGGCCGAAGCCGCCGCCGGGCGCTACTTCGGCCGGCCGGCGGCCGCGCTCAGCCTGGGCGAGGCCGCCCTCCTGGCCGGGATCCCCCAGGCCCCGGAGCGCTGGCGCCCCGACCGCCACCCCGGGCCCGCCCGCCAGCGGCGCGACTGGGTGCTCTCCCGGATGGAGCATCTCGGGATGATCGGGCCGCGGGAAGCTCGGGCCGCCCGGGCCGAACCCATCCCCGGCCGCGCTTTCTCCCGGCCCTTCGCCGCCCCCCACTTCTGCGAGTCCATCCCCCGGGAACTCCTGATCCCGGGGACCCTCCGCACCACCCTCGATCCCCGCCTCCAAGCCCTATCCGAGGCGGCGATCCGCCTCTCCGGCGCCGAACTCGCCCGGCGGGGGGCGGTTTCCGGGGCGGCCGTGATCATCCACGTCCCTACCGGCGAGGTCCGGGCCCTGGTCGGATCCCCGGACTATTTCGCCCGCCCCGCCGGCCAGGTCAACTGCGCCGCCGCCCGGCGCGCGGCGGGCTCCACCCTCAAGCCCTTCATCTACTGCGCCGCCTTCGACCTCGGTCTGGCCTCCCCGGGAACCCGCCTCGCCGACACCCCGCTCGACCGGGGAGGCTACCGCCCCCGGAACTACGGCTCGGACTATTCCGGTCCCTTAAGCGCCCGGGCGGCCCTGCTGCGCTCCCTCAACATCCCCGCCATCCGGCTTCTGGAGCGGATCGGGGTGGAACGGATGCTGGGGCTCCTGGCCCGCTGCGGCTTCACCACCTTGAACCGTCCTCCCGGGGAGTATGGCCTGGCCCTGGCCGCCGGCGGGGGCGAAGTCACCCTGCTGGAACTGACCAACGCCGCCGCCATCCTCGCCCGCGGGGGGGAATACCTTCCCTGGCGGATGACCTTTTCCCCTCCCCCCCCGCCCCGGAGGGTCTTCAGCCCGGAAGCCTGCCGGCTGGTCTCCGAGATCCTCTCCGACCCTTCCCGCCTCCCCCCCGGAACGGCGGGGGAGGACCCGGCCGGTTTCGCCTGGAAGACCGGAACCTCCAACGGGCATCGCGACGCCTGGACCATCGCCTGGAACGGAGAATACGCCCTGGGAGTCTGGTTCGGAAACCCCGACGGGACCCCCGCCGAAGCCCTGGTCGGGATCGAGGCCGCCGCCCCCGCCGCCGCCGCCCTTTTCCGCGGGATCTATCCCGGGGGCTCCCCGCCGTCCCCGCCCCCTCCCCCCGGATGCCGGGAACGCGGGATCTGCGCCTTAAGCGGGCTGCCGGCGGGGGAAAACTGCTCCCTGCGCGACCGGGAACTCTTCATCCCCGGGGTCTCCCCCGCCCAGCCCTGCCGCCTCTGCCGGGCCGGGAAGGCCGAAACGCCGGCGGCCCCGGCGCCGGCCGGGCGGCCTCGGATCGTCTCCCCCCGGCCGGGCGCGATCCGGTTGCTTTCGGGACGGGACGGCACCCTGCCCCTGCGGGCGGAGCTGGCGGGAGCGGGAACGGAAGCGAGGCTCTACTGGTTCGCAAACGGCCGGCCCCTGGGAACGACCCGTCCGGGGGAGGAATGTTTCTGGACCCCTTCCCCGGGGACCCACACCATCGCCTGCGCCCTGCGGGATGGCGGCGGCGACGCGGTCCGGATCACCGTGGAGCACCCCCCTCCCCCGCCGGGCTTGCTTCGCGCTTGCCTTCTCCGCGCTCTTCAGCCATAATTCAGTGACCCCGGCTGGGAAAGGGGCGGACGCCATAAAAGCGCGAATAGCGATTTCTTATCAATCGGCAGGTCGTTTATGAACGAACTCGTCAATAACATCGGCCCCCGGCAGGTCGTTTTTCTCAAGGCCGCCGGCAAGAAAGAGGCCATTCGGGAATTGGTCCGGGCCGCCTGCCGAGGCCGCCGGGACGTGGACGAGGAACTCGTTTTCCGCGAACTGCTGGAGCGGGAAATAACCGTGAGTTCCTGGCTCGGAGACGGGGTCGCCCTTCCCCATGTCCGGCTCCCCGGGTTCAAGGAATTTTTGGTGGCCCTGGGACGGAGCCGATCCGGGATCGATTACCATTCCAGCGACGGAACCCCCGCCCGCCTGATCGTCCTGATTGTGGGGGGCGAGGAAAATCCCGAGGTCTATCTCCGTCTCCTGGCCGAGGTGGCGCGCCGGCTCCGGGAACCGGCTCTGCGGGAGGAGATGATGAAGGCCTTCACTCGCAGGGGAGTCCTCAAGATCTTCCTGCGCGGGCTCCCGCCGGTCTCGGCTCCGGTGGCGGGCGTGCTCCCGGATCTTTCCCGCTTCCTCTTCGACCAGGCGCTCCAGGTGGCCGCAAAGATCGACGCGGCCGCAGTCCTGCTCCAGGCGGACGCTCAGGGGAACCTGGATTTTCTCCCCTCCGAGTCCCCCGGCGTCAGGCTGATTCTGGTGGGAGGGCGGGACTCGGCGGGCCTGGAACTCAAGTCGGGAGCGCATCATTCCATCCGGCTGCCCTTTTCCGGGCTCAACCGCCTCACCCAGGTGGATTTGTCGCTCCTGTTCGCCCTCTCCCGCGGGTATCTGAACCGCAACGATCGGGTTGTAATCGTTTCCGGCGCCGAGGGGTCCGGTTGTTTCGACACCCTGATGGTTCTGGATTTGGCGCGGGAATTCCAGGGATTTCTGCCCGGCCGGGAACTTTCCCTCGGGGACATCCAGCCCGAGGTCCTGGAGCGGGTTTTGCGGATCGCCGTGGACCTGGGCCGGGAAGGACGGGAGGGGAAACAGGTGGGAACCGCCTTCGTCCTCGGGGATTACAAGCAGGTCAAATCTTTCTCCCACCAGTTGATTATGAACCCATTCCAGGGCTACCCGGATAAGGAAAAAAACATTCTGGATCCCGGGATGGAGGAAACGGTTAAGGAGTTCGCCGCCATCGACGGAGCTTTCCTGGTCCGGGGTGACGGGGTGCTGATGGCGGCCGGCGTCTACCTCCGGCCCGCCAAGACCGACCTCGCCCTCGCTCTCGGTCTGGGCGCGCGGCACGCCGCCGCCCAAGCCATCACCGCCTCCACGGCGGCCCTGGCGGTGGCGGTATCCCAATCCACGGGCACGGTTCGCCTCTACAAGGGCGGGGCAATGATTCTCGACATCGAGAAGAGCCGGCGCTGAGCCCGGCCAGGTAATCGGACGACCGGCCGAAAGTGGCCGCGCCGTTGAAGAGGTCTCCCGGAATCCCGGAGTGGTGGGTGAGGATGGACCGGATGGTGATCGGTCCGGAGGATTCAAAACGCTGAGAGGGACGTCGGATTTTGCAAGGGCTAAAGTGTTACGTAATATTTTTATTCCGGCGGCCGGGGGGGATTTGTCGGCGGAGAGGCGGAAGAGCGGCGCAGCGGGGAACGGGCGATAGCCAGGGCGCGGTCGCGCAGTTTCTCCAGAATGGCGATCTTTTCGTCGAGCGGCAGGGCGGCCAGCCGACGCCGCATCGCCTGCTTACTCTCCCGAACGGCAGTCATCCTTTCGTTCATAGCCTGTTCTCCAGGAATTTCCTTTGGAACAGCTCCCATTTCCCCTGAAGGTTATGGCGGTTCAGAATGGACTGGAATCGGCCGGAGTTCAAAACGCCGCTTTCGACGAACTGAAGTACCCGGACGTGATCCTTGGCGCGGCCAAGCTGCAAGGCGATGGCGGTTAGATGCTCCGCGGTCATTACCCGGGTGGGCACCGCCTCGACTTCCGTTTCCACCGCCTCGGCCAGGGCCTCTTCGCCGAGGGGATGGCCGGGGGTCAGGAACTGTACGGGCCAGCCGCCAATGATGATGTATTCGCCCCGGGTTTTATGACCCCGCGCCTGAAGGTATTCATAAATCGGCGAAAGTGAAATCAGGGAATCTTCCGGGATTTGTCGCAACGAGACGAAGATGTCGATATCCACCGTGGCCAGCGGCTCCAGGTAAAACGTGGCCGCGACCGCGCCGCCGATGGCATAGAGGCCGATTACCCCGTCGGCCCGCATCTGATTGATTACCTGCAATGTTTCTTTCATAATTTGGAAACCGAATCGGGGAATTTTCGTTTTTACACGATATCAGCCTCCGCCCGGAAAAGCCAGAGAAAAGAATCGACATTGAGGACGTCTTTCGGCGGGAACTCCCGGATACGCTGGATATTATTCACCGGGGGCGAGAAGCCGCAACAGGTTATCCCGGGTGTAGATGTTCAGATCGGCGGCGCGCTCTAAAAACGGGCTGGCGTCCTTTCTGACCATCTCCCAGTCCGCCGTCTCCACCACCCGCGAAAGCCTGGTTCGCCAATCGTCTGCCGCCGGGCAGAACCCCTCCACTCCGGCCTGACGGAGACCGTTATTCAGCAACTCCAGATTCGGCCGGAGCTCGGGCCAGCGGGAGAGATACCATCCCAGGTCAAAATAATCCCGGCCTTTCGTATAATCCCGGCTGAGCAGCGCGGTGATCTTCCCGGCGAAGAGGGAAGGCAGGCCGTAGGTGGTATAGGCCAGGGGGAAGTGAACCCCGCCGATATGGGTGGCCAGGGCGGCGCCTGCGGGAGGGCGGGTGTCGAGCTCGATCTTGATCGAAAGCTTCCGGCCGCGATGGGGCGAGAGCCCCGCCTCGAAGAGAAGTCCCGAAAATCCGATCGTCGCGTAACGGACAGTCCGCCGGTCATTGTGTTTAACAGTGATCTCGTAGCCGGAGAGTTCCAGTTCGCGCTTCACCCGCAAAGCGACGGTTTCCAGGGATTGCTTTTCCTTCCCGATCAGCGAAAAATCCAGGTCCTCGGAATACCGGGGAAGCTGGTGGAGAAACCTGAGAGCGGTGCCCCCGACGAAGGCGGCGCGATTGAAGAATCCGTCGTCAAAGAGGATTCTCATAATATAGGCCTGGAGATATTCCCGCAGGCAATTCAATTTCTCGTTATACCCGGTGCGGGCGGCGGCCAACTGCAGGGCGTAGTCTTTCATAATTCTTTCTCCTCCGCGGTGGATCTTTCCAGATCCTCCCGGACCAGGCGGGCCGCCTCGGTCATCCTCGGCTTCCGGAACCGCTGGGCATACTCGAGAAGAAGATCGTGATCGAACTGCCCGATATTCTGCAGGCGAAGCTCCCGGATGAAGCCGGGGGAAACCTTCCTCCGGTAAAGATAGATGAGATCGAGCAGGGCCTTCTCCGGAGAGGCGATCAGCGCGGTCTGCGCGCGCACCGTGAATCCTTGATAGCCCCAGAACAGTTCGGGATCGATATGCCGGTAGGAGAAGGTCCCCGCCCGGGAAGAATAGGTCCCCGGCCGCTTGGTGGTTACCGAAGTGTAAACGGGGACCGCCTCCGGGATGCACCCGTGAAATTCCAGCGCCTTTTCCAGACTGAGATAGGAAGGCCTCTTCAGGAGAGAAGCCAGGTAAGGCTCCCAAAGTTCGATTCTCCGGTAGGGAGGAGCCAGCAGGTAGAAGCCGCGCTTGACCTTGATCAGTTTGCCGGACTTCTCCCACCTCCCGAGGTGAACCAGCAATGCTCCGGGGTGGCGACTACCGGTCAAGAGAAGCTTTGATTCAACAACCGGGAAACCCCCCGCCAGATGGAGAAACTCCTCCCATTTCATAACCTTAACTTAACATATATGTTAAGTTAACGAAATAGAAAACTACGGCGCCGGGTTTTGCGGACGGGATTTCGGGGGGCCGGAGATCGGATCCTTTGACTCTATCCAGGCACGGGCTTCGTTCATACTCTTCCAGTCGGGCCAGAACTCCATCAAGAGGCGGCGGTCGAGGCCGGGGAACAGTTCCCGGACGACCGGCTTGTCCTGGAAGAGCCAGGCGAAGTAGCAGAAGGCGGCCCGGTTCCAGTCCGAACCGGGATACTTCTTCATCATCACCTCGAACCCCGCCTTCATCTTTTCCCAGTCCACCCCGGTCTCCGGGCTGAGAAAATCCCGGGCGGTTTCCGATTGTCCGACCGCCCAGCAGATCCGGGCGTAGATCTCCTTGCCCAGTTCCCCGCCGGCGTGCTCCGCCGCCCAGTCCGCCATCTTTAACATCTCTCCCGGCCTCCCCCCCCAGCGGGGCTGGAGGCAGGCCGCCATCTGGAAATACGATTCCCAGTAATCGGGGAAAGCGGCGGCGGACGCTTTTAACAATTCCCAGGCCTCGGGCCGGGGCCGGCTCCGCACCCGGGCCAGATGAATCATCTCCCTGTGCCAGCGGGGGCAGGCCGCGCCTTTCTTGCTGTTTTCCGCCAGGATCCCGTAGGCCTTCTCCAGCCGTTCCCGGAAAAGTTTCCAGCCGGTCTCGGTCACCGTGCTGGCCAACCCGGAGCCGCGGGCCTGCCAGGCGTAGGCGATCCAGGCGCCGGCCAGTCCGATCGGAGCGGTTATCGAATCGGGGCGTTGCTCACTCCACTGCCGGAACTGGTCCAGGGACATCTCCCAGTAATGCTGGTTATGATTTTTCTTGTCCGGACAGATCCCGGAATAGAGAAGGTCCAGTTTCCAGAGCCCCGAGGGGGTGCGTTCATTTTTCCGGAGTTGTTCCGCCAGCCGGTCGAGTTCGGCAAATTGTTTCCTCGCCAGCAGGTCGGCGAATTTCTCGCTCAGCTCTTCCCTCAGCCGCAGTTCCTCGACCCCCGCCGGCGTCTTTCCGCCGTATGCCGCGCCCGGCGGGACCGGCACGGCGACCAGCAACAACGCCGGAATCAACAGCTTCGCCCACTTCATCATCGACCTCCCGATCAAGGTAGTAAACATTCTTACCTGTGCCCCAAGGCCCGCACAGACAGGAATGTCCGTGCTACTTTGGCTCCAGGCGGGAGAGGTAACTATCCGCCACTTCGCCCACGGTCACCGGGCGGGCACCGGCTTCCGAACGATAGATCTCGCCGCCGTGATCGTCGCGGGCCCGCCGGAAATACTCCCCGGCTTCCGTGCATCTATCCAGCCGGCAGAGGCACTCGCTGGCCCGGACCAGGAGGCTCCCCCGCAGGGGGTTGAAGCCGGGACCGTCGAGGGCCCGGCGATAGACTTCCAGGGCTTTCCCGTATTCGCCCTGCCGCTGGCAGGCATCCCCCAGGGCGTGGAGGACGACGTCCCGGTGGGAAGAGACGGGAAACTCCTCCAAAAATTCCTCGAAATACCCGGCCGCTCCCGCCGGGTCGTCCAGCCGGCGGAAGACCAGCATCCCCAGCCGGAGCAGGGTCTCCTCCCGCAGCTCGGCGTCCGCCGCCCCGGCCAGAACCTGCCGGTAGGCCGCGGCCGCCCGGCCGGGGAGCTTGAGATACTCATCGTAGATCCGCCCGGCCTGGTAGGCGCCGAAGATGTAGCCGGGATCGACGGCGACCGCCCGGTTGAACTCCTCGACCGCCGGGAGATACTCGCCCCGATCATAGAGTTCGACCCCCCGCGCGCTATAGAGGAGCGCCTCCGCGGTGGCGGGGTAGATGGCGGCGGGATCCTTCACCGCGCGCCCCCCCGAGAGACGCTCGCCGATCTCTTCCACCACCTCCCGCACCGCCGCGGCGACATTGGGGACCGGAACGCGGCGGCTGAAGACCCCGGCGATCCGCGTGGAGGGGACTTCGATGACCCGGGCAACGAGGAGGAAGTCGCCCCCGGCCAGGGTGAAACAGCCCGAGACCAGGAGATCGGCGGAGGGAAGGCGGAGATCGGGCCGGCCGGCGCCGAGGGACCCGGCCAGGGAGACCTCCCGGGAGATCTCTTTCAGCTTCTCCCGCTCCAGGACCTCGAGGGCGGGGTTCCGGCCCAGCCGTTCCTCGATCAGGTAGATAATCCCCTTCTGGAGCGGATCGTACTCGGTCCGGGGGGAGTAGTTGTTGAAGCCGGTCACCGCCACCTTCTTCCCGGCAACCCCGCCCTCCCCCCCCGAAACCTCCTCGTCCCCGCCCGGAGAGAGATCAAATAATTCCCCGGCCAGCTCCCGGATCGCGGCGAGGAGCTCGACGGGGTCAAAGGAAGAGATCTCCCGGCGGGCGGCGGCCGCGTCCCCGGACCCTTCCAGCCGGCGGGCGGTAAGTTCGACGACTTTGCTCTCCTCCTCCGGTCCCGACGAGAAGGCGCCGGCGACGATCCGGTCCACGGGAGCGGCGGGGAGGATGTCGGAGAGAACCTCCGGGGAGAGACGCCGCTCCCGAAGGACCAGGTCGGCGCGGCTCCGTTCGTAGAGCTCGATCCGGGGATATCGGGAGAGCTCGAGGACCAGAAGGTTGAAGATGAGATCGCCGATGTAATCGAGGTTAGTGTCCCCGGTCCGGTTCTCCGGGGGAACGACCGCCACCCGGGCCGGGGATGCCGGGGCGGCGGCCGGGAGGACGGCCAGCGCCAGCAGGATGACGGCCTTATTCAGCCGAGTGCCCATAATGGCTGCCCACCTCCCGCCCGAAAGGAGCGACGGGAGAGTTCTCCCGGATATAGCGGATCACCGCCTCGGCGGTGGTGGTCTCGAGGATCTTAAAGTTCCGGCAGACCCCGTCGTCGAGGTAGCCGGCGCTGTGCAGGTACTCATTGGTGACGAAGGTGTACTCGCGGGCCGGATCGATCGGCCGGCCGCCGATCTCGATCCGGACGGGCTGGAGATCGGGGTCCCGTTCGACCTCGGCCCCGGCCTGGTAGATCCAGGGGACGCGGTGTTCGGTGCCGCTGTATAGTGCCCAGAGCCGCATCCACTCGACGTCCCGGCCGCGCACGGAGAAGGTGACCAGGCGGTTCTTGAAGGGCAGGATGTCCTGAACGTCCTTGACCCGGATCGGCCCCTTCTTCAGGAACCTCCGGACGGCGCCGATATTCTCCACCCCGACGTCGGTCCCGGCCAGGGTCCGGGTAGCCTCGCAGACCAGGTGGCCGAGGGAGGAGTTCCAGTTTTCGTCCCAATCCTTGGTCAAGTCCGCGGCGGCGGCCCCGACCACCTCCTGGAGCTGTTTCCCCAGCACCTCGAAGTAGATATCGGCGTACTTGCCGACAAACTTGGCCGTCTCGGGATCCTCCTCGACGGCGGCCAGGTTCATAAAGTGCCGACTCCCCCGCGCGGAGACGATCTGCCGGGTTTGGGGATCGTAAAGCAGGTCGGCCCGGCCGACGGCCAGGGTGGAGTCCACTTCGGGAAAGACGTAAACCGAACCGATCTTCTCCATCTCCTGGAGGTTGAAGTTGAGGGTGTAAACCGAGGCCCACTCCGAGGCCCCGTCGATCAAAACGTCGATCCCCGGGACCAGCCCGGCCATCTCCCGGTGGCGGCCGGCGGCGGTATGGTCCACCGCCACCACCAGGTCGGCGCCTTTCGACCGCAGTTCGGCCAGGTACTTCCTAACCGGCGGTATCGGGGGTCGAGCTTCCAGCCCCGCAATCAGGGACGGGTCGAGCCAGATGGCCAGGTCGTGCTGGGCATAGCCGATGATCCCGATCTTCAACCCCCCGGTCTCGACCAGCCGGTAAGGCCGGAGGTAGGACGGATGCTCGTCCTTCCCCCGGAGAAACATATTGGCGTTGAGAAAAGGGAACTCCGCCTGCCGGGCCAGCTGCTCCACCGTCCCCGCCCCCAGGGCCCAGTCGAGGTTGGAGACGGTGATCGAGTGGTAGCCCATCCGGTTCATAAAATCAACGCTGACCTTCCCGGAGAAGTAGTTCGCCTCCGCGCTGCCGACCAGGGAGTTGCCCCCGTCCACCAGGAGCAGGACCCCGCCCTTCTTCTCCGTCTCTTCCCGGGTCTTGATGATGTAGGCGGCCAGGGCGGCGTAGCCGCCGTAGCGGTCGCCGGGGCGGAGGGTGAGGTCGCGGAAGACCTGGCTCTCGTGGACCCGGAAAGGGAGGAAGTAGCCCTTGTTCCCGGAGGTATAGAGGATGGTGATCGGAACCGGGGCCGAAACCTCCTCCGGCGACGGCGCGGATTCAGCGTCCGGTCCGGAGGGAACGGAGAAGACCAAAGCTCCCCCCAGCGTCCAGAGGGCGGCGAGGATGGCCGGTAATCCCATCGTTCTATTCCCTCGTCCAGTTATCCGTCATCTCGGGGATGATCCCGACGGCGGCGGCCCGGGCCGCCGTCTCCAGGGCGGTCTTGGCCGCGATCGTCTCCGCCAGGTCGACGGCGGTCTCGGTCCGCCGGTCGACGGCCAGGATCTCCCCCGTCCTGGCGTCCAGCGCCCGGACCTCCAGGCGGCCCTTGGCGGTGACCAGGTTCCCGGTCCGGCCGCCCCCCTCGCTGAACGCCTCTCCGACGATCAGGACATCGACCTCTTCCAGGGGGGGGACCTCGGCGGCCGAGTCCCGAAAATACTTCCGGGCCCAGTCGCTCAGGATCTCCTGGCCCCCCTCGACCACCTCGAATCCGCAGCAGCGGAGAATGAGGATGAACTCGGTCTCCGCCGCCGGGTCGATCACCGGCCGGCTGAGATGTTCCTCCTCGATCTTCACCCAGACCCGGGGGAGCTTCTTCCCCGCCATCCGCTCGCGGAGGCCGGCCGCCGAATCGGGGGCCGCGGCCGCCTTCGGGGCCAGCTCGGCGCGGCGCTCGCTGATGGTGGAACCGATCTTCTCCCCCAGTTCCAGGATCACCGGGGCCAGGGGGCCGGAGAGGGCGCCCTGGGCGGAATCAGCGAAGACCCGGGTGGTCTCGGTGCCGATGGTCCGGGCGACGATCACCAGCTCGCTGTCGATGGTGAAGACCCGGCCGATGACCAGGATCCGGGCGCCGATCACCTTCCCCACCTCGGCGGCCTCCTCGGCGGCGACGATCCCGGTCTTGCCCAGTCCCAGCTCGGCGAGGACCCTCTTCAGTTCCGCCCGCTCGACCAGTTTGATCCCGGACTGCCCGGAGAGCCCGGCCGCCAGCAGGTCGGCGACCTGGGGGCCGATCTCCCGGAGGTTGCCGGCGGGAGCCTCGAAATCGAAGACCGCCACCGTCACCGGTTCGGCCTCTCCTTCCGCGGCGACGCCGGCGAAACAGGACAGCGCCGACACCAGCCCGAGAATTACCGCGAATCCCGCCATTAACTTCATCTTGCTCCCTCCTCTATCCCGGCCGGGCCGGGACTACGGGCCAGGCTGAAGTTGGTGAAAAACTGGGCGGCCGCCGCGGAGACCGGCGGCTCGCCGAAAAGCCGATGAAAGGGATACTGGCAGACCACCACCGCCCCCCGGCCGCGTTCCGCCTTCCAGACCAGGGGCGATGCGACCGGTCTTAGCTCCTCCCCCCGGACCCGGTAAAGAAATACGCCGGCGGCCTCCGCCAGCCTCAAGCACTCGTCCCACTCCGCCTCGGTGATCCCCCAGAACAGCGGATCCGCCGACGGGCCGAACTCGCCGGGCGCGTAATCCTCCAGCTCCAGCCCTTCCGGCAGGAGCGGCCGCCAAAGGGAGAGGGTCTCCGGCTCCAGGCCGATCAACGCCACCCGGCCTCCTCCCTCAGCCAGGGCGGCCAGGGCGCCGGGCAGGTCGTCTCCCTTTTCGGAAAGGGCCGACGCCGTCGACCGGCCGGCGAAGACGATCACCCGCCGGTGACCCGCGGCGGGGAGGGCGAGACGGGGTGCGGGGAGCCCCAGCTCCCGGCAGAACTCCTCCTCCTCCCTTCCCGGGCCGCCGATCACCAGGACCGGTTCGGGATCTTCCCCGGGGAGCAGGAGTGCGCGGGCGAGCGAGGCCAGGAGAAGGTCGGCGGCCGGGTCGCGGCCGGCGGCCTCGACCAGCGGCAGCTGGCAGAAGATAATCCGCGGGCGACCGGGGAGATACTCCAGGGCCAGGGAGAGGGCCTCCCCGCCGGCCGGGGACCCCGACTCCGGATCGATCAGCGAACGGTATCTCCCCCGGGCGGGTTTCTTCAGGGGACAAACGCCGGGGCCGGCCGCGGGGAGAACCTCCCCCCCCAGCCCGGGGAGGGCCGGGTGGCCGGGGGCGGCCGGGATCGACGCCGAGCCGGGGGGCGGGAGCGGGGCCCCCAACTCCAATCGTAGAGGAAGGTCGTCCGGGAAGACGTCCTGGTCCAGAACCAGGACCGACCTGACCCCGGTCTCTTCCAGGAGAGCGAAGAATCTATCCCGGGGTGAGGAGAAAGCCCCGGGCCCGACCAGCAAAGTCTCGCCCCGGAAGGCCCGGAGAGCCAAATCGGTCCTGAGATCGGCGAACTCGACCCCCAACGCGGAGAGGAGACCGACCAGCCGGCCGCCAGGGTCAAAGACCCCGGGTTTCCGGGGGGAGAGGACCGCCCGGAGGCGGTCGCCCAGGTCGCGGGGGTAAACCCGGAAGGGGAAGACCGCTTGCGCGACCGGTTCGACCCCCGCGAAAACCCCGACCGCCCAATCGACCCGAACCGGCCGGGTCACTTCCGGGAAGGCAAGACGGGTTCTCATCCAAGCAGCCCCATCTCTTGCTCCAACGCCGGGGGCCTGCCCCTCCCCGACAACCGCCTCGCCGAGCAGCAGCTTCCAGGCCGCCGCGGTCTCCTCCGGGGAGATCCCGGTGATTGTCAGAGTCAATTCCGCGATCTCGCCGGAATAAAAATTACCGGCCTCCTCCCCGATAGAGAGAAAAACTCCGGCGAAAGCCCCCCGCGGGCCAGAGAAGAAAAGCAACCAGAGCGCCGAAACGACCGGGAACCCCCGGCCGGGGAAAAGGGACGGCCGTCTCCCGCCCGCCGCCCTGTCCAGCCGCCGGGAGCCGAAGTTCCCCGGCGACCGGAGCCATCGGCCCTCGTCGTTGACGCGGTCTTTCACCCGACCTCCCTTCCCCTTAGCGCCGCCTTCGTCAAGCACAATAACCTCGCCGGCGCTTTGCCTGGACGGTCACCCAAGGTCTCTGTCCCAATCGAAACAATCTCGCCGCGACCGGGTCTTTATTATACCTACGGATGGCATTTCGGGAAGTGTCCTAACAACCAGTTGATGAGACCTTGATTTTCGAAGAAAGGGGTAACACTTCCAAAGGGAGGTTTCGAGCAGAGACCTCAAGGAGTGTTACCCATGAAGAAGAGCAGGAAGAAGACTAGGAAGAGAGG
>JAXGWO010000032.1:0-40227 GCA_040773245.1 PVC group bacterium
GGACCAGAAGGAACGTCGACGCCGCCTGGCGTCAGGCGGTGAAAACCTGGTTACTCCAGGAGGGCATCATAGCGGTCGAGCAAGGCAAGAGTGTTACCCCTTTTTCTTCTGTTTTGGTCTCATAATTAGTTAGGCGGTACATTAATAACCCAGAAATAAGGGTAAATTTTTACAATCCAGATAATGAGCCATTGGAATCAATGTATCCTCAGAATTACAAATATCCCTATAGAGAATATATGAGGATCGAGCAATCGCCTTCAAGTCTTTATCGAGCTTCAAGTGGGATTAATGCAGGATTATCCTATATGGGTGATAGCCCATTAGGACTTGACCCTTTAACTGCGGCAATGGGAGGGGTAGTAAATGGTTTAGCTGAGGGTCTAGGTTCAAAGTATGGAGCATTCACTACTGTTGTAGAATATAATGCAAATAGCAAAAACTATCCTTGGTCTGATCCTACAGTCTATCGTTATAGTACTTATGGCTATGAAAAACACGTGGAAACTCGAACAGATGGGGCAAGAATACATAATTGGGAAAAGAAATATATAGAAACAGAAGCAGAAGCCCTTAAGATATTAGGGGTCCAATAACATTGAAAATTATCAAAATATATATGACGGTATTTGTATCCATTGTAATTATAGTATTGTTAATATATGCAATATTTATAAGGAATACAGCGAAGAAATATATCGAGATTCTCAAAACCGGAAATATTCATGAAAGAGCCAATGCCGCTTTGAGATTAAGATATTATAATTCCCATGAATCTATACAACCACTGATCAATGCTATGAACGATCCGTATTATGAGATTAGAGCAAATGCAATAGAGACATTGGGAATAATTGGAGCGAGGTCAGCACTCCCTACAATTCTAGCAAAAATCGAATCTTATGAAGAGCATAACTGGGTAAGACAGGCGGGAACAAGGGCGTTAAAGTATCTGGGTAGGGAAAAGCAAATTCCTCTTTTAATAAAGCTATTAAATGACGAAGACATAGGAGTAAGGAAAGAAGCTATTTGGTCATTGAGTAGAGTTGCTGGCTCATCGGCGATCCCAATATTACAAAATGAACTTGAAAAGCCTGATTGCGCATGGAAAGAGATTATTAAATATGAACTATTTATACTCGGGGATGCAAATTATATTCCTTTTATAATTAAGGCATTAGATGGAAATGAATACGAGAAAATGAAGGCACGGGATTTACTTGATAAATATATAGATAATCCTTGTTGTGGATATAATTCTAATTCTTGGTATGCTTGGTGGAAACATAACAAAAATACAATATTATGGGATAATACTATCAATAAATACATGATTTCAGCGGATTGATTATACTAAGGTGGGATTATTGGTTATTTTGTTCGCACTTTCTCATAAGGAGTCAACTCGGTGTGCTTGTCCTACCAACCAGTTGAATAGACCGTGATTTTCGGAGAAAGGGTTAACTCATCGAAAGAGAGGCTTCGGGGCGAGGCCTCAAGGTGTTTCGAGAGTTCAGATGGTCGATGGGGTAAGGCGTGGGGCAGGTTAACCCGGTAGCCTTTCGGATTTATTGGGAAGGGAAAGGGACGGTTCTCCCGTGGACGGGGGGAGGGTCCCTTTAGTGGTGGCGGGAGAGACTATATCGGGATCCACCGGGGGATTTAGGATCGTTGGGTGACCCCGGGGCTGGCTAGGGCTTATTCTGGCCCAGGCAGCGGTATTCCGGTGACGAGGTAGGGTAGGGGGGGATCGAGAATGGAAAGGGCGGCTCCCCGGTTTCGGGGGCCGCCCTTTTTTTCGCAGTTACCGTATGGTAGCTATAAAATCGGGAAAATCAGGATCTGTGGGGAATCAAGGGGGAACAAGATGGTAACGTATCTCTATGGCAATTAAGAGGTTAAGTCGTAACTGACTTGATGCTAGTAATTAGTGAAAAGGTACTGGTTCGGCTTAAAAGGCCGTTGCTCTGCCAACTGAGCTACGCCCCCGGAGTTACTTACAACCTGCCGGATAATAGCCAACATCGTCTCCCGGCGTTGGCCGGCAATAATGCCAGGCTAACCATATTGTAACCATATTTTGCAGCTTTCAAGATAAAAATCGTTATTATGGTTGCTGCTCCAGCAGGAAAACTATTGGTGGAGACGGAAAGGAGGTCGGGGATCTCGTGAGGGTATCGGCCATAGCAGCGGTGCTGATGTTGATGGTATTCGCTGCCCAGACCGGGCTCGGTGAGCAGACCGTACTTGAACGCAAAAACCTCATCAAGCGCGGCGGGTTATTCTGCGAGGCAAGTGCCTATAGGCCTTTCACGGGTACGGCGGTTGAATATTGGCCCAACGGGCAGAAGAAGGAAGAGGCCGAATACCGTGACGGCAAGAAGCACGGAGTGACCACCGAGTGGTACGAAAGCGGCCAAAAGAAGTCGGAGATAGAGTATCACGACGGGCGGGAACACGGAAAGCTGACATTATGGTACGAGAACGGACAGAAGATGGCCGAATGGGAATTGCGTTACGGCAGCAGGCACGGGATGCATATCCGCTGGTTCGAGAACGGGAAGAAGAATCTGGTGATCAAGTTCCGCAACGACAGGCAGGTCAGCGCCAAGCAATGGGATCAGGACGGCAATCCGGTTGAATAGGCGTCCCGGCCGGCGGCAGCGAGCCGATTACCTGACTTGATTCGCTCGAACCAGGGGGTAGAGCAAGAGACCGGCGAGCTCCACCGGATCATCAATTCGAATTGACTTCGGCAGTCTTATCCGTTATCTTACTGGTGGCTTACGCGAGTACTTTGTCCGCAAGTCAGGTCCCGGTTCCAGGATTGGTGTCGACGGAAACTGGGGGAGGATAAACCAGGGCCAGGATGAAGAAAATATTGACAATGGCCGGGGCTATGGGGGCAGTCCTGTTGTCCGGAATTGCCCGAAGCAGCTTCGCCCAGCCCACCGAGATATCCACCCTGGAACAGCTCCAGGCTATGAGCGACGACCTGACGGGGGATTATATCCTTATTAATGACATCGATGCCTCCGCCACCGTTGCCTGGAACTGGGACACTGTCTCCGGGTATTACTTCGGCTTCCAGCCGGTGGGAGACCCGGAAAACCAATTCAGCGGCACTTTTAACGGCCAGAGTTACGTCATCTCGGGTCTATACATCCGGCGGACTTCCCAGTACGTCGGTCTGTTCGGATACACCTCGGGGGGGAGCCTGATCACCGGTCTCCGGCTGGAGGATGTCGACATCCGGGGGGGCGGCGAGACGGGCAGCATCGCGGGGTTCAACGAGGGGACGATCTCCGGTTCCCTGGCGATGGGGACCGTCGCCGGCGGCGGCGATGTCGGCGGCCTGACCGGCCTTAACCGCGGATCGATCATCGAATCCGCCGCCTTCGTCAACGTGACCGCGACCGGGCACCACGTGGGCGGCCTGGTCGGGTTTGATTTCGACGGGGTCATCTCCAACTGCTATGCCCGGGGTGACGGGAGCACCGCGGGGAGCCGGGCGGGCGGGCTGGTGGGGCGGGCGTATGACTATTCCCTCATCCAGCATTCCTATTCCACGGGGTGTTTCACGGCCACGGCCACGGCGGGCGGCCTGATCGGGCTGAGCTGGACGGCGGTAACGGGCTGTTATTACGACCGCGATACCTCCTTCAAGTCGGATACGGCTACGGGGGTGCCGAAGACCACCGCCGAGATGAAGGCCCAGGCCACCTTCGATCCTCCCTGGGACTTCGCCGCGGTCTGGCATATGCGGGAGGGAGGGACCTATCCCTATTTGCGGTGGCAGGATATCCCCCCGCCGACCCCCACCCCGACCGCGACCCCCGGCGGTTACAAGACCCCGACCCCGACCCCGAGCGTGGCGCCCACGGCTTCAGTCACTCCAAGCCCGACCCCAACCCCGTCGCCCAGTCCATCTCCGGCTCCCCACGGCATCAGCGGTTTGAGGCGTCACTACGCTGCCGACCGGATTACCGGGGTGGGGAATGGCGGCAAGATTTCCAACTGGGTTGACTGGTCCCCGGAGCAGAAGGATGCCGCCCAGGCCACCGACATCTACCGTCCGAGATATTACACGAACGGGATCAACGGGTTGCCGATCGTGCAGTTCAGCGCCAGCTCCCAGAACTGGCTGGGTTTCGCGGAGTTCGATACCGTCGATGCCTTCACCTACGCGGTGGTGTGGGCGAGGAGCGATGCCGGCGACGCCCAGGTCCTGGCCCACTCCGGCGGCGGCTTTCCTTATCTCCATTACGGGGACTACTGGTATGTCGGGGGGGCGGCCGGTTCGGTCGAGCTGACCGCGAATTCCTACTACCTGACCGTGGGGGCGATGTCCCCCGGGGCGGGACAGGGAAGGAGATGGCTGAATTCGGCCGCCCGGGGATCAACCACCGGCAGCGGTTCCGGCTCTTTCCACTACAGGTTCAAGTACATAGGATTGGCCGGCTACACCGGGCCCCGGGGCAAGATCGCCGAGATCCTGATCTACGATCGGGTGTTGTCGGATGCGGAAAGGGTGGCGGTGGAACAATACCTCAACCTGAAGTACGACCTGTTCCCCTCCCCGTCGCCGTCGGCCACCCCGACCGCCTCCGTGACTCCCACCCCCGCCGGGTACAAGACCGCCACCCCCACCCCAACCCCGCTCATCTATATCACCGACCTGGCCGGGCTGCAGGCAGTCCGGGAAAACCTTTATGCCAGCTACCGCCTGGCCAACGACATCGACGCTTCGGCCACCGCGGACTGGAACTATTACACGGCCGGCGGGTACTTTCGGGGATTTGAACCGGTCGGAGACGAGGATACCCCCTTCCGCGGATCGTTCGACGGGCTGGGTTGCGCCGTCACCGGTCTCTACATCCATCGACCCTCCACCAGTTATGTCGGCCTCTTCGGCTCCCTCGGGGAAGGGGGCCTGGTCGGAAACCTGCGGCTCGAGGAATCCGAGATCGCCGGTCTTGCCTTCAGCGGCAGCCTGGCCGGTTCCAACGAGGGGATGATCTCCCGCTGTTCGGCCGCGGGGGCGGTCTCCGGCAGCGGCGACGTCGGAGGGCTGGTCGGCCAGAACCGCGGTCAGATCTCCGGCTCGGCAGCCTTCGTGAACGTTACCGGGACCAGCCACCACGTGGGCGGCCTAGTGGGCTTTGATTACGACGGTTCAATCGAGTACTGCTATGCCCGGGGAGATGGGAACACCGCGGGGAGCCGGGCGGGCGGCCTGGTCGGCCGGGCGTATTACGACTCCAGCATCTACCATTCATATTCAACCGGTTGCTTCACCGCCTCGGCCGCGGCGGGGGGATTGGTCGGGTACATCATCGACAGCGTTCCCGAGGCCTGTTTTTATGACAGCGACACTTCATTCAAGTCCGACACCGGCAAGGGGGAACCCCGGACCACCGTCGAGATGATGACCCAGACCACCTTCTCCGACGCGGGATGGGACTTCACCACGGTCTGGCATATACGTCCCGGGGTTACCTATCCGCGGCTGCAATGGCAGTTCATTCCGCCGGCGACGCCGTCTCCTAGTCCCAGCCCCACCCCGATAACAACCTGTACGCCGACCCCGACGGTCACTCCGATCACCTCCCCCACTCCCCGGGCGACCGGCACGCCGACCCCGACCGTGACACCGGGGACCACCCCCCGGCCGACGGCGGCGGTCCCGGTCACACCTACTCCTTCGTGCACTCCGGAACCGACGGCTACGCCGCCGCCCGCTCCCCCCTGGATTTACGACTACGACGGCGACGGGACCAGCGACATCGCGATCTTCCGTTCCGCTTCCGGCCTCTGGGCGGTGAGGGGGATCACCCGGGCTTACTTCGGGGGGGCGGACGATCTCCCGGTTCCCGGGGACTACGACGGGGACGGGACCACCGACACCGCCGTCTTCCGGGAGAGCACCGGCCTCTGGGCGGTCCGGGGCGGGCAGCGGGTATACTTCGGCGGTCCCGGCGACCTCCCCCGGCCGGGCGACTACGCCGGCGACGGGACCACCGCTCTCGCCGTCTTCCGGCCGACTTCCGGCCTCTGGGCGGTCCGGGGCATCTCCCGGGCCTACTTCGGAGGCTCCGGAGATATCCCGGTACCCGGCTACTACGGCGGAGACGGAATCCAGGTCCCCGGGATCTTCCGGCCGGCCACCGGGTTGTGGGCGCTGAGGGGGATCAGCCGCGCCTACTTCGGGGACCTCGACGATATAACGGTCCCCGGAGAATACAGTGGCTCGGGGTCGTGGACCCCGGCCGTCTTCCGTCCCGCCTCCGGTCTCTGGGCGGTTCGCGGCGTGACCCGGACCTACTTCGGCGGTTCCGCCGATTCCCCGCTCCCCGGCGGTTTCTGCGGTGACGGCACCGACCGCATCGGGATCTTCCGCCCCGCCACCGGGCTGTGGGCGATTCGCGGAGCGACCCGGACCTACTTCGGCTCCGGAAGCGACCTCCCGGTCGCCAGATAGGGACGCATAGCGCTAAGAGCATTGCGCATAGAGCCTGTTCGCCGGGAGCAGAAAGGGCGGCCCTTCGCTCGAGGAGCCGCTCTTCCCAGTTTAACCGGAACGCGGCGAAAAAAGCCTGCGATTCTCGTTCGACGCCTGAAAGGGTGACCGGTGTACAGGCGCCCGGACAGCACCCGGCCGTATTGAGAAAAAACATGAAGACCCGCCGAGTTGCCGGATCTCTGGCGTTGATCATAATTATTGCCGTCGCCGCCGTTGCGCTGTCGGAGATCTACCTGCGCCGGATCGAGGCGAACAGCGGATTCCAGCTCGGTCACGAGCTGCGCTGGATGAGGAGGAACAAGGCGGATCTCGCCCAGGTATTCACAATCGATCCCGATTTTGGATTCCGGCCGATCCTGGGCAACGAGTTGTATAATGAATACGGCACGCTGAACAACGGTTACCGCCTGGAAGCCTCGCCGGGAGTCGCCCGGTTGCTATTTGTCGGTGACTCCGTCACGCGGCGGGGGAGAATAGTCGATGCCCTGAAGGAAGCTTACGGCGAAGGCAGGTTTGAGTACTGGAACGCGGGGGTCGAGTCCTTCAATACCGCCCAGGAAGTCCAGTACTACATAAGGTATAACTCGATCATAAAACCGGATCACGTGATCCTGACCTTCGTGTACAATGATTTCGGCACGACCCCGATCGCTTTTTTCAACCGGGAAAATAAGCTGGTGGTTTATGCCCCGAATGCAAGCTGCGGCGAGGTTAATCCCTGGCTCTTCCGGCATAGTTACCTGTATCGCTTTATCAGGGGTAATCAACTGGCCGCCCAACCGGATTATCTCGATTCGGTCAGGACGATGGGAATCAGCGAGGTCCGCCGGAGCTTGGAGGAACTGGGAGAGCTGCTGGACCGCGATGGGATTGCTTTCACCGTTCTGATTCTTCCCAAGTTGAAGCCGCCCGAACAATGGGAACCCTACGAGCGGGAGCAGAGGACCGCCGTCATCCGGATCGTTGAGGAGTTGAACATCAAGTATTTCGATCTTTATGCCGTCGTTACCGAAGCGATCAAGGAAGGTATCCGGCCGGGAGAGACTTCCCGGGATCACTGGCATCCCGGACCGGAACTCTCGCGGAAGATCGCCGGTTATCTGTATCGGAACCGGCTTCTGGAACCCGGATCTTCAAGAGATTGAGGATCTCTCCGGGATGAGGGAGAAGGTTAGTAATTGCCGGTCATTATTCAATCATTTTCGTTTGTTTGTTTCCGGCGGGCAACCGCAATGAGGGAGAAGACCACAATGAATAAACTCCTGGTATTATCTGCCGCCATTGGCCTGCTGACGGGGATCAGCGGCCGGACCCTTGCCCAGCCGTCTCCCACCCCACCGCCGGCGGTTCACTTCGTCTCCCAGACCGGCAACGATGTCTTTCCCTATACCTCTTGGGATAACGCCGCCTGGAAGTTGGAGAGCGCGCTGGCGGCCTGCTGGACCGATGGCACGGTGATGGTCGCGCCTTATTCCGATCCCTACTACTTCGGTGCTCTGGACATTATAACCAGTATGACGATCACGGGTTCCGATCCCGCCAACCGACCGACCTGCGTGCTCAACCAGGATATCGATAATACCGGCGCGTGGTTCTATGTCACGGGATCGCACACCGTCAACATCGCCAACCTGCACCTGGACGCCGGCGGCAACGGCCAGAAGTGTTACTACGGGATCTGGTACCGGAACGGAGCCCGGGGGGTGATCGAGAACAACGTGATCGAGAACGTCTTTTACCAGACCTCCTTCGGCCTGGGCATCCGGATCCACGACGACACGATCATCCGGGGCAACACCATCCGGAATTTCGAGCGGATCGGGATCTACTGCGTCTACGACACCACCTACGACTGCCTGATCAGCGGGAACACCATCCAGGGGAAGAACCAGCTCAACAAGATCGACTACGGCATCGAAGTGGGCGCCGGGGGTCACGCCACGATCGAGGACAACGAGATCTTCGACTGTGCGGGGGTGAACCCCTGGACCTCCGCCGGGATCTTCGTTCACGGCGCCTATTGGTCCACTTACGGACAGTCGGGGGTCGTTCTGCGGAACAACCAGATCCACGACAACCGGTTCGGACTGCTGGCGGGATATTCGCTGGACGGGGATTTGACCTCGGTCACCGGAACCGGCAATAGTCTTACCGACAACGATTACGGGATCCAGCTGGACAAGGCGGATACGCTCTATCTAAATCAGGGGAACATCGCGGGCAACTACTATTACGGGGTGATCAGCACGTCGGGTACCACCGCCGACGCCACCTATAACTGGTGGGGCCACCCGGACGGTCCCTACGATCCGGAGAACCCGGGGCACAGCGGACTGGGTGACCGAGTCAGTGTCGACGTGCTCTACGATCCCTGGCTGGGGGGTGAATGGACCCCGCCGACCCCGACCCCGGTGGGGTACCACACGCCCGTTCCAACTCCTTCCCTGCCCCCCACCCCCACCCCCGTCCCCACGGCCAGTCCGCCGCCCTCGGCCACCCCGACCGCCGTCCCGACCGCCACCCCGATCGGCTACCTGACCCCCACCCCCCGGCCGACCATCGCCGGGATGTTCTTCGTGGACGGCAGCGGGGCGCCGGCCGACGATTCCTTCAGCGGCGCCTACCCCGACTGGCAGGGCCAGAGCGACGGTCCCTGGAAGACGATCGGCCGTGCCGCCACCCAGTTGGAGGCGGGGGAGACCGCCTGGATCAGGTTCACCTCCTACCGGGAACAGGTGGACGGGATGGCCAACAGCGGGACCGCCGACTCCCGGATCACCCTGGCCGGCGACATCACGGGAGAGTTCTGGGCGGACAGCCTGGACCGGCCGCTGCTTGACGGGGATTTCTTTACCCACACCAACGCGGTTCTCTCCAATCGGGATTACTGGACATACCGGAACCTGGCCGCCTGGCACTACGATGGGACCGCCTTCGCCACCGTGTATAACGCCGCCAATGGCAATAGTTTCATCAATTGCCTGGCCTACAACAACGGGGGGTCGGGCTTCAGCGCCTCCTACCGGAATGAGGACACGCTCTTCGAAGACTGCACGGCCCACGGCAACATCGTCAATGGCTTTGTCGCCTACCTGATGAACCACCCCGACCATCCCCTGATCCTGAGAAGATGCCAAGCCTACGACAACTGGATCGGGGCTTACCTGATCCTGAGCGCCCCGCAGCACGACCCGGTCGCCAGCCCGATCCTGATCGAAGCCGGCCTTTACGCCGACAACTCCTACGTCGGAGTCAAGGGCGAATGGAGCAACCTGACGATGGTCAACACCACCATCGCCGACAACGGCCACCACGGTTTTTACTGCGGCAACTACAGCGAGCACACCGCCCACGAAACCTGGATCTATAACAGTATCGTCAGCGGCAACCGGCAGGTCCCGGGTGTCACCCATTACGGCATCTTCGACAACTCCGGTCAGTTCCTGGAGACGGATTATAACTGCGTCACCGACAACGAGAACGACTACGGCGGGCAGGCCGCCGCCGGGCCGAATTCAATCGCGGCCGATCCCCTTTACCTGAACCGGGACGAGGGAAATTACCGGATCAAGTATACCTCTCCGGCCCGGGCGGCGGGCAGCGGATCGTGGAGCCCCCAGACCGATCTCGACGGCAATCCCTTCTCCGGTCCTCCCAGTATGGGCGCTTTCGAGGCCGCCCTCCAGCCCACTCCTACTCCCTCCGCCGCTCCAACCCCGAGCGTCACGCCCACGCCATCGACTACGCCCACGCCCAGTGTAACCCCGACTCCATCGGTCACGCCAACTCCCAGCCTTACCCCGTTGCCCTCGGTAACCCCAACCCCGACCGTATCACCCACGCCCTCCGTCACGCGCACTCCGGCGGTGACGCCACCGATACCCTCACCCTCGCCGGTTTCCGGATTGATCCGCCTGGTGGTGGACGGGAAGGATTACAATAACGACGGCCGTGATGACCTGGTGGTCTGGCGGGCAGATGACGGCAAGTGGGTCATCGACTTCGGCTTTCCCTTCAGCCCGGAGGTGTTCTGGTTCGGACGGGAGGGCGACGTTCCGGCCTCCGGAGATTTTAACGGGGATGGCAAAACCGATCCGACAGTCTTCCGGCCGACCACCGGGTTGTGGGCAGTGCGGGGGGTAACCCGGCTCTATTCCGGGGGGGCGGGGGACATCCCGGTTCCCGCCGATTACAGCGGGGACGGGGTGACCGATCCGGCGATCTTCCGGGAGGCCGCGGGGCTGTGGGCGGTGCGGGGGTTGACCCGGGTTTACTTCGGTTCAAACGGCGACCTGCCGCTCCCGGTCGATCTCGAGGGCGCTGGTTCGGCCCGGATCGGGATCTTCCGTCCCGCTCACGGTCTCTGGGCGATCAAGGGGTTGAGCCGGTTCTATCTTGGAACCGCGGGCGACTATCCGGTCCCGGCCGACTACGGGGGGTCAGTGGGCGGGGAAAGCGGGATCTTCCGTCCGGCCACTGGCCTGTGGGCGATCCGGGGTCTGACCCGGTTCTACTTCGGCCGGGCCGGCGACATCCCCCAGGCCGGTGACTACTCCGGGAGCAGCCCGGCCGCGGCGGCGGTCTACCGCCCGACGGTCGGACTCTGGGCGGCCCGGGGAGTGACCCGGAGTTACTGGGGCGGTGGCAGCTACGTGCCCGTCTCCTGGTGAGATTCCGGATCAGGATCGGATTCGACACCCCATCAACTCAGATATCCGTCCGGGTTAATCAATGGGCCGCGGCGGCTGGAATCACTGGTAAACAGAGGGAAGTGTTATGACCAAACTGGGTATGGTATCGGTTGTTGTCTCCTTCTGCATGCTGACGGCGGTCCGGGGTGCCGACTTTGACGGAGACGGGACGGAGGACGTATTCATATTCCGTCCGGCCACCGGACTCTGGGCGGTCCGGGGGGTGACCCGGACATATTTCGGCAACGACGGGGATATCCCCGTTCCGGGGGATTACGACGGCAGCGGGTTTGCCCGGCCGGCGGTGTTTCGTCCCGGCAGCGGCCTGTGGACGGTAAGCGGACTGACCCGGTTTTATTTCGGCCGCAGCGCCGACCGGCCGGTTCCGGAGGACTACAGCGGCGACGGGAAGGATGACTTCGCGGTCTTTCGTCCTTCCGGCGGCCTCTGGGCGGTCCGGCGTGTGACCAGGTTATACTTCGGAGTCGAGGGGGACACCCCTGTTGCCGGGGTTTACGACGGCACCGGGATCTGCCGACCGGCGATCTTCCGGTCCTCCACCGGCCTCTGGGCCGCCCGGGGGGTCAGCCGGGTTTACTTCGGAGATGAAGCCGATACCCCGGTTCCCGGCGACTATGACGGCATCGGAATTCAGCGGCCGGCGGTCTTCCGTTCCAACGTCGGTCGGTGGGCCGTTTGGAACCTGACCCGGTTCTACTTCGGGAGGGACGGCGATCAGGCGAAATCGGGGGACTTCAACGGAGACGGAAAGGATGACTTCAAGATCTACCGGGCCTCGAACGGTTTCTGGGCGGCTCGCGGGGTGACCAGGTTTTATTTCGGCGGCGCCGACCAGCCCGATCCGGAAGATCCCATTGACCTCTCCCGGGTCCGCTGGATGGACGCCGATGTCTCGGGATGGACGGAAACCGCCCGGCTGACCGCCCGGCACGGCGGCAGCTATATGATCGTGGATTACGACAAGGCCGGGGTCTGGCCGCCGGGGGAATTCACCGCCGACGGTTCCCCGCTCGTTGGCAACCCCTGGATCTTCATCAAGGTCAACGGCGCGTGGGTCGCCCAGACCTGGGAGTGGCTGCGGCCCAATCAGACTTCCAAGAACATCTCCTCGGTCAGCGGGGACCATTTCGTCAGCGGCGAGATGAGGGACTGGAGCCCCGTCTCCGGGGAGACTTACGGGTTTATGGTCAGCACCCAGGCCCGCCGCGGTTACCGAAGCCCGGTCAACGAGCGGAGCAACGTCTCGATGGTGGTCTGGCCGTAATCTCCGTCCGCTCGGTGCCGTGTTCAGGGCCGGGGTTCTCCGGGGTTGCCCCGGAATCTCCGGGCCAGGAGGTAGACCGGGATCCCGGTCAGGAAGATCGCCGCCCCGGCCAGCGTCCCCGGCCCGGCGTAGGCCAGGCTGGATACGAGCAGGCCGGAGACGGCGGCCATAAAGAGGAGCGGGGGGAGGGGGTAGAGGGGGACGCGGTAGCCGCCGGGAACGAGATCACCCCGGCGGCGGAAGACGAAGAGGCTGGCGGCGGTCAGGAGGATGAAGAACCAGAAGACCGGGGCGGTGTAAGCGATTATCGTCTCGAGCCCCCGCTCGGTCCGGGCCCCCGCCACCAGCGCCAGGGCGACCGCTCCCTGGACCAGCAGCGCCCGGGCCGGGGTGTTGCGGCGGCGGTTCCATCTCCCCATAAACCTCAGGAGGGGAAAATCCCGGCCCAGGGCGTAGTTGGTCCGGGCCCCGGTGATGATGGTGGCGTTGACGGTGGAAAGGCCGGCCAGGATCACCATCGCCGCCAGGGCCAGGGAAGCCCCCCGGCCGAAGATCTTCCCGGCCAGGTCGGCGCCCGCCGTCCGCGAGGCCTGCAACCCCGCGAAACCGAGCTGGCGGAGGTAGGCCAGGTTCACCAGCAGGTAGAGGGCGATGATGACGGCGATCCCGAAGACCAGCGCCCGCAGGATGCTTCTGCGGACTTCGCGGAGTTCGCCCGTCAGATAGGCGGCTTCGCTCCATCCCCCGTAGGCGAAGAGGACGAAGATCATCGCCATCCCGGCCGCCCCGGGGGAGGAGGGACTCCCCCCCGGTCCGGCCAGAGTCAGGCCGGAAGCTCCGCCGTCCGGGGTCTGGAGCAGGGCGGCCGCCGAGAGGACGACCAGGGCGGCGGCGATGGCCGCGGCCAGGCAGTTCTGGACCCGGCGGGAGTGGGCCGTTCCCAGGATGTTGAGCCCGGTCAGGAGGACGACCGTCCCGGCGGCGTAGATGGAGGGGCCGGCCGGGCCCAGGTCGAGGAAGAGGGCGGCGAACTCGCCCAGGATGAAGGCGACCAGGGCGATCGACCCGGTCTGGATCACGGTCATCCTTCCCCAGGAGAGGAAGAAACCGGCCCCGGGACCGAAGGCGCGGCGGAGGAAGTAATACTCCCCGCCGGCGTCGGGGTGGGAAGAGGAGAGTTCGGCCCAGCAGAGCGCCCCCAGCAACGAGATCAGGCCCCCTGCGGCCCAGAAGAGCAGGAACTGTCCCGGGCCGGCCGAGTTGGCGGCGACCAGGGGCGGGAGGCGGAAGATCCCCGTCCCGACCACGATCCCGACCACCACCGCCATCGAACTGAGTGTGGTGAAGGAGGGGATAGGACGGCCTGGCAGTTCTGTTTTCAATAATTTTTCCCGGGCAATCCTCCGGATGGGCAAATAGTTCTATAACCTGTCTGCCAGGCTGATGATACCACTTCTCGGGGATTTTTTCCGCCGACATTATATATGAGAATTGTCCGATCCCGCACGGCGTGATAGAGTATGCCTGGAAGCGGGTTTGGGCGTCATAAAATTTCCCCAAGGAAAGTTTTATGTTTGAACAGTATTTCCCCATCCAGGATCCGGTGCTGGTCTTCGGGCTGCTGGTCACGGTCGCCCTGATCGCCCCGATCCTCTTCGGCCGGCTCCGGCTGCCGGGGGTGATCGGCCTGATCGTCTCCGGGATCATCCTCGGCCCCCACGGCCTGGGATTGCTCGACCACCGCCACCCGGAAATCGAGCTCCTCAGCGCCATCGGGCTGCTCTACATTATGTTCCTGGCCGGACTCGAGCTCGACCTGGTCCAGTTCCTCCACCACCGCCGGCACAGCCTGGTCTTCGGCTTTCTCACCTTCACCATCCCCCTGGTCCTGGGCAGCCTGATGGCCAAGTACTATCTTGGTTTCGCCTGGCCGGCCGCGATCCTCCTGGCCAGTATGTTCTCGTCGCACACCCTGCTCACCTACCCGATCGCCAGCCAGTTGGGGCTCTCCCGGAGCCGGCCGGTCACCACCACCATCGGGGGGACCCTGCTCACCGACACCGCGGCCCTGCTGGTCCTGGCCGTGATCGCCGCCGCCCATCAGGGGGAGACCGGGTGGTTCTTCTGGCTGCGGCTCTTCGCCGGGATGGGAGTGTACCTGGCGGCGGTGGCGCTGTTCCTGCCCCGGATCGGGAAATGGTTCTTCCGTTCCGTGGCCAGCGACGGGGGGATGGCCTTTATGGGCGTCCTGGCCGCGGCTTACCTTTGCGCCTACCTCTCCCACCTGGCCGGCCTGGAGTCGATCATCGGGGCCTTCCTGGCCGGCCTGATCCTGAACAGCCTGATCCCGGAGAAGAGCACCCTGATGAACCGGGTCCAGTTCGTCGGCAACTCGATCTTCATCCCCTTCTTCCTGATCTCGGTGGGGATGCTGGTCAACGTCAGGATGCTGATCGCCTCCACCGCGACCTGGAAGATCGCCGCGGCGATGATCGCCGCCGGCCTGGCGACCAAGTGGCTGGCGGCCCGGGGGACCGAGATGTGGTTCTCCTACTCCCGCGAGGAAGGGCTGCTGATCTACGGCCTCTCCGTCAACCAGGCGGCGGCCACCCTGGCCGCGGTCCTGGTCGGCTACAATATCGGCATCTTCGCCGAATCGGTGGTGACCGGGACGGTGATGATGATCCTGGTCACCAGCCTGGCCGGCGCCTGGTTCACCGACCGCGCCGCCCGGAAGGTGGCCCTGCTGGAGGAAGCCAAGGCTTACCAGCCATCCACCGCGCCCCACCGGATCCTGATCCCGCTGGCCAACCCCCGGACCGCCGAGGAGCTGATCGACCTCGCGCTGCTGCTGCGGCGGCGGGATTCCCGCGAGCCCCTCTACCCCCTGACCGTGGCCCGGGCCGGGGTCAACGCCGAGGAGCGGATCGCCGCCGGCGAGAAGCTGCTCGGTTACGCCGTAGTCCGGGCCACCGCGGCCGGGGTACCGGTGGTCCCGGTCACCCGGGCGGCGACGGACACGCCCTCGGGGATTCTCCAGGCGCTGGTGGACCTGCGGATCTCGACGGTCATCGCCGGCTGGGACGCCGCCGCTCCGCCGCACCACCGGACCTACGGCCGGGTCCTCGACCCGGTGATCGAGGGGAGCCGCCAGATGGTGCTGGTCAGCCGCTGCCCGGTGCCGATCAATACCTGCCGGCGGGCGGTGCTCCTTCTCCCGCCGCTGGCCGAGAGACAATCAGGGTTGGAGACCGCCGTGCGGGCGGTCAAGAACCTGGCCGGCCAGCTGGGGGTTTCCCTCCTGGCGGTCGGGCCGGAGGAGACCCTGGAGCGGGTCCGGGAGATGCTCGACCGGAATCCGCCCCGGCTGACGTCGGAGTATCGGGTTTTAACTGAACGGGAGGATATTCTCGACTGGCTGACCGGTTCGGTCTCCGGCGACGATCTGCTGGTCCTGTTCAACGTCCGCAAGGGCCGCCTGGCCTGGCAACCGGTCCTGAACCGGTTGCCCCGGTTGATTACCCGGGCGCTTCCCTCCTCCAGCCTGATCGTGGTTTACCCTCCGGAGATCTGGTGGGAGACGGAGGAGAAGCGGGAAGAACGGGAGAAAGCCGCTTTCTGCGCGCTCTTTCTCCCGGCCGAACACGTCCGCCTCGGCCTCGAAGGGGTGGATCTGGAGGAGGCGATCACCCGGTTGCTCCGCGCCGCTTTCCCCGGACGGGAGGATCCGGCGGGGAAACTGGCCGGGATCCTGGCCGGGATCGGGTCGACCGAACCGGTCGAACTGACCCCGGGGGCGGTCCTCCTCCACTCCCACGTCCCGGAGGTGGAGTTTTCCACGGCTTTCCTGGGGATCAACCGTTCCGGCTGGGAGCTGCCCCACACCACCGGACCGACCCGGGCTCTCTTCCTCCTGCTCAGTCCGCGGGACGGCCCCCCGGAGGCTCATCTCCAGGTCCTGGCCGAACTGGTCCGTCTGCTCCGCCGCGAGGGAGTGGTCGATAGCCTGACCCGGGCGGGATCGGTGGAGGAAGCTTTGCTGGTCCTCCGGCAGAACTCTTCCCCCGCCCCCGGACCGGTTTCCGGGTGATTGATTCCGGTTGGCAAGTCGGGCAATAGAGAATATGATCGGTATTCAAAGGGAAAACACCGGTAACCGGGAGGGAAGATGAAAGAGTACCCCAAGAGTGAATTCGAGCTGAAACTGGATAAGGAACTGCAGGAAAAGGTTCCGGGGCAGGCCCGCCGGGCGCTGGATTTTCTGATGGCCTCCCGGCCGCTGGAGCGGCTGATGGGGTTCTGCAACGTGGTCTCGGTGGAACGGTACGGTTTCAACGACCACGGCCGGGTCCACGCCAAGATCGCCACCCTGAACGCCAACAAGATACTCGACCTGCTGCTGGCCGCCGGAGTGGAGCCCAACGTGGTCAGGGAGGGGGCCGGCGGCCCGGAGGAATCGCGGTTGGTGGTAACGGTGGCAGCCTTTCTCCACGACCTGGGGATGTCGATCGGCCGCCAGGATCACGAGCGGAATTCCCCCCTGGTCGGAGACCAGTTCATCCTGGGTGTCCTCCGGCACCTCTACCCGGAGGAGGAAGTATTCATCCTCCGTTCCTACATTATGGAAGCGATTATGGGCCATATGGCCCATATGAAGGTCAATTCGATCGAGTCGGGGATCATTTTGGTCAGTGACGGCTGCGATATGGAGTTCGGGCGGGCCCGGGCGGCGGCGAAGAGACGACGGGGCCCGGCGGTGGGGGATATCCACACCCACTCGGCCCTTTCCGTCACCGAGGTCGATCTCCGGCCCGGGGAACGCAAACCGGTGGAGATCTTCATCCGGATGAAGGACGCTACCGGGATCTTCCAGGTCGAGGAGGTGCTGATGGGGAAGATCGCCGTCTCCTCGATCAAGGACTACCTGGAGCTGAAGGTCCAGATCGGCGAAGAAGAGCCGATGTACTACCTGAAGTAGGGGCTCCTCCGGGCACAGACAGGAATTTCTGTGCTACGTTGGGCCGCGCGGTGGCAGCACAGGCATTCTTGCCTGTGTGAGCCGGGGCACAGACAAAAATGTTCGTGCTATCCGGGCGGGGGAAGGGGGACGGTGAGGACGGAGCAGCCGGCGGTCCGGACCACCTTCTCCGCCACCGATCCGGAGACCCAGCGCCTGAAGCCCGTGTGGCCGTGGGCCCCGATCACGATCAGATCGATCTGCTTCTTCTCGGCCAGGCGGATGATCTCTCCGGCGGCGGGTCCGATGCTGACTACGGTCTCCACCTCGGTCTCGCCGTTGGCGACCTCCGCCACCAGTTCCTTGAGCCGATCCTCGGCCGCCTTCAGCAATTCCTTCTGGTAGAGAACGGTATCGAACCGGATCGAGCCGACCAAACCGCCGGGGCCGACCGGCGGGCCGGGGACCGGGACCGGGGTAACAACGTGCTGGACGATGACCCGGCCCCGGCAGAACCGGGCCATCTGGAAGGTGACCTCCAGCGCCCTCCGGGCGGAGTCGCTGAAATCGGTGGCGCAAAGAAAGTTTTTCCAGTTTTTCATTACCCGCTCTTGGCTTTAACTCGTACTCGTCCTCGTACTCGATAACATCCTGTTCAGGCTGGTCGAGGACGAGGACGAGTAGGAGTACGAGGATTAGATCCGCAGCAGTTCCTCTTCCTTGGCCTTGAGAAGGTTGTCGATCTCCGTGATATACTCGTCGGTCTTCTCCTGAACCTCCTTCAGGCCGCGGGTCTTGTCATCCTCGGGGAGCGAGCCGGACTTGAAGAGTTCTTCCAGGGAGTGGTTGGCCTCCCGACGGATATTCCGGATCGAGACCCGGCCCTCCTCGCTGATGGTCTTGATCACCTTGACCATATCCCGTCGCCGTTCCTCGCTCATCTCCGGGATCGGGATCCGGATGATCTTGCCGTCGTTCATCGGGTTGAGTCCGATGTTGGCTGCCTGGATCGCCTTGGCCACCGTTTCCAGCGCCCCCGGGTCCCAGGGCTGGATCACCAGGAGCCGGGGTTCCGGGGCGGAGATCCCGGCCAGGTCCCGCAGCCGGGTCTTGGAACCGTAGTAATCAACCAGGACATTTTCCACCAGGGCGGGGGAGGCTTTTCCGGTCCGGATCGAGGAGAACTCGCTCTTCACCACCTCGACCGACTTCATCATCTTCAGTTCCGCTTCTTCCAGGACATTTTCCAGGGTCATAACACTATCTCCCGATGGCAAGAAGGGTTTACTTATCCAGACCAACCGATGCCGATTCCGATCCCGACACCGATGCAACCAGGCCGGCTTGCCTCTGTTCGGGATCGGAATCGCTATCGGGATCGAAAATGTTTCTTCGGCAACCCCGGGGCGGGATCAGCCCCCGGGTTGAAGGTTCAATTCAGGATCGTCCCGACCGCCTCGCCGCCGACCGCTCTCCGGATGGCGTTCTCTTCCCGGAAGTCGAAGACGATAACGGCGATCCGGTTTTCCCGGGCCAGCGCGATCGCCGGGCCGTCCATTATCCTCAGGCCCTCGGCCAGCGCCTGCTCGTAAGAGACCCGGTCGAACCGGCGGGCGGCGGGGTCGATCTTGGGGTCGGCGCTGTAGATGCCGTCCACCGTGGTCGCCTTGAGGACCGCCCCGGCTCCGAGATCGCAGGCCCGCAAGACCGCCGCGGTATCGGTGGAGACGAAAGCGTTGCCCGTCCCCCCGGAAAATATCGCCACTTCGCCCTTCTCCAGGGCCGCCCGGGCGGCCCGGGGAGAATAGGGTTCGGCCAGGGGACCGGCCGGGACGCTGGAGAAGAGGCGGGCCGGGACCCCGGACCGCTCGAGTCCGTCCCGGATGGCCAGGCTGTTGATCACCGTGGCCAGCATCCCCATCCCGTCGGCGGTGGTCCGGTCGAGCAGGCCCTGCCCGGCCAGCCGGCCGCGGATTATGTTTCCGCCCCCGCAGACCAAACCGAGGCCGCAGCCGCCCTCGATTCCTTCCCGGATCCGGGAAATCAGCATCCCGAGAGCTTCGGGATCGAAGGAAGCCCCGGAGGGGGAGCCCAGGGATTCGCCGCTGACCTTGAGGATGACCCGATCGTAAGCCTTTCTGCGTTCGGCCATCGTCTCCTTCCTATCTCGTACTCCTGCTCGTCCTCGTACTCGATCTCGGCTGGCAAAGGCTGATCAGGCCGGTCGAGTACGAGGACAAGTACGAGGTACGAGTTAGATATTTTAGGACTCGCCGAGTTTGAAGTGGACGAAATCCCGGATCTCCACCGGGGTCCCGGAGGGAGACTGCTGCCGCCGCAAAAACTCGGCAACAGTGATCTTGTCGTTGCGCAGGAACGGCGAATCGACCAGGCAGAGCTCGGTCAGGCGCTTGCGCCACTTGCCGGCGATGATCTTCTCCTGGACCGCCTCCGGTTTGTCCTGGACCTGTTGCCGGAAGATCTCCCACTCGCGGTCCTTCTCCGCGGGGTCGACGGCCGCCTCGTTGAGGTAAGGCGGGTTGGCGGCGACTACCTGCATCGCCAGTTCCGCGGCGAGATCGGGGAGATTCTCGGTGATCTCGACCAGGGCGGCGGCCCGGCCGTTGTGGTGGAGATAGCTGCCGATCCAGCCGTCCTTCTCCCAGCGGACCGCCCGCCCGGGGGTGATCTTCTCCCCGATGGTTGCCGCCAGGCCGGAAATCCTGGACTGGGCCTCTTCCTCCCGGAGAGATTCCTCGCCCCGCTCGAGAAGCAGATCGGCCAGTTCCTCGGCCAGCCGGATGAAGTCCCCGGTTCGCGCGACAAAGTCGGTCTCGCAGTTGAGCTCGAGGAGGGCCGCCGCTTTTCCTCCCCCGGCGACCCGGAGACGGATGATGCCTTCCCGGGCTTCCCGGCTTTCCCGCTTGGCGGCCTTGGCCACTCCCTCGGCCCGGAGAATGTCGATCGCTTTTTCAATTTCGCCCCCCGTCTCCTGGAGGGCTTTCTTGCAGGCCAGGACCCCGGCCCCGGTCCGCTCCCGCAGTTCCTTCACCTGTTGTGGACTAATCTTCATCGGTGGTCTTCGACTCCTTGATCCCGGCGACGGCTTCGGTATTCCCCGCAATGTCGCCGGCGGTGGTTGCCTCGGCGGAAGCGGACTCCTCCTCCGGCTCCGGTTCCCCGGGCGGTGGGGGGGGTGATTTTTTCGCGGGCGCTTTCCTCTTCCGTCCCCCGCCGCTTTTTTCCTCCTTACCCGCCTTCTCGCCGATCCGCTTCTTGCGGAGCTCCAGCCCTTCCCCGACCGTCTCCTCGATCTTGGCCACCATCAGCTTGGTGGCCCGGATCCCGTCGTCATTGCAGGGGATGGGGAAATCCACCAGGGTCGGGTCGCAGTTGGTGTCGACCACGGCCACGATCGGAATTCCCAGTTTGCAGGCTTCCCGGACCGCGTTGAGCTCGCGGCCGATATCGAAGACCACCAGCACCCCGGGCAGTTCCTCCATCTTCCGGATGCCGTCGAGGTTGCGGTGGAGTTTGTGCTCCTCCCGCCGCAGCGAGGCCACTTCTTTCTTGGACCGTCCGGCCAGGGCCGCTTCGTCCCTCAGCGATTCCAGCTCGATCAGGCGGTTGATGGAGAGGCGGATGGTCCGGAAGTTGGTCAGGGCTCCCCCCAGCCAGCGGTCGGTCACGTAGTGCATCTTCAGGCGTTCGGCGCTCTCCTTGAGAATCTCCCGGGCCTGTTTCTTGGTCCCGACGAAAAGCACGTCCTTCCCTTCCGCCACCCGCTCGCGGATGAAGTCGAGCGCGGCCAGGAGATGTCTCCTGGTCTTGCGGACATCTATGATATGGATCTTGCTGCGGGCCTCGAAGATGTACTCCTCCATCTTCGGGTTCCAGCGGCGCGTCTGGTGTCCGAAATGAACGCCCGCGTCGAGCAGTTCCTTGATGGTCACTGAACTCACTTTTCCTCCTTGGCTAAATCGGATCTTTTCCTTCCGGCCGATTTATCTGGTTGCCTCCCGGACCGAAGCCGGGAATGTTGCTTGAAGCCCGGTTGCAGTTGTCTCCCCGCCGTCTCCATTCGCGGGGGTCGGGCCGACGGACGTTCCACCGGCCCGGAATAAGTCAAGGGTAGATACTACAGCAGAGCATCGGAGCCGGGCAAGTGGATTTTATTACCCGTCAGGGGGGAGCCCGGCCAGTTCTTCGGCCCGGCGGTCCGCCCGCCGCAGCCGGCGGCGCAATGTTTCGCGGCAGCTCTCGCGGGCGGCGTCCGACAGCTCCCGATCCACCGCCAGGGGTTTCTCGAAGACCATCCAGATCCGCGATCCGGGCAGGGGCAGCCGGAAATGATCCCAGCTCCCCCGGAAAACGTAACGGAGGGAGGAGGCGTAAGAGACGGGCACGATCGGCAGCCCGGAGACCGAGGCCAGGGCGAGGATCCCGTCCTGGACCCGGTAGCGGGGGCCGCGGGGTCCGTCCGGCGTGACGGCCGCGTCCCAGCCTTCCTTCAGGAGGCGGAGCAGCGAGATCATCGCCCGTCTCCCCCCCCGGCTGGACGATCCCCGGACGGTCCGGAACCGGTAGCGGTCGAGGAAGCTCTCGACGATCTGCCCATCCCGGCTCTGGCTGACCATCACCGCGATCCGTTCCTGGCCCAGAAGATAACGGTAATAATAGGGCATCAGGATGAACCGGTTGTGCCAGAAGGCGAAGATGGCCTGCCCGCCGCCCCGGAGGATTTTGTCCGCCGGCTCGGATCCCTCGGTCCCCCAGCGGGAGCTCGCCCCGACCAGGCGGATATATCCCGCCGCCAGGGCGGGGGCGAGGGAGTTGATAATATCGGAAGCCATCTGGACTGGCGGGGGGTGATCGCTATCGGTATCGGGATCGGTATCGAAGGTTTGCTGCCGGGTTCCCGGCCTGGCGATGATCGATAGCGATACCGATACCGATTTAGTTACCCGCTGAACTGCATCTCGTAGAGTTTCTTGTACAGCCCCTCCACCCCGATCAGGTCATCGTGGGTACCCTCCTGGACGATCCGGCCCGCCTCGAGGGCGATGATCCGGGTGGCGTTCTTGATCGTGGAGAGACGGTGGGCGATCACGAATACGGTCCGGTGGACCATCAGCCGGGCGATCGCCTCCTGGACCAGCCGTTCCGACTCGGCGTCGAGGGCCGAGGTCGCCTCGTCGAGGATCAGGATCGGCGGATCCTTGAGGATGGCCCGGGCCAGGGCCAGCCGCTGCCGCTCCCCTCCGGAGAGCATATACCCCCGTTCTCCGATGGTGGTATCGTAGCCGTGCGGCATCCGGGTGATGAAGTCGTGGGCGTTGGCCATCCGGGCGGCGGCCTCGATCTCCTCCCGGGTGCTCACCTTCATCCCGTAGGAGATGTTGCGGGCCACCGTGTCGTTGAAGAGGATCGTCTCCTGGGTGACGATGCCGATCTGGGATCTCAGAGACTTCAGGGTCACGTCTCTCAGGTCGCAGCCGTCGAACAAAATCCGGCCGGCGGTGGGGTCGTAGAAACGGGGGAGAAGATTGATCAGGGTGGACTTGCCCGATCCGCTCGAGCCGACGATGGCCAGGACCTCGCCGCGGTTGACTTCAAGGTTGATCTCCTCCAGGACCGGGAGCCCTCCGTTGTAGGAGAAGCAGACGTTTTCCATCCGGACCGAGCCCCGGAAATCGGGGAGGAGGCCGGCGTCCGGCTTCTCCACGATGCTGCTCTTCAGGTCGAGAACCGACTGGATCCGGTCGGCGGCGGCCACCGCCCGCTGGATCAGGTTGTTGGCCTTGCCCAGCTGCTTGACCGGGCGGGGGATCGATCCGAGGCAGACCAGGTAGAGGATGAAGGTCCCCCCGGAACCCATCTCCCCCGCCAGCATCGCCTTGCCCATAAAGATGAAGACCACCCCCGCCGCCAGCAGGACCACGAACTCGGTGATCGGGGAGAGGAGGGCGTCCCGGCGGGCCATCCGCATCATAATCCGGTAAAACCGCCGGTTGTGCCGGTCAAAGCGCCGCGACTCGTAACCCTCCATCGAGAAGGCCTTGACCACCCGGATACCGGAGATCGTCTCCTGGAGCATCGTGGAGATGGTCCCGATCTTCTCCTGGGAATGGGAGGAGAGTTTCTTGATGATGTTGCCGATGATGACCAGCGGGGGGAGGATCAGGCCGAAGACCGCGAAGACGACCAGGGAGAGTTCCCAGCGGATGATGATGGGGATGGTGACGTACATAACCAGGTCGAAGGTGTTGGTGAGGAGGCGGGTCAGGCCGTCGGCCACGCCGCGGTGGAGGAGTTCGGCGTCGAAGGTGACCCGGGCCATCAGCTCGCCGGTCTTCTGCTCGCTGAAGTAATCCATCGAGAGGTACTGGAGGTGCCGGTAGAGGCGGGAGCGGGCGTTGCGGACCACGCTGTTGCCGATGAACTGGAGGGTCACCTCGCTGGCAAACTGGAAAAATCCCCTCAGCATGGTGGAGGCGACCACGAAGTAGAGGAGGAAGAAGAGCAGTTTCTGATTGGGGAGGCTGTTGACCCATTCGGTGAAGGCGTCCACAGCGACGGCGGCCCAGGACGGCAGGGGAACCGAGATCTGGGGGACAAAGGGGTCGCCCTCGACGATCTTCGACCAGAAGGGGACGATCGCGGCGAAATTCCCGCCCATCGTGCTGGTGGTCAGGATCGAGAGCAGGATGGCCAGGGCCAGGAAGAACCAGTAGCGGCGGACCAGCCTCAGCATTATCAGGTAGCTTCTCATATCCGCTTGACGGGGCCGTCCGCGATCGCTTCCAGGATCACCCGGGCGGCCCGCCGGCTCGAGCCCGGTTCGCCCAGGGCGGAACCGACCCGGCGCAGTTCCCCGATCATCCGATCCCTGATCTCCGGCCGGACCAGAATCTCCCGGGCGGTCCGGGCGATCGCGGCGGGCCGGGCCCCGTACTGGAGGAGCTCGGGGACTATCTTCTTCCCGGCGACGATATTGACCAACCCGATATAGGGTATTCTAATCATCATCCGGACGAAAAACCAGGTAAAAAAACTCAGCTTGTAGACGATGATCAGGGGGGTGGCGAAGATGGCCGCCTCCAGGGTCACGGTCCCGGAGGCGGCCAGGAGGAGGTCGGCGGCGGCGATGATCTCCTGCCCCGCCTGGTCTTCGGTCCGGACCGGTACCGAAGCGGATTCCAGGATGCCCTGCACCAGCGGCTTCAGGTCGGCGGCCGCCACCGGGAGCAGGAACTCGGCGCCGGGAAATTCCTTCTTCAGTTCGGCGGCCGAGGCCAGCAGGACCGGAAGGATGTTCTCAATCTCCGACTTCCGGGAGCCGGGGAGGATCCCGATCACCGGGGAGCCGCTGATTCCCAGCCGGCGGCGGCAGCCGGCCTGCTCCAGGGAATGATCGAGCGTTCCCACCAGGGGATGGCCGACCCAGTCCGCCTCGATTCCGTGCCGGCGGTAGAAACTCTTCTCGAACCCGAAGATCACCACCATCCGGTCGACGTAACGCTTGACCTTCCGGATCCGCCGCTTCCCCCAGGCCCAGAGCTGGGGGCTGATGTAGTAGATGACCCTGATTCCCCGGTCGTGAGCCTGGCGGGCGAACCGGAGGTTGAAGCCGGGGTAGTCGATTAGGATAACCGCCCGGGGCCGGCGCTCTTCCAGCACCCGGACCAGGTCCCGGAAGATCTTCCGGTAGCGCCCGATGTCCTTGTAGACCTCCCAGAACCCCACCACCCCGGTGTTGCCGATCCGCTGAACCAGCTCCACCCCGGCCGCTTCCATCCGCTCGCCGCCCATCCCGAAGAGCCGGAGCCGGGGGGCGAGTTCTTTCAGTTCGCGGGCCAGTTTCCCGCCGTGGATATCCCCGGAAGGTTCTCCGGCGACGATCATAATTTCGTTGGTACGGTCCATTTGGGGCAGTGGGCAGTGGGGAGTGGGCAGTGGGGCGGGGAACTACTGCCCACTCCCTATTCCCGGTATTTCCAGCTGGGCCGCTTCCCATTCCTCGGCGGCTTTTTCCCGCAGCTTCTTCAGCTTCTTCTCGCATTTTTCCACCTCCCGGGTGACCTCGACCGCCACCCGCAGGGCCTCCAGGCTGTCTTCCGCCGGGACCTGGGGCTTGCCCCCCAGCCTGACCGCCTCCAGGAACGATTCCAGCTCGAGCTTGAGCGGTTCCCCGTCCGGGATCGGCAGATCCTCGGCGACGATCCGATCGCCGGACTGGCGGAAGACCTTTCCCGTCCGGCCCATATAATCGAGGGAGATGTAGGCGTCGTCCTGGAAGATGCGGATCTTGCGCAACCGCCCGGGACTGATCCGGCTGGTGGTGATGTTGGCGATGCAGCCGCTCTTGAACTTGAGCCGGGCGTTGGCGATGTCCTCGTGGTTGGAAAGGACGGTGGCCCCGACCGCTTCCAGGCTCTCCACTGGGGAGGCGACCAGGTGGAGGATGATATCCAGGTCGTGGATCATCAGGTCGAGGACCACCCCGACCTCGGTGCCGCGGGGCTGGAAGGGGGCGTTGCGGTGACACTCGATGAAGCGCGGCTCCCGGATGATCTTTTCCAGGCTCAGGATGCCGGGGTTGAACCGCTCGACGTGGCCCACCTGGAGGAGGAGGTTGTTCTTCTCCGCCTGGCGGAGCAGTTCCCGGGCGGTGGGGATGGAGTCGGTGATCGGCTTCTCGACCAGCAGGTGGCAGCCCCGTTGCAGCAGCGCGGCGGCGACCTCGTAATGCCGGTCGGTGGGCACCACCACGCTGGCCGCCTCGACCGCGGGCGGGAGATCCTCGATCCGCCGGAACACCCGGCAGCCGTACTGGCGGCCGATCTCCTCCGCCCGCCCCGGGTCGCTGTCCACCACCCCGACCAGCTCCACCCGTTCGAGTTCGGAGTATATCCTGGCGTGGCGGGATCCCAGGTGCCCGACCCCGACCACGGCGACTTTTACTGTATCCATCGTATTCCCATACTGTTGCCGTTCATTTAACTTCCGGCATTTCCAACTTTAGGCACTTGAATCACTGCAAACTTTAGTCACTTATTTTCAGATCATCTCCGAACGGGGGAGGACCTGGAACAACAGATCGCCTTCGGTGGCCAGGACACCGTCGACAAATGCTTCCCCGTGGACCTTGAGCAGCCGCGGTTTCATATTCAGGACGGTTCCCACCAGGTCCAGACGGTCGCCGGGAACGACCGGCTTGCGGAACCGGGCCCGGTCGATGGCCATAAAATAGGCCAGGCTTCCCCGGTCTTCCGGCTTGTGCAGGAGCAGGATCCCCGAGAGCTGGGCCAGGGCCTCGAGCTGGAGGACCCCGGGCATAATCGGGGCTCCCGGGAAATGGCCCTGGAAGAACGGCTCGTTGCAGGTGATGTTCTTGTAGCCGGCGATCCGCTCACCGGGGGTCATTTCGGTGACCCGGTCCACCAGCATCATCGGGTAGCGGTGGGGGAGCATCTCCAGGATCTGCTGGATATCGGCGATGGGCCGGGGTTTCTCAGCTGGGGTTTGGGGATTCATCGATAACCTCCTTGAGTTGCCTGACGAACCTGACATTTAACTGGTGGCCCGGTTTGACCGCCAGAATGGTCGCCCGGAGCGGGAAACCGAGCAGGGCGAGGTCTCCGACCAGGTCGAGCATTTTGTGCCGGACGCACTCGTCAGGGAAGCGGAGCCCCCCCCGGCTGAAGACCGCCCCCGGCCCGATGACCACGGTGTTGTCCAGGCCGGTCCCCCTGATCAGTCCCTGCCGGAGCAGGGGCAGGGCCTCCCGGTAGAAACCGAAGGTCCGGGCGGGGGCCAGTTCCGCGGCGAAGCTCTCCGGCGTCAGGACCAGGTCCCGGCACTGGGTGCCGACGAGCGGGTCGGGGAAGGAGACGGCGCAGACGATCCGGAGCCGGTCGGCCGGGAAGGCGGCGATGATCCCCTCCGGAGTCTCCACGGCCAGGGGTCGGATCGGGGTTCTGACGCGGCGCGGGACGGCCAGTTCCCGGATTCCGGCCTTCCCGATCATCTCGAGAAACGGCCGGGCGCTGCCGTCCCCCATCGGCAGTTCGGGGCCGTCCATCTCCACGACCGCGTTGTCGATCTCCAGCCCGGCCAGGGCGGCCAGGAGGTGTTCGACCGTCTTCACCCCCGATGCCCCCGGCCCGAGCGATGTTCCCCGGGTGGTGGCGGTGACCGCTTCCGCCGCCGCCGGGATCACCTCCCCTCCGGGAAGATCAGTCCGGATGAAGACGATCCCCCCGTCCGCCCCGGCCGGTTTGATGGTCAGGGCGGATTCCCTGCCGGTGTGCACGCCAACCCCCCGGCCGCAGGCGGCCCGGGCGATTGTCTTCTGGTTGGCTGTGGTCATATCTGGCCTGCCGGCATATCGTCACCGATCAGCCGCCGGCACCGACAACTTATTTCCGGTCCCGGTTCAGTTCCGCGATCACCTCGTCCGTGATCTCCCGGGAGGGATCTCTGACCAGCATCACCTCCCCCCGGAACACGAAGGGGTAACCTTTCCGCCGGGCGACCGTCTCCGCCGCGGCGGAGATTTCTTCGAGCAGCCGGCCCTGCCGGATCATCGACTGGCGGGATAGTTCCCTCTCCGCCTCCTCGATCATCGCGTTGACGGAAAGCTTTTTTTTCATTATCTCGGCTTCCCGGGCCTTCCTGACCTCCTCGCGCAGGAGCAGCAGTTCGTCTTCCATCCGGTCGATCTCGGCGACCAGCTTCTGCACCTCGGCTTCCCGGGCCGCCTTGTCTTTTTCGAATTCCGCCACTACCTCCTCCGCCCGCCGGTACTCTTTCATCACCCGGGGAAGATCGATCCAGGCGATCCCCCCCGTCAACGTACTCTCCTCCTCCGCCCGCAGTACGCCCGCCGTCACCGGGAGCAAAAGCGCGGCCAGGAAAATCAAAATAGTTTTCATTACACAACCTCCAAAGATAATCTCACCGCCAAGAACGCCAAGGATGAGGAATGCTCAATAGAAAAACCTCCCGCCGCTTCGATATTCAGAATGACTTCCGGATGAAATTTCGCCGGGGAGAAGTTAACTAAAATATTCTTTGCGTTCTTGGCGTCTTGGCGGTTCAAAAATGAGTTTCCGGCTTCGTTCAGAAGGCGTAGCCGATGTTGAAGTGGAACCTTCCCCCGGTCTTGTTCCAGTCCTCGTAGACCAGGGGCCAGGCGTAGTCGAGTTTGAGCGGCCCGATCGGGAGGTAGAGCCGCAGACCGAAACCGGCTCCGGACTGGAGACTCTTGAACCAGCGGTCGCTGAAGGGCGGGTCGTCGAGTTCCCAGTCCTTGTCCGTCCAGACGTTGCCGACGTCGTAGAAGAAGGCCCCCCGGACCATCTCGATGATCGGGAAGGTGTACTCGACCGAGGCCATCATCATCGAGTCGCCGCCCACCGGATCCTCGTTGGGCAGCCCGGTCCGGGGGTCGATCCCCTGGGGTCCGACCTCCCGGTAGCGGAACCCCCGGATGGTGTTGGCCCCGCCGAGGAAGAAGCGTTCGTAGACCGGGACGATGTCCGTGTCGTCGTAGGGCTGGGCGGTGCCGGCCCGGTAGCGGAAGCCCAGGATGTGCCCGGAGAAGACCGAGAGGTAGTGGCTCACGTCCAGGGTGGTCTTGATGAAGTCCTTGTCCCCGCCGAAGATCCCCCCCGCCACCTGGCAGGCCAGGGTCGCCTTCATCCCCCGGCTCGGGATCAGGATGCTGTCCCGGGTATCGTGGGTGATCGAAGGGGTGAGGCTGCTGACCCAGTTTTTCCCCTCCTCGCTCTGGATCGACCAGTCGGCGTAGGAGTAGACGTCGTAGATCTCGACCTGTTCCAGGTTGTAGGTCAGGCCGACCTGGGTGAAGTCGGCGATCAGGCGGCGGAGGCGGAGGTTGCCGCCAAGCCTCTTCTCGTCGTAATCCGTCCAGGACCGGGTTCTCCGGTAGAGGTCGACCCCGAAGGACAGCGGGATCCCGAAGAGCCAGGGTTCGGTGAAGCTCAGTTCGTAATTGGACTTGCTGGTCCCGAACTCGGCCCGGATCTTCATCTTCTGGCCGGCCCCCATAAACAGGGGCGGGTTGAAGAGGTCGAAATTCCCCTGGCCGATCTCGATGAAGCCGATGAAATCATCCTCGGAGCTGTAACCCACCCCGAACATAAACTCGCCGGTTTTCTTCTCTTCCAGCCTCACGATCAGGTCTTTCCGCTCCGGGTCGGTGGTGGGGATGGGCTCGAGGCTGACCTGCTGGAAGAAGCCCAGGTTCTCCAGGCGGCGCTTGCTGGTCTCGACCCTGATCCCGTTGAAGATCTCCCCCGGGTTGACCTTGTTCAGCCAGAGTTCCCGGCGGATCACCCGGTCCCGGGTGATCTCGTTGCCGACGATATCGATCCGGTTGATATAGGAGATCCGGTTTTCGGTGAGCTGGTAGGTGAGGTCGATCTTCCCGGTCCCGGGGTTTAAAATCTGCCGGGGGACGACGTCCGCGTCGATGTAGCCCCGCTCGTAATAGAAATCCCTCACTGTCCGGGTGTCGTTCTGCATCGCCTCCGGCGAGAAGGGCCGGTCCGCGGTCAGTTGCAGCAGGGCCTCCAGGTCGGCGGCGGGAAAGTTCTCGTTGCCGAGTACCCGCACCTCCCCGACGTAGTACCTCTCCCCCTCGCTGACCGCGATGTCGATGAACAGCTTCCGGCCATCATCGCTGACCCTCTTCCCGTCGTCGAGGACCTGGAAATCCAGGTAGCCCTGGGAGCGGGCAAAGAGGACGATCCGCTCCAGGTCGAGATCGAACTCGTTCTCCTGGAATTTCCCCCGCCGGAGGATCGAGAAGAGCGAATGGGGACGGGTCGCCATCACGCCCTGCAAGTCATCGGCATCCAGTTCGCTCAGGCCCGTGAAGGAGACTTTCTCGACCCGGACCTGGTAACCTTCGTGGATATTGATGAAGACATCGGCTTCCCCGGCTTCGGAATCGGTATTGATCCGGTAATCGATCCGGGTCTGGTAGTAGCGGTCTTTCTCGTAAAGCCGGTAGATGGCCTGGATGTCCTCGTTGAGACGGGATTCGGAGAGGCGGTCGCCGACGGCGGTGGTGATCTCCTTCAAGAGTTTCGGGTCCTTGAATTCCCGGTTCCCCTCGAAGTAGATCTCCCGGACGATCGGTTTCTCCTCCACCCTGATCACCACCGCCACCTCTCCCCCCCCCGTTTCATCGGAGTCGATCCGGATGGAGGAGAAAGGCCCCCAATCGTGGAGGCGCTGGAGATCGGCGTTGATCTCCTCCGGCCGGTAGGGTTCGCCCGGGCGGACCCGCACCCGGGCCAGGACGGCCTCCCGGCTCAGCCGCCGGTTCCCCTCGACCCGGACCTCGGAGACGGTCTTCTCCCGGGCCCCCGCTCCCGGCGGCCCGGAGAGGCAGACCGCGGAGAGAAGGAGGAAGAGGGCGAGACCCCCAAAGGGCCCCGTGCCCCGCAGGTTATTCTTCCGCTTCGACATAGTCCTCGAACCGGGTGAATTTTTCCAGGAAGGTGAGCTTGAACAGTCCGGTGGGGCCGTTTCTCTGCTTGGCGACGTGGACCTGAACCGCGTTCTTCAGGCTGGCGTCATCCCCGCACAGGTCGGGATAGGCCCCCGGCCGCATAATCAGGATCACCAGGTCGGCGTCCTGCTCGATCGCCCCCGACTCCCTCAGGTCGGACAGCCGCGGCATCCGGTCGGGACGGTCCTCCGGTCCCCGGTTGAGCTGGGAGAGGACCAGGACCGGGATCTCCAGTTCCCGGGCCAGGGACTTCAGGGAGCGGGAGATGTCGGAGACTTCCTGCTGGCGGCTCTCGCTTCGGCCGACGGTCGACTGGAGGAGCTGGAGGTAGTCGATGATCAAAAGCTTGATGTCGTAGCGGGCCTTCATATTGCGGGCCCGGGCCCGCAGCTCGAGATTGGTCGCCCCCGGGAAGTCGTCGATGTAGATCGCGGCGTCGGAGAGGCGCCCGGCGGCGTTGATCAGGTTGATCCGGTCCTTCCCCGAAAGGAAACCCCGCCGCATCGACTGGGCGTCCACCCGGGCATTGGCACAGAGCATTCTCTGGCCCAGGGCCGCCGAACTCATCTCCAGGCTGAAGATCCCCACCGGCTTCTTCTCCGCCAGCCCGACGTTCTCAGCTATGCTTAACGCGAAGGCGGTCTTCCCCATCGAGGGTCTTCCCGCCAGGACGACCAGTTCGGAAGGTTGGAGTCCGCAGGTCAGGTTGTCGAGATCGCGCAGTCCCGTGGGCAGCCCGGTCACCATCGAGTGGCTGCCTTCCCTGGCTTCGATATCCTCCATCACCTCCTTGATCAGTTTCCGCATCGGGACCAGCTGCTGCCGCATACCCCGCTGGGTGAGCTGGAAGAATTTCTTCTCCACCTCGTCGAGGACCACCGCGGTTTCGGTCGTCTCCTCGTAGCAGCGGTTGACCACCTCGGTCGAAGTGGCGATCAGGTCCCGGAGGAGGGCCTTCTCCCCGACGATCTTGAGGTGGGCGTCGAGATGGGCGGTGGTGGGGATGTACTCCAGCAGGGAGACGATGTACTCCTCCCCCCCGGCCGCTTCCAGGTCTCCCCGTTTCTTCAGGGAATCGACCAGGGTGATGGCGTCGGCCGGGGTGTTGGAGTCGTAAAGGGAGATGATGGCGTCGTAAATCTTCCGGTGGGCGTTCTGGTAGAAGGATTCGCCGGAGATCTCCTCCATCACCCGGGGGATCGCCGCCTGGTCAAGAAGCATCGCCCCCAGGACGCTCTTCTCCGCGTCCAGGTTGCGGGGCTGGGACCGGACCGGTTTCGGCTGGGCTTCCATCATTCAGTCCACAGATTACACGGATTACCCTGATTATCTCCCCGCCCCGCCCCCCTGATAGCTCAGGAATTGCACTAATGACCTCGAATTATTCCCCCTGCCTTGCCCCTTCTTTAAACCACTAATCTTCGCGAATCGTGAGAAAGGCGGGGATTAGCTAACTTCGAACTTCGAACTTTGAACTTTGAACTTTGAACTTTGAACTTTGAACTTCCCTCCCTACTCCTTTACCACCCAGACCTTGATCTGAGCGGTGATGTCCGGCGCGGGGGAGACGGGGATGGTGTAGATCCCCAGTTTCTTGATCGGGGTCTCCAGTCCGACCTGGCTTTTGTCCACGGCAAATCCCTCTTCGGCCAGGGCCTCCGCGATCATCGCCGCGGTCACCGATCCGTAGAGGGTGTCGCCTTCTCCGGCGGCGACGGTGATCGTGCAGGAGGCTTCGTTCATTCGGTTGGCCATCTCCCGGGCCTTGACCAGGCACGCTTCCTCCAGCCGGCGCTTCTTCTCCCGGGTCTGTTCCAGCAGGGAGATATGGTGCTTGGTGGCCGGGTAGGCTAATCCCCGGGGGAGAAGGTAGTTGCGTCCGTAGCCGTCGGCGACCTCGAGGATCGCCCCTTCCTCACCCAGCGTGGGATGGTCTTTGATCAGTATTACCTTCATTGATTTACGGGCTCCCTCCGGTTGGTTGATTCCCGAACGGGCAGTCAGTTGATGTTGATCAATCTTCCAGGAAGGGGAGGAGGGCGATGTAGCGGGCCTTCTTGATCTCCCGGCTCAGGGCGCGCTGATGGCGGGCGCAGACCCCGGTTATCCGCCGCGAGAGCATCTTCCCCCGATCGGTGACGAACTGGCGGAGAGTATCCACGTCCTTGTAGTCGACCCGGGGGGTGTTCTTCTGGCAGAAGCGGCAGGGCTTCTTGACGAAAAATACCTTTTTCCGCGGCTTCCTGGTCTCTGATTTCATCTTCGTGTACGGCATCGGTTGCTCCTTGCTTTCGGTTTAAAACGGCGGCAGTTCGTCGCCCTCATCCGCGTCCGGGACGAAGGAAGGCGGTTCCGGGGGGAAGTCGACTTCGTAGGGAGCCGGAGGGGGGGCGGCTTCTCCGGTTCCCCGGCGTTCCTCGCCGCCCGGGGTGAAGAGGAAATGGACCCGGCGGGCCCGGATCTTGTGCTTGGTCCTCTTCTGTCCGGATTCCCGGTCGGTCCAGGTGTCGAGTTTCAGGCTTCCTTCCACCACCACCGCCCGGCCCTTCTTCAAATACTCGTTGCAGGTCTCGGCCTGCCGGGCCCAGACCTCGACATCGACGAAACAGACGTCTTCTTTCTTCTCCCCGTCCTTGGTCCGGTAAACCTGGTTGATTGCCAGCCCGAGTCGCGCCACCGCGGTGCCCTGCGGCGTGTAGCGAACCTCGGGGTCCCGGGTGAGATTTCCCCCCAGGATCACGCTATTGATACTGACCATTTGACACCTCCTTGGTCGATCTCTCCCGGCCCGGGGGCCGGCCGAGACGACCGGGGTTCAATTTTCCCGCCGGAAACCGGAACGGTCATCGTTTCCGGATCCGGTCATACCGGTCTTCTTCTCCGTCTTCTTCCTGCAGTTCCCCCGCTTCAAATTCCCCTTCTTCCCCGATCACGCTCTCCCCGTCCGGCGCCCGCCCGCCCGGGGTTTCCTCCCGGAGGACGAACCCCGGCTGTCCCCCGTAACGGATCAGGAGAGTCCGGATCACGGCGGGGTTGAGCTTCAGGCTGTCCCGGAGAGGAACCAGGCCTTCCGGGGCGAGAGTCAGATGAGAGACGAGGTACAACCCCTCGGTCCGGCGGCCGATCGGATAGGCGAGTTTGCGCCGGCCCATCGATCCGATATCCTCCACCGTGCCGCCTGTCTTGACAATCTCCTCGGAAATCATCTTCTGGGCGGGGGCCAGCTCCCCGTTCTCCCAGTTCACGTCAATGATGTTGACCATCTCGTACCGGTTCAATCTGTGACCTCCTCGTTGGTATTGATATTCCTGCGGTTGTATATATTCATCGCCTCCTCCGCGCCTTTCGCGGCGATCACTTCCAAAGCCTCCACCGCTTCGGCGGCGGCCCGCTCGTAAAGGGCGTTTTCCTTCCGGTTCGGCCGGGAGAGGACGTGGGCGGTCAGGTCGTCCAGGTCACCTCCCCCGACCCCGATCCGGATCCGGGTGAAATCCCGGCTGGAGAGCGCCCGGATAATCGATTCCAGGCCGTGGTGTCCCCCGGCCCCGCCCCCGGTCCTGATCCGGATCATCCCGGCCGGGAGGTTGACGTCATCGACCACCACCACCAGTTCCCGGGGGGAGAGGCGGTGGTAATCCATAACCGCCCGGACCGCCCCGCCGCTGAGGTTCACGTAGGCGGCGGGCTTGACCAGGACCAGGTTTCCGGTCCGGGCCGTCCAGGCCGGGAAGACGCGTTTCTTCTTCCAGCTGGCCGCCGTCTGCTCCGCCAGCCGGTCCAGAACCCGGAAACCCAGGTTGTGCCGGGTCTTCCGGTAGCGGAGGCCCGGGTTGCCCAGTCCGACGATGATCAGCAAATCTATCCGTCCTCTCCGGCGCAAGGCCTGATCGGCCGGCGGTTATTCGCTCTTTTCCTTGTCCTCGGCTTCTTCTTTCTTCTCCCCTTCCACCGCCGGCGCGGCGGCCTCGGCTTCTTCTCCGGCGGGAACGTCCGCCGCCACGGCCTCTTCCTCGCTGATCGGGGCGGCGACGGTGAAGATGCTGATCTCCGGTTCGGTCAGGACCTCGATCCCCTCCGCCAGGCGGATATCCCGCACGTGGATGGTATCCCCGATCTCCAGGGCGGAGACGTCAACCGCCACCGAATCCGGGATATCGGCCGGCAGACAGCGGATCTCGATCTCCCGCAGGATATGTTCCAGAATCCCGCCGTCCCGGATCACCCCGACCGGCTCCCCGACCGCCTTCACCGCGACGGTGGCGGTCAATTTCTCGTCGAGGGAGATCTGCTGGAAGTCGATATGCAGCAGGGCCCCCGAGATATGATCGACCTGGATATCCTTGACGATCGCCGGGCGGGACCGGCTGTCCCCCCCGCCCTCGATCTCCAGGGAGACGATCTGGTTCTCGTGGAGCCGGCCGGCCTCCTTTTTGATCCTGAGCGCATCCAGGGCCAGGGGAACGGCCGCTTCCCCGCCCCCGTACAGCACGGCGGGGATCAAACCCCGGTTCCGGAGACGGCGGGGATGGCCGCCCCCGATCTGGGAACGTTCCTGAACTGGTATCGTGACCTGAGCCATAACTGCTTCTCCTTGAGTTTTATTCCGGTTTCCGCGGTGGAGATCCGGGGTTCGGGGCGGTTCTGCCCGCCGGGCGTTCCTCGGAGTATTCAAAAAGTATGCTGACCGGGGTGTCGGCGTGGATCCGGTTGATCGCCTCCCCCAGCAGCTCGGCCATCGAGATTACCTTGATCTTGGCCGACCGCCGGGCCGCCTCGCTCAGCGGGATGGTGTCGCTGACCCAGAGGGTCTTCAGGGGCGAGGCATTCACGGTCTCAACCGCCCGCCCCGGCAGCACCGGGTGCGTGACCACGGCGTAGATATCCCCGGCTCCTTTCGACTTCAGGGCCCGGGCGGCGCCGGCCAGCGACCCTCCGGTGGAGATCATATCGTCCACGATCAGGATATCTTTTCCTTTCACCTCCCCGATCACGTTCTGGACCTCGGTCCGGGATTTCCCCGTCCGCCGTTTGTCGACGATGGCCAGCGGGCACTGAAAATCCCGGGCGAAGTGGTCGGCCACCTTGATCCCCCCCACGTCCGGGGAGACTACGGTCAGCCTCTTGCGCCGGGAAACGGGGAAGACCTTTTTCAGGTGCTTGACCAGAACCGGGGCGGCGTAGAGATGATCGACCGGGATGTCGAAGAACCCCTGGATCTGGGCGGCGTGGAGGTCGATGGTCAGCAGGCGGTCCGTCCCGGCGGCGGTGATCAGGTTGGCGACGAGCTTGGCGCTGATCGGGACCCCGGGCTGGTTCTTCCGGTCCTGACGGCCGTAGCCGAAGAAGGGGACCACCGCGGTGATCCGGGCGGCCGAGGCCCGGCTCAGGGCGTCGGTCATAATCAGCAGTTCCATCAGGTTCTCGTTGGGGGGCGGCGAGGTCCCCTGGATGAGAAAGACATCCGCCCCCCGGACGTGCTCGGAGATCCTGACCTCGACCTCGCCTTCCGGAAAGCGCCCGACCTGGGCCTGGCTCAATTCCATCTTCAGGTAACGGGCGATGGCGGAGGCCAGCTCCGGGTTGGCGTTTCCGGCGAACAGCATCATCTTGTGATTGATCATCACTGGGCTCCCTCGATGGCGACTGGGAACTGCAACCGTGATTCGGCGCGGACTCTCTCCCGGGGGCGTCCGGCGGGCGTGAGAAACGTCAGGCGGGTGCCGCCGGCCCGGCCGGCGGAAACGGCGTCCGGGACGCCATCCCGTCTTCCCCGGTCGGCGACTGCCCGGCGAGGACTCGAACCTCGAAACTCGGCTCCAAAGGCCGATGTGTTACCATTACACCACCGGGCACAACTTCAGGAGCGGATTCAGGTTCGGCTCGCGACGCGATGCTCGGAAGCCTCCTGGGCAGAAGAACCTACTCAACAGAACTCGATTGTCTAATAATACCCCGCCTCGCCCCCATTTTTATCCACTAATCTTCACGAATTATTCACTAATTTAACCCCGCCTCGCCCCCTTTTGAGAAACCGCTAATCTCCGCGAATCTGCACCAATCTTTTTTCCCCGCCTCGCCCCCTTTTGAATCCACTAATTACGAAAGGCCCCTCGCCTGCTTACCGATCACCGAAAACAGGCGTAACCTTACCCCAGCGCCCACCGCGCGTCAATAACAATAGTTGGCTTTTCTATCCGGCCGGAGGGATATTGGCGGCGACGAGGATGCGGTAGGTGGACGGGAAGGCGAACCGGGCGGCGGAAGCCAGCCTCTCCGCCCGGCTCTTCTCCGCCGCCAGGCCGATCACGGTCGGCCCGGAACCGGAGAGCAGAGCGCCGGGGGTCCGCTCTTCCCGGAAAAAGTCGAGGATTTCCCCGATGGGGGGGTAGCGGGTAGCGAGAGTCTCCTGGAAGCGGTTGTAGAGCGCTTTTCCCAGCGCATCCAGGTCGGAGACTTCTAGGGCGGCGATCAGCTTCTCCAGGTTGGGATGAGGCGGGCGGACAGGGCCGCTGACGGCCAGCTCCCCGTAGGCCCGGCGGGTGGAGAGGGGGAAGCCGGGGTTGATCAGGACCGCGAAGAAGGGCGGGGCGGGCGGGAGCGGTTCGCCCTTTTCCCCCCGGCCCTTCCAGAGCGAGGTCCGGGGCCGGAGGAAGAAAGGAACGTCCGATCCCAGCCGGGAGGCGAATTCGCAGAGGGACGGAAGGGAAAACTTCAACCCCCAGAGCTCGTTCAGGGCCAGGAGGGCGGCGGCCGCGTTGCCCGAACCTCCTCCCAGCCCGGCCGCCGCCGGGATATTCTTCTCGATCCGGATCGAGACCCCTCTCTCCTCCCCCGCTGCCTCGAGGAGCAGCCGGGCGGCCCGGTGGACGATGTTGGCCTCTCCCTCCGGGACTTCCGGATGGTCGGTGGTTACCTCGATCCCTTCGCGCCCGGTCTGAAAATGGAGGCGGTCGCAGAGGTCGAGGGGTTCGATCACGGTCACCACCTCGTGATAACCGCCCCCCCCCCGCCCGACCACGTCGAGGAAGAGATTGAGCTTGCAGGGGGAGAGAACGGTCAGGGTAGGCAGTGGGGAGTGGGGAGTGGGGAGTGGGGCTGAGGGGCGGCGTTCCGCAGCAGCGGGATTGCCGGTTTTCCGGGGATTTTCTTTATTCCCCATTCCCCATTCCCCATTCCCCTCCCAGCTTGCTCCGGATCTTGTCCGGCTCCTCGGGCTCGAGTTCGAGGGCTTTCTCCCACTGCCTCCGCGCGTCCATCTCCCTTCCCCAACGGGCGTAGGCGTCGCCGAGGTGTTCGCGGATGGTGGGGTCGTCGGGGATAAGCGACACCGCCCGCTCCAGTTTTTCCACCGCCTGATCATAACGTCCCTGCTGGTAATAGACCCAGCCCAGGCTGTCGAGGTAGGCCCCGTTTTCCGGCTCGAATTCCAGCGCCCGCTGGATCAGTTCCAGCGCCTCGTCGAGCCGGACCCCCCGCTCGGCGTACATATATCCGAGATAATTATAGGCGGCGGCGTTCCGGGGGTTGAGCTCGATCGCCCGCTCGAAGTAACGGATCGCGTCTTCGAAGTCGCTGTTGCGCTCGTGGGCCGCTCCCAGCTGAAAGAGCAGCAGGTCCGTGACCTCGCCGGCTTCCAGGGCTTCGCGGTAGGCGGCGATGGCCGCCGGATAATTTTTCGCCCTCAGGTGGACGGAGCCGAGCAGGAAGAGGATATTGGTCGAGTCCGGTTCCAGGTCCAGCAGGCGGCCGAGGGTGGCGATCGCTTCCTCCGTCCGCCCGGCCGAGTAGTAGAGCGCTCCCAACCGGCGCTGGATGTTGGCATTTTCGGGGGCGGAGTCCCGGGCCCGTTCATACTCCGCGATCGCTTTCTCCTTCTCGCCGAGCAGGTCGTAGGCCAGGGCCAGGGCCAGTCTCGCTTCCAGGGAGGAGGGGGCCAGGGAGAGAGTCTTTTCGAAGGCCGCGACCGCGGAGGGCAGATCCTCCAGCTTGGTGTGGATCAGTCCCATCCGGAACCAAGCGTCGGCCCCGTCGGGGTAGACCTCGACCAATCTCCGGTAAGAATCCAGGGCCGCGGGATAATCCTCCCGCCGGGTATGGATGGCGGCCGAGAGGAGGTAAGGGCTGCGCTCTCCGGGGTCGAGGCGGCTGGCTTCCCGGTAACCGGCCAGGGCTTCGTCTTCCCGGCCGGCCTTGTAGTGGGCGGTGGCGAGGAGAAAGGCGGCCCGGAAGGATTCCGGGTTCAGTCCCCGCGCCCGGTTGAGCCACCGGACGCTCTCCTCGGTCTCGTCGCGCCCGATATGAATCGACCCGATCTTCAGCGCGGCCTCGAAAGAACCGGGGTCGTACTCCAGGACCTTCCGGTACTCCTCCAGGGCGGCGTCCCATTCCTGGTGATACTCGTGGTAAACCGCCCGGCAGTAATGGGAGTAGGCCCGCGGCCGGTCGAAGTCAGTTTCCGCTTCACCCGCCGGCGGCTGGTTGGAGGAGAGCGAACGGGGAAGGCACCCGGAGAGCAGGGTGAGGGCGAGCCCTCCGATGATAAGGGTGCGTTCCAACCTCATTTCTTCTTGTGACGGTCCCGCCGCAGCCTTTTCTTCCGCTTGTGCTTGGCGATCTTGGCCTTCCGCTTTTTCCGTCCTGATGGCATAAGTCAGCTCCTTGCAGTGGATCCCCGTATCGGTCGGACGGGGAAGATAGTCCGGGTCCGGATTACCGGCCCGGCAGTTGATATAGACGGGTCAGACGACGATCTTGTTCAGGGGATACTCGATAATCCCCGCCGCCCCGGCCGCCTTCAAATCCGGGATCAGCTCCCGGACCCGCTTCTCCTCGATCACCACCTCGACCGCCACCCAGTCCCGGTCGCTCTGCTCGGAGATGGTGGGGGAGTGGAGCGCGGGGAGAATCTTCAGCACCCGCTCCAGTTCCGGCCGGGGGACGTTCATCTTGATTCCCACCTTGCCCTGGGCCTCGATCGCCCCCCGGAGGAGGAGGGCGATGTTCTCCAGCTTCCGCCGCCGGGCCGGATCTTCCCAAACCCGGCCGTTGACGATCAGTCGGGTGGTGCTCTCCAGGACCGTCTCCACGATCCGCAGCCCGTTGGCCCGCAGCGAGGAGCCGGTCTCGGTCAGCTCCACGATCCCGTCGGCCAGCTGGGGGGGCTTGACCTCGGTCGCCCCCCAGGAGAATTCGACCTCGCAGTCGATCCCCCTCTCGGCGAAGAAA
>JAXGWO010000033.1:0-39815 GCA_040773245.1 PVC group bacterium
CCCGGAGGATGAAGATCAGTTTCAGCTCCTTCTCCGCTTCCTCCCGGACGGCGGCGGCCAGTTTCTCGTCCGGGGACCCCTCGCCTCCCTTCCCGGCCATCCGGCGGAACTCCTCCAGGCGGCTCTCCGCCAGGCGGGCCAGCGCGGCCGGGGGCAGGGGGAAGTCGGAACCCTGGAGGAGAATCGCGGAGGCCTGGATCTCCAGGTCCCGCCGGGCCGCCAGCTCGCGGCTTCGGGCGATGTCCTCCCGGATCTGTTTTCTCAGTTCGTCGATCCCGGCGTACTCCCCCCATCCGCGGGCCCACTCGTCATTCGCTTCCGGCAGGACCCGTTTCCTGATCTCCCGGAGCCGGACCGGGAAGACCGCCGGCCCGGACTCCGGCCCCTTCCCTTCGGGACCGGGTACGGTAACCTTCCGGACCCCGCCCGGTTCCAGCCCGATCAGCTGGGACCCGACCCCCTTCGCCTCGTCTTCGGAGATCTCGATCAGGGCCCCCTCCACCCACCGTTCGTCATCCCGGCCGGGGGGAAGGTAATCGGCCAGGGCCCAGTCCCCCGCCGCGGCCGGGCGGGGAGGTTCGGCCGGATACTCGGCCCGGCGTTCCCGCAGATCTTCGATCACCCGGTCGACATCGGACTCCGTGACCGGGCGGAGAGTCTTCTTCAGTTTGATCCCCCGGTATTCCTTCAGTTCGACCGGGGGGCTGATCTCCACCGCCGCCTTGAAGTTCAGGGGCCCGCCGTCCGGCCAGTCGATCCCGCTGATCTCCGGGTCGCCGAGAACCCGGAACTCCTGCCCCTCCAGCGCCTCCCGGCAGGCCTTCTGGAGCCGGTTCTCCAGCGTCCGGGCCCGGGCGTCATCCCGGTAGTATTTCTCCAGGACCTTCCGAGGCGCCTTCCCGGGGCGGAAACCGGGGACCCGGCCCGTCCGCCCGATGCCGGCGTAGACCGCCGAGAGTTCCTCCTCCATCGCCTCCGGGGAGACTTCGATCTCCAGTTCCCTCCGGCAGGGATGGGTTTCTTTAACGGTGACCTTGTCCATCAGCGACTCTCCCTTTCCCCCTCAGTAAAACGGTTGATATGAAGCCCCCCGGCCGCGGCCTGAAGGAGCATCATATCAACCGGGGCACCAATCAAGAGCGGGAGACGGGACTTGAACCCGCGACAACCACGTTGGCAACGTGGGGCTCTACCACTGAGCTACTCCCGCGTATTATTTTGCTCCCCCGGCCGGGCCGGGGGAGCAAAAATAATAGGGAAAAACACATTTAATCCAACGATGCAAACCCACTTGTAGGATCTTGCAATTAATCGGCCCTGAATTTACGCCATCACCTTTGATTTATCAATATCTAATATATTCCGGAGCAAGAAGCTTAAACAACATTTTATTTCTCCGCCAAAATGGGCGAAGGGAGATTTGAACTCCCATCCCGCAAGGGGACTGGATCCTAAATCCAGCGCGTATGCCAGTTCCGCCATTCGCCCGGGAACATATTTGACAGGATAACAGGATAAGAAAGGATAAAGAACCGGCAAAAATGCTTTCGGACAGCTGCCGACGGTTATTCTCCCTCCATTATCTCAATCTCCTACCCATTATCCTGTAAATCCTGTTATCCTGTCAAAAAAATATCCGGTTATCCCGTCTGTTCCAATATCCACCGCACGAACTCAAGGAGACATTTCCGTGGCTGAGAAATTAAAGATCACCACCCTGATCACCGATGCCGACAACACCCTCTATAACTGGGTCGAGTACATCGTCCCCTGCCTGGAGGCGATGGTCAACCACCTCCATCGGGAGACCGGGCTCCCCCCCGAACGGATCGCCGAATCGTTCAAGGAGGTCTTCGAAAAATATCGGACCAACGAATACCCCTTCGTCCTCCAGGAGGCCGGGATCTTCTCCGAACTGAGACGGAACTTCCGGCGTTTCCAGGAAGAGCTGATCCGGCCCACCCGGGCGATCTTCAACCGGGTCCGGAAGGAGAACCTGCGCCTCTACCCCGGGGTGGCGGAGACCCTCTGGACCCTGATCAACCGGGGGATCCGGGTGATCGTTCTCAGCGATGCCCCGGCCTTCTCCGCCGAGCGCCGGCTCGAACACCTGGGCCTCTCCCCCTATATCTGGGCTCTCTACGCCCTCGAGACCTACCCCCTCCCCGAGGCTTCCCGAATCGATGGGGAGATCATCAACCGGATCCGGACCGGTTACTACCGTTCCCGGATCGGCAAGGTGGTCGAACTGCCCCTGGAATGCGAGAAGCCGAACCCGGCCGGGCTGAAGCGGATCCTGGAGGACGAAGGGATCTCCCCCCGGGAAGCGCTCCTGGTCGGGGACAACCCGAAGAAGGACATCCGGATCGCCCGGGAGGCGGGGGTAACCGATGTCTGGGCCCGCTATGGCGCCGTGATCTCCCCGGAGGCGCGGGCCAAGCTCAACTTCTACTCGGCCGCTTCGATCCAGAAACGGAATGTCGCCGCGGAGGGCGAGGTTTCCCTTCAGCCAACTTATACCGTCGACGCCTTCCCCGAAATTCTCCGGATCATCGCCTGAATGGGGGAAAGCGAGAGCGGCCCCGCGGGGCCGCTCTCGTTGACTGCGGGACCAGGATTCGAACCTGGGCTAGGTGATCCAGAGTCACCCGTCCTACCACTAGACGATCCCGCAAGAAACTTGTTTAACCGCGGGTTCAGCGGATTTTACGGATTTAATTTCCTCCGGTCCGCAGTTACCCGCCTTCCCCGTGGTCGATTAACCTACCACAACCGTATTGGAAATTCAAGCCGACGGCAAACGGTTTGCTCATTCCTCCCTCGCCTCGCCCGGGGGAACTTCGGTCCCGGCCAGTTGGGCGATATGGGGAAGATGCCGGTAGCGGTCCCGGTAATCGAGTCCATAGCCGTAAACGAAGACGTTCGGGATGATGAAACCGACATAGTCGGCCCGGACATCGAGCACCCGCCTCGCCTTCTTCTCCAGGAGCACGCAGATTTTGACTGAACGGGGGTTGAACTTCCGCAGGTGCTCCTTCACCCAGCCCAGGGTCCGGCCGGAGTCGAGGATATCGTCCACCACCAGGACATCCTTCCCCCGGATATCGATGGCGATCTCCTTCTCCAGGTTGACCACCCCCAGGGAGGTCCGGGAATGGCCGTAACTGCTGACCCCGATGAAGTCGAAGGAGAGCTGCCGGGAGAAACCCCGCACCAGGTCGGCCAGGAAGAGAACGGAACCCTTGAGCACCGCCACCACCACCAGGTCTTTCCCCCGGTAGTCGCGCTCGATCTCTTCCACCATCTTCCGGATCCGTTTCCCGATCTTCCGGGAGGAGAAAAGGATCCGTTCTGCCGGTTCGGCCGTCACTGCCCGTGCGCCGCCGCCGGGTTTTCTGGAGCCGCGGCCTGGTTCAGTTCTCCCTTACGACAGTTCCTCGAACTGGTCCTTCCCCACCCCGCAGACCGGGCAGACCCAGTCCCCGGGGAGATCTTCAAACGGGGTCCCCGGGGCGATGCCCCCGTCCGCGTCGCCCGCGGCGGGGTCATAGATATATCCGCATACCGAGCATTCCCACTTGGCCATAACGCTCCTCCTTCGGGTTTTCGCGCTGGATACGATTTGATAACGCAATATGGTGGAACGATCCGCCGGAGTCAAGGTTAAACCCCTCACCCTCCCCCTTTTCCCCCCAGCTGGCGGAGCAGTTCCTTCTGGCGCGCAGTCAGTTTCCGGGGGATGGTCACGTCCACGGTCACGAAGAGATCGCCCTCCCGGTCCCCCCCGAGACGGGGGGCCCCCTGCCGGCGGAGGCGGAGAACCGTCCCCGGCTGGGTCCCCGGCGGGATCTTCAGGACCGCCTCCCCGGTCAACGTCCGGACGGACGCCTTCCCCCCCAGGGCGGCGGTGGCCATATCCACCGTGACCCGGGTATAGAGATCGGATCCTTTCCGGGTGAAGTGCGGGTCTTCGCCGACCGCAACCCTCAGAATCAGGTCCCCCGGGGGTCCTCCCCCCGGGCCCGGCTCGCCCTGTCCCGGAAGCCGGATCTTCGCCCCCGGGGAGATCCCGGCCGGGATCTTCACCGCCACTTTCCTGGTCACCGGGGCCGTACCCTGTCCCCGGCAGCGCGGGCAGGGACGGGTGATGATCATCCCCTTCCCGTAGCACCGGGGGCAGGGACGGCTGATCCCGAACTTGCCCTGTCCCATCGTCACCGTCCCGCTCCCCCCGCATTGGGGGCAGGGCTCCGGGCTGCTCCCCGACGCCGCCCCGGTCCCGGAGCATTCCGGGCAAGTCTGGGACCGCTGCACGGTGAGCCGGACCTTCCCCCCTTTGATCGCCTGGTCGAAGCTGATGCTGACCGAGGAACTTATATCCCGGCCCGGCCGGGGTGCGGAGCGGGCCCGACGGAAGTGCGCCCCCTGGTCCATAAACTGGCTGAAGATGTCCCCCAGCCCGCCCATCCCCCCCAGGTCCTCGTAGTGAACCGTCCTCCCCGACCGGCCGCCCATCCCGAAGAGATCTTCCAGGTTGACGCCGGCGCTGCCGAAATCGAACCCGCCGGGCCGGAAACCCTGGCTGAAGGCGGAACGCATCTGGTCGTACTGCTTCCGCTTCTTCTCGTCGCCCAGGATGTCGTATGCCTGGGATACCTCCTTGAAGCGTTCCTCGGCCTGGGGATCCCCGGGGTGAGTGTCGGGGTGGCAGCCCTTGGCCAGCTTCCGGTAAGCCTTCTTGATCTCTTCCGCGGAAGCGGTCCGGGAGACGCCGAGTATCTTGTAGTAGTCCTTCTCCACTGCCAATCAGCCCGCCCGCCCCGCCGGCTGGCCGCCGGACGGCGGATATCCGTTCAGGAGGCGACGTCGGCGCGGGGCTTTTCCTTCAGGAGTTGCCGGTACATATTCCGGGTCTGGGCGGCGATCGAATCCCAGCTGAACTTCTCTTCCACCCGGCGTCTTCCCCCCTTCCCCATCTTCGCGGCCAGCTCGGGATTGTCCAGGAGCCGGTTGACGGCGGCGGCGAGCTGGCCGGGATCGCCGGGTTCGACCAGCAGCCCGGTCTCTTCGGGAACCACCACTTCCGTGATCCCCCCGACCGCGCTGGCCACCACCGGCGTCTGGCAGGCCATCGCCTCCAGGTTGATGATCCCGAAAGGCTCGTAAACCGAGGGGCAGATGAAGACCCGGGCCGAGGAATACAGCTCGACGTTCTTGACGTCGCCCAGGTTCTCGTGGATCCAGACGATGTTCTTCTTCCCCTTCACCTTCTCCATCATCCGGTTCTCGTAATCCTTGGTGTCCGCACCAACCGCTTCCAGGACCACCTGGACCGGGATGTCGTCGGCGGCGTCGATCAGGTGCTCCATCCCCTTCTGGGCGGTCGGCCGGCCGACGAAGAGGACATAGTCCTCCGCGATCCCGTACCGGTCCCGGAGTTCGGGGCCGAGCGGCCGGGGGTTCCAGGTCTCCAGGTCGATCCCGTTGTGGATCACCACCACCCGGTCGGGATCGACATTGAAATTCTCCAGGATGTCGTCCTTCATCACCTTCGAAACGGCCACCACCCGGTCGGCGTTCTCCAGGCCGACCTTTTCGATCCACTTGCTGACATTGTAACCTTCGGCCAGCTGGTCGAACTTCCAGGGGCGCAGCGGTTCCAGGCTGTGGCTGGTGGCCACGTGGGGCACGTGGTAGAGCTGCCGGGCCCAGAAACCGGCCAGGTGGGCGTACCAGGTGTGGGTGTGGACCACGTCGGCGTCGATCCGGTTCATCAGCACCAGCAGGTCGGTGAAGAGGGTGTTGAAGAGCGAATCGAATTTCGGCTGGTCCGGGCAGTGGAGCTTCAGCAGCGGCTGGTAACCGGTCACGAAGAGCGAACCGTCCCGAATCTTCTGTTCGCCGAAGCAGCGGACATCGACCTCCATCATCTTGGCCAGGCATCGGGAGAGTTCCCGGATATGGACCCCGGCGCCCCCGTACACGTTGGGCGGATACTCCCGGGTGATAAAAGTGACCTTCATACTATCTCCTCCTGTTCGGTAATTTGAATCGCTATCGGTATCGGGATCGGCATCGCTATCGGTATCGCTATCGCTATCGGGATCGGGCAGACCGCCAGGCCGCAATCCGGACCGGGCGCCTCAAATCCTCCAGATCGCCGCCGGGTTCCTCTCCGGGTCCAGGGTGACGTACTGTTCCCGGCCGCGCCAGACCGCCGGTTTCCCGGTGATCAATTCCCGAACCGGGTACTTCTCATCGGAGGATATCCCGAAGCGTTCCACCGGGACCGTGATCCTCCCCCGATGAACGGCGAAGGGATCGAGGTTGATCGCGGTCAGGATCCGGTTCTTGCCGTCCGGGGAGACCTTGCCGTAAAACAGGATCGCGTCGTCGGTGGAGCTGAAGAAGCGGAGGTTGTCGTAGTAATGCAGCGCCGGGTTTTCTTCCCGGATCCGGTTGAGTTTCGCGATGTAATTCTTGATGTTACCCGGCCGGTTCCAGTTCCGGACCTTAATCTGGTACTTCTCCGAGTCGAGGTATGACTCCTTCCCCGGGACCAGGGGCTCGTTCTCCAGCAGTTCGTAGCCGCTGTAAATCCCGTAAAGAGGGGAGATGGTGGCGGCCAGGGCGATCCTCAGCTTGAAGGCGGGCTGGCCGCCTTTCTGAAGAATCTCGGAGAGGATGTCCGGGGTGTTGACGAAACAGTTGATCCGCAGGAACTCCTTCAGGTAGGTGCCGGTCAGCTTGAGGAAGTACTCGATCAGCTCGTTCTTGCCGTTGCGCCAGGTGAAGTAGCTGTAGGACTGGGAGAAACCGGCCCGGGCCAGGTTCTCCAGCCGGTCGTAATCGGTGAAAGCCTCGGCCAGGAAGACCGTCTCCGGGTGGACTCCCTTCACCTCCCGGATCAGCCACTCCCAGAACTCGTCCGGCTTGGTGTGCGGGTTGTCGACCCGGAAGGTCCCGACCCCGTTCTCGATCCAGAAGAGGAAGATCTTTTTCACCTCCTCCCACATCGCCTCGCGGTCTTCCGGGTAAAAATTCAGGGGGCAGACGTCCTGGTACTTCTTGGGGGGATTCTCGGCGTAGCGGATGGTCCCGTCGGGGTGGTAAAAGAACCACCCGGGGTGTTCCTTCACCCAGGGATGGTCGGGGGAGCAGTTGCTGGTGAAATCGAGCGCGATCTCGAAGCCCGACTGCTTCGCCTTCTGGGCGAACCGGCGGAAATCCGCCAGCGTTCCCAGTTCCGGGTGGACCGCGGTGTGCCCCCCCGTCTCGTCCCCCACCGACCAGGGGACCCCGGGTTCGCCGGGGCGGGCGGTCAGGCTGTTGTTCTTCCCCTTCCGGTTGGTCTTCCCGATCGGATGGATCGGAGGGAGGTAGATGACGTTGAAGCCCATCCTCCTGATGTCCGGCAAACGCCGTTCGGTGTCCCGGAAGGTCCCGTGCCTCCCCTCCACCCGGGACTGGGAGCGGGGGAAGAGCTCGTACCAGGCGGCGAAACGGGCCCGGGGCGGCTCGACATAGACCTCCAGGTCGCGCCCGTAGCGGATCGGCGGGCGGCCGGGGCGGCGGACCTCGACCGTGTACTGGTAGATCCCCGCGGCCGGGAAGCGCACCTCTCCCCGGAAACCGGTCTCCCCGCATCTCTTCATCGGGACCGAGGACCAGGAGGCGGGCCGGGGCCGGCTCATCCGGTAAAGCAGCCGCACCTGTCCCCGGACCGGGCCCCGGACATCCACGGTGACCGCCAGGGGCCGATCGGTCTCCCGTTTCACCGGGCAGAGGCCGCCGGCGATCTCCGGGTACAGGTTGCGGATGACTGTCTTCTCCTTGCCGCCAGACGCCTTGCTCTTCACGCTCTTTGCCGGACCGTTCATTGACTGGGGCCTCCCGCCTCTCCGGGCGGTACCGCTGGTTTTCAGGGAGATATTCCGGCCGACCGACCGCGGTCGAACCGCAACAGTGGCCACTATAGAGAAGGGAAGCGGGTTTCTCAAGAATATTTTATTCCGCCCGTTCGCCGTCCCGAAAGCGAATAAATTTTTCCCCGGGGCGGGGAGATGATATATGATATCTTCCACCCGGCGGCGGCGATACCCCGGGTTCGACCACAACAATGAAGATTATTCACCGCTACATTCTGGTCAGCGTGACCGGGACTTTCCTGATCACGCTCCTCGTCCTGACCGGCATTCTCTGCCTGGGGAACCTGCTCAAGGTGGCCGACCTCATCCTGCGGGGGCTGGATCCGTCCCTGATCCTGAAATTTTTCGGTTTCCTGGTGATCAGCCTTCTTGAATACGCGATCCCGATGGCGATCCTCACCTCGGCCATCCTGGTCTTCGGGCGGCTCTCCGCCGACAACGAGATCACCGGGATGAGAGCCTGCGGGATCGGCCTCAAGCAGATCATCTCGCCGGTGGTCCTCCTCGGCCTGATCCTGACCGTGATCTGCCTCTACCTCCAGAACTCCGCCATCCCCGATTACGGCTTCGCCACCCGGAAGCTGCGGGCCCGGATCGGCCTCCAGGATCCGGACGCCCTCCTCCAGGCCGGGGAGACCATCACCCTCCCCGGTTACACGATCAACTTCGCCCGCAAGGAGGAAGGCTTCCTCCACCAGATTCAGATCAACCAGTACGACGGGCAGGAACTGGCCTCCACCATCTTCGCCCGGATGGCGGCGGTCGAACTCGACCGGGAGATGGAAAGTTTCAACCTGAAGCTGATCGACGGCACGGTGGAGGAGATAATCGACCGGGCCAACCCCCAGGTCCGGACCACCACCACCTTCGGCGTCCTCAACTACCCGATCAGCCTGGAGAAGCTGTACGCCTCCGCCCAGGTTTCCGATGAGGACAAGCGGAAGAAAGATATGACCAGCGATGAACTGATCCTCCGCCGCCGGCGGTTCCAGGAAGAGGAAGCGGAGGCGGCACGGGGACTTATCGAAGTTCGGGGACAATTAAACCGCCTGTCGGCCCTCATCCGGGAGAAGGAGAACACGGCCATTGATCTGGCGGCCGCGACTTGCTGGATTCCCTCCCCGGTTTTAGCGCCGCCGCCGTCCGTTCTCCGCCTCCGTCCGGAGTCGGCCCGGAGCCGGCCGGTACTGGAGATGCTCCGCCGGGATGGCTTAGCCTGGCACCTCTCCGGGGTTCAGGAGGCGGCCGCCGAACTCGACCAACTCCGGGACCGGGTGAATCAGCTGCGGGAGGAGCGCCTCCGCCGGCGCGCGGAAATCTCCCTCTGCAACACCGAGTTCCAGAAACGCCTCTCCCTCTCCGCGGCCTGCCTCTCGATGATCTTTATCAGCATCCCCCTGGCGATCAAGACTCACCGGGGCGAGAAGACCATCGGGATGGCCCTCAGCCTGGCCCTGCTCTTTATCTTTTACATCTTTATCGCCTACGCCGACGCCGTGGGCGATGAACCCGGCAAGCTCCCCTTTCTCATCGTCTGGATGCCGAATCTGCTTTTCACTGTGGTGGGCGGTTTCTGGATGGTAAAATTTACCCGGATCTGATCCGCCTTCCCCGGGAGCGGCACCCGGGCGAGATTCCATCAACCGGCAGCCCTGACCATATTCGATGCGGATACTTGACCGTTACATCGCCCGGCACTTCCTGGTCCCCTTTATCTACTGCCTGGTCGGGTTCAGTATGCTCTTCGTGATCGGGGACCTCTTCGAGAATCTCGAGGAATTTCTCGAGATACCCCGCTGGTTCCCGGTGATGATGCGTTACTATCTTCTCTTCATACCTTCCATCCTCGGCTACATCACCGCGGTCGCGATCCTGCTCGCCCTCCTCTCCTCGCTCAGCCTGATGCAGAAGCACAACGAGATCTCGGCGATGCGTTCGGCCGGGATCAGCATCTACCGGATCTCCGCCCCCCTGCTGATACTCTCTCTGCTCATCAGTCTTGCCATCTTTTACGTCAACGAAGAGGTGGTGCCGGGTGCTCTCCGGGAAAGCCAGCAACTGAAAAATCTGCACCGGGACTCGGGCTTCGAGCCGGTCCTGACCAACATCACTTACCTGAACCGGGCCACCAACCAGGCTTTCTACTTCGAATCCTTCCGCCTGCGGGACAACACCGGCCAGAAGGTCACCGTCCACGATCTCCGGGCGGATGGAAGTCCCTACCGGCGGATCAGCGCCCGGGAAGCCGCCTGGCTGGACGGCACCTGGTGGCTCTTCGACGGGGTCATCTATACCTACCCTCTGCACGACATCCCGACCAAACAGAACTTATCGAAAAAATCCTTTGATTTCGAGGTCCACCCCATCGACCTGGTCCAGAGCCAGGATGACCTCGCCTACACCGGATATTTCGAACTTCGCCGGGCGCTGGAACGGAGGGCGGGCTACCCGGCGGTGGCCCTCCAGCCGATCCGGGTCCAGCTCCAGCAGAAGCTCGCCCTCCCCATCGCCTGCCTGATTATGGGCCTGCTCGGTGTGACCTTCGGGATGAAGACCAGCCGGGGCGGGATGCTGGCCGGGGTGGGGATCAGCCTGGTCCTGAGCTTTCTCTATTACGTCTTCTACTCCATCACCGGGGCGCTGGGCAACCAGGGGTACCTCGACCCCTGGCTGGCCGCCTGGGCGGCCAACATCGTCTTCGGGGGGATCGGGCTCTGGCTCTTTCTCCGCCTCAACTGATCCCGGCCGGAATCCGGGTTTTGGGGTTGTCTATTCCCCGGCCATAAAGTAATTTATCCCGCGTACTGGGAACGGAACCAACTGGAGATTTGATCGTGATGAACAAAGAAGCGGATTACCGGATCAGGGACATCGGCCTGGCCGATTTCGGACGGCGGGAGATCGAGATCGCCGAGAAGGAAATGCCGGGGCTGATGGCGACCCGGAAGAAATACGGCCCGCAGAAGCCCCTGGCGGGCAAGCGGATCACCGGCAGCCTCCATATGACCATCCAAACCGCGGTCCTGATCGAGACCCTGCGGGAGCTGGGCGGCGACGTCCGCTGGTGTTCCTGCAACATCTTCTCCACCCAGGACCACGCCGCGGCGGCCATCGCCGCCGCCGGGGTCCCCGTCTTCGCCTGGAAGGGCGAGACGCTCTCCGACTACTGGGAATGCACCCGCCGCGCCCTGACCTGGCCGGACGGCGCCGGCCCCCATCTGGTGGTCGACGACGGCGGCGACGCCACCCTGATGATCCACCGCGGCTGCGCCGCCGAGGACGACCCCGCCGTCCTGGAGAAACCGGCCCACGGCCAGGACGAAGTTGAGTTGAACAAGAAGTTGCGGAAGATCCTGGCTGAGGATTCCAGCAAGTGGCACCGGGTGGCCAAGGAACTGCTGGGGATTTCGGAGGAAACCACCACCGGGGTCCACCGCCTTTACCAGATGATGGAGGCGGGAACCCTGCTCGCCCCGGCGATCAACGTCAACGACTCGGTCACCAAGTCGAAGTTCGACAACCTTTACGGCTGCCGGGAATCGCTGGCCGACGGGATCAAGCGGGCCACCGACGTGATGGTGGCCGGCAAGGTCTGCCTGGTCTGCGGCTACGGGGACGTCGGGAAGGGCTCGGCCCAGTCGCTGAGGGGACTGGGGGCGCGGGTGATCATCACCGAGATAGACCCCATCTGCGCCCTCCAGGCGCTGATGGCCGGTTACCGGGTGGCCACGGTCGAAGACGTGCTGCCCATCGCCGATATCTACGTCACCGCCACCGGCAACCGGGACGTGATCACCGCCGAGCAGATGTCGAAGATGAAGGACCAGGCGATCGTCTGCAACATCGGCCACTTCGACAACGAGATCCAGGTCGCCGAGCTGGAGGCCTGGCCGGGGATCGAGAAGGTCAACATCAAGCCCCAGGTCGACAAGTACGTCTTCCCCGACGGCCACTCGATCTTTATGCTGGCCGAGGGGCGGCTGGTCAACCTCGGCTGCGCCACCGGCCACCCCAGCTTCGTGATGTCCAACTCCTTCACCAACCAGACCCTGGCCCAGATCGACCTGGCCCGGGGGGTGAGGAAACCCGGGGTTTACACCCTCTCCAAGAGGCTCGACGAGGAGGTCGCCCGGCTCCACCTCCCCCACCTCGGCGCCCACCTGACCCGGATGACCGCCGAGCAGTCGGCCTACCTCGGCGTCCCCGTCGAGGGACCCTACAAGCCCGAGCATTACCGCTATTAAACAAGCTCCCCTCGGCCGCCGGCGGCGGCCGAGGGGAGCTTGTTTACGGTGGAGACATACTGAAGCGGAGAGAGTATATGGTTGGCGGGGCGCCTGGGAGGGCGGCTCGTTTCCTTTATCTGTACACTGCCCGCCGGTTACCGACCCTGACAACACACACGACGAGCCTGTCGTCCTCAATCGAATAGAGAATCCGATAGTTCCCCTGTCTCAGGCGGTAACGATCCTGTCCGGAGAGCTTCTTCGCCCCGGAAGGGCGAGGATCGTTGGCCAGCCCCTGGATTGCCGAAAGGATGCGCTTGACGTCCGGGCGGGCAATACCTCTCAAGTCCTTCGCTACGGATTTCCTGACGATGACCCTATATCGTGCCATCGCGCTTCAGTTCCTTCACAAAATCCTCGAATCCCAGGGCCGGTTCTTTCGCGCGTTCGTCGAACATAGCGAGGTCCGCCGCGTCTTCGGCAAGTTCATCGCGAATCGCATCGTTGATGATCTGGGAGACGGATCGTGATGTTTCGACGGATTGCAGACGAAGCGCCTTGTGCAAGACCGGGTCAAGATAGACTGTCGCTCTCTTGTTACGAGTACTCATACCGCACCTCCATTTTGTTGCCACTATAGCACTATAACGCCATAACGTCAAGATCCCTACAGTGCCTGGAGCAAACGGAGCCGCGAGCTGACCGCCGGGGCGGGCGGGCCGGCCGGATGAAAAAGGCCCCTCCCCGCTTGGTGCGGGGAGGGGCCTTCAGGCACAGACAGGAGTGTGCTACAGGCCGGCGGCTTTCTTCAGTTCGTCCACCTGGTCGGTCTTCTCCCAGGTGAAGCCCATATCCTCCCGGCCGAAGTGGCCGTAGGCGGCGGTGGGGCGGTAGATCGGCCGAAGCAAATCGAGCATCTCGATGATCCCGCGCGGCTTGAGGGCGAAGACGTCCCGGACGATCTTCACCAGCTGGTCGTCCTCGAATTTGCTGGTCCCGTGGGCGTTGACATAGACCGAAACCGGCTCGGCGACCCCGATCGCGTAGGCGAGCTGGATCTCGCAGCGGCCGGCCAGGCCGGCGGCCACGATGTTCTTGGCGATGTACCGGCACATATAAGAAGCCGACCGGTCGACCTTGGAGGGGTCCTTCCCGGAGAAGGCTCCCCCGCCGTGAGGGGCCTCGCCGCCATAGGTGTCGACGATGATCTTCCGGCCGGTCATCCCGGTGTCGCACTGGGGACCGCCGATGACGAACTTCCCGGTCCCGTTGACGATCCAGACCGTCTCGCCTTCCCGGTAGAATTTCCCCAGGACCGGCTTGATCACCTCGTCGCAGACGGCCTGCTTCGCCTCCCGGCACATCAGCTCCCCGGTGGGGTCAAGGACATCGGTGGTGTGCTGGGTGGCGATCACCACCCGGGGGATGGCCACCACCTTGCCGTCGCGGTACTCCGCCGTCACCTGGGACTTGCCGTCCGGGCCGAGCCAGGTGAGGACCTTCTCCTTCCGGACCTTGGCCAGCTGCCGGCAGAGGCGGTGGGCCAGCATAATCGGCAGCGGCATCAGTTCCTTCGTCTCCCGGCAGGCGTAGCCGACCATCAGTCCCTGGTCGCCGGCGCCCTGTTCCTTGAACTCGCCCTTGCCCTCGGTCACCCCCTGGGAGATGTCGGGGGACTGCCGCCCGATGGCGTTGAGGATGGCGCAGCTCTTGTAGTCGAACCCGTACTTCGGGTCGGTGTAGCCGATATCCTTCACCACCCCCCGGACCAGGTCCGGAACGTCGATGTAGGTGGTGGTGGTGATCTCGCCGCCGACGATCGCCAGGCCGGCGGTGATGAAGGTTTCGCAGGCTACCCGTCCCCGGGGGTCATCGGACAGGACCTTGTCGAGCACGGCATCGGAGATCTGGTCGCAGACCTTGTCCGGATGCCCCTCGGTGACCGACTCGGACGTAAAAATATAATGCTTGGGCTTCACTTCCTCTCCTCCTTGGTGTTGAGAGCGCCGGATTGTCTAAATCCCGCCCGATCCTCATCCCGGACGCGGGAATCAGCGAAAGGGGCGATAATAGTCGAGCCGGAGGGATCTGACAAGGGAAAAGCGCCCGATTTCTTCCCTTCCTCCGGCGGGCGGCGGGCCCGCTAACGTTTCAGGAGTTCGGGGACCGAGCGGGCAATCGCCTTCTTCACCGCCGAGCGGATATCTTCGGCGGAACGGAAGGACATAACCTTGCCGGCCAGCTCCCGGGTTTCGGAAAGCCGCAGCGAGGTTATCAGCTTCTTCACCTCCGGGATCATCACCGGACTGACGCTGAACTCATCCAGGCCCATCCCGAGCAGGATCGGGACTGAGAGGATATCTCCGGCCATCTCCCCGCACATCCCGACCCAGATATTGTGCCGGTGGCCGACCGAGATCACCCGGTCGATCAGGCGGAGAACCGCCGGGTTGAGGGGGTCGTAGAGGTAGGCGATCTTCTCGTTCACCCGGTCCACCGCCAGGGTGTACTGGATCAGGTCGTTGGTCCCGATGCTGAAGAAGTCGACCTCCTGGGCCAGTTCGTCCGCCATCACCACCGCGGCCGGGACCTCGATCATAATCCCCACCTCCATATCCTGGTGAAAGGGAACCCCGGTGGCCCGGATCTCGTTCTTGGTCTCCTCCCAGATCTGCAAAACCCTTTTCAGCTCGGCGTAACCGGAGATCATCGGAAACATAATCTTCACGTTCTTGTTCCGGCTCGCCCTCAGGATCGCCCGCAGCTGGGTCTTGAAGATATCCTGCCTCTCCAGGCAGAAGCGGATCGCCCGCCAACCCATAAAGGGGTTGATCTCGGGGGGGATTTCGAGGGCGGAGTTGAATTTGTCCCCGCCGAGGTCGAGGGTGCGGATGATGACCGAGTGCGGCTGCAGGGCCCGGGACACCCGGTCGTAAGCCTTGAACTGCTCATCCTCGCCGGGGAGATCGGCCCGGTTGAGATAGAAGTACTCCGTCCGGTAGAGCCCCACCCCCTCACCCCCGTGGGTGATCACCGAAACCAGGTCATCCGGCAGCTCGATGTTGGCCGCCAGGGTGACCCGGTAACCGTCCAGGGTCTCGGCCGGGCGATCCTTCAGTTTCCCCAGCTGGGACTCGAACCGGAGGAGCGCCGATTTCTCGCGTTCGATCCGGGCCAGGGTCGCCCGGGAGGGGAAGACGATCACCTTCCCGGTGCTGCCGTCGAGGACCACCGGGTCGCCGCTGGCGACCGAGGAGGAGACGTTGCCCAGCCCGACCACCGCCGGGATCTGCAGCGACCGGGCCATGATCGCGGTATGCGAGGTCTTGCCTCCGGCGTCGGTGGCGAAACCGACCACCTTCTCCCGGTGCATCAGGGCGGTGTCGGAGGGCGAGAGTTCCGGGGCGACCACCACCACCTCTTCCTCCAGGGAGGCCAGGTCGGCCCGCTGACGGCCGGTCAGGTTGTGGATCACCCGGCGCGCGACGTCCCGGATATCGCTGAGCCGCTCCTTGATGTAGTCGTCTTCGACCTGGAGAAACGCCCGGGTATACTCGTCCATCACCGAATGGAAGACGTATTCGGCGTTGAGCTTCTTCTCCTCGATCCCCTTGACCACTTCGGCGATCAGGGACCGGTCCTCCACCACCAGCAGGTGGGCCTCGAAGAGATCGGTCACTTTCCTTCCCGCCCGGTCGGCCAGATTCTGGCGGATGTTGATCAGTTCCTTCCGGGTGGCGATCAGGGCGTCCTCGAAGCGGGCGATCTCCGACCCGACGTCCTTCTTGGCGATCGGGTGGGGGGAGACGGCGGCCTCCTCGACGTCGAAGAGATAGGCCTTCCCGATCACGAACCCGGGCGAAGCGGGGATCCCCGTAAAGACCTTCTCCTTCATCACTCCTCCCCGAATTTTGACCTGATCAGGGCCTCGATCTCGGCCACCGCCTGTTCGGCGTCCTCGCCCCGGGCGATCACCGTCACCTTCGAGCCCTGGGGGGCGGCCAGCATCAGGACCCCCATAATGCTCTTCCCGTTGACCTCCTCCTCCCCCCGCCTCAGGATAATCTCGGAGCTGAACCGGCTGGTCAGCTGGACGAAGCGGGCGGCCGGGCGGGCGTGGATCCCCAGCTTGTTCTCGATCGTGATCTCTCGGACTATCTCCGGCATAATCCCATCCTTTCCCGTCTCCGCTTACCTCTCCTGCTGCCGGATCATCGCCCGGACGTTGCGGTCCAGTTCCTGGGCGGCGTGGTAGCCCATCATTTTGATCCGGTGATTGAGGGCGGCCACCTCGATCAGGAGCGCCAGATCCCGGCCGGGCCCGACCGGGAGGAGGATGTGCGGGAGGGAGACCCCGAGGATCTTGATGTGTTCCTCGTCCAGTCCCAGCCGCTCATATTCCTTATCCGGCTCCCAGGTCTCCAGGGTCACCGCCAGGTCGAGGCGCTTGCGCTGCCGCACGCAGCCCACCCCGAAAAGGTTGCGGACATCGATGATCCCCAGCCCCCGGATCTCCATATGGAACCGGGTCAGGTCCGAGCCCGCGCCCAGGAGATAGGAACCGTCGATCAGGCGGACATAGATATAATCGTCGCTGACCAGGCGGTGTCCCCTTTCCACCAGGCTCAGGGTGCACTCGCTTTTACCCACCCCGCTCTTGCCCTGGATCAGCACCCCCACCCCGTAAACCTCGACCAGGTTGGCGATCAGGGAGGTGCGGGGGGAGAAGATCTCCTCAAGGAAGATGGTGCAGAGGTTGAGGAGCCGGGTGGTGATCAGGGTGGAACGGAAGATCGGGATCCCGATCCGGTCGGCCTCGGAGATCAGCTCCGGGGGGGGGACATAGTTGCGGGCCACGATGCAGAAGGGAATCTTCTGATCCAGAAAAGCCCTGATCCGCTGCTTCCGTTCGCCGGGCGATAAACTGCGGAGAAAGCTGACCTCCACCTTCCCCAGCACCTGTCCTCTCCGGCTGGCGAAGAATTCGGCGTAGCCGGAGAGGGCCAGCCCGGGGCGGTTGATCTCCGAGATCAGGATTTTCCTCTTCAGCCCCTTCTCGCCGGCGACCAGGCGGAGATGCAGCTTCTCCTTGAAGCTGTCGTAGAACTGTCTTACGGTCAGGCCTTTCATCGTTCCGCCGGATCCGATCTACCTCTCCGGGATCTCCATCAGGCCCAGAGCGCCTTCTCCCTTCCGGAAGATGATGCTCAGCCGGCCGGTTTCCGTTGACCGGAAGAGGAGAAACGGCATCTTCCCCTCCCGCATCCGCAGGGAGGCTTCCCGTTCCTCCAGCTGTTCAATCCGGGCGTCGGGGACCCTGACCAGGAGGGGGATATCCTCGGGCAGATCTTCCGGAGAGTAGGGCACCGGGACCTTCTCCTGCCGGCGCCGGGAGGTCCTCCCCTTGACCTTCTTCAGCTGTTTCTCCAGTTTCTTGACCGCCGAATTGACCGCGGTCTGCAGGCTGCGATTCCGGGCCTGGGAGTTCAGCCGGTAGCGGCCGGACTGGAGATTGATCTCCAAAAAGTAGCCCGCTCTCTCCGCCTCGATCACCAGGTGGGCGTCGGTGTCCCGGGGCCAGAGATGCTCCAGGGCCTCCAGCTTCTCGCGGGCGTAGTCCTTGATCTCCTCGGTGATCGAAGCGTGACGGGCGGTAATGGTGATCGGCATTAAAATTCCTCCTTTTCTCTTTTTCATTTCCCCGGCCGAAGGCCGGGGAAATGAAAAAAATCACATCGAGAACTGTTCCCCCAGGTAGATCTCCCTGGCCCGGGGGCTGTTGATCAACTCCTCGGATGTCCCGGAGATCAGGATCCGGCTCTGGAACATTATGTAGGAACGGTCGGTCACGGCCAGGGTCTCCCGGACGTTATGGTCGGTGAGCAGGATCCCCAGGCCGCGCTTCTTCAGGTCGACGATGATCTGCTGGACGTCGAAAACGGCGATCGGATCCACCCCCGAGAAAGGTTCGTCGAGGAGAATAAACCGGGGGGAGGTGACCAGGGCCCGGGCGATCTCCAGCCTCCGCCGCTCCCCTCCGGAGAGCATATAGGCCTTGCTTCCGGCCAGATGGTGGATTCCCAGGTCCTGGAGCAGTTCCTCCATCCGCCGCTTTCTCTCCGACCGGCTCATCTTCAGGGTCTGGAGAATGGCCAGAATATTCTCTTCGACGGTCAGGTTTCGGAAGACCGAGGGTTCCTGGGAGAGATAGCTCATCCCCTGCCGGGCCCGGCGGGACATCGGGAGGTGGGTGATATCCTGCTGCTGGAAGAAGACTCTCCCCGCGTTGGCCCGGATCAGGCCGACGATCATATAGAAGGAGGTGGTCTTCCCCGCCCCGTTGGGGCCGAGCAGGCCGACGATCTCCCCCCGGTTGACGTGAAGGTTGACCCGGTCAACCACCCGCCGCTTCTTGTACACTTTGACCAGATTTTCCGCCCGGAACAACTCCATCCTGAACTCCCGGATATTATCCGTTGCCCGCTATCGGCCGATCTTGAAATCGACCTGGTAGTCCTCTTCCGGAACATACTTGAGGGTGGGGCTTTCCTCCACGTCCATCTCGTTCCTGTCCAGGTAAAAGATGATCGTCCCCCCCCGCACGCTGTCGCCGGCGACGGTGACCGCGGCGTCTCCGACCAGGACCGCCTTCTTCTCCGCCGGATAGTAAATGAACCTCTCCGAACGCCCGGACCGGAGCCCCATCCGGATCCGGACATTTCCCTCTCCCTCCGTCTTCTCCACGGTCTTTCCGTCGGGGGAGAAGAAGACCGTCAGCCGGTCGGAATCGATGCTCCCCCGGGGGTTCTCCACCCGGACGTTGTTGAAGAAGATCACCCGGTTGGTCCCGTAATCCATAAACAGGTTACCATCGCAGGTGACCACCGTCCAGTCTTCGCCGGCGGCCGGTTCTTCTTCCGGCATCATCCGGGCCGGCCAGAGGAGAAGCAGCAGCCCCGCAACGCCGGCGGCGTTCTTCAGCCTGGGATTCATAATGGGAACAACCCCGACTTACCCCCTTCCTTGATCAGAAGCCGGACATCCTCGAGGACCCGGATCCGCCGCCGCTCGGGGGTCCAGAGGAAACCCTTCCCGGTCAGAACCATATTCTCCCTCCGGACGTCTATCCGCGCCTCTTCGTCGACGGCGACACCGGAATCGGTGAAGTAAACCACCCGGGTGGATTGAATGGTCAGGCCCTCCAGCCGGGGGCTGAGCGCGGTCGCGGTCAGGGAGATGATCTCCAGGGAGACGGGGGAGAGGGAGGTGGCCGTCTCCCCTTCCATCTTCCATTCGTAATCGCCTTCCCGGTTGGGGATATACCGGACGAATCCCCCGCTCACCGCCTGGGTCGGCGGCCGGGGGGTGGGGGTGACCGGCGGCGGGGGAGAAGCGCCCCCTTCCTCCGGGCAGGCGGAGGGCAGGACGACGGAAGCGACCAGGAACCAGCTGACGATCAGGGCCTTCATCTCCCCTCCAGGATCAGTTCCACCACCTCCATCACCGCGCCTTCCCCCCCGCGATTTTCGGTCACCCAGTCGGCGGCCGCCCGGAGGGCGGGGTGGCTGTCGGCCACCGCGACGGCCAATCCCACCCGCCTCAGCAGCGGAAGGTCGGGCAGGTCGTCGCCGAGGCAGGCGGTCTCCTCCTCCCCGCAGGAGTAACGTTGGCAAAGTTCTTCCATCACCCTCGTCTTATCCTCCACCCCCTGGTGGATCTCCCCGATCCCCAGCTCCCGGCCCCGGAGGGCGACCGCTTCCGACCGGCGGCCGCTGATCAGGGCCACGGCCACCCCCGCCCGGAGGCAGCGGACCAGGGCCGAGCCGTCGCGGACGTGGAAGGCTTTCATCTCCTCGCCCCGGGGACCGAGATAGATCTTGCCGTCGGTGAGCACCCCGTCGACGTCAAGAATCAGGAGCTTGATCCTTCCCGCCCGTTCCCGGATATCCGCCGGCGCTTTCATAACTTCGAACTTTGAACTTCGAACTTCGAACTTCGAACTTTGAACTTCGAACTTCGAACTTTGAACTTTGTTAAACCACCCCGGCCTTCACCAGGTCCTGGACGTCCAGCATCCCGACCGGCTCGCCCCGCCGGTTGATCACCGGGACCTCGTCCACCCTCCGTTCCCCGAGCAGCCGGAGCGCCTCCACGGCCAGCCGGTCCTCGGAGATCGTCAGGGGGTGGCGGGTCATCACCTCGCCGACCGGCCGGGCCAGAATCGCGGGCCGGCTCTCGATGTTCCGTCGGAGATCGCCGTCGGTGAAGAAGCCGGAGAGGCGGCCGGAGCCGTCCACCACGGTGGCCGCGCCCGCCCGGGCGGCGGTGATCCTCAGGATCACGTCCTTGACCGGCGTCCCCTCCCCGACCACCGGGTTGGCCTCGCCCACCCGCATCAGGTCCGAGACCTTCAGGAGCAGGCTCTTGCCCAGGGCCCCGGCGGGATGGAGGCGGGCGAAGTCGGCGGCCTGGAAACCCCGCTTCTCGATCAGGGCCACGGCCAGGGCGTCGCCCAGGGCCAGGGCGGCGGTGGTGCTGGCGGTCGGGGCCAGGTTGAGCGGGCAGGCCTCCTTCTCCACGGCGGCGTCCAGGGTGACGTCGCTGTGGGCGGCCAGGGCCGAATCCGGGTTTCCGGTGATCGCGACCAGGGGTATCCCCATCCGCTTGATGTAGGGGATCAGGTTCTTGATCTCGTCCGACTCGCCGCTCCGGGAGATCATCAGGACCGCGTCATCCCCGCCGACCAGCCCCAGGTCCCCGTGGAGGGCTTCCACCGGGTGGAGGCTCAGGCTGGGGGAGCCGGTGCTGGCCAGGGTCGCCGAAATTTTCCGGGCGATGATCCCGGCCTTCCCCATCCCGACCACGATGATCCTCCCCCGGCAGCGGAAGAGAACCTCCACCGCCTCGGCGAACTCATCACCCAGCCGGGGGATCAGGGCCAGGACCGCCTCGCCCTCGGTCTTCAGAACCGTCCGGCCGACGGCCAGCGTATCGATGCTCTTCGACGGTCTCCGCTTATTCATCGATCTTGACCAGCCGGTCGATCCGGGCCACCGTCCGCAGCAGTCCCGGCAGCTCGCTCAGGGGAAAGACGCTGGAAGCGTCGGAGAGCGACTCCTCCGGACGGTCGTGCGTTTCCAGGAAGAGGCCGTCGATCCCCGCCGCCGCCGCCGCCCGCGCCAGGAAGGGAACGAATTCCCGGTTACCGGCGGGGCGGCCCGCCCCGGCGCCCGGCAGCTGGACACTGTGGGTGGCGTCGAAGATCACCGGGGTGCCGAACCCCCGGATAATCGGGAGGGAGCGGAGATCGCTGACCAGATTGTGATAGCCGAAACTCGCGCCCCGTTCGGTGACGCAGATACGGTCGTTCCCAGCCGACCGGCATTTCTCGATGATGTGCCGGGCGTCCTCCGGGGCGAGGAACTGCCCCTTCTTGACGTTGACCGGCCGGCCGGTTTTGGCCGCGGCCAGGAGCATATCGGTCTGGCGGCAGAGAAAGGCCGGCACCTGGAGGATATCGGCCACCCGGCCCGCCGCCGCGGCGTCCTCGGCGCGGTGAAAATCGACCAGCACCGGCAGATCCAGCTCCCGCTTGACCCGGGCCAGGACCGCCAGCCCCGCCTCCAGTCCCGGACCCCGGTAGGATTCGATCGAGGTCCGGTTGGCCTTGTCGTAGGAGGCCTTGAAGACCAGGGGAACGGCAACCTCGCGGCAGATCTCCTTCAGGGCGGCGGCGATCTTCCGGGTGTGGTCCTCGCTCTCTATCACGCACAACCCCGCAAAGACCACCAGGGGCCGGCGCCCCCCGATCAAAACCCCCCCGATCTCGAATTCTTTGGTTTCCGCAATCATATTCCCTTCCCCCGTAGGCGTCTTGGATAATTAAACCACAGAACTCCCTCTGCCGGGGTTAATAATTTGCCGGCCCGAAGCGGCAACCTTACTTTATTCGTTCTTTGCGTTCTCTGCGTCTTGGCGGTGAATTTTTTTCAAGTAAGCCCGGGCCCGTTCAAGGTCCGCCGGGGTGTCGATCCCGATCGTGTCATACTCCGCCTCCAGGACCCTGATCCGGTAACCGTGTTCCAGGATCCTCAGCTGTTCCAGACGTTCCTGGAGTTCAAGCGGGCCCGGCTCCAGCCCGACCAGGAGCTCCAGGAACTTCCTCCGGTAACCGTAAAGACCGATGTGCCGGAAAGCCGGCGGCGGGTTGGGACCGGCCGCCGGGACCGGGGACCGGGAGAAGTAAAGGGCGTAACCCCGCCGGTCGAGGACCGCCTTGACCTGGTTGGGGTCGTTTATCCACTCCCCCCGGTCCATCTTCCGGGCCAGGGTCGCCGCCGACAGCTGCCGGTCCCGGACCAGTTCCCGGACCAGGTCGTCGATCATCCCCGGCCGGAGAAAGGGCTCGTCGCCCTGGATATTGACCACGATCTCCGCTTCCAGGCCCCGGCAGGCTTCCGCCGTCCGTTCGGTCCCGGTTCGGGGGGAGGAGGAAGTCATAACCACCATCCCCCCGAACCCCTCGACCTCCCGGCGGATCCGGACGTCGTCGGTGGCCACCCGGATCGAAGCGAGCTCCTCCGCCTCCGCGGCCCGGCGATAGACGTGCTCGATCACCGTCCGGTCCCCCAGCCGGGCCAGGAGCTTCCCCGGGAACCTGGTCGCCCCCCAGCGGGCGGGGATAACCCCGACCGCCCGCGGGCGGATATCTTCGCCCCCTCCGTTCTTCACGTTCCCTGCCTGTCTCCGGGCTCTCCCCCGGTTATCCAGATTGCCGCCCGGTGGAGATCCTCCGTGACCCGGTCGGGTTCCCGCCATCCCTCGAGCCGGCGCATCCGGGCCAGGTCCCCCGGCCCGGCCAGCAAAACCGTCCGGCAGCCGGCCCGCCGGCCGGTCTGGATGTCGCTGATCTTGTCCCCGATGAACCAGGACCGGGCGAGATCGACCCCGTGCCGGCCGGCCAGCTCGAGGACCAGATCCGGCGAGGGCTTCCGGCACCGGCAGCCCTCGTCCGGGCGGTGGGGACAGTAAGCGATCCCGGCCAGCCGGATCCCGTCCCGGCCCAGCTCGTCCTCGATCTTCCGGTGGACCGCCTCCACCGCCGAGGCGGGGAAATACCCCCTCCCTACCCCTGACTGGTTGGTCACGATGAAGAGGAGGAATCCGCTCTCGGCCAGCAGCTTGAGCCCCTGGAGGGCGGCGGGATAGATCCGGCACTCTTCCGGCGAGTGGAGATACCCGGTGTCGGCGTGGATGGTCCCGTCCCGGTCGAGAAAGATGCCCCGCTTATTCCCAGTTGAGCGCGCTGAGGAGTTCATCCGTCGTCAGGGTGGCGGTGCCGAGCTTGCCCACCACCACCCCGGCCGCGCAGTTGGCGATCCGGGAGGCCTGGCGGAGATCGGCCCCCGAGGCCAGGGCCAGGGCGACCGTGCCGATCACGGTGTCCCCGGCGCCCGAAACATCGAAGACCTCCCGGGCCACGGTGGGGATTTGGAAGGGTTTCTTCCTGCCTTCGAAGAGGCACATCCCCTCCTCGCCCAGGGTGATCAGGACCGACTCCGCGCCCCACTTGCCCAGGAGGGTCCTCCCTAAGCGGTTCAGGGGGACCTCTCCTCCCAGCCCCCCCAGCTCGATCGCCTCTTTCAGGTTCGGGCTGATCAGTTTGGCCCCCCGGTAATTGAACCGCCGGCGGCCGTTGGGATCAACCACCAGGAAGCAGCCCCGGCGCCGGGCGAAGGCGACCAGGCGGTCGATCAGGTCCTGGTCGACCAAGCCCTTGGCGTAATCCTCGAGGACCACGCCGTCGATCTTCCCGGATATCCTCCCGATGGCCCCCAGGAGCTGCTTCTTCAGTTCCGGCCGGATGTCCCCCGGGGATTCCCGGTCGATCCGGACCACCTGCTGGTGGGCGGCCACCACCCGGGACTTGGTCACGGTCGGCCGGCCGGGGTCCACCACCAGGGCCCGGCCGTCGATCCGGCGGCCGCGCAGCAGGGACTTCAGCCGCCTCCCGGCGGGATCGGCCCCGATGACCCCGGCCAGGATCGGATCCCCGCCGAGGGAGCTGATATTGCTGGCCACGTTGGCCGAACCGCCGGGGACCCAGGTCTCGGAGGATATCCGCACCACCGGGACGGGAGCTTCCGGGGAGATCCTCTCCACCTCCCCCCGGATATAGAGATCCAGCATCACGTCGCCGACCACCAGGATCCGCTTTCCGGCGAAGCCGGCGATGATCTTCCGCCACCTATCGCTCATATATCACCCACTTAATCGTTATCGCTATCGGTATCGGTATCGCTATCCGCCTTCGTTAAAACTTCGGCGGACTCAGTCGCAATCGAATCCCCGGCTTCCTGCTGCAGCCAAGTCTATACCCCCGACCCGGCCAGGTAACGGCCCGGGACCAGGTAATTAGTTACGTAATCCTTCACCGCTTCTTCCAGGGGAGTGACCGGCCGCTCGTAACCGGCCCGGCGCAGTTTCTCCATCTCCGCCTCGGTGCGGTACTGGTAGTTCCCCCTGATCTCCTCCGGCATCGAGACGTAGGCGATTTCCGGCTTCGCCTTCAGGGCGTCGAAGATGGCGGCGGCGAGATCATTCCAGGTCCGGGACTTCCCGGAACCGATGTTGAAGATGCCGCTCAAATCGGGGGAACGGTGGATGAAGATGATCATCTCCAGCGCGTCCTGAAGATAGATGAAATCCCGTTCCTGCTCCCCGTCCCGCCAGCCGTCCCGGTGGGACTGGAAGAGCTTGAGCCGGCCCCGGCTGGAGATCTGCTCGTACCCCTTGCAGACCATCGAGCGCATCGGGCCCTTGTGATACTCGTTGGGGCCGAAAACGTTGAAGAATTTCAGCCCGACGATCTTCTCCAGCCAGCCCCGGCGCCGGGCGTGAAGGTCGAAGAGGTGCTTGGAGAAGCCGTACTTGTTCAGGGGGCGCAGCCCCTCCAGCTCCGATTCCCGGTCCCCCCAGCCGCGGCCCCCGTCCCCGTAGGTGGCGGCGCTGGAGGCGTAAATGAACCGGACCCCCGCCTCCAGGGAGCTGTGGGCCAGGACCTTGCTGTATTCGAAATTATTCTTGATCAGGTAGCGGGTATCCGCCTCGGCCGTCGAGGAACAGGCCCCGAAGTGGAAGATCGTCTTCAGCGAGGACGGCAGCCCCCGCTCCCGGACCCGGTCCAGGAAGTCATCCTTTTCCTGGTAATCGGAGAAACTCAGACCGGCCAGGTTCTTCCACTTCTCCCCGGCGCCCAGGGAATCCACGATCAGAATATCCCGTTCCCCTTCCTGGTTGAGACGCCAGACCAGACCGGACCCTATGAACCCGGCCCCTCCTGTGACGACGATCTTTTCGCTCATATCCACTGTCCGCTGGAATCCTGACTTACCCCGGCAGCGACAGCCCGCCGGCGGCAACATACTACCCGACCCCGCGGCCCTTCACAAGCCCCAAAAACCGGTCTTCCCCGGCGGCGGCCATAGCCAGCAGGAGCCAGAAGATCAGCATCACCCGGAAGGAAAAGAACGGGTTATCGGCCAGCCCGCCGATGAGGAAACCGGCCAGGCCGGCCGTCAGCCCCCGGCTGTAGAAACGGTCCAGGGAACCGGCCCCCCGTCTCGAGAGGGAGCGGAGGACGGGGAACGACACCCCGAGCAGCCAGAGGAAGGCCAGCAGGCCGGGAATTCCGACCCCGGAAGCCAGGGAGAGGTAGAGATTATGGGCGTGGACCGGGTCTTCATCGGTCTCCACTTCCTTGAACCGCCCCTCGTAAGCTTCCTGGAAGACCCGGTAGCCGGGGCCGTAGCCGAGAATCGGCCGGTCCCGAATCATCCCGCCTACCCCCCGCCAGTAAATCAGCCGCTTCTCGATGTTCGGGTCCCGGGCAAAGGAGTACAGGCTCCTGACCCGGTTCTGCAGGTATGACTGGGGCCCGAAATTGACCCCCAGCACCAGCAGCGCTCCGAACAGCGCCAGCCCCCCCAGGAGATAGAACCGATGCCGCCAGTGCATAACCAGGACCCCGAGCGCGGCCAGGAGCGCGATCCAGGCGGTCCGGGAGAAGGTCAGCACCATAGCCGCGGCGAGAACAGCGGTCACCGCGCCGGAGAAGATTCTCAGCCGAGGGGAGACCCGGCCCGCGGCCAGGGCGATCCCGATCGGGATGAGCAGCAGCAGGACGGAACCGGTCGTATTGGGATGCATAAACGAGAGCCAGATCCGCTGCGGGGTATCCGGGAAGTAAATCCCCCGGCTGAAGAGATGGAGACCGCCCAGGGCCGTGATCCCGACGGAGAGGAAGAGAACCGCGAGGGCGGCCCTCCGGTGCCGCTCCGAGGAGAGAATGGCCGCGGCGGCGAAATAGAAACCCCCGCCGAGGAGTATCTCCCTCAGCCCGTCGCGCCAGCTGACCTCGCGGAGGGGGGAAAACAGGTAGGCGAGAACCGACAGGAGGAGGAAGCAGACCAGCGGCGGGGTCAGGGGGGTTCTCCGCGGGCGGAGGCTCCGGTCCCGAACCGCGCCGAGAGTCCAGAGGATAAGGAGGGGCAGAACCAGGTTCTCCAGCTTCCCGCCGACGCTGAACTTCAGGCCGCTTTGGGGAAAGGCCGTCAGGCGAAAGACCGGCTGCTCGAGGGAAACCCGGGAGCCGCCGGGGCGGTTCAGCGAAACCTGCCCCACCCCGGCGAAAAATATCACGACCAGGAGGAAGACCCGGAGCAGCAGCCGGTATCTTCCCGCGAGGCCGGTCCGGGAGCTGTCTCCCTCCTCCCCCGCCGGCTTCCGCGGATTCAGAAAGGTCAAGTCCGCATCCTTCATCCCCTCTCTCCCAGCAGTGCATCGATTTCATTTCCCAGTTCTTCGGCGGCGCGGGCGAGCGAGAATCTCTCCTCGACCTCCCTCTTGCCCCGGCGCGCCGCCGCCCGAGAACCTTCCGGATCGGCCAGCGCCCGGAGCACGGCGGCGGCCAGTGCTTCCGGATCACCGGCCGGGACCAGGTATCCGGTTTCCCGATCGCGGATGATCTCCTCCACCCCTCCCGACCGGACGGCCACCACCGGCACCCCCCGGGCCAGGGCTTCGGCCACCGCCCGGCCGAACGATTCCGCGGGCGAGGGGTGAAGCAGGAGATCAAAGTCCGCCAGCCGGCGGCGGAGATCGAAGAATTCGCCCTCAAACCGGATCCGATCGCCCAGCCGCAATTCCCGGATCCGCCCTTCGAGTTCCCCCTGGAACCGGCGGAACTGTTCGGGGAGCCTCCCGGCGATAACCAGCCGGGCCCGGGGGTGGGAACGGGAGACGATGGCGAAAGCCTCGACCAGTTCCCGGCATCCTTTCTGGGGGCAGACGTCGCCGATACAGCCCAGGACCGGGGGTCCGCCCCCGGAGAGAACCTGTCGGCCAAGGCCGGCCCCCTCCCCCCCCGGACGGTCGAGACTGATCCCGGGGTGGATGAACCGGCTCTTTTCGGCCGTCCCCTCCCCCAGCAGTTGAGCCTGGCCGAGGGCGGTCCGGGAATTGAAGATCAGACGGTCGGCCCGGGCGGCGGCCGACCGGATCTCCGCCCACTCCCGCCTCCGGCGATAGCCCTCCGCCAGTTCGTGGACCAGCCAGATCACCGGGATCCCGAGGTCGGCCGCCGCCTCGACCGCCCGGAAGGATTCCAGGCTGTTGGCCGCCGCCAGATTGATCCCCCGCGTCGCCATCATCTTTCTCAGCCGCCGCCGGATCCGGGGCCGGCCGACCGGGATTTCCCTCCCGAAGCGGTTCCTCCCGTAAAAGAACAATTCGATCCCGGAGAGGTCGAACCTCTCGACCAGGGGTCCCGGGACGGGGAATCCGAGGACGAGGGAATACGGGGCGGGCCGTTTTATCAGCTCCTTCACCAGTTCGACCAGGGTGATGGGCGCCCCGTTCAAAACTGAAGCGTGCGATATGAAACCGACTTTCACGGCGCTTGATTATCCGTTCTTGCCCCGGGGTTCCGGGATCAGAGCCGGAGGAAATCCAGCCAGTGGCGGACCAAAAATTCCCGTTTCACCTCCAGCCGGCTCCTCCTCCTCTCTCTTTGCCCGGCGGCGCCCCGGAAGAAGCAGGCTCCGCCCAGACTAATGGCATTGAGAATCGTCGACCACAACATCCCGAGCAGGGCCAGGGGCTTGAAAGTCAGCTTGAACCACCGGAACCGGGCGGGGGAGCAGACTTTCTCGAAGTAGTGGAACAGGCTCTGGAGCAGGTAGAACTGGGCGCGGCTGCCGGCCTGCCGGGTGCTCTCCCCGCCCCGGTGGACGATCTCCGCCGCCGGGTTGTACCAGAGCGGCCGCCCCGCCCGGCTCAGCCGCCGGCAGAGATCGACCTCCTCGAAATAGAGGAAGAAACCCTCGTCGAGGAGTCCGACTTCGTCCAGGGCCTCCCGGCGGAGAAAGAGGGCCGCCCCCATCGGCTGCTCGACGATCGCCGGGCGGCCGTAATCGAAAGCGCTCTGGAGATAATGGGCCCGGGCCCGGCGAAAGAGTCCCAGATCCCCGAGGATGGTGAACTGCCCGAAGGCGGAGGCGGCGGCGGGGAAGGCCCGCACCGAGGGTTGCAGGCTCCCGTCGGGGTTGCGCAGTCTCGGTCCGGCCCCGCCGGCATCCGGGCGGCGGTCGAGAAATCGGACCATCTCTTCCAGGCTGCCGGCGGGGACCAGGGTATCGGGGTTGAGCAGGAGAAGATACCTTCCGCGGCTCGCCCGGATCGCCTGGTTGCCGGCAGCGGCGAAGCCCCGGTTCCGGTCGTTGGGGATGAGGGCGGCTTCCGGGAAATCTTCCCCCACCATCGCGGCGGTCCCGTCGGAGGAGGCGTTGTCCACCACCAGGATCTCGCAGTCGATCTCCGGCCGGGCCCGGCGGATCGAGTGCAGGCAATCGCTTAAAGACTCCCGGACATTCCAGGCGACGATGCAGATTGAAAGGTCAGGTTGTGGGGATGGCGGCGGCGGCATAACAATCGGTGGCGGATACCGGCCGGGTGGCGATCAGGGGCCGGTCTCGGGATATCCGGGGACGGTGACGTAAATCTTGTTCTCCTCCGGCAGCCGGCCCTGGAGGAGCACCTTCTCCCGCCCGTCCAGGATCCGGTACTCGCTCACTCCTTCCGGGAACTTTTTCAGTTCCAGCCCCAGTTCCTGGAGCGGGGTCGGAGAGCGGTTTTCCATCACGATTTCGAATACCTTCCCCCGTTTCCTGGTCTCGATCCGCAGCTTCTCCCGGGCCTGCCACCAGCGGGAGAGCTCGCCCAGCGGGCAGCACCAGCTCTTTTCGGAGACGATGTAGTCCACAAAGGCCGAGAGCAGCTGCAGCCGCTCCGGCTGGGCGATGGAGCCGATGTAGGTGTGGAAGACGAACACCCCCTGGGCCCGCTTGACCCGCTTGAAGAGATCCCGGGCCTTGGAATAATTCTTGGTCGGGTCGATGTAATCGGTGAAGGCCAGGAAATCGTAACCGGAGGGATGATAGGGATAGAGGATCCCCTGGGAGAGGGAGGGCCGGAAGAGGGTGCCGAAGGTGCGGGGGGGAAGCGAGGAACTGGAGTCGTAAAGATAATCGAGCGTTTCCAGGACCCGGAAGGTATCCCGGTTGGTGGTGTAGGAAGGCCCCCGGAAACCGGCCGGAGGAAAGCCGATCTTCTCCAGGAGTTCTTTCCCTTCCCGGATCCTCTCCAGCTGATCGTCGAAAGAAAGGGTGAGCAGCTCCTGGCCGGGTTCCGCCCCCCGGGCCAGATCGGACCAGAAGGTATGGTAAGTCCCGGCCTGGGCGATTTCGTGGCCGTCGGCCTGGAGCTTGCGCAGTTCCTCGATCACCCGCGGGCTGGCGGAGAGGGGGTAGGTCTGTTTGTAATTCGGGATGACGAAGAAGACCCCTCTCACCTCCATCTTCTTCAGGAAGAGGCGAAGGATGTCGATATCCTCCGGGGTGGTCGTTCCCTCGATGTAATTATTGGTGAAGACCGCGGCCACCTCGTAACCGTGGGGATAGATGTCGACGTTCAGGTAACGGTTGGAGATGAGGAGCAGCGGGGGCCCGTAGAGATAGTCCTTGGTGATGAAGGAGGTGTTGACCAGGACATAGATCAGGAGCAGGAGGAGCACCGCGGCCGCGGCCGTCACTGCCGTCTTCTTCTGCCATCTCATAAGGCATCCTCTCCAAATCGGTTACCGCCGGCTGGCCATCCCGGTCCCGGAAGCGGACGGCGGCGGGCCCGGGCCGGCCGCGGTGCGGGAGGTACCGGTATTATACCCGAAGCCCGATTCAATTATCCAACAAAGTCCTCTCCGGAAACCCCGTTGCCGCTTTTCCCCGTCAGCCGCTCTTCTCCGGCGGCCCGGCGGATGATCCCGGCCAAACGGGGAACGGCGGCGGCGAGAGAGTATCTCTCCTCCACCAGCCGGCGGGCCGCCCGGCCCATCTCCTCCCGCCGGGCGGGGGAATCAAGCAGCTCCTCCAGGCGCCCCTGCCATTCCTCCGGGTTCCGGGCGAAATATCCGGTCACCCCCTCCTGGATCACGTCCCGGTTCGCCCCCACCGGGGAAGCAACCGCGGGGAGGCTGGCCGCCCCGTACTGCAGGAGCTTGAAGGCGCACTTTCCCCTGGTCCAGGGATCGTCGAGCAGGGGCATCACTCCGACCGAAAACCCGCCGAGTTCCGCCGCCTCCTGCTCTTCCGACCAGGGACGATAGTCGACCGGAATCCCGTCGAGGTCGGGGGGGCGGTCGGCCACCGCCCGGAAGATCAGGTTGGGCCGCGCGGCCAGGAGGGACCGGAGCGGGGCGATCAACTCGGAAAGATAGACGTAATTGCTGGCGCTCCCCATCCAGCCGATCACCTCGCCGCTCTCCCCCGCCGGGGTCCGGGAAGGGAAAGATGCGACATCGACCACGGTCGGGAAGATCACCGGCCGGCCTCCGGCGGCGGCGGCCTGCCGGCTCAGATATTCATTTCCGGCCAGGACCAGGTCGGCCCCCTGAACCATCCGTTCAAATCGCCGCCGCCGCTGACTGGAGTTCGGCCGGGAGGCGTTGGAGTCCCGGAACATCACCGCGTCGTCAAAATCGTAGATCAGGCGCCGGGCGGCGCGGCGCAGGAGGCGGAATTCACCCCGGCGGAGAAGCTTGCGGTGGAGGATGACGGCGGGAAAACCGGCCGCTTCCCGGAGCCGCCGGGGGCGGTCCCGATCCAGTCCCCGGACCTGGAGCGCGATCCCTTCGCCGGCCAGGGGTTCGACGAACTGACGGATGCGGAACCGGCAGCTGGCCGCCCGCTCATCCTCGACCAGAGCCAATATATTGATCATAGATATCCAGGATCTCCTGCATATTCCGGGAGTAGGGGAACTCTTCCGCCCGGCGACGGGCCGCCTCTCCCATCCGTCGGCGCCGCGCCGGATCCTCCAGCCGCCGGATCCGGTCGGCCAGGAGTCCGGTGTCCGCCGGGGTCGGAACCACGTACCCCTCCTTCCCCTCCCCGATAATCTCCGAGGTCCCGCAGTAGGCGGTGGTGATCACCGGAAGCCCGCTGGCCATCGCCTCCAGAACCACCAGGGCGGAGGGATCGTAGTAACTGGGGTGGACGGAGATATCGGCCGCAGCGTAGAAGCGGGGCGTGTCGTCTTCATAACCGAGGAAGAGCACCCTCTCCCTTACCCCCAGCCGGCGGGCCTGGGCGGCAAACTTCTTCACCTTCCCCGCCCCCAGGACCGCGAGCTTGAAGGAGTGCCCGGGCGCAAGCTTCTCCAGGTCGGCCAGGCCCCGGAGCAGGGACTGAATCCCCTTGAGCCGGAAGTTATGGGCGACGAATATCAGCAGCACGTCCTGCTCCCCCAGTCCCAGCTTCCTCCGGGCCTCCTCTCGGAAAATTTCCCGGTTGTGGGGATGAAACCGCTCGAGGTCGACCCCGTTCCGGACGATCTTCACCTTGCGTTCGGCGAGACGGCAGTAGCGGATCAGGTCGCTCCGGACCATCGCCGAGATGGCGATCACTATCTCCGCCTCCTTCATCTGGACCCTCTCGATATAGAAATAGGCCATCCTCCGAAGGCTGAGAAAGTAGGTGAGAATCTTGACCGCGCGGCTGAACCGGTCATCGATCGAGCGGATATTCCCGATCAGGCCGGCCAGCTGGGATCCCCCCAGGGGCTGGAAGACATCCATCCCCCAGGTCCGGCCGAAGGAGTGGATGATATCAAAACCCTGGCCGCGAACCGCGTTCCGGCAACGGACGGCAAAACAGATCGTCTTCAGGAACCGGGGGAGCGGGCCGCATTTCAGGATATGGATCCGGAGGCTCTCCCGGCCCGGCCGCCCGCTGCTCATCGTGAAGATGTGGACCTGATGGCCCCCGGCGGTGAGACGCCCCGAAAGATCGTGGACGTACTGCTCCGCTCCCCCCCGGGTGGTGATGAAGTTCTCAATGCAGAAAGCGATCTTCATTGCTTGGTCCCGTCCATCGGACGGGAATAATAACCGCCGCCGAGGGAAAGGGAAAGTTTCCATTTCAGCCGGTGGAGGGCGCCCCCGACCGAACGCCGGCGAAGCTCCGCGAAGATCCGCCGCCGGAAGGCACGGTCCCGCGGAGCGTAAGCCAGCAAAAACCGTACCGGGTCAAGGGGCGAAACCGCGGGCAGCGACAACCTCATCTTGAGAAAGGACCGGTAAAGGCGCGACAGGTTGGCCCGGCGTCCCGCTTCCCCGACCGGCCCCGGCCTTCCCGCGTCCAGGTCAAGGACGAACGCCTCCGGCGGAAGGCTCCGGGGAAGGACCAGGATATTCTTGACCTGGAGATCCCCGTGCCGGACCCCGGCCCGGTGCAGCCGGGCGACCTGGCGGCCGGCGGCGGCGATTACCGCCGGCAGTTCGGCCGGGGAATTCCCCTTTCCGGCAAGAAAGTTTTCCCGGTAATAAGAAAGGAGATCGATGCTCTCCGGGATGCAGACCGTGACCAGGTCGGCCCGGGCCCGGGAAAAGGAGGCCGGCTCGATCAGAAGCCCGGCGGGTTCCGGGACCGCCGCCCCGGCCCGGCGGGCCGCGGCCAGCAGCCGCAATTCCTTGAGGAAACGCCCGGCGCCGAGGAAGAGATCCCCGGTCAGCCGCCGCAGGACCCCGCCGTGGTAATAATGCCGGACCACCAGCTCTCCGGCCCCCGCCGGGACCACCGCCGGCCGCCCCCTCCCCCGGAGAAACCGGACCGCCCGTCTCGCCGGATCCGCCTCTCCGGCCAGGGAGAGCATCTCCCGTTCCCAGCGCTCCCCGTAGATACAGAACTTCCCTTCCACCCGCCGGAGACGGAAACCCTCCGGCAGCAACCCCCGGATTTTCGTCTCATCCATCTTCGGTCTGCTCCGTGATCCGGAACGGGAATAATTCAGCCAGGCGGAAAGACCCGGTCAAAAACCATCTCCGCGGTGATCTCCTCCAGGCACCGGGGCCGGCGGCAGCGGCGCCGGCCGCAGGGGGCGCACTCCGCCCCGGCCCGGACCGCCAGGTCGAGGTGACGAAAAGGGCCGGTCCGGGCCGGGTCGGCCGGGCCGAAGATCCCGATCGTCCTGGTCCCCAGGGCGGAAGCGATGTGCATCGGTCCGCTGTCGCCCGAGACCACCGCCCGGGCGAGGGAGAACAGCCCCGCCAGCTGCTTGAGCGTCGTCTTCCCCGTGCAATCCTGCAGCCTCCCCCGGCCTCCGACCCGCTCCGCGACCGCCCGGCCCCGCTCCCGGTCCTCCCCTCCCCCGGTCAGGACCACCGCCTCCCGGTCCCGGGCGAGGATCAGTTCGGCCAGCTCCGCCCAGCGCCGGACCGGCCAGCGGTTGGCCGGCTTGGCGGCCCCGAGATTGCAGGCGACGAAACCGGTCTCGCTCAACTCACCCGGGATCAAAACCCGGGCCGACTCCGTCTCCGCCGCTCCCGCCGGCAGATCGAAACGGGGCCGCTCCGGCAGGGGCAAACCGAGGTATTCCGCGAACTCGAGGTACTGCCGGACCATATGCCTCCCCGGTCCGGCCGGGGGGATCTTCCGGTTGGTAAAGAGCCAGGAGAACTCCTTGGTCCGGCCCCGGTCGAAACCCAGCCGCTGGCGGCACCCGGAGAGATAGGTGAAGAAGGAACTCCTCAGGATTCGCTGGAGATCGATCACCAGGTCGGGACGGAACCGGTGGATCTCCGCCAGCGCCTCCCGCGCGGCCGGCCATCCCCCGCCGCGACGGTGGAGGATGAAACGGTCAACCGAGCCCTGCCCCTCGACGATGGGAAACGACTTCGGCTCGATGACCCAAACGATCTCCGCCCCCGGCCACCCGTCGCGGAGGGCGTTGACCAGGGGCAGGGTGTTGACCACGTCCCCGATCGACCCCAACTTGACGATCAAAATTTTCCCGTATCCCCCCATCGGCACTGAATCCCCGTATTTCCCGCACGGTTAATCGGTATCGCTATCGGTATACGCTCGCACCCGCAAGCCCCGGCCATCAGCTCACTGGACCGCCTTCCCCCCCCGCATCCTCCCCGGGTTTCTGTTCCGGCCGGAGCCGGAGATAGAGCGGCAGCAAACGTTCCTGCCTCCCGTCGATGGCCAGGGAGATCGAGTATTCCCCCTCCTTCTCCCGTCGGACCCGCTCCATATTCAACATCAGGTTGGCGGCCACCGTCTCGGTCCGGGACCCGAACCCGACCCGGACCGTCCCCTCCAGGGGCGGGAGGACCGCCCGGCCGTCGTCGTCCATAAAACCGATCCGGACCCGGTGCTCCCCCTCCTCGATCCGGGAGAAGCGGACCCGCAGCGCCAGGGCGCAGTGGGGCCAGATCACCGGAAGCTTCCCTCCCCAGATCGTATCGAAGGTCCCGAGAATATTCAGCTTCCCCCGGTAATCCGTCGCCGCGTCGCACAAGACGAAAGTTTCAATCTCCATCAGCTTCTCCTATCGATTCGGCATCTCTCTTTTTCCCTTAATTTTCTGCCCATCCCGGAAACCAATTTAATCGGGATCGATTCCCTCAGTCGGCGGCTGGGCGTTATTCGGGTAGCCGGCAACCGGGTTCGCCAAGCATATCCGGCCGTGTCTCGATCCCGATAGCGACACCGATTCCGATAGCGATTACGGTTACTGGTTTTATCCGGGTGATCCCCAGACCTCCTCCACCGCCGCCATCACCTCTTCCGGCGTGATTTTGGTCATACAGCTGAAATCCCGGGGGCAGACCCGTTTCAGGCAGGGGCTGCACTCCGCCTTCCTGTAGATCACCCGGACCTTCTCCCCCCGGGGGCCGGTGGCGGCGGGGTCGGTGGAGCCGTAGAGCCCGACCGCCCCCACCCCCAGCGCCGCCGCCAGGTGGAGCGGGCCGGAGTCGTTCGCCGCCAGGACCCGGCAGAGGCTGATCACCGCGGCCAGGGTCTTGAGGTCGGTCCTCCCCGCCAGGTTGACCGCCCCCGTCCCGGCGGAGATCTCTTCCAGCGGATCGCGCTCCCCGGCCGTGCCGAAGAGCAGGACCGCCGCTCCCTTCCGCTCCGAAAGCCACCGGGCCAGCCGGGCGAAGTTCTCCGGCGGCCAGCACTTGGCGGGACCGTAGCTGGCCCGGGGGTGCAGGCCGGCCAGGGGACGTCTTTCCGGGTCGATCCCCGCTTCCTCCAGCAACTCGAGAGCCCGACGGCGGAGGGCGGCGGAGATGACCAGCCGGGCCGGAGGCGCCTGAGCCTCCCCCTCGCCGCCGTCAAGGAGGCGGTAGTAATAATCGATCCGGGGGGTGCGGCGGTAGCCCCGGTCGGAACGGGCGGCGCGGGTCAGGAGGAAAGAACGGCCCTTCTCCCCGTAGCCGAGGGTCCGGGGGATCCCGGCCAGCCGGATCCAGAGGGCCGACTCGAAGGAGCGGGGAAAGATGACCGCCCGGTCGAAGGATTCTTCCCGGAGCCGGCGGATCAGCCGGAGTTTCCCTCTCCAATCCCGAGGCCCGCCCCTCAGCTCGAAGGGGATGACCCCGTCCACCCCCTCGGCCAGTTCCCAGACCGGGGCCACCCCCCGGGCCGCCAGGACGGTCAGGCGGGCGGAGGGGAACTCCCTTTTCAACCGCTGGACCGCCGGGACGGCGAAGATATTGTCCCCCACCCAGTTGGGCGCCCGAACCAGGATCTTCCGGATCCGGTCATCCGCGGCGATTTCTCCTCTCCCCGTCATACGGCTATCTTATCTCCGAAGCAAAAAATGTCAAACCCGCCCCTCGGTTCCGTCCCCGGGGGCCAGAGCTCCTGGCTTCTGACTTCTGAATTCTGTATTCCGACTCCTGAATTCTGTTTTTACTTCCCCCAGCGGCGGTGAACCCAGAACCAGAGTTCGGGATTCCGGCGGATCTTCGCCTCGAAGACAGCGGTGAAACGGGCGGTGATCTCCCGGACCGCCTCCTTGAACGGCAGCCCCCGGGGGAGTTCGATCTCCGGTTCGAAGACCACCCGAAAACTGTCCCTCTCCCCGGGATAGATGAAAACCGGGATCAGGGCGGCGGCGGTCTTCAGGGCCAGGACCGCCGGGGCGGCGGTGGTCGGGGCCGGACGGCCGAAGAAATCCACCGCCACCGCCATCCGCCGGGCCCTCTGGTCGGCCAGGATCGCCACCGCCCCGTTCCGCCCCAGGTAATCCGCCAGCTGGCCCGCCACCTCCCGCTTGGAGAAGAGGTCCAGCCCCGCCGCTTCCCTCATCTCCCGGATCAACCCGTCGACCGCCGGGTTCTTGATCTTCTGGGCCACCGCCCCCCCCCGGAAACCGAGCAGCCGCGGAATCAGGGCCAGGTACTCCCAGTTCCCGAAATGGGCCAGGACGAAGATCACCCCCCGGCCGCGCCCCAGGGCCCGGTCCAGGTGCTCCTTCCCCTCGACGGTGAAACGCCCTTCCCAGCCCGGGGCGAGGAAGACCGGCATCCGGAGCAGCTCGGCCAGGTTCCGGCCGAGCCGGGCGAAGGAATCACGGGCCCGGTGCCTTCCGGTGGCGGCGTCCATCCCCGGGAAGGCCGCCCGGAGGTTGCCGAGGGCGATCCGGCGGTGCCGACGGTCCAGGTAGTACCCCGCCGCCCCGAGCGCCCCCCCCGCCCGGCGGACCAGCCCGCCGGGGAGACGGCAGGCCGCCTTCCGGACCAGCAGCAGTAACCAGTAGGCAAACATCGGTTAAACCGCCCAGGACTTGTGTATTTGCGCTTTTTTTGTTATCCTATCCCCGTTCGATCTGGAATAATATCAATAAATTAGCGAGCGCCGCGAGCTAATTAACAATGGACCGGAAACAGACAACCGCCGCCGTCTCCACCCTCCTCAACCTCCTGCTGGCAATCTCCAAGTTCGTCCTCGCCGGCTTGAGCGGAAGCCTGGTCATCCTGGCCGACGCCTGGCACAGCCTCGCCGACGTGGGAACCTCGATCCTGGTCTTCATCTCGGTCTCCGCCCCCGGGAAACGTTTCACCCCCCGGCCGGTACCCGTCCGGAACGGGGAACCGGCCGGGGACCGGACCGGGATCGACTGGAAGGACGTCTCCCTGGAGAAGTGGGTTTCGCTCCTGATCGGCTTCGTCATCCTCCTGGCGGCGATCGGGATGGCCAACCGGATCCTCTACGCCCCGGACCGCGAAATTTCCAACCCTTGCGTTTACGGGATCTTCTTCATCTTCTTTGCCGCCGGTTCCCTGGTCGTCTCCCTCTTCGAGGTCCGGGTCGGACGGAAACTCGACTCCCCCGGCCTGATCGCCGACGGGCTCCACTCCCGGGCCGATATGGTCAGTTCCCTGGTCGCCGCCGGCTCCCTCCTCGCCCTCCAGCTGGGGCTGAACGGCCTGGGGATCAACTTTGACCGGATCGGGGCCGGGATCGTCGTCTTCTTCGTCCTCTCCTTCTCCCTGGAGACCCTGGTCAATTTCTGGCGGTCCCGGCACGGCCGGGAGGGCTGGCGGGACCGGGTGGCGATCGGCTTGCTGGCGGCGGCCCTGGAACCGCGGTCCTGGCGCAAGCTGCTGCGGGGGCTCGGCGCCCTCTTCTTCTGGAGCCGGTGGCCGCGGAGGGTCCGGGTCGGGTTCGGCGCCGCCCTGGCCGCCCTCCTCGTCCTCGGGCTCGGGCTGCTGGTCCTCTCCAGCTGCCTGACCGTGATCGGGCCCTCCCAGGAGGGGATCCGGGTCCGCTGGGGACGGGTGGTCAACTGGGGAGAACCCCTCCCCCCCGGTCTCTATTTCCACCGCCCCGCTCCCCTGGAGAGGATCGAGAAGGTCGACTCCCGGGCCATCCCGCGGCTGGAGAACGGGAATATCGCCGACCCCCGGGCGGTCGCCCTGCTCTGGACCCGGAAACACGGCGCCGACGACGCCTTCCTCTCCGCCGAGAACAACTTCTTCCACCCCTACCTTTCGATCCATTACCGGGTCAAGGATATCTTCGCCTACCGCTACGGGCTTCGCCGCCCGGAGGAACTCCTGGAAAACGCCGCCAACCGGCTGCTCACCCGGCTCTTCTCCACCCGGGTCTTCACCGACATCGTGACCTCCTCCCGCCTGGCGGTGGAGGAGACCGTCCGGAAGGAACTCCAGGAACAGCTCGACCGCCAGGGGGCCGGGCTCGAACTGATCACCGTCAACACCAAGGACATCCACCCCCCGGTCGAGGTGGCTGACGCCTACGAGGGGGTGATCGCGGCGATGCAGGAGAAGCAGACCCGGATCAACCAGGCGCTGGGCTACCGCAACAGCTCGATCCCGGAAGCCCGGGGCCGGGCGGCCCGCGCCCTCCGCGAGGCCGAGGCCTACGTCATCCGAAGACGGGAAGCCGCGGCCGGCGAGGCCGGACGCTTCTCCTCCCGCTCGGAGTCGATCGGGACCCGCCCCGCCGTCGTCCGCCCGATGCTCTACCGGGAGACGATCCGGGAAGCCCTCGCCGGCCAGCCCCTGGTCCTGGTCGACCCGGCGCTGGGAGGACCCGATATCTGGCTGAAGTCGGCGCGCCCGGCCTTTCTCGAGGACCAGTTATCATCGCAATAGCAACCAATCCCCGGAGATCGATACCGCTATGAAGAAATTTCTCCTCATCCCGCTCGGGCTGGCCGTCCTCGCCGGGCTGCTCGCCCTCAGCGTCTTCCAGGTCAGCGAACAGGAGATCGCCATCGTCACCCGCTTCGGCGACCCGGTCCGGATCATCGACCGGGCCGGGCCCCACTGGAAGCGCCCGGCCTTCCTCGAGAAGGTCAACCGCCTCGACCGCCGGATCCAGGTCTTCAAGCCCCGGCCGATCCAGCTGATGCTGGAAGACCAGAACCCCCTGATCGTCACTCCCTACGTCTCCTGGCGGATCAGCGACCCGCTGGTCTTCTTCCAGTCATTGGGCACCGCCGACCGGGCCGAGCTGAAGCTGGGAGATATGGTCAACGCCCGGCTGGGCAACGTGCTCGGCGACTACAACCTCTCCCAGATCATCAACACCGACCCCGAACGGGTCCGGCTGATCGAGGTGGAGCGGGTGGTGCTGGAGGAGACCAACCAGCAGGCCCGGGGCCAGTACGGGCTGGAGATCGTCGATCTCGGACTGCGCCGGATCACCTACCCGGCGATCGTCACCCGTTCGGTCTACGACCGGATGAAGTCCGACCGGGAGAAGGAGGCCCAGCGGTTCCGGGCGGA
>JAXGWO010000034.1:0-37025 GCA_040773245.1 PVC group bacterium
GACCCGGCTCTACTTCGGGACCTCCACCGACCTCACCGTCCCCGGCGTCTACCGAGGAGACGGGACCGACCTGCCGGGGATCTTCCGGCCGGCCTCGGGATTGTGGGCGGTGAAGGGGTTGACCCGGGCCTACTTCGGCGGTTCGAGCGATTTGCCGGTCAGCCGGTGAGGAACGGTAACCGGTAATCAGTAATCGGTGTTCGGTAATCGGTGACCGGCCTCTGCTGTTGTCCCAGAACCCGCTGGTTAGAGCGATGGGTTTGACAGACAACCGAAATTGAGGTTATATTGTGTTATGCCAGTGGTATTCAGGCATAAGGGGTACCGTTTTTTCTTTTACTCAAACGAAGGAGAACCCCTTGAACCTCTGCACATTCACGTACGCAGAGGCAGTTCGGTGGCAAAATTTTGGCTGGAACCTGTGCCCGAAGTAGCCGAATCTTACGGTCTGGCAGCCCACGAACTTCGCGAGTTGATCGAGGTGGCGATCGACCACGCCGAAGAGATCAAGAGGTATTGGGATGAACACTTTGGTTGCTGAACCCGTGGCCACGCGTCTGCGTTTCGACGCCGACGTGATGTGGGTAGATCTCGCTGACGGGCGCCAGCTGGGAATTCCCCTGGCGTATTTCCCCCGCCTTCTCAGGGCAACACCCTCCCAACGGAAAAAGTTTATCTTCAGCGGGGGCGGCACGGGTATCCACTGGGAAGATCTGGATGAGGATATTTCTATTCCTGCTCTCCTGATGGGTGTGGGAGATCGGACCCGAAAAGCATCCTAACCGGAGCGGACCTCCGCCGTCCTCCCCGTCTCCGTAATTCTTCGCCCGGCTCGATGATCGTCAGCGCCAGCCGGAGGACCGACATCCCCGCCTTCTACCCGGAGTGGTTCGTCAGCCGGGCCCGGGCCGGCTGGTGCCTGGTCCCCCACCCCTTCCGCCCGGGCCTCTCCGCCCGGGTCCCGCTCGACCCGGAGACGACGGCGGCGATCGTCTTCTGGACCCGGAACCCAGCCCCGCTCTTCCCATACCTCCCGGAGCTCGATCGGCTCGGGTACCAGTACTACTTCCAGCACACCCTCCTCGACTACCCGGAACCTCTCGAGCCGGCCGGCCTTCCCCTGGCCCGGAAGATCGAGACCTTCCGGGAACTCGCCGGTCGGATCGGGCCGGAACGGGTGATCTGGCGGTACGATCCGGTGATCCTGTCCGAAGCGACACCCGTGGCCTTCCACCTGGAGAGGTTCGAGCGGATCGCCTCCGCCCTGCGCGGCTCGACCCGCCGGGTGGTGGTGAGCCTCCTCGATGTCTATCGGAAGATCCTCCCCCGTCTCCGGGAAGCGGGGGTCAGCCTGCTCGAGTGCCGACCGGAAGATCTCGCGATGCTCTGCGGAGGGCTGGCCGGGACCGCCACCGCCAACGGCCTGGAGATCCAGAGCTGCGCCGAGGAAGTTGACCTCGCACCCTGGGGTATCCCGCCGGGAAAGTGTATCGACGACGGACTGATCCGGAAGGTCTTCGGGATCGAAGTGAGCGGGCGGAAGGACCCCGGACAGCGCAAGCTCTGCCGTTGCGCCGTCAGCCGGGACATCGGGGTTTACGACACCTGCCCGGCGGGTTGCCTCTACTGCTACGCCGTCCGGGACCGGGCGGCCGCCCGGGAAAAATTCTCCCGCCACGACCCCGCCTTCCCGGCCCTGATCGGGGATTAACCCTTCCCCCGGACCCGGACGGCGGTTATTATCCCTCGGGCTGAAGTCAACCCGATGGCCGGGCAGCGTTTGTGAAAACATCCGAAAAACAGGTTACAAGGTGGAGAAGGGAAGGGCCGGTTCCGGTCGTCCTGGATCTCCTTCTCCTCCTCACCCTGCTGGCGCTCCCCCTGATCTGGCTGATGGATCCCTTCCAGCTGGCCCTGGGCCGGTGGCATATGAGCGCGTCTTGGGGGCTCAAGCCGGTCATCTTCCTCAGCCTGGTTCTCTCGGTCCGGCTGGCCGCGGTTCGCGGTTCGGCGGGGCTGCTGCCGAAAACGCCGGTCAAGCTTCTCCTGCTCGCGGTTTACAGCCCGTGGAGCGTCCTGCTGCTGGCCGACGGCGTGCTCGCGCTGGCCGGTTTCGACCAGCCGCTGCCACCGATCGTCATCCAGGGGAAGTCCGGATCGAAGGCCCCGATGCGGTATGACGCCTTCGCGGATGACGCCGAGTTGGGTTGGATCCTGCTCCCCGGAACCAGTTTTCAGGGTGAGACGGTCAACCAACTCGGTTTTCTCGACCGGGAGGTCAGCGAAGACAAAGCGGAGGGGACCAGGCGGGTGATCTGTATGGGCGATTCCTGCACCGCCCAGGGAGGTCCCCCCTATTCCGGCTGCCTGAACGAGCTATTGCAGGCTGACCCGGTCACCCCGGGAACCTGGGAAGCGTTCAATGTCGGCGTTCACGGCTACACGTCGTGGCAGGGTCTGAAACTTTACCGAAGGCGGGTGAGGAGCCTGGAGGGGGACGTGGTCACGTTGTTCTTCGGCTGGAACGACCATTGGTCGACGCGGACGCCCGATTCCGTCCAGTACCCGCGCGTCTTCAGCCCCTTTCTGGGGAAACTGCTGAACGCCCTCCAGCGGAAGCGCTTCTATGCCTTTATGGTCCACGCGCTCCGGGGCCGCCCGGAAACCGGGGCGGGAGACCGGCTCCAGGTGCGCGTTCCCCCGGAAGAGTACGCCCGGAACCTGGAGATGCTGGTGGACGAAATCCGCGCCGACGGGGCGATACCGGTGCTGATCACCGCCCCGCGGACCGACCGCCTGGCCGGCAGGATCATCCGGGCCAACCGACCCAAGGACCTGGAGAATCTCCTCGAGCGGCACGATCGATACGCGGACCTGACGCGGCGGGTGGCGGAGGAGAAAAACGCGGAACTGCTCGACCTGGCCGCTATCCTGGCCGAACCCGAATCCGAACGCTTATTCCTGGGCGACGGCGTCCACTTCCGCCAGCGGGGACTGGAACGGATCGCGGCCGAGATCCACCGGCACCTCAAGTCGATGGCCGACCGCGGCGCCATCTGATCATTTCAAAATTCCGGGGACACGATACGTAATTGGGAATACGTATCGTGTCCCCGGAATCCGGTTGCTATCTCACGCCGAGCGAGACCCAGACCAGTCCTTCCTCGCCCGAAAAATCCTCCCGGGCCTTGCCGATCACCGAGGCGTACTGGGGGAAGGTCTCCGGCTCCCCCTTCATCCCCACCCCCGGGACCGAACTGGGAACGATCAGGTCGCCGCTCCGGATCGACCCGCCCTCGCCGTTGACCTTGACCTGCACGTTGCCGATGTAGGCCACCGGGACCAGGGGGTAATCCTCCATCCTCTTGCCGGTGGCGGTCATCTCCGCCTTGAGTTCCTTGGGGATGGAGATGAACCCCTCCGGGGGGCAGATCACCCCGACCACGGTCCGGTCGAACGCTCCGGATGTCTTCACCGCCCGCGCATTGACCGCCGAGACCAGATCTCCCACTTCGTAGTCGGTTTTCGCCCTTCCCTCGGGGAGCAAATGCATCGAAATATAGGGTGAGTAGGTAAGCCATGCGTTATTGGCATATCCGACTCCGGTGTCGGTAAACTCGAACTGCATACTCCCATCACCGTCATAGAACGACGCGATGCATATATTGCCCCCTTCGCGATATCCCTCGCCCCGGATTCTAAGCGCCGGTTGTGTCTTGTTACCATAAATATCCAACTTGGCACTGGGAGTGGTCGTTCCGAGGCCGAGGCTGCCGGTGGTCTGCATCGTGAATTTCGAGACCTCGTTATAGCCGATGAAGAATTTATCCTGCCCCCCGACGGTAAAGTCCCACTTGTTGGTGCTGCCGTAAGCTTCCAGGGAGAAGTGAGGGGAGCCCCAGGCCGTCCCCCCCATCTTGACGATCAGGCGTTCCCGGGGATTGCTGGTGCCGATCGCGACATTGCCCGAGTTGTAATATATGTTGCTTCCGCTCTGGGTCCAGAGACTGCCCCCGCCGCCGGACTCACCGCCGTTGCCGCCGATCGGGATGTCGCCGTCGGCGCCGAAATAATAGCGACCGCCGCCGTTGACCGACCAGAGACCGGTCGAGGGCCGGAAGATGGCGATGCTGTCGCGGTTGGTGTGGAGGAATTTTCCGGGAGCGGGGATATCCCCCTCCTGCCCGAAGTAAACCCGCTCCCCCCCCCGGATCGTCCAGAGTCCGGTCGAGGGCCGGAAAACGGCGATGTCGTCGAGCCCGTCTCCGTTGAAGTCGGCCGCCAGCGACGTCATCGCCCCCAGCGACAGCGAAACAGCCAGCGCGGCACAAAATACCTGCCTCACGCCACACCTCCTTACATCGCCCGGGGACAGAAACTCCGGGCTGGTTGCGGGTGCGCGCCGGGGCGGGAGAGGAGGGCTGGAACACGGTTAAATCTTTCAGGTTCCGGCGGATTTTATCTTTCAAGATAACACCACTTGTGAACGCCGGCCAGGCACAAAATGATTTAATTATGTTTTGGTGCGAAAATGTGTTCCGGCGAACAATTTTCCGCGGGGAATTTCTGTGGGGAATTTCTGTTGTCATATCCCTGGTTTGATTCTAAGATGTCCGTCTCGGGAATTCGGCTTTTCGTAATCCTTCCCTCCCCGCCCCGGGGAGGAAACTCGTTTACCGGTTTTTGCGGGAAAAGGAGAAGAAAATGGCTGAAGAAAGACCGGACCAGGGATCCTACCAGGCGGAAAAGCCCTTCGGGCCCAACTCGGGGCTGGAACCTCCCGACAAGCCGATCGACTCCTCCGACGCCACCTCGGGCATCACGGCCAGCGACCTCTCCGAGGAGACGCTCTGCCCCAGCTGCGGGCGCTTCGTCGGAGCCTACGAGAAGTGCCCTTACTGCGGGGCCTCCCTCCACAAGCGGATGTCCCTGATCATCTGGAAGCGGATCGCGGTCGGGGGAACGCTCCTGGGGCTGCTCCTGATGTGGTTCGCGGCCACCCGGATGACCCCGGAACTGGTCCAGATCGGGGAGATCCAGGAGACCTACAACAACGCCCAGGTCACCATCCGCGGAACGGTGGTCGACCGGAGGCTCGACTCGGAACGGGGTTCGATCCAGCTGACGGTCGCCGACGAGAGCGGCTCGATCGGGGCCCGGAGCTTCAGCGCTTTGCCCAAGTTCCGGCAACTGGGGAACGTGCCGAAGGTCGGCGACGAGATCGAGACGGTCGGCACCATCCAGATCGACGCCGTCTACGGGACCTCGCTCAACCTCGACCTCCCCCACCGGCTGAAGATCAAGGAGGCGAAAGCCCCGGCCAAGACCGAGATCTCCCGCCTCCGGGAGGCCGATGTCTTCAACCGGGTCACCGTGACCGGGATGGTCAAGCACCCGACCCGTTTCGGCAAGGCCGTCATCACCGACCGGGTCAACGACCTGACCGTCTCCCTCGACCCCCGCAACCTGGGCCAAGAGATCCCGGAACTGCGGACCGGGGAAGGGCTGGAGGTGACGGGGGTGATCGTCCGGGGGGTGGAGGGCTTTATGGTCATCCCCGCCTCGGTCGAGGATCTCCGTCCCCACGAGATAACGGTCACCATCCCCAGGATGGCGATCAAGGACATCACGGCGGCCAACATCGGCGACCTGGTCGAGGTCGAGGGGACGGTGCAGTCCTTCACCGCCTTCCGGACCGGCGGGGGCTCGGCCACCATCTCCGACGGCACCGGGAGGATTATCATCGGACCCCTCTTCGCCTCGATCTTCGACAAGATCCCCGACAACCACAAGCTGAAGACCGCCGGGACCCGGATCCGGGTCAAGGGGACGGTGGCCCAGTTCCGGGGCGACCTCCAGGTGGGTCCGGGGTCGGCCGAGAACGTCACCATCATCACCCCGGGGCAACCGCCGGCGAAACCGGCGGCACCGGCACCAGTGAAGCCGGCAGTCCAGGCACCAGTGAAGCCGGCGGCACCGGCACCCGCGCAGCCGGCGGCCCAGGCACCGGCGAAACCGGCGGCACCGGCACCCGCAAAGCCGACAGCTCAGGAACCTGTAAAGCCGGCGGTTCAGGAACCCCCGAAGCCCCCGGCTCCAGAGGCTCCGAAACCACCGGTGACGGGGCCGGAAGAGCAACGGTAACCCGCCAGAGGAGGATCGGAAAATGGAAAACTGGATCGTGATCCTGCTCTACGCGCTGGCGGGAACGGTGCTCGGCGGCTTCCTCTTCGTCATCCCCTCCATCCACTTCCTCAACTTCTCCGGGGTGGTGATCGCCCTCTGGGGGCACTACCACGGGCTCTTCCCGATCCACCAGCCGCTGACCATCTTCGCCTTCTTTATGGGGATGGTGGTCTCCTTCGGGATTATGAACACCATCCCCTCGATGTTCCTGGGGGCGCCGGACGAGTCGGCGGTCTTCGTCGTCCTCCCCGGGGCCAAGTATATGCTCCAGGGTAAGGGCTACGAAGGGGCGATGCTGACCGGGCTGGGGGGGCTGCTGGGGATCTTCTTCCTGGCCGCCTTCACCCCCTTCTTCTTCTTCGGGCTGCCCAAGCTCCACGTCATCCTCGGGCCCCATATGCACTGGATCCTGGCCCTGATCATCATCTATATGCTGATGAGCGAGTGGCCCAAGGGTACCGGCAAGGGCGACACCTGGTGGCAGAGGTTCAAGGGGGCCTGGGCCAACCTACTGGCCGGTATCGTCACCTTCGTCCTCTCCGCTTTTATGGGCTTCATCATCTTCAACCGGACGATGGTCCCGGTGAAGATGGGGTTCCAGGGGCTGCTCCCGGTCTTCGTGGGGCTGTTCGCCGTCTCCAGCCTGATCTCGGCCATCCTCTCCAAGCAGAAGATCCCGAAGCAGCACGTGGGCAAGGACATCGACCTCGACTACAAGACGATGTGGAAGGGGTGGCTGCCGGGCTGCATCGGGGGGACGATGGCCGCCTACCTCCCCGGGGTGACCGGGGGGATCGGGGGGCTGATCGCCGGCCACGCCTGCGCCCAGCGCGACGACCGGATCTTCGTGCTGAGCCAGGGGGTCTCCAAGGTGGTTTACTACACCGGCCAGTTCCTCCTCTACTTCGTCCCCTCCTACTTCTTCCTTAAGGGGGGGCTGAAGCGGGGCGGGATGGCGATCAACCTGAGCCCCTTCTACAAGCCGGTCCTCCTCCAGGAGTACTTCCTGATCTTCGGGGTGGTGCTGGTCGCCGGGGGGATCTCCTTCCTCCTCCTCTCCTTCAACTCGAAGTGGATCATCAAGCTGATCGCGAGGGTCCCCTACCAGCAGCTCTCCTACGCCTCGCTGGCGATCGTCGTGGTGATGGTCTTCTTTATGCCGGCGATGGTCGAGGGCGCCCTCAACGCCTCCACCCTGCTCAGCGGAATCCAGGTGATCGGGGTGATGTGCGTCAGCACCTGCCTGGGCCTGATCCCGATCTTCTACCACTGCCGCCGCTCCAACTGTATGGCGGTGATCATCGTCCCGATCTGCATCTCGATGTCCGGCTACGGCCCCGGCCTGGCCGCGATTTTGGGCCTGGCGTAATTGTACCGATAGCGACAATGCTTCCGATCCCGGCAATACGAATCAAGCAGCGAAATAACATCCCCTCACTATTTTTTCCGGAGGAAAAAATACAATGAAAGGACTGACGCACTTTATGTCCGGCGCCGCGGTCGCCTCCTTCTTCTTCCCCGCCGTCCAGATGGCCGGGGCCGACCGGATCGGGGGGGCCAACTCCTTCATCCTCTGCCTGGGGGGGCTGTTCGGGATTATGCCCGACACGATGGACTTCAAGATGGGGCAGTTCTTCACCAAGGCCGAACACGAGATCGACCCCGACCCGATGGACCCCGATCCCCAGATGATGGCCGAAGGTTTGGGCAAGGCCCTCGACGAAGCTTACGAAACCGGGAAGACGGTCAAGGCCCAGATGTACCCGATGCGGCTGGGGGCCGACCTCTGGCGGCAGTACGTGGTCAAGTTCGACGGGAAGACCAACGAGGTGGTGATCGTGATCAACGAGATCGTCACCACCTCCCAGGTCCCGATCCTCGGCTCCGAGCCTCCGAAGGGCAAAAGGGTCGGGCGGTACAAGATCAAGGGGGAGTTCAACATCACCCACGGCCGCCCATCGGTGGTGGACATAATGTCGGGGCCGATGTACGGGTTCAGGAAGAACGCCCAGGGCAAGATGGAGATCGAGTTCCTCCCCTGGCACCGGACCTGGAGCCACAGCTACGTGCTCGGCGCGATGCTGGCGGTCCCGGTCTGGCTGATCGCCTCCCTGGCCGCCGGCTGGCAGATCGGCTGGCTCTACGGGCTGATCGCCTTCCTCGGATTCTCCGTCCACCTGACCGAGGACCTGACCGGGCATATGGGGGGCAGCCTGCTCTGGCCCCTGGTCAAGCCCCGCTGCAACGGGCTCAACCTCTTCAAGGCCTCCAACCCCCACGCCAACTTCTCGGTCGACTACACGGCGGCGGTCCTGATCCTCTTCAACCTCAACCGCTTCGCGCCCACCCCGGTCTTCACGCTGAGCGCCTTCCAGTACTTCCTCTACGCCCTGGTCCTCCCCCTGGGATTCTACTTCGCGATCGTGAAGATCTTCGGGGAGAAGAGCAAGAAGCAGAAAGAGGGCGTGATCTCGGCGGAGAAGGCCCTGGCCCGGGAGGAGCTGGAGTACGAGGCCGAGGAGTCGATGGGCGGGGATATGTGATTCTCACCGGGCGGGGGGCGCGGGGGAAGATTCCGCGGAAATAAGGCGAGGGGGCACGGCCGGCCGTGCCCCCTCTTTTTCACGCGTTGAACGTGACGGCGGACAAAGAGTCTAACTGGACGGAAGACTTCGAGCTGATCCGGGCGGCCAGGGCCGGCGACGAGGACGCCTTCGGGGAGCTGGTCCGGAAGTACCAGGCGAAGATCTACTCCCTGGCCTACGGGATGGTCGGCAACCATAGCGATGCCGACGACCTGGCCCAGGAGATCTTCCTGAAGAGCTACCGGAATCTCAAAAAGTTCCGGTTCAAGTCCAGTTTCTACACCTGGCTGTACCGGATCGGGGTCAACACGGTCATCACCCGGCGCAAGCAGCTGCGCCGGCACCGGCACCTGGAACTGCTGCCCCAGACCCTGGATGTCGAGGGGACTCCCTACCTCCCCTCGCGTCTCGGGGGAAACCGGGGCGACCGGGCGGCCGGGGGTCGCGAACTCCGCCGGGAGATCCGGGAGGCGATCGACCGCCTCCCGGAGAAACAGAGAACCGTGGTGGTAATGCACGATGTCGAGGGGATCTCCCACGGCGAGATCTCCCGGATCCTGCGCAGTTCCGAGGGCACCGTCCGCTCCCGGCTCCACTACGGGAGGAAGAAACTCCAGGAGGAGCTGGCGGAATGGCTGGACTGAATCCGGTGGAAACAAGATGAGCAAGCGGCGATACAGCGTGAAAAGCGAACGCGGACCGGGAGAGGCCGACCGGACGGGGAAACTGCTGGAACTCCTCCGGTCCGCCCGGGGACCGGAACCCTCCCCCGAGTACCTGGCCGCCTTCTGGCCCCGCTTGCGGGAAAAGCTCGGCCCCCGGCCGAAGGCGGTGCTCCGGCCCATCTACTACGGCGGCCTGGCCGCCGCCGCGGCCGCCCTGGTTCTCTGGGTCGCCCTGCCCGGCCCCGACCCCGCCGGGATAACCCCCTCCGAGTTCCCGGTCTACGCCCTGGGCACCGCCTCCTGCCCGGTCGAGGGGGATCGGACGGAGACGAACTACATATCCGGAGCTCCCCGGGGAGGGGACCGAGGACGGCCGAACGGACTCGATTACGTCCTCCCCCGCATCGCGGCCCGCCGGGACGCGCGGCTGGAAGTTTAGCGGGGGTGTCGGACGAGTCGGACCGGTCTGACTCGTCGGAAGCGCCCGACTTTTCCGGAAAGCGAAACCGGCGGCCGAACACGGATCTGAAACCCGAATAAGAGGCAATTAAATGAAAAAGATGGGCATCGTACTGACGGCGGCGCTCCTGAGCGGGTTTCTCCCGGCTCCGCCGGCCGTTCCGGCGGAGACGAGATCGCTCCTGGGCGAGATGGAGCGGGAGATAATCGCGATCATCGAGCGGGCGGCGCCGGCGGTGGTCTGCATCACCACCGAGTCGGCCGATCCTCCCTGGCTCGACGACCCGAACTGGATCACCCCCCCCGGCTGGATGGAATCGTTTATGCAGAACGACTTCTTCCGCCGCAAGCGGCGGACCAGCGGGACCGGGTTCCTGATCAGCGACGGGGGGAAGATCCTCACCGCCCAGAACGTGATCGGCCGGGCGAAGTCGGCCACGGTCACCCTGGCCGACGGCCGGGAGCTCCCCGCCCGGGTCCGGGGGGTTGACCCGGTCTTCGGGGTCGCCCTCCTCCAGGTCGAGGAGACCGGCCTCCCCCACCTGGAGCTCGGCTCTTCCGGCGAGATCCGGCCCGGGTCCTGGGCGATCGCCATCGGCCAGCCCTACGGTCTCGCCTCCAGCGCCTCCTGGGGGATCGTCAGCGGCCTGACCCGCTCGGGCCTCGGGATCGCCCCCTACGAGGAACTGATCCAGTTCACCGCCCCGGTCAACCCGGGCGACAGCGGCGGCCCGGTCCTCAACAGCCGGGGCGAGGTGATCGGGGTGATCGCCGGCAGTTTCTCCGGCTACCGGGAGCTGGATTTCGACTGGGACTTCATCCGGAGGTTCCGCCGGACCTTCCCGGGTATGGAGAGCGGGTCCCCGGGCACCTTCCTCCGTCCCAGCCAGGCCCAGGGGATCGGCTTCGCCATCCCGATCGACGTCGCCCGGGAAGCGCTCCGGGGCCTGGAGGCGGAGGGCGGGTGCCGGCGGGGCTGGACCGGGATCCTCCTGGAATCCTTCCCCGGGCGGGAAGGAGCGGCGGTCGCCGCGCTCGCCCCCGGGGGACCGGCCGAACGGGCCGGGTTGAAACCGGGGGACACCATCCGCTCGATCGACGGCCGGAAGGTGGAATCGGTCCAGCAGCTGCAGAAGACGATCCTCCTCACCCGGGTCGGGGACCGGGTCGCCCTGGAGGTGGAACGGGAAGGCGAGACGATCACCATCCCGGTCACGATCGGGGAACGGGGGGCGGCGGTCCGGGAGGATTGAGCCGGATGAACGGCCGACCCCTCCTCCCCGCCATTCTCCCGGCGGCGCTGCTCCTCTCTCTTGCCCTCTCCCTTCCCGCCCGGGCGGTTCCCGTCCCCCGGCTTTCAGCCGGTCTCGAACCCCCGGAAGTGGTCCTCGGGCGGACCGCCGTCCTCAGGATCTCCGTCTCCTGGGAGGGGGAGGCCGGCGACCTGGCCGTCTCCCGCCCCGAACCGCCCTCCTGCCGGGGGCTCAAGGTGGTCGGCTCCTCCCAGCGGTCGGTCGCCTACCGCGACGAGGGAAAGCCGAAACAGGTCCGGGAGTTCCTCTTCACCCTCCGCGGGGAGGAGGAAGGGAGGGGACGGGTGGGGCCAGTCCGGCTGGCCTACCGACGGCCGCCGGAAGGAGGGGAGTACACCCTCGCCACCGAACCGCTGGAGGTACCGGTGGTCTCCCGCCGGTCTTCGTCCGGTCTCCCCTTTCCGGCGGGGCTCGGGGCGGCCCTGGCGGCGGGAGCCCTGATCGCCGTTTACATCCGGTGGATGGTCCGGCGTTATCAAAAAAAATCCAACGAAATCATCAGCGACTACGTCGAAAATCTCGAAAGCCGGGCGCTGCAGGAACTGGAGGGCGCCCGCCGCCACCGCCTGGAAGGCGAGGCCGAGGAGTACTGCCGGAGGATGCGGGCGGTCCTCCTCGATTACCTGGAGAAGAAAGCCGCCCGGGCCGGAGGTGAAACGGCGGGAGCAACTTCAACGGTGCCGGAAAGGGAGGAGGAAACCGAACTGGCCCGCATCCTGGGACGCCTCGACGAGTACTGGTTCGGGGGAGCCGGCGATGATATGCTCCGGCTCGACGAGATCCACCGGCGGATCGCCGGTTTGCTTCAGTCAATCGAGAACAGTCAATCGAAAAGGGAGAACGGCAATGACCATTGACATTCAAGAGATCAACCAGCGGGTCAAGCAGGCCTCGGGCTTCGTGAAGAAGATCCGGGAGGAGATCGGGAGGGTGATCGTCGGCCAGGCCTACCTGGTCGACCGGCTCCTCCTCGGGCTGCTGGCCAACGGCCACATCCTGATCGAGGGGGTGCCCGGCTTGGCCAAATCCCTCTCGGTCCGGGTCCTGGCCCGGGCCATCAACACCTCCTACCAGCGGATCCAGTTCACCCCCGACCTCCTGCCGGCCGACCTGATCGGGACCCTGGTTTACAACCCGAAGACCGGGGAATTCACCACCAACCAGGGCCCGGTCTTCTCCAACATCATCCTGGCCGACGAGATCAACCGGGCCCCGGCCAAGGTCCAGTCGGCGCTGCTGGAGGCGATGCAGGAGCGGCAGGTCACGATCGGCAAGGAGACTTTCCCCCTCCCGGAGCCGTTTATGGTCCTGGCCACCCAGAACCCGATCGAGCAGGAGGGGACCTACCCGCTCCCCGAGGCCCAGATCGACCGGTTTATGCTCAAGCTGGTCATCGACTACCCGAACAAGAAGGAGGAGCGGGCGATAATGGACCGGATGGCGGTCACCGATTACCAGCTCCCCGTCCAGGGAGTGATCGAACCCTCCGAGATCCTCCGGGCGCGCGAGGTGGTCGACCAGGTCTACGTCGACGACAAGGTCAAGGACTACATCATCGACCTGGTCTTCGCCTCCCGCGAACCGGAGCATTACCATCTCGATATCGGCGACTACATCCAGTACGGGGCCTCCCCCCGGGCCACCATCTACCTGACCGTGGCCGCCCGGGCCCACGCCTTCCTGAAGGGACGGGGCTACGTCACCCCCCAGGACGTCAAGAGCGTGGGCAAGGACGTGCTCCGCCACCGGGTGATCGTCAACTACGAGGCCGAGGCCGAGGACCTGACCGCCGAGGACCTGATCCAGAAAATATTTGATCAAATAGAGGTGCCGTAGTGGGGAATTGAGAATAGGGAATGGGGAATGGGACAGAGGGAACGAAATATGGATGCGCAGCGACCGCACGAAAAGCTGGAGGCCTGGAAACGGTCGATTGATTTGGCGGTATCTGTATACAAGCTAACAAAGGCATTCCCAGCAGCGGAAAAGTATGGACTGATCTCCCAGATGCGGCGGGCGGCTGTATCGGTGGGCAGCAATATCGCCGAAGGAGCCGGAAGGGGAAGCACGGGTTACTATATGCATCATCTCTACATCGCCCAGGGTTCTCTTTCCGAGCTGGAAACACAGCTTGTCATCAGCAATCGACTGGGTTTCATAGACGACGACAAATTCACCGCGATTAAAGAACAGACAATGATTATCGGGAAGATGATAAGCAGCCTGCTCAGGTCCCTGCGGGCAAAAGGAGTATCAGAAGCTCCCATTCCCTATTCCCCATTCCCCATTCCCTAAAACACCTCCGTGCCCAAAATCATCAATCATCCACCACAATGTTGCCGAAGGAATTAATACGCAAGATCCAGCGGATCCAGATCCGGACCAGGCGGATGGTCTCCGACACTTTCTCCGGGGAGTACCACTCCGTCTTCAAGGGACGGGGAATGGAGTTCGACGAGGTGCGGGAGTACCAGCCGGGGGACGAGGTCCGGGACATCGACTGGAACGTCACCGCCCGCTTCGGCCGGCCCTTCATCAAGAAGTTCGTCGAGGAACGGGAGCTGACGGTGATGCTCCTGGTCGACGCCTCCGGCTCCTCCTGGTTCGGGACCCGGGGCCGGTTCAAGAACGAGCTGGCGGCCGAGGTCTGCGCGGTCCTCGCCTTCTCGGCGATCCGGAACAAGGACAAGGTGGGGCTGATCGTCTTCACCGACCGGATCGAGAAGTTCGTCCCCCCGGCCAAGGGAAGCCGCCACGTCCTGCGGGTGATCCGGGAGATCCTCTACTTCCGTCCGCAGGGCTCGGGGACCGACATCGAGGGGGCCCTGGGCTTCCTCAACCGGGTCACCCGCCGCAAGTCGGTCGCCTTCCTGGTCTCCGACTTCCAGGGACGGGGTTTCGAGAAGTCCCTGCTCCTGGCCGGGAAGCGCCACGACCTGATCTCGATCCTGGTCTCCGACCCCCGGGAGAAGGAACTGCCCCCGGTCGGGCTGATCGGCCTGCGCGACGCCGAGAGCGGGGAGACGTTCGAGATCGACACCTCCGACCGGAAACTGCGGGAAAACTACCGCCAACGGACCCGCGAAGAGGAGGAGCGACTGCTGAAGACCTTCCGGGGGGCCGACGTCGACTGCATCCGGATCTCCACCGACGCCCCCTACGTCGCCGCCCTGAGGCGTTTCTTCCTCCAGCGGGAGAAGAGGCTGAGGTGAGACGGTGACGAAGCTGACCTTCATCCTCCTCTCCCTGCTTCTCGCTCCCCTCGCCGCCGCGGACGGGCCCCGGCTCGAGGTCACGCTCGACCGGGACGAGACCCGGGTGGGGGATCCGGTGGCCTACACCCTCCGGGTCGCCGGGGCGGAAGGCCGGGAGGTCGTCTTCCCCGACCCCGCCGACGGGAAAATCGGCGACTTCGAGATCAACTCGGCCGCCGAGGCGGCGGGTGAGGACGGGGCCCGGGAGAAGCGATACCTGCTCCAGGGCTTCGACCCCGGCAGCTTCACCCTGCCCGTCCCCGAGGTGACGATCCGGGAAGCCGGGGGAGAGGAGACGGTTCTGACCGGGCCGCCGCTGGCGATCGAGGTGGTCAGCGTCCTCGACCCCGACGAGGAGAACCCCGACATCCGCGATCTGAAGGATCCGGCGGGACTACCCCGCTCCTACCTCTGGCTGCTCTACCCGGCCCTGGCGCTCCTGGCGGCGGCCGGGGCGGGGTACCTGGCCTACCGGAAGTTTTTCCGGCGGAAGAAGCCGGCCCCGCCCCCGCCCCCGCCGAAGCCGGCCCATCAGGTCGCCCTCGAGGAGCTGGAGCAGATCCGCCGCAAGGATCTCCCCGGCCGGGGCCTGGTCAAGGAGTACTACAGCCGGGTCTCGGACGCGGTCCGCCGCTACCTCGAGAACCGCTTCGGCCTGCGGGCCCCGGAGCGGACCACCGAGGAGTTCCTCCAGGAGATGGCCACCACCAGCCACCTCACCGGGGACCAGCAGGACCTGGTGGCGGCCTTCCTCGCGGAGTCCGACCTGGTCAAGTTCGCCCGCTACGGGCCGTCGGGGAGGGAGATCGCCGGGGTCTTCGCGGCGGCGGTCCGTTTGGTCGAGGAGACCCGGGAGGATCTGCCCGGGGGACCGCGGCCGGAAACGGAGAGAGGAGCCGGGTGATGGAGCTCTCCTTTCACAACCCGATCTTCCTCCTCGGGCTCGTCCTGGTCCCGCTCTACCTCCTCGGCTACTTCCGGGAGCGGAAGGCGGCGGCGGTCCGGTTCAGCTCGATCCGCCTCCCGAAGGAGATCTCCCCCGGCCCGGGCTCGATCTTCCGCCACTCCCCGGCGGCCCTCCGGGCCCTCTCCCTGACCCTGCTGGTCCTGGCCCTGGCCCGGCCCCGGCAGGGGATCCGGGAGACCCGGGTCACCGACGAGGGGATCGAGATCGTGATCGCCATTGACGTCTCGACCAGTATGCTGGCCGAGGACTTCACCTGGGGGGGCCAGCGGCGCAACCGCCTGGAGGTGGCCAAGGAGGTGATCGCGCCCTTCATCCGGGAGCGGAGGGGCGACCGGATCGGTTTGGTGGTCTTCGGCGGGCGGGCCTACACCCAGTGCCCGCTGACCGTGGATTACGGGGTCCTCCTCGACCTCCTGGACCGGGTGGAGATCGGGATGGTCGAGGACCGGACCGCGATCGGCTCGGCGATCGTCACCGGGCTCAACCGTCTCCGGCAATCCGAAGCCAAGAGCAAGATCATCATCCTGCTGACCGACGGCGAGAGCAACGCCGGCAAGATCGATCCCCTGACCGCCGCCCGGATGGCGGCGGCCCTGGAGGTGAAGATCTACCCGGTGGGGATCGGAAGCAACCAGCCGGTCCCCTACCCGGCCGCGCGCGACGGGCGGACCGGGCGGGTCATCTACCGCAACCTGCTCATCCCCCTCAACGACCGGGAACTGGAGGAGATCGCCCGGACCACCGGGGGCCGGTACTTCAAGGCCGCCGAGACCGGGACCCTGGAGGAGATCTTCGACCTGATCGACCGGATGGAGAAGACCCCGGTCGAGGCGGTGATCTACACCGAGTACCGGGAGCTCTTCCCCCTCCTCATCGCCGCCGGCCTCCTCTCCCTGCTGGCCGGGGTGATCTTGAGCGAAACCCGTTTCCGGAGGCTGCCGTGAAGTTCACCGCGCTCAACCTGGCCTGGCTCTTCCTCCTCCTCCCGGCCCTGCTGGTCTTCTTCCGGGTCGCCGGGCGGAGCAGGCGGAAGGCGGAGGAACTATTCGCCGACGATCCGCTCTGGCGGCGCCTCCGGGGGGCGGCCAGGGAAGGACGGCGTCGCCTCCGCCCGGCGATCCTCCTGGCGGTGACCGGGCTGCTGGCCTTCTCCCTCCTCCAGCCCCGCTGGGGCTACGACTGGCAGGACATCACCCGCCGGGGGATCGACCTGGTCGCGGTGGTGGACACCTCCCGCTCGATGCTGGCCGACGACGTCCCCCCCGCCCGGCTGGCCCGGGCCCGGCGGGTCCTGGAGGACCTGGTCCGCCGGGTCCGGGGGGACCGGATCGGGCTGGTCGCCTTCGCCGGGTCGGCCTTCACCCTCTGCCCCCTCACCCTCGACCGGGGGGCCTTCCGGATCTTCATCAACGACCTCTCAACCGGCACCATCCCCCGGGGGGGGAGCGACATCGCCGCCGGGATCCGCAAGGCGATCGCGGCCTTCGGCCCCGAGGAGGACGGGCACCGGGCGATCCTCTTGATCTCCGACGGGGAGAACCTGGAGGGCGACTACCGGGCGGCGGCCCGGGAAGCGAAGGAAAGGGATATCACCATCTTCGCGATCGGGGTGGGCACTCCCCAGGGGACCCCGATCAAGCTGGAGACGGAGGCCGGGACCAGCTATCTCAAGGACCGCGAGGGGAATATCGTGGTCAGCAAGCTCGACGAGACCGCGCTCCAGGAGATCGCGCTGCTGACCGGGGGGGCCTACCACCGGGCGTCCCCCGGGGGCGAGGAGGTCGACCGGATCTACGGGGACCGGATCGCCCGGATGGAGGACCGGGAACTGGAGGAGACCCGGAGGAAGGTTTACCACCACCGTTACCAGTTCTCCCTCGCCCTGGCCCTCGCCCTCCTGGCGGCGGAGTCGCTGCTGGGCGACCGGACCAGAAGGGAAAACCGTGGAACTTTATCCTTGGCCGCAACGACGGATGAAATCTGAGCGCTTAACGTTCGTGCTTCTGGTTGCTCTCGCCCTGCTCGGCTTCGGGTTCGGCAACTTCGGTCCCTCCCTGGTGGAAGAGGGAAACCGCCTCTATGCCGAGGGCGACTTCGAGGGGGCCCTGGTCAAGTACAACCAGGCCCTGTTGGAGTTGCCGGAAGCCGGGGAGATCCGTTACAATATCGGCGGGGTCCGTCACCGCCAGGGCGATTTCGAGTCCGCCGCCGCCCTCTACCGGGCGATCCTGGAATCGCCGGACCCGGACCTGGCCGCGCGGGCGGCCTACAACCTCGGAAACACCTTCTTCCGGGAAGGGGATTACGCCCGGGCGGCCGGCGCCTACAAGACCGCCCTCAAACTCGCCCCGGAAGACGAGGACGCCCGCTACAACTACGAGCTGGCCCGGCACTTCCAGCTCCAACCGCCGCCGCCCCAGCCGGAGCCGGAAAAGAAGCAGCAGGAGGAAGAGAAGAAAGAAGAGGAAGAACCTCCGCCGGAGGAGCAGGAAGAGGGCGAGGACGCGGAGGAGAGCGAAACTCCGACCCCCGAGGAAAAAGAGCAGCCCGCCCCCCGGCAGCCCGAAGATGGGGAGATGGACCCGGAGGACGTGGAGAGGCTCCTCGACGCGATGTTGTCCGAGGAGGAGGAGTACCGGGCCGAGGTGAGGGAGAAGGAGCAGGGGGAGACGGCGGAGGTCTGGAAGGATTGGTAGTGATGGGGAGTGGGCAGTAGGCAGTGGGGAGTGGAAAATATGAGGAACTGGGTTGGCATATTGTTGCTGGTATTCGTGCTCTTCCCGGCGGGGGGGCGGGCGGAGGAGATTAACTTCACGGCCTCGGTCGACCGGGAGACCATCTCGATCAACGACCGGCTGACCTATACCCTGACCATCGAGGGCCTGCGGGACGGGAAGCCGGAACTCCCTACGATCCCCGGTTTCGAGGCGATCGCCAGCTCCTCCAGCACCCAGTTCTCGCTGATCAACAACCAGACCCGGATCGTCCAGTCGATCAGCTACACCCTGATGCCCCTGGAGGCCGGGGAGTTCACCATCCCCTCCGCCCGGCTGGTGCACGGGGGGAAGACCTACCTGAGCCGGCCGGTCAAGGTCCGGGTGGTGGACGGACCGGCACCGCTGTCCGCCGGGCCTCCGGCCGGTCCGGCCGGATCGCCGGCGGCGGCGGAAACCCAGGCTCAGCCGGAGGGCGCGCCCCCGCTCTTCATCACCACCGAGGTCGACCGGAAGGAAGCCTATGTCAACGAACAGATCTCCCTGGTCTTCAAGCTCTACCGCCGCCTCCAGGTCGCCAACCTCGGCTACTCCCCTCCCCCCACCACCGGGTTCATCGAGGAGCGCCTGGGCGACGACCGCAGCTACGGGCAGGTCCTAAAGGGACACCGCTACGAGATCCTGGAAATCCCCCGGGCCGTCTTCCCGGTCAGCGCCGGCCAGCTGAGCATCGGGCCGGCGGAACTGAGGGGGGACGTCCTGGTCCCCCGCCGAAGCCGCCGGATGAGCCCCTTCGGTTTCGACGACTTCTTCGGCGACGATTTCTTCGCCGACGCCTTCGCCGAGCGGCAGCCTTTCGTCCTCCGCTCGGAGCCGATCAGCCTCACCGTCAAGCCGCTCCCCCAGGAGGGGCGGCCGGGAAATTTCCGGGGGGCGGTGGGCGATTTCTCACTCCAGGTCTCGGCAGCGCCGGAGAAGGTCCGGGCCGGAGAGCCGGTCACGGTGACGATGAAGGTCAGCGGCCGGGGCAACCTGGACTCGGTCGCCGTCCCGGTAATCCCGACCGGGGATGAATTCCAGACCTACGACCCCGAGGTGGAGACCCGCAAGGACGTCAGGCAGGGGAAACTGGGGGGGGAGAAGATCTTCAAGCAGGTCCTGATCCCGCTGACGGCGGAGGTGAAGGAGATCCCCCCGGTCTCCTTCAGCTTCTTCGACCCCGGGCGCGGGGAGTACCGGACGGTGACCGGCCAGCCCCTGGCGATCGCTGTCGAAGCCGCCCCCGGCCGCGAGACCCTGCGGCTGGTGGAAGAGGCCCGGGGACGTACCGGGGGGGAGGAGATCCGGCTCCTAACCCGGGACATCCTCCACATCAAGACCGACCCGGGGCGGCTGGTCCGGCGCGGACGGCCTTTTTACCGCCGGATCCTCTTCCGGGGGACGGCCCTCCTCCTCCCCCTGGTCCTCCTGGCGGCCTGGGGGGCCTCGGCCCGGAAGGAGAAGCTGCAGGGGGATATTGCCTACGCCCGCCAGGTGGGGGCCTCCCGCTCGGCCCGGAAGAGGTTCAAGAAGGCCCGGCGGTTCCTGGCGTCAGGGGAGGGAGAGCGCTTCTACGCCGAAGTCCACCGGGCCTTCAACCGCTACCTGGGTGACAGGTGCCGGATCGCCGCCGGAGCGGTCTGCGGCGAAGTCGTCGGCGATAAACTGGAGGCGGCCGGCGGGACGGCGGAACTCCGGGCCGAGATCGAGGACTGCCTGGCGGCTTTCGACCGGGCCCGCTTCTCCGGCTCCGCGGCCCGGCCCGAAGAGATGAAAGCGTTTCTCGACCGGGTGGAAAACCTGGTCGGCAGGCTGGAGAAGATCAGGATCAGGTAAGATGAGAAAACTGTTTCCGACATTGACCCTGCTGGTCCTGATCGCGCCGGCCGGGTGGGGAGGGATCGCCCGGGAGGAAGTTCCCTCCCTCTTCCGGGAGGCCGACTCCCGCTACGAGGGCGGGAATTACGCCGGGGCGGCCGAGGGGTATCTCCGGATCGTGGAGGGGGGCTGGGAGAGCGCGCCGGTTTACTACAACCTAGGGAACGCCTATTTCAAGCAGAACCGCCTGGGGCCGGCGATCCTCCACTACCGCCGGGCCCTCAACCTCGCCCCCCGGGACCCGGAGATCAACAAGAACCTCGAGTACGCCCGCCAGGCGCTGAAAGACGACATCACCGCCCTGCCGCTCCCGCTCTGGAACCGGGCGGGGAGGATTTTGGCCGGCTGGCTCTCCCTCGGGGAATGGGTCGGGATCAGCGCCGGGCTTTACTTCCTGGTTTTCCTCTGGCTGCTGGCGGCGATCATCTTCCGACCGCTGCGGAAGATCTCACCGGGGGTTCTCAAGACTCTCCTCCCCGCCCTGGCCCTGTCCGCGGCCCTGACCCTCATCGCCCGCTCCCACTGGGCGACCCCGCGGGCGATCGTCCTCGCACCGGAGATCGCGGTCCGCTACGGCCCCCGGGAGAGCGAGGCGGCGGCCTTCAACCTCCACGAGGGGACCGAGGTCCGGGTGGCGAGGGAGCAGAACGGCTGGGTCCAGATCGCCCTTCCCGACGGGACTTCCGGCTGGCTCCCCTCCGCCGCCCTGGGAATGATCTGATTCCTTATTTTACAAATCAGGTCATACCGAAAATGTAAAATAAGGGATCAGCCAAGGGATTTTTTGACCGCCTCGACCAGGAAGAGGCAGAGCTCCCCGGTCAGCTCGTCGGTCGGGCCCTCGACCATCACCCGGCACATCGCCTGGGTCCCGGAGTAACGGAGCAGGACCCGGCCTTTCCCCTTCAGTCGGTTCTCGGCCTGGCGGATTGCCTCCTGGACGGCGGGGATCTTCTCCAGGGGCGGTTTCTCCTTCACCTCGACGTTGACCAGCTTCTGGGGGTAAAGCTTCATCATCCGGGCCAGCGAGGAGAGCGGTTTGCGGTATAGCCGCATCGCCGAGAGCAGCTGGAGGGCGGCGATGATCCCGTCGCCGGTGGTGTGGTGGTTGAGGAAGATGACGTGACCCGACTCCTCGCCCCCGATGACCGCCCCCTTTTCCTGCATCATCTCCAGGACGTAGCGGTCCCCGACCTTGCTGGCGCCGTGCCGGATCCCCAGTTTCTTCAGGGCGAGGCCGAAGCCGAAGTTGCTCATCACGGTGGAGATGACCAGGTTGTTCGCGAGCCACCCGGACTCCTTGTACATCCTGGCGCAGATGGTCATAATCTGGTCGCCGGTCAGGACCTGCCCCTTCTCGTCCACCGCGATCAGACGGTCGCCGTCGCCGTCAAAGGCCAGCCCGACGTCGGCCTTCTCCTCCAACACCCGGGCCTGGAGATCCCCGGTGTGCTGGGATCCGCAGTTATCGTTGATATTGATCCCGTCGGGGTTGTCGTGGATGGTGGTCACGGCCGCGCCCAGCTCGGAGAAGATGATCGGGGCCACCTTGTAGGTCGCCCCGTTGGCGCAGTCGAGGACAAGCTTCACCTTCTCCAGGGAACGGTCCTCGGGGAAGGTGTTCTTGCAGAAGACGATGTAGCGCCCGATCGCGTCCTCGATCCGCCTCGCCTTGCCGATCTCCCGGGCGGTGGGGCGGATGTCCCGGATCTTCCCGGTCAGGATCAGGCCCTCGATCTCGTCCTCCTCGGCGTCGGGGAGCTTGTAGCCGGTCCGGGAGAAGATCTTGATCCCGTTGTCCTGGTAGGGGTTGTGGGAGGCGGAGATGACGATCCCGGCGTCGGCCCGCATATTCCGGGTGATGAAGGCGATCCCCGGGGTGGGCATCGGGCCGACCAGGAAGACGTCCACCCCCATCGAGCAGATCCCGGCGGTAAGCGCGTTCTCCACCATATATCCGCTGACCCGGGTGTCCTTCCCGATCACGATCCGGTGGCGCCGGTCCTGGTGCAACTTGCAGACGTGGGCGGTGGCCCGCCCGATCTCGAGGATCATCTCGGCGGTCATCGGGGCGATGTTGGCCACTCCCCGGACCCCGTCAGTCCCGAATAACTTTCCCATACTTCCCTCCTTTACAGGGTAAAAAATTTGAACCGCAGAGACGCAAAGAACACAAAGTTGCGCAAAGTAAAATTATAGTTTCAATGCCGGGAAAACAATAGAAATTCGACGAATTCAGTAATCGCGAAAAACCAGCTTAAATTTATTTTCTCTCTGCGTTCTTTGCGTCTTTGCGGTGAATTATTTTTTTGGGGGGAGTCAGGTCAGATAGCGGTAGCGCTTGATCTTGTGGGTGGGGGTCTTCTCGAAGGCGTCGCCGTGGAGGCGGATCTCGGCCAGGCGGTAGTAGGCCGGAAGCCTCCGGTTGACTTCGGCCCGGTTCTCCTTCATCCGCTCGGCCAGCCAGGCCAGGTTGTCCTCCCTCCCCCCCCGCTGGGCGTCAACGGCGTCCCAGTCCGGGTAGACCAGGGCGACCAGCCGGCCGCCTTCCTCCAGGACCAGCGACTCCTGGATGTAGGGGAGGACATTGAGCCGGCTCTCGATCTCCTCCGGGTAGATATTCTGTCCCGAGGGGCCGAGGATCATATTCTTGGAGCGGCCCTTGATGTAGATGAACCCGTCCCCGTCGATCAGTCCCAAGTCCCCGGTCCGCAGCCAGCCGTCCCCGGAGAGGACCTTCCGGGTGGCCTCCTGGTTCTTGTAGTAGCCGAGCATCACCCCGGGACCCCGGACCATAATCTCGCCGGCCTCCCGGGCGGGATCGGGGGAGTCGATCCGGCATTCCAGGCCGGTGATGGCCCGGCCGACCGATTGGGGCCGGTGCTCGTACCAGGGGGCGTAACTGATCAGGGGGCCGCACTCGGTCATCCCGTAGCCGACCGTGATCGGCATCCCGATCTTCTTCAGAAAGGCCTCGACCTCCTCGTTGAGGGCGGCGCCGCCGACGACGATCTCCTTGAAATTCCCCCCGAAGGTCTCGGTCAGCCGGACCTTGATCTTCTTCCCGATCAGGGCGGAGAAGAGCGGCAGCCGGCTGAGGACGCTGACCGGGCCCTTTCTCAGCATCGGGGCGATCCGTTTCTTGTAGAGCTTCTCGATGATCAGGGGCACGAAGAGGATCAAGCTCGGACGGACCGCCGCGAAGGCCTCGATCAGGACCTTGGGGGTCGGCGTCTGCCCGAGGAAGGTGACGTGGCAGCCGACGGAAAAGGGGAAGAGGAAGTCGAAACTGGCGGCGTAGGCGTGGGCCAGGGGGAGGAAGCAGAGGGTCCGCTCCGCCATCGCCAGGCGCATATTCTCCCGGGCGAAGTTAACGTTGGCCAGCAGGCTCCGGTAGGGAAGCATCGCCCCCTTGGAGAAGCCCGAGGTCCCCGAGGTATAGACCAGGGCCGCCAGCTCGTTCTCGTCCCGGTCGGGGGGGAGGGAGAAGGTCTCCGCCGTCACCGCCTCGATGGCGGCCTTCTCCGCCTCCTCGGTTTCGCGGACGGCGTCGGGGAGGGACTTGTCCCGGTAGTAGAGGAGTTCCAGGGTATCGAGCGAAACCACCGCCCGCAGGTCCTCCAGCCGCTCCTCGTCGATCCGGGCGGCGAGCTCGCCGGTGGCGAAGAGGATCCGGCTCTCGGAATGGCTGAGGATGTGCTGGATATCCTCGTCGTGGAACTCCGGGAGGATGGGGACGATGACCGCTCCGTAGGTGACGGCGGCCAGATAAACCAGGGCCCAGTTGGCGGAGTTGGCCCCGATCACGGCGATCTTCTCCCCCGGCTTGATCGAGCGACACCGGAAGATCGCCTGGAGAAGGAGGATTTTCCGGCCGGCCTCGAGGTAGGTGACGGTCCGGCCGCCGTAATCGGTAAAGGCCGGGCTCTCCCAGTATTTTTTTATGCTCTCTTCCAACAGGCGGGTAAAGGAAGTCATCTCTCTCCCTTCTGCCGGCACGAGCCATTCACGAGCAGCCATTCTCCATTGCCGGCTTCAACCGGTTTGGGTAAAGTTGTGATTCCGTTTTCCCGGAATAACTTACCGGCAACGCGGGGCCCTGACAACAGAAAAGCTCGAAACGGATTATGAACCCTTACCTGGTCATCATCCTGGCCATCCTGGCCGGAAAGTTCCTGCTCGACTTAATCCTCGAGACCCTCAACCTGAAACACTTCAATCCCGAACTCCCGGAGGAGTTCCGGGGGGTTTACGACCCCGGGAATTTCCGCCGGGCCCGGGACTACCTGCGGGACAGCACCCGGCTGGGGCTGGCCGGCACCGGGACGGTCACCGCCCTGACGGCGGCCTTCATCCTCCTCGGGGGGTTCAGCCGCCTGGACGCGATCGCCCGGGCCGCGGCCGCCGGCGAGATCCCCCGGGGACTGATCTTCGCCGGGCTCTTCTTCCTCCTCTTCTCCCTGGCCGGCCTCCCCTTCTCCCTCTACCGGACCTTCGTCATCGAGGAGAGGTATGGTTTCAACCGGACCACCCCGAAGACTTTTGTTCTCGACCTCCTCAAGGGGTGGGGGGTGGCGGCGGTGGTCGGGGCGGCGGTCCTGGCCGCCGTGATCTGGCTCTTCTCCGCCGCCGGGAGAGCCGCCTGGCTGATCGGCTGGGGGGCGGTCGGCCTCTTCCAGCTCTTCCTCCTCTTCATCGCCCCGGTGACGATCCTGCCCCTCTTCAACCGTTTCACCCCGCTGGAGAGCGGGGAACTGCGGGAGAGGATCGAGAAGTACCTGAAGCAAGAGGGGTTCGCGGTGCGGGGGATCTTCACGATGGACGCCTCGCGGAGGTCGGGCAAGTCCAACGCCTTCTTCACCGGGTTCGGAAGGCTGAGGCGGATCGTCCTCTACGATACCCTGGTGAAGAACCACCCCGCCGAGGAGATCCTGGCGGTCGTCGCCCACGAGACCGCCCACTACCGGCTGGGGCACATCCCGAAGAACGCCGCCGTCTCGATCCTCGCCACCGGCTCGATGTTCTTCATCCTCTCCCGCTTCATCGGCAGCCGGGGACTTTTCGCCGCCTTCGGGGTCAGGGACCTCTCGATCTACGCCGGGATCTTCTTCTTCGCCTTCCTCTACGGCCCGATCGACCTGGTCCTCTCCCTGCTGGGGAACTCGCTCTCGCGGCGGTTCGAGTTCGCCGCCGACCGGTTTGCCGCCCGGACGACAGGGAGGCCGGAGGCGATGGCCGCGGCCCTGAAGAGACTCTCGGCCGACAACCTCGTTCCCCTCACCCCCCACCCGCTCAAGGTCTTCTTCAGCTGCCGCCACCCCCCGGTCCTGGCCCGGATTCGGCGGCTGGCCGGGGCCGCTCAGCCCGGATCCCGCGACGGGAAGTAGATGGTGAAGGCGCTCCCCTTCCCCGGGGAACTCTCGACCTGGATGAAACCTCCGTAGCTCTCGACGATCCCGTAAACGACGGACATCCCGAGACCGGAATTGTTCTTCGGGTCCTTGGTGGTGAAGAACGGTTCGAAGATCCGCGCCTTCTCGGTCGGCGTCATCCCGCGGCCGGTATCGGCGATGATCAGGGCGACATAGGTGCCGGACTTCTTCCCGATCATCCGGGGGACCGGGGAACGGGAGAGGTCGGCGGTCTTGGTGGCGACGGAGACCGTGCCCGGCCCGGAGATCGCTTCCCGCCCGTTGAGGACCAGGTTGATGATCACCTGCTCCACCTGTTCGGCGGAAGCGGTGATCTCCCCCAGGCCCTCCTCCAGGTCGAAGGTGAGGTGGATGTCCTGGCCGCAGACCCGCTGGAGCATCGGGGCCACCCCGCCGAGAACCCGGTTCAGGTTCACCGCCGCGCCGCCGGGCTTCTCCTTCTGGCCCAGGGCCAGAAGCTTCCGGATCAGGACCCCGGCCCGGCCGACCGCCTGGTCGAGGTTGAAGATATCCTTCCGCAGCGGGTCCTCGTCGGCCAGCCGGCTCTTGATCAGCTCGACGTAGCCCCGGATGGCGTTGAGGAGGTTGCCGAAGTCGTGGGCCATCCCCCCGGCCAGGGTGGCCGCCATCTCCATCCTCTGGGCCTGCCGGAGCTGTTCGTCCATCCGCTTCAGCTCCTCTTCCGCCCGCTTCCTCCGGGAAATGTCCCGGACGATCGCGATCACCCGTTCCTCGCCGTCGAGGCTGACGACGGTGTTGCTGATCTCGACCGGGATCCGGGAGCCGTCCTTGCGGAGGTTCTCGGTCTCGATATAAGCACCCCGCCGGGCCGACTCCCGCCGGATGACCTCGGGCAGGACCGACGCCCGGTCCGGGGGGATGATGTCGCTCACCCGCATCCGGAGGAGCTCGTCGCGGGTATAGCCGAGCATATCGCAGACCGACTGGTTGACGGCGAGGATGCGGCCGTCCGGGGTCTCGATGTAGATCGCGTCGTGGGCGGCGTCAAAGACGGTGTGAAAGCGCTCCTCGCTCTCCTGCAGCGCCCGCTCGATGCGGGTGCTGTCCCCAAAGCCCAGACCCCCGGCCCCGGGAAGCTCCAGGTCGAAACGGAAGAGCAGGACTTCCCCGCCCCCGACCGGCACGGCCAGATGTGTCGTCCGAACCGGAACCGGGACCCCGGCCTTGGTCCGGAGGGTGAACTCGCCGGGAGGGAGGAACTCCCCGGGGTTTCCGGCGGTCCTGCCCTCTTCCAGGAACCGGGAATAATAATCCCGTTCCTTCCCGGGGATGATCAGTTCGCCGAGGGTTTTCCCCTCCGCCTCCACGGCGCTGTAGCCGTAAAGCATCTCGCTGGCCCGGTTCCAGAAAAAGACCGTCCCGTCATCCTTGCAGCCCTGGATCGCCAGCCAGGAGGGCGAGACGTTCTCGAAGTCGGTTTCCCGGTTCATAAATGGGGAGAAAAGATATCGTGTCGCGGATCGCCTGCCGGCCGGTATCTTAACAGTCTGAACCAGACACCTTCAAGGTTATTCCGGCCGCGACCGGAGATGCAGGACGGTACACGGATATCAGGCCACGGAACCCGCCCCAATCGCGATCTCCCGAGATTCAGCAGTATGCAGGAGGGCTTGGTCGCGGCGCGCGGAAACCGCACAACCGGTCAGAAGAACCGGAACTCCGCCGCCAGGACCAGGAGAGCGGCGGCCAGGCTGATGGGGGTAACCAGGAATCCGTAGAGAACGAACCGGAGGAAACCGAGCCGGACCCGCTTCCACCTCAGGATCGACATCCACATTATCCCGGCCAGGGCCCCGAGCGGGGTCAGGTTGGCGCCCAGGTTGGAGCCGGCCGCGGTCGCCAGGGCGGCGGCCTGGAGAGCCGGGCCGCTTAAGGTCTCCATCACCGAGGCGAAGGCCAGGGTCATCGGGATGTTGTTGAGGATATTGGCGGCCAGGGCGGAGGAGATCCCGTAGGCGAAAACCAGGGAAACCGGCTCCCGGCCGAAGATCTCCTCCGCCAGGCGCCCGACCCCGGAGGTGATCCCGTAATGGCGGAGCGCCGCCACGGTGACGAAGAGGGAGAGGATGAAGGGGACGATCGGCCAGGGCATCCGCTGCAGGGTGGCCCGCAGCCCGACGCCCCCCTTCAGGGACGGGTCCTGACGGAGCAGGCGGACCCAGGAGCGGCGCACGACCAGGACCCCGAGGAGGGCGAGGGCGAAGAAGAGGGCCACCGCCCAGATCTGGATCCCCAGCCGGGGAGCTGCCGCCAGGCCAAGGACGCAGCCGGCGAGCAGGATCACCCCGAGGACGGCGCCGGAACGGTCGGTGATCGCCGCCGCCGGATCCCCGGCGGCGGCGGCGACCGGACGGCGGATCTCCCGGCGGAAGACCAGGTCAAGACCGGCGAGATTGACCAGCCCGGCGGCCAGGGTGGGGAGGAACATCCAGCGGGTGTATTCCAGGAAGTCGAGGCGGAAGGCGGAGGCGATCAGGATGTTGGTCGGGTTGCCGACGTAGAGCATCATCGACCAGGTGTTGGCGGCGAAGAACTCGGCCATCAGGTAGGGGACGGGGTTGATCCTCCCCTGCCGGGAAACCGCGCAGACGAAGGGCGTGAAGGTGAGGATGATGATGTCGTTGGAGGTGAAGACGGTGAGCAGGGCCACCGTGGCGTAGAGGGCGAAGAAGAGGCGCCGTCCGTCGCCGCCGGCGGCCCTCAGGGCCCTCCTCGCGCACCACTCGAAGAATCCGGTGATGTCGAGAAAGATGCTGATGAAGACCATCGAGAGGAAGAGGGAGAGGATGCCGAGGGGGCTGTGGCCGGAGGTGCCGGAGAGGCCGTCGACCGCCTGGTGGAAGTTGAGCAGGCCCAACGAGAGGAGGAGGACCGGGCCGAGCAGGGCCCCGAGGAAGTAAGTCTCCAGCCTCAGCCTCCGCTGCCGGGCCCGGAAACGGAGATAGGGCCGGCGGAGGATGAGGAAGATGGTGCTGGCGCAGGAGAGGAGGAAGACCAGCTCGACCAGGTATGTTCCGCGGTTCGACACCGTCGCACCACGCTCAATCGCCGGAACGACGGCGGCGGGCCGTCCTCGATCTCTCTCCGGGGCCCGGCGGGGGAAGGATCCCCCGCCGGGCAGTTCCGGAGGAAAAGCCGCGGATTACTGCGGCGGCCGGGCGGGCGGAAACTGGGCCGGGCCGGCCGGGGGCGGCGGCACCGGCTGGAAACCCGGACCGTACTCGATCTCCGCCTTCTCTCTCAGGTTCCGCAGGAATTCGCCGACCACCGCCTGATTCTTCTGGTTGGTCAGGAACATCCCGATCTGCTCGGAGACTTCCTCCAGGGGAACCGTTCCGGCTTCCCGCTTCCCGGTGACCTGGATCAGGTGGTAGCCGAACTGGGTCTCCACCACCTCGCTCAAAGCACCCGACTCCAGCGAGAAGGCGACCTCCTCGAAGGCGGGGATCATCTGACCCCGGCCGAAGAATCCGAGGCTGCCTCCCCGTTCCCTGGACCCCTGGTCCTGGGAACTCTGCCGGGCCCACTCGGCGAATTCCTCTCCCCCGGCGATCTTTTCGCGCAGCGCCTCGATCTCCAGGCGCTTGGCCGCCTTGACTTCCTCGCTCTCCCCCGGGCTGACCTGGATCAGGATGTGGCTCGCCTCCACCTGCTCCGGCCGCTCGAATTGCGCGGGGTTCTCGGCGTAGAACTTGGCGATCTCCTCGTCGGTCGCCTTGGAGTCTTCCGGAAGCTGGGCGTCGACCAGCTTCTGGATGCTCAGGCCGGGCTTGATATTCTCCCGCAGCGTCTCCAGGGTCATCCCGGACATCCCGAGCTGGGATTCGAAGGCCGCCCGGCTGGGAAACTGCCCGATGATCTCCTCGATCTGCTTGTCGATATCTTCCTCGGTCGGGGTGATCCCCTGCCGGGTGGCTTCCTGGAAGAGAAGATTTTCGTTGATCAGGGCCGCCACTGCCTGCTGGCGGAGCATCGGCTTGAGCTGGTTGATCTGCTCCGGCGGGAACTGCATCGAATACTGCTGGACCATAGCGTTCAGCCGCTGGTTGTACATCTGCCCGGTGATCACGGTCCCGGACACCCGGGCCACCACCGCGTCGGGGGCGACCTGGGCTTCGGCCGCGGGCGGAGCCGCCGGCTCTTCCTTCTTCCCGCAGGCGGAAATTATCAAGCCGGCGGCCAGTGACATCAAGATCAGGGTTTTCGCTTGCCTCTTCATCTTCACTCCTCGGATTGCGGTGAAAGATTGTCGGTTGCCGCTCATCTTCGCGGATTTACAGGGGTAGCTATCTACCACCTCCGGCGCCCGGCGTCAAACAGAAAAAGCGAAAAGCTCAATCGCCGGTTTACTTCCATAGACGCTCCAGGTAGAATAATCGTTCAGTTTGGGGCAACGATGCCATCGGCAAGGAGCCGGCAGATGATTATCTCGAGAACCGTTCTCTGGGCGATCCTGATCGGGTTCTTCGTCCTCACCGCCGCGGCGGTGGTCCTGGTGAACAGGAATGTCCGCTGGGCCGGAAGAACCGCGGTGGATTACGAAGCCGCCGAGGTGATGGACGTCTGGTAAAACCCCTCTTCCCGGGACCCGGCCGGTCAGAAGATCCCGAGAAACCTCTTGCGGGGTTCCGCCTCCAGCCGCTCCCGGCAGCGGGCCAGCTGACGGCGGTAGGCGCGCGCCCGGTCCTTGACCCGGCCGGCGGCATCGAGCAGCCACTGATTCCCCCGGTAACTACCCACGTTGTACCCCCCCTGACCCTCGTAGTAGGCAAGGTAGAGCCGGTAGGGATCCTGTTTCGAGATCCCGCAGAGCCGGTGGCTCCGGTCGCAGTACCAGCCGACGAAGTCGACCGCGTCGCCGAACCTGGTCCGGGCGGCGGAATGATTACCGGTCTCCCGGCAGTAGATCTCCCAGGTGGTGTCGAGGGCCTGGGCGTAGCCGTAGGCGGTCGAGGGCCGGGGTCCGGGGATAAAGCCGAGGATCTTCGTTCGGGCCGGACGGGCCCGGGCCCGGAACGATGACTCCTTCCAGATGATGGCCATCAGGGTCGGCACCGGAACCCGCCACTTCCGGTAGGAATCCTTCGCCTCCCGGTACCACTCGGGTTTCTCCTCGAAGATCGTGCAGATATCGTCGCTGTTGGAAGGCGGCGAGGCGGCGCACCCGGCCAGCAGGATGGCCAGCAGGACCGCGGTCAGGACCGGATACGCTGCTTTTCTCATCCGGACAGGATCAACGGAATGGATTAGGGAATGGGGAATAGGGAATGGGACAGGGGGACAGGTGAATTCCGTGGCCCAGCAAAGGTGTAATCTCGACAAAGTCGATTGGACCCAAGAGTCTATTCCCTATTCCCCATTCCCTATTCCCGTCTTTCAAAGAATCGGTAGGTACTTGGCCAGCTCGTAGTTGGTGACCTGGATCCGGTAGTTGTCCCACTCGATCTCCTTGTTCCGGACAAACTTCTCGAACATATGGTCGCCCAGGGTCTCCCGGACCAGTTCGCTCCGGCTCACCTCGCGGATGGCGGCGTAGAGGTTCCCGGGGAGCTGGGTCACCCCCCGCTTGGCCTTTTCCTTCTCCGACATCCGGAAGATGTTCTCCTCGATCGGCTCCGCCAGCTCGTAATTCTTCTCCATCCCGGCCAGGCCGGCGGCCAGCAGGACCGCGAAGGCCAGGTAGGGGTTGCAGGCCGGATCGGGGGCCCGGAACTCGAACCGGGTAGCCATCTCCTTCCCGGTCTGGTAGAGGGGGACGCGGATCATCGTCGAGCGGTTCCGCCGGGCCCAGGAATTGTAGACCGGGGCCTCGTAGCCGGGGACCAGCCTTTTATAGGAGTTGACCCACTGGTTGGTGACGGCGATGATCTCCGGGGCGTGCTTCATTATCCCGGCGATGAAGGCCCGGGCGGTCGCGGAGAGGTTGTACTCGTCTTCCGGGTCGAAGAAGGCGTTGTGCTCCCCCCGGAAGAGCGATTGGTGGACGTGCATCCCGCTGCCGTTCTCGGTCATCAGCGGCTTGGGCATAAAGGTGGCGTGGACGCCGTTGCGCCGGGCGATCTCCTTGGTCACGAAGCGCAGGGTCATCACGTCGTCGGCCATCGCCAGGGCCTCGTTGTGTCTCAGGTCGATCTCGTGCTGGCTGGGGGCGACCTCGTGGTGGGTGCACTCGGTCCGCATCCCCATCGCCTCCAGGGCCTGGGCGGTCTCCCGGCGCAGGTCGGTCCCCAGGTCGGGCGGGGTGAGGTCGAAGTAACCGCTCAGGTCCAGGCACTCCGGGGCCCGGTCGGTCTTGAAGTAGAAGAACTCCATCTCCGGGCCGACGTGGAAGACGTAACCGAGGGCGGCGGTTTTCTCCAGGGCCTTCTTCAGAACGTAGCGGGGGTCCCCCGGGTAGGGGTTGCCGTAAGGGTCCTGGATGTCGCAGATCAGCCGGGCCACCGGCCCCTCGTCGGGGACCCAGGGGAGAACCCGGAAGGTGGCGGGGTCGGGCATAGCCATAACGTCGCTCTCCTCGATCCGGGCGAACCCCTCGATCGAGGAACCATCAAAGCCGACACCTTCGGCCAGGGCGCCGGCCAGCTCGGAGTCGGAGATCTCCATACTCTTCAGCCGGCCCAGGATATCGGTGAACCAGAGCTGGATATGCCGGATCCTTTTCGCCTTCACGGTGTCCAGAATGCTCTTGATCGCGGTCATAACTTATCCTCCTCGTTCTTTGGCTTGCCAACCGGCCGAGCGGAGAGATGAGAATACAGCAGATGAACCCGGCGGGGAGATGACCGACCGCCGGCCGTCGGTCTCCGGAGACGAGTGATCAGTTGATCAGCTTGACCAGCTTCCGGTTGGTGAAGATCAGGATCACCTTGCCCTCCCCGAACTTCCCGACCGGTGTCGGGTAGGACCAGGTTTCCTGTTCCCCCGCCTCGCTGAACGACCGGCTCTCCCGCTCCGGGTCGCCCCAGGCCGCCCGGACGTCGTCGGCGGTCATCCCCTCGGCCACCCGCCCCTCGAGAATGGCGGCGGCAACCTCCGGCCGGAGGTCGGGATGGTCTTCGACATACTGCCGCCGCCGCTGTTCGACGGCGGCACACCCCGCCAGAACGGCCAGGGCGGTTGCCAGCGCTGCGATTTTCCACCCGTTCATCGGTCTCACCCCCAGGTTGGGTCATCATCATAGCGGAACCCGGGTCCGGAACAAGGAAAAATTTCCCTTTCGGACGTTCCGCCCCCCGAGTAATTGCTTGACATTAAGGGGCGCCCCCCCTAATCTGCCCCCCGCAACAGATCCTCAACTCCCCGCGGAGGGCGGTTGCGGAGATTCTTCCTCCGCGGACGGAACCGTGAAATCCCGATTCACGGCTCCCGGAATCAAGCAACGATCGGGAAAGCTTAACTTAGAGGAGGTTGTGGCAATGAAGTACCGTGTTGTAACCGTCCTCGCCGTCCTGGCCGGAACCGCGCTGTGCAGCGCCGGCCCGGCGGGGGCCGATGAGGCGAAGATGGGGAGCCAGATGGAGGAGTCGGCCCGGACCGCCCGGGAGACGGGAGAAGGGGAACGCCCTCTCTTCCCCGGCTGGATTATCGATATGAGCGCCGGCTACTCGATGAGCCAGGGCAACTCCGACACCCAGAACCTGCTGGCCCGCGCGGCGGTGATGAAGAAATTCGAGGACGACTGGGAACTGCTGGGCAAGGGCGAGTACGCCTGGGGCAAGTTCAAGGACCGGGAGACCGGGGAGTACGAGAAGACCGCCGACCGGGGACTGATCGCCGGGCAGGCTAACTTCTTCGTGATCCAGGACGGCTATGTTTACGGCCGCTCGGAGACTTCCTACGACAAGCTCAAGGATATCGACCGGCGCCTGGACAACGGCGGCGGCGGTGGTTACAATGTCTGGCGCCGGAACGAGGACTTCGCCTCGGTCGAGACCGGCGCTTGCTACATCGACACCGAGTACAGCGACGACGGGCGCGACCACGGGCTCTACCTCCGCCTGGCCCAGAACGGGGCGCTTCAGATCAACGAGCGGGTGACCTTTCTCGAGTCGTTCGAGTACAAGCCCAAGCTCGAGGATTTCCACGACTACCTGCTGACCGCCGAGGCGGCCCTCCGGGTGAGCCTGATGGGGAACATCTACCTGCAGCTCACGGCGACCGACCGTTACGACAACAGCGCGCCCGCCGGCGTCGAACGCAACGACCTCGCCCTGATCACCTCGCTGGGCGCTTCTTTCTAACCAACCAACTCGCATTTCGTACTCGTACTCGTCCCCATACTCGAACGCCAGCGAACTGGACTCGGGTACGAGAACGAGTACGATGTACGAGTACGAGAAAAATTTCCGAGCGAGGGTGGAGTGATGAAGTTCCGGGAACTGGAGACCGAACTGGTCGAGGTGATTCAACGGACCCGCGACGCGGCCAGTTTCCGCTTCGACGATCGGGGTGAAGTCTCCTTCCGCCCCGGTCAGTTCTTCCAGCTCTTCCTGGAGTGGCGGGGAGAGAAGCTCGACCACTGGTTCTCATTCTCCAGCTCCCCGACCGAGAATGGTTACTTCGAGTTCACCAAGAAGCTCTCCGGGAGCGTTTACTCCGACGCCCTCCGCGCCCTGAAACCCGGGGACCGGGTCCGGGTCAAGTACCCGATGGGAAAGTTCATCTACGAGGGCGAGCCTCCCCGGGCCGCCTTTCTCTCCGGGGGGATCGGGATCACCCCGATCCGCTCGATCTGCCGCTGGCTGACCGATACCGGGTCGCCGGCCCGGGTCCGGGTCCTTTACTCCGCCCGGACCTGCGGCGACTTTGTCTTCCTTGACGACTTCGAGGAGATGGCCGGACGCAACCCCAATCTCGCCCTCGCCCTCGCCGTCACCGACGAGGAACCCCCTCCAAGCTGGACCGGCCGGAAGGGGAGGATCTGTTCCGAGATGGTCCGCGAGGAGATCCCCGATTTCTCCGAATGGACCTTCTACGTCTGCGGCCCCCCCCGGATGGTCGAGGGGATGGCGGCGATGCTGAAAGACGACCTCCGCCTCCCCCCCGCCCGGATCGTCACCGAGGACTTCAAGGGTTACTGATCCCGCACCCCGAAGTAGCAGGCATTCCTGCCTGTGTTTCCCAGCGCAGCGCAGTTCCTGCCTGCGCCTCCGGTGGAGCGAACAGACAGGAACTGTGCTGTCCCGCAGCCGGGTCCTGTTCTACCGGGGGAGACGCCTTCGCCACTTCGTTGGGTTTTGAGAGCAGTGGAAAACCGAGTAGACTACGCACCGGTTGGCCGCCTCGTCGATCTCGTAAAAGATCGCAAAGGGGAAACGGCGGACAAGCGCCCGCCGATAGGTTTCGTGAACAACGGGATAGATTTGCGGGGTGCGCTGGATTGACTGCAGCACCGCTTCGACGCAGCGCAGAAATTCCATCCCCAGGCCCAGGGACTGCTCTTCGTACCACAAGTATGCGTCTTCTACGTCGGCCTGCGCTTCAGGAATAAGTATCGGGGCCGCGGTCATCTGGCCTGAAGGATCTCCCTCCTGACCTGGGGCCACGTCTTTCCCGAATCCTGCTTCAGCAAATAGTTCTGTTTCCGGCGCTCCAGCTCGTCCTTCTGCCATTGCGGGACAGAAAGATCCGCGTTGCTGCGGGCAATACTGTCCCATAGATCCTCCACGAGTTGAACTCGCTCGGGAACCGACAGCGTTTCAAGCTCTTTCAGTGCGATAGTCATAACATAATATTACCTTCTGAGGAGGGCAGAGGCAATCTGATTGTATCGCTAACGTTTGCGGTCAGCGGGCGGGGTTTGTATTGCCAACGCCCGGGCGATGTAGGCTTTGACGTTGAACTTTCTCCGGCAGCCGTTGTAGTTCATATAGCGGACTTTGCCGAAAACCGGGCGGGAGGGCCAGGGACGGTCGTGGACGCCGCCGATCGACCAGGCCACTCCGGCGTAGCCGTTGGGATCGCGTCCGTCGAGCTGATAACGGTCGTTGAGATCGATGGCCGTGGCCAGGGCCGCTTCCGGGGACTCGGTCCATTCCAGGATCTTCTTTCCCCAGTACATCCGCAGGTAGCCGGGGATCGTCCCCCTCTTGACCAGCTCGGCCTGGGCGGCGTTCCAGAGGTCATCGTCGGTCTCGGCGGCTTCCAGCCGTTCGGGGGTGTAGATATATTCCCTCCGGTCTGATCGGTGGTTAACGGCGTTCTCCCTGGACCACTCCGGGAAACCCTTCACCCGGTCATAGTCGGAGTTGTAAAAGCAGAAGTTGTCGGAGAGTTCCCGGCGGACGATCATCTCTTCCAGGAAGACTTCCTTCGCCTTCTTCGGGGCGGAGGAGTTATTCACCTCGAGCGCGGCCCTTAAGGAAGAGAGCTGGCCGAAGTGGAGGCAGGAGGAGAGGCCGGACTGGCCGGCGCGGTTGGGGTCGTTGCGGTCTTCGGGGTAGCGGGCCAGTTTCTCCCGGATGAATTTTTCCAGCCGGACCCGGGCGGCTTTCTCCCCGGGGACGATCCAGTCGACCTCCCCGACTGAGCGGTCGACCCGGAGACCGCGGGCGATCTCTTCCCAGTCGACGGCGGGGACATCCCCCGGCCAGGAAAAGGGGTGCTTTCCCAACGGGGGAATATTCTCCAGGAAACCGGAGAGAAGTTTCTTGATCTTCGGCCGGAACGTGTACGCCGCGTATTCCTGCTTCTCCGAGGCGACCCGGCAGGGGACAATGTTATGCGAGTCGATCTCGTCAAAGGCGATCGAGATCTCCCGGGCGACCGCCGCCTGCCAGGAACGGGGGAGGCGCAGCGGGTTGAAGTCGCCGACCAGGAGGGCGGACCGGCATTGTTTCAGGAAGCGCGGGATCTCCCGGCCGGGCTCCCCCCGGAGCAGGAAGAAGGCGATGTTCTTCCGGCGGAGGTTCCCGGCCGTCTCTTCCAGCCCCCGGAGCATAAAGGCGAACTGGCGGTACCCGGCCCCGAGAAAAGCGGGAGCGAGGCAGAAGACCACAATCAGAGGACGCCGAAGTTCGAGGGCCCTGCTCCGGGCGTGAAGGAGGGCGAAGTTGTCGGCCGCCCGCTGCTCCCGCTGCATCCAGTAAACCACCGGACCCGGGCCCGGTTCCCCACCCCGGACTTCCCATTTCCTTTGCTCGATGGCGGGCATAGTGTTATCATTTTTCAGAACGACGATATTATTGGAATGATAAGCGGAATAGCGGTTAACCGCAAACTTCAATTGTGCCGCCCCCTGCGGGGGCTGGAAAGATGTTTCGAATCTCCCTTCCCACGGGCTGGCACCCGTGGCTAAGTGTGTTTCGCCCGCTGTCCGGACTTCTCCCACGCCAATCTGAAAATTGCAGCCCCCGCAGTTACTATGTAAGCTACAAAAAAAGCCAGTCGCTCCTGTTCGGAAGGGTGGTAAAAAGTTCAGTTAGTCGTACGAACGTTTTTAACCACCAACCAAAAGGAGGACTGGCTATGAGTAAGCATATCATGGTTGGCCTGGATGTCCATGACGAAAACA
>JAXGWO010000035.1:0-36941 GCA_040773245.1 PVC group bacterium
CCCCCCGCCGTTTCCGGGCCAGGATGAGTTCGTTCTCCCAGTTGAACAGGACGTCGCCGATACCCCGTTCCATAAAGGTGGTGGTCGCCCCCCGGGCCCCGGTGTCCAGGACCGGCACGTTGCGGTAGAGGCGGGTGATGTAGTCCCGGACTTTCTCTTCATCCCCCTGGAAATGCCGCCGGGCCCAGCCCCAGGCCGCCAGGTAGTTCCAGCGGGCGACCCCGGAGGTCTTGGGGTTGGGGGTGATCACGGAGACCCCCGGGCGGGCCAGGTCGTCCCAGTCCCGGATCCCGGCCGGGTTCCCCTTCCGGACCAGGAAGGCCAGGGTTGAGTGGTAAGGGGCGCTGTTGTAAGGGAGGCGTTTCTGCCAGTCCTCGGGGAGGAAACCGGCCCGGGCGATGGCGTCGATGTCGTAGGCCAGGGCCAGGGTGACGACGTCGGCCGGGGCCCCGTCGATCACGTACCTCGCCTGCCGGCTGGAGCCGCCGTGGGACTGGCGGACCATCGCCGAACGGTTGGTTTTTTTCTGCCAGTGCTCGGCGAAAGCTTTATTGAACTCCAGGTAGAACTCCCGGGTGGGGTCGTAGGAGACGTTGAGCAGTTCGATGTCGGCGCTTTCGCGCTGCCCGCAACCGGGGAGACAGAAGCCGGCCGCCAGCAGGATGCCCCCGAAAAGCAGAAATATCTCTTTCTTTTTCATCTTGTTCGATATTGGATATTCAGTCCTCCTTTCCGAGGTTTGGTTGACAATACCGGGCGAAATTCACTCCGGCTCCTCCAGGCTCCCCTCCCGGTCGTCCTCCGGGATGACCCGGTTGACGATCTCCCCGATCAGGCCGGGGGAGAAGCCCCGGCGGGCGAGAAAGGAGTAGAGTTTTCTCCGGGCCGTCTCCACCGGCTCGCCCCGGTACCGGCGGGCCCGGTTCTCCGCCAGCTCCCGGGCCGCTTCCCGTTCCCGCTCCGGGGGCAGCGCCTCCTCCAGCACCCGCCGGACGGTCTCGGGGGCGATCCCCTTCTCCCGCAGTTCCCGCCCGATCAGCCAGGCGGCCCGGGGTTTGGAGCTGACCCGGGAGCTGGCCCAGAGCCGGGCGAACTTCTCGTCGTCGATCAGTTCCAGCCGCTCCAGTTTCCCGATGGTCGCGTCGACCGCGGCGGCGGAGAACTTCTTCTCCGCCAGTTTCTCCCGCAGTTCCTTCCGGGAGCGCTCCCGGTAGGTGAGGAGCCGCAGGGCGCTCTCCCAGGCCCGCCGGAGTTCCTCGTCCCGCTCCATACTATTTCTGCGCTTTCTCCAGCAGGACTTTCTTGATGTCCTCGGTGATCCGGTCGGCGAGCTTGCGGTCTTCCTTGAGGAGATCGCGGGCTTTCTCCCGGCCCCGGCCCAGCGTGGCGTCCCGGTAGGCGAGCGAGGTTCCGCTCTTGGTGATCACCCCGGTGGAGAGGCCGAGGTCGATCACCGACCCGGCCCAGGATATCCCCTCGTTGTACATAATGTCGAACTCCGCCTCCCGGAACGGCGGGGCCACCTTGTTCTTGACCACCTTGGCGCTGGTTCTCGACCCGATCGCCTCCCCGGCGGAGTCCTTGATATACCCGGTGCGGCGCATATTGATCCGGACCGAGGCGTAGAACTTCAGCGCCCGGCCGCCCGGGGTGGTCTCCGGGCTGCCGAACATCACCCCGATCTTCATCCGGATCTGGTTGATGAAGACGCAGCAGGTCTTGGACTTGCTGATCGCCGCGGTCAGCTTGCGCAGGGCCTGGGACATCATCCGGGCCTGGAGGCCGACGTGGGTGTCTCCGATCTCCCCTTCGATCTCGGCCTTGGGCACCAGGGCGGCCACCGAGTCGACCACGATCAGGTCGACGGCGTTGGAGCGGACCAGGGTCTCGGCGATGTTCAGCGCCGCCTCCCCGGAGTCGGGCTGGGAGATCAGCAGCTCGTCGAGGTTGACCCCGATGATCCGGCAGTAGGCCGGGTCGATGGCGTGCTCGACGTCGATGTAGGCCGCCACCCCGCCGACTTTCTGGACGTTGGCCACCGCCTGGAGGGCCAGGGTGGTCTTCCCCGAGGCCTCCGCCCCGTAGATCTCCACCACTCTTCCCCGGGGCAGCCCCCCGATGCCGAGGGCGATGTCCAGGGTCAGGGCCCCGGTCGGGATATAGCCGATCCGGACGTCGGCCGCCGCCTTGCCCAGCTGCATAATCGTCCCCTTCCCGTACTGCTTCTCCACCTGTTCCAGGGCCAGGCTGAGGGCCTTCTTCTTCTGCTCCGCCAGCTTGGTGTCCGGAGCCGCCTTGTTCTCCTTGGTATCCTTGGCCATAACTCCTCCTTCTGCCCGCGCCGCGACCGGCTCGGGCTATTTTGAGAATGAATTTACCGCGGGGAAACTTTTCCCGCCCCCGTCCCGTGCCGGGTGAGTTCCTGGTGGATCGCTCCCCGGGGAGCGAGGGTGCTTTTCATTAATATTATCACAGCGGCAGTGAAGGAACCAAGCGAATCCCTCTTCCGTCCCAGTTCCCGCTCCCAGACCCGGGGATCGGGAAGGCGGCGGCCGCTCTTTAACCGGCCCAGGGTCAGGTGGGGGGTGTAGGGTCGGGCTTCAGGGGGAAAGCCCAGCTCCGCCAGGCCGCGGTCCAGCCCGCCGGCCAGCTCGGTCAGGGCCCTCCTCCCTTCCTCCACCCCGGCCCAGATCACCTGGGGTCTGCCCCGGGGGGGGAACCTCCCCAAACCTTCCAGCCGGACCGTCAGCGGAAGGTGCCGGACCGCCGTCCGGTCCAGGCAACGCCCGATCTCCGGCACCCGCGCAGCCTCGACATCGCCGAGAAACTTCAGGGTCAGATGGAGATTGGCGGCCGGCGTCCAGCGGATCCCTGGAAGCTTTCCGTCCAGTTCCCGGAGCAGGCGGGCGATATCTTCCCTTACTGTTTCGGGGATGGTGACCGCGATAAAGAGCCGCAGTTTATCGGGACTGTTCATATCCCGGTCCGGCCGCCGCGACCAGAAGACGCAGGGCCTCCCGAACCGCCTGGAGCCTGATCTCCCGCCGGGAGCCGGAAAAGAGGTATCTCTCCACCCGCTCTCCAACCGGGCCGGCGACGGCGACGTAAACCAATCCGACCGGTTTCCCGGGATTTCCGCCGCCGGGGCCGGCAATCCCGGTGACCGCCGCCCCGATCGTGCTCCGGAACTTATCCCGCACCCCGCGGGCCATCGCCCGGGCGGTCTCCGGGCTGACCGCACCCTTTCCCTCGAGAGTATCCTCTCCCACCGAGAGGAGCTCATTCTTGATCCGGTCGGAGTAGGCGATCACCCCGCCGAGGTAGAACTCCGAGCTGCCGGGCCGGCCGGTGATCAGGCCGCCGAGCAGCCCCCCGGTGTAGGATTCGGCTGTCGCCAGGGTCCAACCCCGGCCGGTATAGAGCCGCTTGAGAACCGCCGGCAGATGGTGATTCATCGGGTGATGGCTCCCGCAGTTTCGGGGTGAGAGATCTTGATCATAGCAGAGTCGCGCCGTCAAGTTAACCGGGAAAGTTTCGAGGCCGATGAAGATCCTTTCGTCAACTGTCACCCGTCAACTGTCACCCGTCAACCGTCTTTATCCAGGCTCCCCCGAGAAGTACATCGTGCCGGTAGAAGACCGCCGCCTGGCCGGGGGTGGGGGCTTCCTGGGGCGAGGTGAATTCGATTTCCAGGGATCCGTCCTCCCGGGGAGTGATCCGGGACTCGGCTTCCGGATGGGTGTAGCGGATCTTGGTCCAGGCGGTGATGGGATCGTCGGGCGGGGGGATGGAGAGCCAGTTGGGGCTGACCGCCCGGAACCGCCGGGCCCGGAGGTCCGACTTCTCCCCGACCACCACCCGGTTGCTCTCCGGGACCACGCGGATGACATAAAGCGGCCCCCTCTTCCCGGAAGCCGAGCTCAAACCCTTTCTCTGGCCGACGGTGTAGAAGTGACAACCGGGATGTTCCCCCAGCACCGTCCCCGAAACATCAACGATCTCTCCGGGTTCCTCCGGCCGGGGGAGGCTATCCTCGAGGAACCTCCGCAGCCCCGTCCGGGAGAGGAAACAGGCCTCCTGGGAAACCGGGGGGGGCAGGAAACCCGGCAGCAGCTCCCGGGAGAGCTTCCGGATATCTTCGGGCGGGATCCCGCCCAGGGGGAAGAGGAGCCGGTCCAGCCGCCCGGGGGGGATGGCGAAGAGAAAGTAGGTTTCGTCGCGGCAGGGAGGGATCGGCTTGAGCAGCCGCGGCCGGACGCCGTCTTCCGTCCGGGCGTAGTGGCCGGTAGCCAGCTTCCGGCAGCCCTCGGCCTCGGCCGTCTCGAAGAGCAGGCCGAACTTGAAGAGGCGGTTGCAGAGGACGCAGGGGTTGGGGGTCTCCCCGGCCCGGTAGGCCGCCGCGAAGGCGTCCATCACCTCCCGGCGGAAGGCCTCCCGCCCGTCGATGAATCTGATCTCTATCCCCAGCCGTTCGCCGATCTCCCGGACCTTGCCGGCTTGGACGGACGGGGGGATGGCCGAGTACCGCTCCGGGGAGAGGAGGAGGTGGTAGCCGACCACCTGGTGGCCTTCCCGGACCAGCCGGGCGGCGGCCAGGCTGCTGTCCTTGCCCCCGCTGAGCGCGACGCCGATCTTCATCGGGCGGCCAGGTAGAGGCCGTAGAGGGTGAGGTGGGGATCGATCTTCCGGATCAGCCGGGAGCGGGAGAGGATCAGGCGGGCGTGTCCCCCGGTGGCGACCAGCCGGACCTCCCTCCCCCACCCCAGTTCCCTCTTCAGCTCCCGGACGATCCTCTCCACCAGCCCCAGGGTACCCCAGTAGACCCCGGACCGGATCGCCTCCGAGGTCTCCCGGCCGAGAACCCCTTCGGGGAGGGTGATTTCCGCTCTCGGCAGCAGCGCGGCCTTTCTGAACAGGGCCTCGGTCGAGATCCCCAGCCCGGGGGCGATCACCCCGCCCAGGTACTCGAACCGCTCCGAGATCACGTCGAAGGTGATCGCGGTCCCGAAATCGACCACGATCGCCGGGCCGCCGTAACGGTGAAAGGCCCCGACCGCGTTGGCGATCCGGTCCGCCCCCACCTGTTTCGGGTTGTCGTAGAGGATCTTCAGCCCGGTCGGGGTCTCCGGCCCCAAAAGCATACAGTCGATGCCCCGGCGACGGCAGGTTCCCCGGACGGCGCCGGTGCGCGAAGGCACCACCGAGGCGAGAATCGCCGAGTCGATCGGCCGCCGGGCCAGCACCTTCCGCAACCGGGCGTCGAGGCCGCGGACGGTGAAGCGGGCCGACCAGGTCTCCTCCAGGCGTCCCCCTTCCCAGACCCCGGCGGTAAGGGCGGTATTCCCTAAGTCGAGGGTGAGGGTATTTTTCATCAGGGCGGAAGGCGGGTCAGGCCAGCAGTTCCCCGACCGCTCCCAGGATCGATTCCGGCAGGAAGGGCTTGGTGAATACCCGGTTGGCGCCGAGTCTCTCCGCCATCTCCAGGCAGGTGATCGGACCGATCCGGCCCCCGGCCGAAACCGCGATGATCGGAAGTTTTACTCCAGTCTTTCGGATATCCTTGATCAGTTCCAGGCCGTCCCGGTCCGGCATCAGCAGATCGGTGATGACCAGGTCGGGGGGGGAGGAGAGGACGACCTCGAGGGCGGCCGCGGCGGATGATACCTCCTCGACTTGGTAACCTTCCAGGGAGAGAATCCAGGCCAGGAGCTGGCTCACGTCCTCGTTATCTTCCACCACCAGAATTCTTGCCATCGTGCCTTTCCCCCCCGGGGGGCTTTCCCGGCGCGGCATATTGACTGAAGCCGCGAGGAAGTCTAATCCGTCAGCAGGTCGAGGGCGATGTCGGCGGCGGGGGCGGAGTGGGTCAGGCAGCCCAGGGAGACACAATCGACACCGGCGGCGGCCGCCGCGGCGCCCGTTTCCAGGTCAATGCCCCCCGAGGCTTCCAGCCGGGCTCTTCCCTTCCCCCGGCGAACCGCTTCCTTCAATTCCGCCGGGGAAAAATTATCGAGGAGAACCGTCTCGACCCCGGCGGCCAGGGCCTCCTCCAACTCCGCCACGTTCTCGACCTCGATCTCCACCGGGAAGCCCGGCCGGGCCTCCCGGGCCAGCCGGAGCGCCCGGGCGATCTTCCCTTCCCCAGCCGCGGCGAGCACCGCCAGGTGGTTGTCCTTGATCAGGATGGCGTCGTACAGGCCCAGGCGGTGATTCTCGCCCCCCCCCATCCGGACCGAGTACTTCTGCAGCCTCCGCAACCCCGGGATGGTCTTGCTGGTGTCTAGGATCCGGGCCCGTGATGGGCTGACCCGCTCGACGAAACGCGCGGTCTCGGTGGCGATCCCGCAGAGATGCTGGAGGATATTGAGGGCGGTCCTTTCCCCGGTCAGGATCGGCCGCAGCCGCCCTTCCAGCCTCAGCAGGTCCGTCCCCGCCTCCACCGTCGCGCCTTCTCCGGCGGCGATCTCCACGGAGAGGGCGGGGTCAAGTTCCCGGAAGACCATCTTGGCCAGCGGCAGTCCGGCGGTGACCAGCTTCTGCCGGGCGACGATCCGGGCTTTTCCCCGTTCCTCTCCCGGGACCAGGGCTTCGGTGGTGATATCCCCCGACCCGATGTCCTCGGCCAGGGCCTGCTGGATCAGTCCGCGATAGGTTTCGAAGTCCATTGCAACATTTTCCTGCGGAAAATTTTAGTGTTACAACTTTGAAGTGACGATCATTCAACTATTCCAAAGTGGAGAGGATCTTGCGCAGGTTCAGCACTTCCCGGGTCAGGTCCTCAAGCTGGACCTGGGTCTTCTCCTTCACTTCCGGAGGGGCCTGGGAGAGAAAATCCCGGTTCCGGAGCCGGCGGTCGACACGCTTCAGGGCTTCCTCGGCCCGGGCCAGCTTCTTTCCGAACCTCTCCCGCTCGGCGGCGGGGTCGATGACTCCGCGCAGCGGCATATAGATCGTCCAGTCGCCGATCAGGGCGGAAGGTACGGTCTTCTCCGGCCGGTCGCCGGCTTCGATGGTCAGGGAGCAGTTCCGGACCAGGGCGGCCATCGAGGCCGCTTCCCCCGCCAGGTCTTCCGCCCGGGCCGTCTCGCCGGGAACGACGACGAAAGAGATCTGCTTGGCCGGCGGGATCTCGTACTCCTTCCGTAGCATCCGGGCGGCGCTGACCAGGCCGTGCTTCAGTTCCGCGACCGGGCGGACTTCGGGAAAGTTGAAACGCGGCTCGGCCTTCGGCCAGGAGGAGCGGATCAGCAGGCCTTCCCCGCCGAGCAGCTGCCAGAGCCGCTCGGTGATGAAGGGCATCAGGGGATGGAGGAGCTGGAGCGAGGCGGTCAGGACTTCCCGGAGCACCCCCCGGACCGCCGCCGTCCGGTCGCCTCCCTCCTCGGCCAGGGAGAACTTGGCGCTCTCCAGGTAGCGGTCGCAGAAGTGGTGCCAGATGAAGTCGTGCAGGCCGAGGGCGGCTTCGTTGAAGTGGAAGCGGGAGAGCGCCGCCGAACAGCCCTCGATGGCCAGGTTCAGCCCGTCGAGAATGCAGCGGTCGTCCAGGGAGAGGAGGTCGGGATGGGCGCGGGGGTCGGCGATCTCCCCTCGGCCAGCCGGCCGGCGACGAAACGGGCGGCGTTCCAGAGCTTGTTGGCGAAGTTGCGCCCCAGCTCGCAGAGGGCGTTGGAGTAATGGACGTCCTGGCCGATCGGGGAGAGGCGGGCGATCGTGAACCGCAGGGCGTCGGCTCCGTACTCGGCGATCACGTCCAGGGGATCGGGCGAGTTGCCCAGCGACTTGCTCATCTTTCTCCCCTGGGTATCCCGGATGATCCCGGTGAAGTAGACCCGGCGGAAGGGGACCTCGCCCATAAATTCCAGGCCGGCCACAATCATCCGGGCCACCCAGAAGAAGATGATGTCGGGGGCGGTCACCAGGTCGGAGGTGGGGTAGAAGGCCTTGAGGTCTTCGGTCTCCTCCGGCCAGCCGAGGGTGGAGAAGGGCCAGAGCCACGAGGAGAACCAGGTGTCGAGGACATCCTCGTCCTGGACCCAGCCCGCGCCCTCCGGCGGATTCTCGCCGACGTGGATCTCCTCTCCCCGGTACCAGGCCGGGATCCGGTGGCCCCACCAGAGCTGTCGGCTGATGCACCAGTCGCGGATGTTCTCCATCCAGTGCTCGTAGACCTTGACCCAGCGTTCGGGGTAGAAGGCGATCTTTCCCTCCCGGACGGCCCGCAGGGCCGGCTCGGCCAGGGGTTTCATCCGGATGAACCACTGCCGCGAGAGGTAGGGCTCGATGACCGTCCGGCAGCGGTAGCATTCCCCCACCGCGTGGGTGTGGGGCTCCTCCTGCTCCAGCAGTTTCTCCTCCCGGAGGAGTTCGACCAGTTCCTTACGGCACTGGAAACGGTCTCGGCCGGCGAAGCGTTCCCCCGCGTTCTCGTTCATCTTCCCCGAGGTATCCATCACCACCACCTCGGGCAGGCGGTGGCGGCGCCCCATTTCGAAGTCGTTGGGGTCGTGGGCCGGAGTGACCTTGACCGCCCCGGTCCCGAAGGCGGGGTCGACGAAGCCGTCGGCGATCACCGGGATCTCCCGCCCGATCACCGGGAGGACGACGGTCTTTCCGATGAAGTCCCGGTAGCGGGGGTCTTCCGGGTGGACCGCCACCGCGGTATCGCCGAGCATCGTCTCCGGCCGGGTGGTGGCGACCGTGAGATAACCGGAACCGTCTTTCCGGGGGTAGCGGATATACCAGAGGGATCCGTTCTTCTCCTCGTGCTCGACCTCCTCGTCGGAGAGCGCGGTGTGGCAGCGGGGGCACCAGTTGATCAGGTAGGTGCCGCGGTAGATCAAGCCTTTCCGGTAGAGCCGGACGAAGACCTCCCGGACCGCCCGGGAGAGGCCGGGGTCGAGGGTGAAGCGCTCCCGGGACCAGTCGCAGGAGCAGCCCAGCTTCTTGAGCTGGTTGATGATCGTCCCCCCGTACTTCTCCTTCCAGTCCCAGACCCTCCCGACGAACTTCTCCCGGCCCAGGTCCCGGCGGGAGAGCCCTTCCCGGGCCAGCTGCTTCTCCACCACGTTCTGGGTGGCGATCCCGGCGTGGTCGGTCCCCGGGAGCCAGAGCGCCTCCCGGCCCCGCATCCGCTGCCAGCGGACCAGGATGTCCTGGAGGGTGTTGTTGAGGACGTGGCCCATCGTCAGGATCCCGGTGATGTTGGGAGGCGGGATCACGATCACGTAAGGATCGGGGCCGGCGGGGGAGGCGGTGAAGCAGCCGTTCTCCTGCCAGATCCGGTAGACCGGATCCTCGATCTCGCCGGGGTCGTACCGGGTCGGCCAGGCGTTCTCTCTGTCGGTCTCTTCAGTCACTGCTTACGGATCCTTCGGACGCTTCAGACAGCCTCCTGCCGTTCACTGTCCACTGCCCACTGCCCACTCCCCACTGCCTACCGCTCACTTCTTTTTCCTCCCCCTCCCCTTCTCCTTCAGCAGCTTGTAATCGACGCTGTCGACCAGGGCCTGATAGGCCGCCTCGATGATGTTCTGGGAGACCCCGACGGTGCCCCAGATATCCTCCCGGTCCCGGCTCTGGATCAGGACCCGGACCTTGGCTGCCGTCCCCGCCGACGCCTCGAGGTCTCGGACCTTGAAGTCGGCCAATTTTACTTCCTTGATCTCCGGGTAGAATCGGAGCAGGACCTTCCTCAGGGCGTTGTCGAGGGCGTTGACCGGACCGTCGCCTTCCCCGGCCGAGAGTTCGCTCTTCTCCCCGACCCTGATCTTGACCGTCGCTTCGGAGAGGGGGGGCTGGTCCCCCCGCTTCTCCACGATCACCCGGAAACCTTCCAGCTGGAAGAAGTTCTTGTGCCGGCCCAGCGCTTTCTGGAGGAGGATGCGGAAGGAGGCGCCGGCCCCTTCGAAATCGTAACCTTCCTCTCCCAGCCGCTTCAATTCCGCCAGCACCTGCGCGGTCTCCGGGGTGCCCTTGCCCAGGTCAACCCCGAATTCGATCGCTTTCAGGATGACGTTGCTCTTGCCGGAGAGTTCCGAGATCAGGACCCGCCGCCGGTTCCCCACCTCTTCCGGGTCGATATGCTCGAAGGTCCGGGGATTCTTCCGGACCGCATCCACGTGCATCCCCCCCTTGTGGGCGAAGGCGCTCGCCCCGACAAAGGGAGCCCGGGGGTTGGGGGTGATGTTGGCCATCTCGTCGACGAAGCGCGAGAGCTCGGAGAGCTTCTTCAGCTGCCGCCGGTTGAGAGCCGGCCGGCCCATCTTCAGGACCAGGTTGGGGATGATCGTGCAGAGGTTGGCGTTGCCGGTCCTCTCCCCGTAGCCGTTGACCGTCCCCTGGACCATCGCCGCCCCGGCCCGGACGGCGGCCAGGGAGTTGGCGGCGGCCAGTCCGCCGTCGTCGTGGGTGTGGATCCCCAGCGGGGTGCCGAAGCGGGATTTGACCTCCCGTGTAATCTCGTGGATCTCCTCCGGCAGGCAGCCGCCGTTGGTGTCGCAGAGGACCAGGAAGGCGGCGCCGTTTTCCGCCGCCGCCTGCAGCGTGGCCAGCGCGTACTCGGGGTCGTCCTTGTAGCCGTCGAAGAAATGCTCGGCGTCGTAGATCAGCTCCTTCCCCTTCGACTTCAGGTAGGCCAGGGTGTCGGAGATCATCTCCAGGTTGGCCCGGGGGGCGACCCGCAGCACGTCGGTGACGTGGAGGAGCCAGCTCTTGCCGAAGACGGCGATCGCCGGGGTCCGGGCCCCGAGGAGCGAGATGACGTTGGCGTCCTTCTCCGCCCGCGTCCCGGCCCGGCGGGTGCTGCCGAAGGCGACGATCCGGGCCTGCTTCAGTTGATGCCGGCGGATCTCCCGGAAGAAGGCCATATCCTTGGGATTGGACCCCGGCCAGCCGCCCTCGATGTAGTGGATCCCGGTCCGGTCGAGCCGGTCGGCGATCCGTAGCTTGTCGGGCAGGGAGAAGGCGACCCCTTCCGCCTGCCCGCCGTCCCGGAGAGTGGTGTCGTAAAGAAATATCGGCTTTTTCATAGAGCGCTCGGGGTTGAATTCCCGACGGGGCCGGCGGCTTTCAATCGCCCCCCGCTTCCTCGTCCAGGCCGAAAGCCTGATGCAGGGTCCGGGCCGCCCGCTCGCCGTCCTCGGCGCGGACCACGCAGGAGATCTTGATCTCCGAGGTGGAGATCATCATTATGTTGATCCGCTCCCGGGCCAGGGCCTCGAACATCGTGGCCGCCACCCCGGGATGGCTCTTCATCCCCACCCCGACGATCGAGACCTTGGCGATCTTCTCCTCCACGGTCACCTCCCCGGCCTCGATCTCCCGGGCGATCTTCTCCAGCAGGCTCTTGGTCTTGGCCAGGTCGGGACGGGGGATGGTGAAGGAGACATCGGTGAACCCCCGGTCGGAGACGTTCTGGATGATCATATCGACGTTGACGTTGGCCTCGGCGATGCTCTTGAAGATCCGGGCGGCGATCCCCGGCTTGTCCGGGACCATCGTGATGGTTAATTTCGCCTCCTCCTGGTTGAGCGAGACCCCCCGGATGACCACCTTTTCCATTGACATATCGTCTACCTCCTCGACGACCAGCGTTCCCGGTTCCTCGTTGAAGCTCGAACGGACGTGGAGAACCACGGCGAATTTCTTCGCGAATTCCACCGCCCGGTTCTGGATGACCTTGGTGCCCAGACTGGCCAGTTCCAGCATCTCGTCGTAGCAGATCTTCTCCAGCTTGACCGCCCCGGGGACCACCCGTGGGTCGGCGGTATAGACCCCGTTGACATCGGTGTAGATCTCGCAGGTCTCGGCGTCGAGCACCGCGGCCAGGGCGACCGCGGTGGTGTCCGAGCCCCCCCGGCCCAGGGTGGTGACGTCCTTCTTCAGGTTGACCCCCTGGAATCCGGCCACGACCACGATCCGGCCGCTCTCCAGCTCCTCGAGCATCTTCCGGGGGTCGATCTTGAAGATCCGGGCCTTGGTATGGCTGTCGTCGGTCTGGATCCCCACCTGGTTACCGGTCAAAGAGACCGCCTCCGCGCCGTCGTGCTGGATCGCCATCGCCAGCAGGGCCGAGGAGATCTGTTCCCCGGTGGAGATCAGCTGGTCCATCTCCCGCTCCGATGGCGCCAGGTTGATCTCCTGGGCCAGGGCGATCAGTTCGTCGGTGGTGTCTCCCATCGCCGAGACCACCACGACCAGTCCCTCTCCCGGCTGTTTCGACCGGATGACCCGGCGGGCGACGTTTTTGATCCGGCCGACGTCGGCCACCGAACTGCCCCCGTACTTCTGGACCGTGATTTTCATAAGCAAGGAAATTTTCGCGGATTCAACGCCGCGCTGTTTTTTCTCCGCTTCCTTCCGGGAGGGTGATTGTAGTTCCGCGGGACCGGATAATCAATCGTCTTCCCCCTCCGCGGACGGTTCGTCCTCGTCCGCCTTCTTCCCCGGATCCAGGAGCAGCTTGATCAGCTTGTGCCCGCTTCTCTGGCGGAACCGGCCCCGGGCTGCCTCCTGCTCGCTGAAGGCTTCCATCCGGTCGGCCTTGATCCCCTCTCCCCAGATGGCGAAGGGAACCGGGTCGGGGACGTGGGTACGGACCGAGATCGGGGTGGCGTGATCGGGAAGGGCCGCGATCCTCAGGTCCCCTCGCTTCTCCCCGGCGGCCAGGAGGGGGCCGACGATATCCTCGTCGATCCGTTCCAGGGACTTGAGCTTCTCGGTGATGTTCCCGCCGTGACTCGCCTCGTCGGGGGCCTCGACGTGGAGGTAGACCAGGTCGTGATCGTCGAGGGCCCGGATCGCCGCCTCCCCCTTGCCCCGGTAGTCGGTGTCGAAGTAACCGGTCGCCCCGGGGACTTCGATCACCTCCATCCCGATGATCCGGGCGATCCCCTGGAGGAGATCGACCGCGGAGATCAGGGCCCCGCGGACGCCGAATTTCTCCCGGAAAGGTTCCAGGTCCGGGCGCTTCCCTTCCCCCCAGGGCCAGATCATATTGGCCGGGTTCTCCCCCAGGTCGATCCGGATCTCGTTGACCTCCTGGTCGGCCAGGATGATCCGGGACTGGGTGATCAGGTCGCGCAGGAGGCGCGAGCCGCGTCCCCGGGGGAGGTGCGGTCCGAACTCCTGACCGGTTATGTCGTGGGGCGGCGCGGTGCGCAGGGCGCCGCGCCCCTCCTCCAGGAGCTGTTCCTTGACCAGCAGGAGGTGGCGATAGCTCTTGCCGGGGTAGAATTTCAGGCCGTGGCCGCCCAGCCGCTGCTCGAGCAGGTCGATCAGCACCCCTCCCTCCCGGGAGGAGATGTGGCCGGCGCTGTAATCCGCCAGGATGCTGTCGGCGACCGTGACCAGGTTGCAGCGGAAGACGACATCGTCATCCGCCAGGGGGATCCCCAGACTGGCCGCTTCCAGCGGACCCCGGCCGGTGTAGTGGCGGGCCGGGTTGTAGCCGAGGATGGAGAGGTTGGCCACGTCGCTGCCGGGGGGGAGGCCCGCGGGGATGGTCTTCAGCCTTCCCCCCGCTCCCTCCCGGGCCAGCCGGTCGAGGTGGGGGGTGGAGGCCGCTTCCAGCGGGGTCCGGCCCCCCAGTTCTTCCAGCGGATAGTCGGCCGCCCCGTCGGTCAGGACAATGACGTATTTCATCGCCCCGCCCGGATTAATCTTCCACCCGGATCCGGACCGGACGGCCCCGGACCACTTTCAACCGGCTGATCCGGTCCATCGCCCGCTGGAGCGCCTTCTCCCCGGCGAGGTGGGTCATCAGGATGACCGGGACGGCTCCCCGTTTCCCTTTCTGGCGCTGGATGACCGAGTCGATGCTGATCCCCCCGGCTCCGAGGATGTCGGCGATCCGGGCCAGGACCCCGGGCCGGTCGACGGCCGGGATCCGGAGGTAATGGCGGCAAACCACGTCCCCGATCGGGGCCAGTTTCAGCCGGCGTTCGGTGGCGATGAAGGGGGGGAGGGAATGGTTCCCGGAGAGGATCTCCCTGCCCGCCTCGATGAGGTCGGCGACCACCGCGGAGGCGGTCGGGCCCTGCCCCGCCCCCTGGCCCTCGAAGATCTGGCGCTCGCTGAAGTCCCCCTCCACGTAAACGGCGTTGAAGATGCCGTTGACCGCGGCCAGGAGATGATCCTGGGAGACCAGGGTCGGGTGGACGCGGAGGTCGGCCCCCGCCGGGGTCCCCTTGGCGATGGCCAGGAGTTTTATCCGGTAGCCGAGTCCGGCGGTGTAGGCGATATCCTCGTCGGTTATCTCGTTGATCCCTTCCCGGTAGATCCGGGGAAAATCCGCCCACCCGCCGAAGGCGAGCGAGGAGAGCAAGGCCAGCTTGTGGGCGGAATCGACCCCGTCCAGGTCGAGCGAGGGATCCTTCTCGGCGTAACCGGCCTGCTTGGCCTCGCGGACCGCCGCTTCCAGGGTGATCCCCTCCTCGAACATCCGGGTGAGGATGTAATTGGTGGTGCCGTTGATGATTCCGAGGATGGAACTGATCCGGTTGGCGGCCAGCCCCTCCCGGATGATCTTGATGATCGGAATACCCCCGCCGACGCTGGCCTCGAAGAAGATCCGCCGGTTGGCCCGGGCGGCTTCGGCGAAGAGAGCCCTTCCCCGCTCGGCCAGCAGGGCCTTGTTGGCGGTGACCACCCGCTTGCCCCGGCGCAGGGCGGAGAGGACCAGCTCCCCGGCCGGATCGAGTCCGCCGATCAGCTCGACCACGACGTCGATCTTCGGGTCCTCGATGATCCGGGAGGCGTCCTGGGTGAGAACCCCCGGGGAGAGCTTGATTCCGCGGTCGCGCTTCAGGTCGAGGTCGGCCACCCGGACCAGGCGGAGCCGGGCCCCCAACCTCCGGGAGATCAGGGCGGAGTTCTTCCGCAGGACCCGGGTCACCCCGGCTCCCACCGTCCCCCAGCCGATCAGGCCGATTTTTATCTCTCTCATCCTAAGATTTTCGGCTCTATTCCATTTCCTGCGGCTAACGGATTCCGCGGCACAGCAGGTGTGAAATCCCGGAGGGTATTACGCTCGCCGGCAACTTCGAACTTCGAACTTTGTACTTCTTAAGTCGGGGCGCCCTTCCCGAAAGCTTTCGGGACGCGCTAACCGAAATGCAACTTTGAACTTCGAACTTTGAACTTTGAACTTCTTAAGTCGGGGCGCCCGGATTCGAACCGGGGACCTTCTGAACCCCATTCAGACGCGCTAACCGGACTGCGCCACGCCCCGCAATTTCCTCTACCGTATTGGGTAGGCAAAAGTTAAACAAGCAAAACCATCTGTTGGATTATCCGGTCTGGAGCAATGGAGTGTTGGACGGCTGTAACTGTCCCATCACTCCATTACTCCATCACTCCACCCCTTCTTTGCTCCGGATACGCCGGCGATCCTTTGTCAGGAAACCCGCTTTTTTATACTTCAGAAGGCGAGACTATAACAGGGGGAAAGGTGATCGGGCAAGGGAAAATCCGGTTTTGACTTTACAGGCGCCCGGATAAACCTATACTGAAACTGAACCAATCCCCGGAACGGAACGTAATAACTGTTTAATCCGTCGAGGGGTTCTCTAGCCATCAACTTAATTTATTACGGACGCGATAATTATGAAAATGATCAGGACGGCGGTTGCGCTCGGGCTGGGCGCGATTTTCCTCAGTCTCTTCCCGGGCGAGAGTGCGGGGGCCATCAAGTACGGAGAACTGCGGGTGGGGGCTCACGGCGGTTTCATCAACCCGATGAACTCGGATTTCGACCGGGTGGCCGGCTACGGGGGCACCATCAAGTACAAGTTCACCGACACGCTGGGGATCGAGGCGGGGGTCGATTACTGGCGCTGGAAATTCGAAGGCGATATCGTGATGCCGTATAATTCCACTGACGAGGCTCCCTCCGCTCCCGGGCCGATTTATTACAAGGAAGTCGACCGGGTTTACCCGATTTACATAACCGCAATGATCTTCTCCCCGGTGGTGGAAGAACGGGGACGGGGTTACCTGGGTCTGGGCGCCGGATACTACCAGATTGATGCCGATATCGACGGTTCCTACGATGTCGTGTATGACGGAGAGGTCTATCCTTTCACCATCACCGGGAAGGTCACCGGCCAGTGGTCGGTCCACGCGGCGATCGGGGCCGACTTCCAGCTCAGCGATCACATCTACCTCAACCTGGAGGCGAGGTACGTCCTCACCGACGTCGAGCGGGAGCAGACCCACTCCAACCCCGACCGGGGAGCGGTCACGGTCAAGGACTCCCCGGACTTCAACAACTGGCAGGTCCGGGCCGGGCTGGAATACTCCTTCTAATTTATCTTTCCCGGGGACTGCGTCCGCGGGCTCACTGCCTCCCCTCCCCTTCCCGCTCCATAAAGTGCAGCACCCGGCTCCTCTGGGCCTCCCGGAGCATCAGTTCCTCCGGGGAGATCCTCCCCTCCAGCCTCCTCCCGGCCAGCGTGCCGGCCGCGAGCAGAAGAGCGGCCATAATGACGCTGGAAACGATCAGCACCGCCTTCCACATCTTATCCCGGTGTGAGAAGAAGGCTACATCCCGGAGGAAGATAGCGGCCAGCAGGCCGACCGGAACCGCCAGGGGCCAGAGAAGCGCCCAGCCCCGGAGCCCGAAGAGTTCCCCCAGGGTCGGGGCCAGGCGTCCCTCCGCCAGGAGCGGGCCGGCCAGCTCGCCGAGGGGGTTGGAGAACTCCTTGGGGAAGTAAGGGAAGGTGACGGTACCGACGAAGGTCAGGCTGATCGAGACCAGGCCCAGCACCGCCAGGGCGGCCCCCCAGGCCGGGCGGTGTTCTTTCTTCAGGCCGGCCAGCCCGTAGACCGCCCCGGTAGCCAGGAAGGGCAGCAGGGGGACCAGGTGCCGGGGCCCCATCGACCAGCCGCCCTCCCAGTCGGAGAAGGCGGGCAGGAAGAGCAGGTAGACCGCGGTCAGGAATAGGAAGAACTTTCCCTCCCTCCGCCAGCCCTCGCCGCGCGCCATCCTGACCATCCCGGCCGCCCCGAAAACCAGGAAGGGGGAATAGAAGAAGAGCCCCCGGTAGGGACTGGCCAGGAGCCGCCATAACCGGTCCAGGAACCGGATAACCTCTTCCGGGTTTCCCGGCAGGGCCACCCCGGCGATCCCCCGCTGGTGGGCGAGGGCGAAGTCCGGGTAGGTTTCGTGGTAGTAGGGGAACTGGAACGGGCCGCCGAAACACTGGTCGTGGTAGTACAGAGTGAACCCGACCGGGAGAGCCGCCCCGAGAAAAAACATCACCAGCCCCGGTCCCCGCGAGACCGCCCCCAGCCCGATCAGCGCCGTGAGCAGGATGGCGGAGACCAGGACCGCCCCGCCGGGATCGACCAGGGACTCGATATGGGGTCCGACCGCCGTCTCGATTTCTTCCAGCCGCGACCAGAGCAGGTAAGTTGCGCCCCCGGCCGCCAGGAGGTAGATTCCGGCCCGGAGCTTCTTGGCGACCGCCGCCGCGTAAAGGAAGAGACCGGCCGAGATCAGGGCGGTGGGGTACTCGATCGCGAAGGCTAACCCGGAGAAGAACCCGGCTTCAAACAGCGGCCGGGTCCCGGAGACCGTGTTCCGGGTGGTGAAGACGATCAGGAAGGCCAGGGTGAGGCAGAGGGCGGCCGGGATGTGCCCGTAGTACATGGCCGAGTAAGGCCAGGCCATCGTCCCCACCCCGTAGAGGATCAGGACCGCCCGCCGCAGCGGGCCCTGGAGGGTGATCGATGACCAGAACTTGAAGAGGAGAAGGAGGAAGAGAGCGGCGGGGACGCTGATGGTGAGCGCGGTGACCAGGTGAAGGGTCATCGCGTCGGAAAACCTGACCCGGGCGCCGATCCCCGCCAGGCGGATGGCCAGGTAGGCGGGGGCGGCCAGGAAGGAGGAGGCGGGGGCCTTGTTCGAGTAGTGGCGCCCCCGGAAGAAAGACTTGTCCTGGGTGTCGTGGATCCGGAGGAGGGGATCGATGGAGAACGTCCCGTGCTCGACCAGGGCCCGGGTGAGGAAGATCCGGCTGTACTCGTTGGTGTTGCGGAAGTTGTCCCAGGCGTAGGTCAGGGAGATATAGCAGATCAGGATCAGCCCCACGGTGATCAGGGGCGGCCGGGCGCGGATTTCACGGTCTGAGTTCATTTTTAATGATGTCGTTTTAGCGCCGGCGGAGAAGTTCGTCCCGGAAGAGCTCGAAATCAACCAGGTAGTTGGCGTAGTCCACCATCCCCATCCGGTCGGTGTCCGCGTAGGGCACCCGGTAGGTAATGGTGCCCATCCTCGCTCCTCTCACCGCGCCAGGCCGTACTCTTCCAGTTTCCGATAAAGCGTCCGGCGGGAGATTCCGAGCAGTTCGGCCGCCCGTTTCTTGTTGCCGCCCGTCCGCGCCAGGGCGGCGGCGATCGCCGCCTTTTCCAGCTTCCTCAGGTTGACCCCGCCCTCGATCGGCGCCGGCGCCGCCGGGGCGGGCCGGATCTGGGACGGAAGGTTATCCAGGTCAAGGACCGGGTCTTTCGCCAGCACGATCATCGACTCCAGGCAGTTCTTCAGTTCCCGGACGTTACCCGGCCAGCTGTACCCCTGGAGGGCCCGGAGGGCGGCCGGGGTGATCGAAGTATTCTTCTTCCGGTTGGCCCGGCTCAGTTCGTCGATGAACTCCCGGACCAGCAGCGGGATATCTTCCGGCCGCTCCCGCAGGGGGGGGAGCTTGAGCCGGACCACGTTCAGGCGGAAATACAGATCCTCCCGCATCCTCCCTTCCCGGACCAGCTCTTCCAGGTCGGCGTTGGAGGCGGCCAGCAGCCGGATGTCCACCGGGACCGACTCCGTCCCCCCCACCCGCTCCAGTTCCCTCATCTCCAGGAAGCGCAGGAGCTTGACCTGCATCTCCAGGGGGATCTCGTTGACCTCGTCGAGGAAAACCGTTCCCCCGTCGGCGGCCTCGAACTTCCCCTTCTTCCGGCTGACCGCCCCGGTGAAAGCCCCCTTCTCGTGCCCGAAGAGTTCGCTCTCCAGCAGCGACGGCGAGAGGGCGGCGCAGTGGATGGCGATGAAGGGCTTGTTCTTCCGGAAGCTCTGCTGGTGGATGGTGCGCGCCACCACTTCCTTCCCGGTCCCCGATTCGCCGGTGATCAGGACGGTGGAGTTGGTGTTGCTGACCTGCCGGACCAGCTCGAAGACCTTCTCCATCGCCCGGCTCCGGCCGGTGAGCCGCTCGAGGCCGTACTGCTTCTGCAGCTGTTCCTTGAGGTAGATATTTTCCCGTTCCAGGTCCCGCTCCTTCAGGGCCCGGGCGGCCAGCAGTTCCAGCTGGTCGAGGTTGACCGGCTTGGTCAGGTAGTCGTAGGCCCCCGCCTTCATCGCCTCCACGGCGGTGTCCACCGTCCCGTAGGCGGTCATCATAATGAAGGGGACGGCCGGGGAGAAGGAGTGAACCTGGCGCAGGAGCTCGAGTCCGGTCATCCCCGGCATCTTCAGGTCCGAGATCACCAGGTCGACGGCCTGCTCCCGGACGATCTCCTCCGCCTGGAAACCGTTTTCGGCCGTGATCACCCGGAACCCGGGCGACTGGAGGGCTTCTTTTAAACCCTCCCGGAGATTCCTCTCGTCTTCCACGATCAGGATGGTCGCGGTCATAATCAGATCGCCTCCGGAACTATCTTATCCGGATGGGTCGCCGGCAGCTATCTTTCTTTCCCCGCCGGCAGGAGCTTGATCTTTTTCGGGCGCCGGGGGAGCCAGATGGTGAAGGTGGTGCCCTCCCCCGGAAGGCTGGAGACCTCGACGTAACCGCCGTGCTGCCGGATCGCCTTGTGGACCACCAGCAGCCCCATCCCGGAACCGCTCTCCCTGGTGGTGAAGAAGGGCTCGAAGATCCGGCTGATCCGGTCCCCCGGGATCCCGATGCCCTGATCGGAGACGGCCAACTTGAGATAGGTCTCCTCCCCCTCCAGGCGGATGGTGATCTCCCCTCCCCCCGGCATCGCCTGGGCGGCGTTCTTGATCAGGTTCAGGATCGCCTGCTTGACCAGGTTCTTGTCCATCCTTCCCCGGACGTCCCCCGGGGGGAATTTCCGGACCAGGGCGATCCCCTTCGCTCGCAGTTCCGCTTCGGTCAGCTCCGCCACCTCCTCGGCCACCTCGGCCAGGTCGTACTCGTGAAGATGCAGGGACTCCGGCCGGAGGGTCCTTAAAAACTGCCGGACGATCCCGTCGAGCCGGCGGAGCTCCTCCTGGAACAGGGCGATGGTCCGGCTGAACTTTTCCCGCTGGGGTGGTGGAAGTCCTCGGGCGCCGCGCTCGAGCAGCTGGGCCTGGACGAAGAGGGAGCTGATCGGGTTGCCGATCTCGTGGGCCACCCCGGCGGTCAGGTGCCCGAGAAAGTTCAGCCGTTCGACCAGGCTGGTCTCCGCCTCGGCCTTGCGCTGCCGGGTGATGTCGGCCAGGATCAGCAGGACCCCCCGGAAGTTCCCCTCCCCGTCGCTCAGGCCCGAGCGGCTGAGTCGGACCCAGCGCGGCTGGGGGTGGACCATAATGAACTCCCGGACCAGGGCCTGGCCAGGGACTTCCAGCCCCTGTTCGATGATCGCCTGCAGCTCCGGGTCCTCGATCGCCGCGGCAAACGCCCTTCCGGCCGCCCCGGCCGGGATGTCGAGGAGCCGGGCGGCGGAGCTGTTGAGGAGACCGATCGTCCCTTCCGGCCGGACGACCAGCAGCCCCTCCTGCATACTGTTGAAGATGTTCTCGAGCAGCCCCTTCTCCCGGGCCAGCCCGACCAGGTAGCCCCCCAGCTCCCGATGGTCGAGGTGTTCGATCCGCTCGATCAACCGCTCGGTGAAACGCTTGCTCATCAGTGTATCTTCCCGCGCAGAATTTCGCCCAGCCCCTCCGCGGTCATCCCCTCCACCCGGACCAGCTTGTCCCGGGAGGCGGCGCCCCGAACAATGGCGACGGCGGACTGGGGGACCCCGAGTTCCTTCCGCAGCAGCCGGACCAGGGCCCGGTTGGCCTGGTCCCTGACCGGCGCGGCGGCGACTTCGATCTTCAGCCGTCCGTTCGCCACCCCGATGATCCCCTCCCTCCCCGCCCGGGGATGCAGCCGGACCGGGAAAGTCGCCCCGCCGCCGTTTTCGGTGATCGCGATTTCCGGTTCCTTCATTTACAGCGCCTGGTAAATCTCAAAGAGGATGTTCTCGGCGATCTTCCGGCCGATCCAGATCGTGAAGATCGCCGCCAGCGGGGAGAGGTCGATCCGGCTCAGGATTAACTTGAAGCGCCAGAACGGCCGGAGAAACGGCTCCACGAAGAGTTCCAGCCAGGCGAAGGGCCCGGTCCAACGCCGGGAAGCCTCAAACCAGGAGAGAACCGCCCGGAAAAAAATCAGGTAGATAATGACGGTCGCCAGCCGCAGCACCAGGACGAGGCTGTTGACCAGAGTCTTTCCGATCATCATCCCCTCTGCCCCCACCCAGCCGACCGCTCCGAAAAATCTCCAGAGAAGGATCATCGCCGCCGTGAAGATGAGGGGCAATGCCGCCGCCGCCGTTCCCCGGCCCCGGAGGGCCCGGGTCAGCGGCTGGACCAGGGTGCGGATCAGGCGGGAGACCTGGTCGGAGGAGATCTCGGGGGAGACCAGGACGACCAGGAAGAGGAAGGCGAAGACCCGGTAGCTCAAGACCAGGTAGTGGGCCAGGGATTTCCCCAGTCCCCAGAAAGGCTGGGCGGGGATGAAGACCCAGCGGACAAAACCCCAGTCGAAGGCCCCGGCCTGGGGGCCGGTCGCGCCCGTCAGGACGACGCCGTGGAGCAGGATGAGAAAACCGATCGCCGGCAGGGCGGCCAGCCGGCGAAACCGGAGAGGCAGGAGCCGGGCCGAGAAGGAGATCACCGGCTCGGTCAGCCTCGCCGCCAGCCGGTAGGGCTGGTTGAAGGCCATCTGGCCGGTGTCGGGGACAAGGGCCCGGACCAGGAGGAGGATGAAGTAGGCGGAGAGAAGAAGCCCGAGCAGTCCCATCCTTTATCCCCCCAGTTCCTTCGACCTCCCGGCCGCCGCCCGCATCGCTTCCTCCACGATCCCGGCCAGCCCGCGTTCCCCGAAGACCTTCAGGGCCGCCTCGGTCGTCCCCCCCGGCGAGGTCACCTGCCGCCGCAGTTCTTCGGCCGTCCGGCCGGACTCGGCCAGGAGTTGGCCGGCCCCGGCCAGCGTCCCCTTCGCCAGCCGTTCGGCTTCGGCCGGGGCGAGGCCCAGTTTCTCCCCGGCCCGGGCCATCGCCTCGACGAAGAGGAAGAGGTAGGCCGGCCCGGACCCGGAGAGGGCGGTCACGGCGTCGATCAGCTCCTCGTCCAGCACCCGGACTTCCCCCACCGCCTCGAGGATGGTTCCGGCGGCGGCCAGGGCGTCTTCCCCGGCCCGGCTCCCGGCGCAGATGACCGAGACCCCGGCCCCGACCAGGGCCGGTGTGTTCGGCATCACCCGGACCACCCGGACCCCGGCGCCCAGCTTATCCTCCAGCTTCCGCGTGGAGATCCCGGCCAGGATGGAGATCACCAGCTGGCCGGGTGCGACCGCCCCCGCGATCTCCTCGACCACCGCGTCGAGCGACTGGGGCTTGACCGCCAGGATGACGGTATCGGCCCCGGCCACCGCCTCCCGGTTGTCCGCGATCACCCGGATCCCCAGTTCGCGCTGAGCCTTCTCCCTCCGTCCCGGATCGATCTCCCCGGCGACGATCTCTTCCGGCGCCGCCAGTCCCCGGCCGACTATCCCCCGGATCAAGGCCTCGGCCATATTCCCCGCCCCGATGAAAGCTATCTTCGCCATTTTCATTCCACGAATTTGTTGTGAATTAACCCCCCGCCTCGCCCCCTTTCTTGAAACCACGAATCTCGCTAATCTCCACAAGTCTACACCCGCCTCGCCCCCTTTTATAGTCCACTAATTACACTAATTAACTCGAATTAGCTCGAATTAGCCTCCACCATCCCCTTTCCCTAAACTATCCTGTCAATCCTGTTATCCTGTCTAAAAACATCCTGTTATCCTGTCAGGATTCCACAACGAAGCGGAAGGTGACCCGGTCGTCCGCGACCTTCAGGGCCAGCTCGGAGGTCATCCGGGTCAGCAGGAGATAGTAGGGGACGACCACCTGGTGGCCGCCGACCTCGATCCCCACCCCCCCATCGCCGAGAATCGGCCGGGCTCTCTTCAGGGCGGCGATCAGGTCCCGCAAGAGGCCCAGTTTCTCGACCGCCTCCGGGGAGAGCAGGTGGGCCTTCCCGCAGGACGGGCAGAGGACCTCGGGAGTTTCCTTTTCCAGCAGTCCGAGGGTGAAACGAACCGGTTCGCCGCAGCCCTCGGCCAGGCAGTCGAACTCGATCTTCTGTTCTTCGTTCATATCGGCTTTCCCTTCCGGTTAATCCTCCGGTTCCAGGACCGCCATCGCTTCCCAGTGTTCCCCGGATTCCTTTAAGTCCAGTTCCATCTCGACCAGGTAGGGACGGTATCCATCTTTCCGGAGTGTGAGCGGGGGAAGGCGGAGATATCCCCGGTCTTCGTCCTCGGCGGTGGCGGTGTAATGGAGAACCCGGGGGGTCTTCCCCTCGTAGTACCTCTCCTTCCAGATCTCGGCCCCCGGGGGATCGGACTCCAGCCGCACCCGGCAGTCCCTCTGGTAGGTGGAGGAACAGCCGCCGAAAATAATCAGGGCGGCGGGGAAAAGGGCTAGTATCGGGATCTTTTTCATCTTCTTGGGCCGGCTATCTTCTTCAGCTCCGGGTAAACGGCGGTCAGCGGCGGCGGGACGGGCACCCGCCGGCGGAAGACCTCCGCCGCCAGCTGGAGGGCGTTGCAGGCCGCCTGGCCCCGGAAGTGGTTGTTGGCGATGACATAAAGCTCTCCGGCCCGGGGGGCGGTCTTTTCGATCCGGTCCCGCCACTCGGCGATCTCGGCCGGGGTGTAGAGGTAGTTGTAACGCTCGTCCCGGCCGGCGTCCCGGCGGAACCAGTCGCGGACGTTCCGGCCGTGAAGCCGGATATATCCTACCGGAGAGGTGACCGAATTCAAGGGAAGAATTGAGTAGGAGACCCGGGGCTGGTCGATCACGCAGTAGCCGAGGCCGTAATCCCGCAGGAACCGGAAAGCCTCCGGCCGGTCCCAGGAGCGGTGCCGGACCTCGATCACCAGGGGATATTCCGGGAAGCGGTCGGCCAGCCGGGCCAGGTAAGCCTGGTTTTCGGAGGTATAATGGAAGGAATAGGGGAACTGGGCCAGGACCGCCCCCAGCCGTTCCTCTTCCCCGAGAGGTTCGAGTCCCGACTTCCACTTCGCCGGGTCGCCGTCCGCGGCGCTCGCCCGGTCGTGGGTGAAGCTCCGGTGGAGCTTCGCCGTGAAACGGAAATCGGGATTGCACTTCACCCGGGCGAGCCAGTCCCGGCAGAGGCGGGTCTCGGGGAAACGATAGAAGGTGACGTTGAGCTCGATGACGTCGAAGTAACCGGCCAGGTAGGCGAGGCGGTCGAAGGAACGGCCGGCCCCCTCCGGGTAGACGGTCCCCTCCCAGTCCGGGTACGACCAGCCGGCCGTCCCGATCCGGATCGCGGTCACAGTCCGACCTCGATCCGCTCCCCGGCCTCCAGTCCCAGGGCTTCCGCGGCGGAGCCGCCGTTGACCGACAGTTCCAGGAAGCCACTGCTCCCCCAGACCGCCAGGAGACCTCCGGGCGGGAGCGAGCCGTAAGCCTCCGCCAACGGCAGCCGGCGCGCCCGGCCGCGGACCTTGAGGAGCAGCTCGGAACCTGCGCCAGGAACATCTTGCCGGGTCAGGGAGGTGAGGAGGTTCCCGAACCGGTCCCGGCCGATGATCTCGGCTTCCCAGCGGTTCTCCCCGAGGAGCCGGAGATGCGGCGGGGGTAGGAGGACGGGGTCGGCCAGCGGCGGGCCGGTCTCTTCCGGCTTCAGCCCCTCCGCCAGCCGAGCGGCCAGGGGGGCGAAGATGTCGCGGCCGTGAAAGGTCGTCGAGACCTCGGGGAGGAAGAGTTCCGGCCGGTTCACCCGGAAGGCGGCCGCTCCCGCCTCCTCCCGGAGAACCCGGCTCAGCAGGCCGTTGTCGGGGGCGACAAAGAGATGCCCCCCGGCCCGGGCCGTTACCGCCGCCCGTCCGGTTCCCACCCCGGGGTCGACCACCGCCAGGTGGACCGTCCCCGGGGGGAAGGCACGGTAGGCGCACCAGAGGACGAGGGCCCCGCGGCGGACATCTCCCGGCGCCACGCGGTGGGTGATGTCCACCGTTCGCGCCCGGGGGGCGAGGGAGGCGATCACCCCCTTCATCGCGGCAACGAACCAGTCCTCCTCCCCGAAGTCGGTGAGGATGGTGACAATCCCGGATCTGTCGGCATTATTCATTCTACTGGAAATCGAAGGCGGAGAAGTCGGAACGGGCGGCCACGGCCGTGACCTCGACCCGGGCCCCCCGGGGGAGGGCGGAGACCTCGACGCAGGCCCGGGCGGGCGGTCGGTCGGGAAAGTACCGTCCGTAGATTTCGTTGAAGGCGTTGAAGTCCTTGAGATCCTGGAGATAGACGGTGGTCCGGACGACCTCGCCCAGCCCCAGCCCGGCCGCTGCCAGGACCGCCTTCAGGTTCTCCAGCACCTGGACCGTCTGCTCCTCGATCCCCCCCTCCACGATCTTTCCCTCGAGGTCGAGCGGGATCTGGCCGGAGACGAAGACCAGGCCCCCGGCCTGGATCGCCTGGGAATAAGGCCCGATCGCCGCCGGGGCCTTTTCGCTCCGGATAATCTTCTTCATCGTCTTTCCTCCTTCCGAGTTGGAGTGAAACCTGACCGATACCAGTCCGCCGGCAACCGCCAGAACCAGGGCCGCGGCCGCGAGGAGTACCCCGGCGGCCAGGCCGGTCATAACGCCGCGACTCGTCATCGCTCCTCCGCGGAATTTCCGCCGCGCCGACCTTCCCGGCGCAGCCGGGCGGCGTAGTAACCGTCCCCGCCGCCTTCCCGGGGAAGACCGCTCTCTTCTTCCTCCAGGGAACAGTCCGGCCTCAGTTCCAGGAATTTCCTCACCGTCTCTTCGTTTTCCTCCGGTTCCAGGGAGCAGGTGGAGTAGACGATCCTTCCGCCGGGCCGCAGCCGGCCGGCCGCCGCCGCCAGGAGCGCCAGCCCCTGGCCGGCGAGGCGGAGAATGTCATCGTAACCGATCCGCCAGCGGGCGTCAACCCGCCGCCGGAGGACCCCGGTATTGGAGCAGGGGACGTCGAGGAGGATTCCGTCCCAACACCCATCTCCCCTGCCCGGCGCTTCCTTCAGGAGATCGATCCTCCGGATCCGGGCGTTGGCGATCCCGCAGCGGGCGACTGTCTCCTCCAGCTTTTCCAGCCGCGCCGGCGCGGGGTCGGCGGCCAGGAGTCGGCCGGTATTCTCCATCTGCTCGGCGATATAGGCGGTCTTCCCGCCCGGGGCGGCGCAGAAATCGGCGATCCGCTCCCCCGGTTTCGGGGCCAGCAGCTCCACCGGACGGAGGGTGGAGATGTCCTGGATCAGGAACCAGCCTTTCCGGAAGGGTTCCAGGGAGGCCAGCTCCCGGCCGGCGGAGATGACCCCGACCGCCTCCCGCCCCGGCACCGGCTCCCAGCCAACCCCTTCCCGGGCCAGGGCCCGGCCCAGTTCTTCCGGGGTGGTCTTCAGCCGGTTGCCGCGGGCGAAGACCGGCGGGGGGAGGTTGTCGACCCGGCAGATCTCCCCGGCCTGCTCCCACCCGAGGCGCTTCCCCCAGCGCGCGACCAGCCAGCGAGGGTGGGAGTGGACGACCGACAGGTAGTCGGCCGGGTTATCCGGCGGCGGGAGCGGAAGGTCATTCCCGGCCCGCTGAACCGTCCGGAGGAGGCCGTTGAGGTATGACCGTTCCCCGGGAGAGACGAGTCTCTTCGCCAGCTCACCCGCCTGGTGGAGAACGGCGTGGGGCGGGATGTTATCGAGGTAGAGCAGATGGAAGAGGGAGAGGCGGAGGATCTGGCGGGCGAAGCCGGTCCGGGCCGGGGGCTTCCGGGAGGAGAACCGGTCGATGATCCAGTCCAGGGTCAGCTTCCTCCGGATCACCCCGTTGAGGGTGGCGGTGACCAGCCCCCGGTCCGGTTCGCTGAAGTCGGTCCCGGCCCGGATCCCGTCGAGCAGGTCGGCGGCAAAGACCTTCTCCCGCTCCCAGCGGCGCAGGGCCTCGACCAGGCAGCGGCGGGGGTCCGTTTCGGAGTGGGTTCTCATCGGTGCCCGCGGCCGGTCAGGCGGAGGCGGAGCGGCCGAAAAACTCTCCCGGCCGGAGGGGACAGCCGCGGAGGAACGCCCCTGCCGGGTGGACCTGCTTTCCCTCCAATTGGAGCCGGAGGACCCTCAGCGCCCCCACCCCGGCCGCGATCACCAGCTCCTCCTTCCCCGCCGGCAGAACCTCCCCCGGGTTCCCCCCGGACGGGGGCAGGGGTTCGGCGGCCAGGATCTTCACGATCCGTCCTCCCCGGCCGGCGGGGAGGCAGGTGAAAGTGCCCGGCCAGGGATAGCAGCCCCGGACCCGGTTGGCGATCTCTTCCGCCGGCCGGCGCCAGTCGATCCGGCCGTCCTCCTTGGCCAGGCGGGGGGCGAAGGTGACCAGGTTCTCGTCCTGGGGCCGGGGAGTGATCTCTCCCGCTTCCATCTTCCCCACCACCTCGGCCAGGAGAATCCCCCCTTCCCGGGCCAGCTTCCGGGCGAGGGTTTCGGCGTTGTCCTCCGGGCGGATCGCCACCTTCCGCTGGTCCCAGATCTCCCCGGCGTCCATCTTCTCCGCAACCGAGATCACCGAGACCCCGGTCTCTTTCTCCCCGTTGATCAGGGCCCACTGGATCGGGGCCGCCCCCCGGTAGCGGGGCAACAGCGAGGGGTGGAGGTTGATCCCGCCTCTCCCGGCCAGGCGGAGGAAGCCGGCGGGGATGAATTTGCCGTAGGCCGAGACCACGAAGAGATCGGGGCCGATCTCCCGGACGGCGTCCCGGATCCCGCTTCCCCCCAGGCCGGCCGGCTGGAAGACTTTCAGGCCCAGTTCCTCCGCCCGGATCCTGGCCGGAGGCGGGGACGGCTTCTTCCCCCGGCCCGCCGGCCGGTCCGGGCGGGTGATCACCGCCGCCACCTCCTCCTGCGCCGCCAGCCGCTCCAGCCCGGGGAGGGCGAACTCCGGGGTCCCCATAAAGATGATTCTCACCGGGATTTCCTTCTTATCCTGCCTACCTGCTCGGGGTCGGCATCGCTATCGGTATCGGAATCGAAACCGGAATAACAGATGTCACCGTCCTTCCCCCCGCCCGGCATCCACCAGATCGCCGGGCCGGATGTTGTTTCTTTCGAACCAGCCCCGGTTCATCTCCAGGGCGTAGAGAAACGGCCGGTCCGGCCAGTGGTTGGCCTTCCCGTCATCCGGCTCCATCTCCTCGATGTTGATGATCCTCCCCTTCTCGTCGATGAAAGCGATCGAGAGGGGGATCAGGGTATCCTTCATCCAGAACGGCCGGATCTCCGCCCGGGAATAGGCGAAAAGCATCCCCCGGTCCCCCGGCAGGCTCCGCCGGTACTTCAGTCCCTGTTCGAGCTGGGCCGGGGTGATCGCGACCTCGACCGTGACTGTCTTCTCCCCGATCCGGATCTCCCGCTCCCCGAAGACGACCCCGGTCTCCGGACCCCGCCGGCAGGCGGCGGAGAGGAGGAGAACCGCCCCGGTGAAGATGATGGCGGGTGCGGTCCGCATGGCGGGGTAACGAGGTCAGGCCGGGGAGCAGCAGCGCCGGACGGCGCTCACCAGGTAGAACCCGTAAACGGCCAGGAAGACCAGAAACGGATAGGAGATGTTGAACCCGAGGAGGAGGATGCCGAGGTAGAGGAGAAGGAAAACGATCGCCGGGGTGATTGCGTAGAGAGCCAGGGTGAAAACCTGGCGGAAGGGCAGCGCGCACTTGAGGAGGGAGGCGGTTAGCCCGGCCGCCGCGCTGCCGCCCAGGATGACCAGGAGAAGGACCAGGTAGGAGATAACCAGCATCATCGCGGCCAGCACCGGGGCCATCTGCCAGACAAACGACTTCCGCCAGCTGTCGAGCATCTCGTCGTTGATCACCGCCGAGGTGGTCTCCGGGAAGCTGATCTTTTTCGGGAACAGGGGGGTGTTGATGGTGTAGGAGCGGGAGCCGAGGGCGAAACCCATCATCCCCGGGGGGAGTTCCGGGTCGTCGGTGGTGAGATCGACCCGGAAGACGAAATTGAAGAAATGGGAGGATTCCCGGAGCAGTTTTCCGGCCTCCGGGTCTTCCGGCGGCGCTTCCTCCATTTTTCGGTCCACCGGTTCGGTGGTGATTAGGGCTTCCCGGTCGGGGAAATGCTCCTCGATCCAGGCCAGCCCGGTCTCGCCCGCCGCCTTCCGCCGTTCGAATTCCCGGACCAGTTCTTCCTCTTCGCCGGAGAGCCCCTCCCCCGCCTTCCGGCGGGCCAGCGCGGCCTGGACGACCCGGTCGGGACGGGAGGTGAGGAGTTCCAGGATGGACCGCCAGCCGGCGACCGGGAATTCATTGGCGGCCTCGAAGTGGAAGAACTCCCCCGCGTCCATAATCACGGCCCCCTTGTCGATCCGCAGCGGCGGGAGATTCCCTTGCAGCGCCCGGGTGATCCGGGTCATCAGCCGGTTCATCTCGAGGATCTGGGGGGCGGTGAAGAGAAGCACCGGGAGGAGGACCAGGAGCAGCAGGTAGATGAAACCGTGGCCCAGGGGCCGCCGCGAGAGGTCCCGGTAAAAATGGAAGTTGGTCAGGGCGCCGTAGAAGGTCCCCGGCACCGATTTGACGTCAAACGCCATCAGTCGGTCGCTCCGTCAGTGGGAAGGGAGATCGCCGGCGGGAGGGCGGTAAGCCCGGCCGGCGGCAAGCTCATTCAATGATCTCGATCTGGTCGGGCCGGGGGACGGTGAGCTGGATCTGCTCCTCGTGCGTGGAGACCTTTCCCCGGACGCGGACCCGCTTCCCGTCGAAGCGGGAGAGGTCCCCGTACCCCAGGTCGGCACCCGACCGGTCTTTCTTGTAGAAGATGATGGTCAGGCTGGAGAAACGGTCCCGGTCGGTGTTCATCCGGACCGGCCCTCCCCTCCCCACGCTCTCCGGGTCGTAGACATTGAAGATCCGGGCCTCCACGGTGACCTCCTGGCCTACCATCTTCATCGCGTCCTGCCAGCTGACGGCCGTCCCCGGGATCCGGGTGCGGCCGGTGATGGCCTCCGCGGCCGGCGGCGGCGGGGGGGGCGGGGCGTTCTCCACGATCTCGATCCGGTCCGGCCCGGTGAGCGAGAGCTGGAGCTGGTCCTGGTGGCTGGAGACCTTTCCCCGGACGCGGACCGTCTTCCCCTCGAAGCGGGACGGGTCCCCGAAGCCCTGGTCATTCCCTTCCCGGTCCTTCTTGTAGAAGACGATGGTCAGGCTGCTGCGGTAGTCCCGATCGGTATTGAGTTTGACCGGCCCCTTTCTCCCCCGGCTCTCCGGATCATAGACGCTGACGATCCGGGCCTCGACGGTGACGGTCTGTCCCTCCCTGCCCATCGCCTCCTGCCAGGAGATGGCCGAATCCGGGGCTTCGCCCGCGGAGGTCTCCTCCGCGGCCGGCGGCGGGGGGGGCGGGGCGTTCCCCACGATCTCGATCTGGTCCGGGCCGGAGAGGGAGAGCTGCTTCTGGCCCTTGTAATCGGAGACCTTCCCCCGGACGCGGACCGTCTTCCCCTCGAAGCGGGACGGGTCCCCGAAGCCCTGGTCCTTACCTTCCCGGTCCTTCTTGTGGAAGACAATGGTCAGGCTGCTCTTGTAGTCCCGGTCGGTGTTCAGCCGGACCGGCCCTCCTCTACCCCGGCTCTCCGGATCATAGACGCTGACGATCCGGGCCTCGACGACTACGGTCTCCCCCTCCTTCCCCATCGCCTCCTGCCAGGAGATGGCCTTTTCCAGGTTTTGACTCTCCGCTGTGGCTCCTTCCTCGGAGACGGCGGGAAAGGGCATCAGGAGAGCGGCGGCGATCACCGCCGCGAAAACCAGCGCATTTATCGTCTTCATTTTCCCTCCTCTTCGCTTTCGTTTTTCCGCCCGTCGCCGCGGCCTGACCCGGCCCGCTTCCGGTTCCGCCGGGCGGCAGGATCAATCGATGACTTCGATCTGGCTCGAGTTGGAGACGGTGAGCTGCTTCTGCCCCTGGTAGTCGGAGACCTTGCCCGTAACGCGGACCGTCTTCCCCTCGAAGCGGGAGAGATCCCCGAAACCCTGGTCCCGGCCCGACCGGTCTTTCTTGTAGAAGATGATGGTCAGGCTGGTCTTGAAGTCCCGGTCGGTATTGAGCTTGACCGGCCCGCCTCTGCCCCGGCTCTCCGGATCATAGACGCTGACGATCCGGGCCTCGACGGTGACGGTCTGACCCTCCCTCCGCATCGCCTCCTGCCAGGTGATGGCCGCTCCCGCGGCCCGGCTCCGGGGAGCCGGTGCTTCCTCGGCGGCGGGCGCCTCCTCGATGGCCGTCACGGCGGCGGGCGCGGCGGCGGCCGGCGAGCTGGCCCTGACCATTCCGGGCGGCACCTCGAAAGTGGATCCGATCCCGTCGCCGTACATCGGGTTGGGGAGGATGATCAGGTCATTCCCGAAGCGGTCCTTGACTTCGGAGAATATCTGTTTTTCATACAGGTCGTGGGGCTGGTCGCCGACCAGCATCAGGATCTCGAGCTTGGGCTGTCTCTCCCCCAGCCGGAGGTTCTTCAGCGTCCCCTGCTCCACGTCGGACCGGCGCTGGGCCTTGGTCCGGTCCTCGCGGTAAGGCCCCTCCCGGAGGAGGCAGACGTCGAAGGGGATGCCCTCCTTCTCCAGGTTCTTGATCGTGGGTTCCCGGAGCGGTTCCTGGCGGTTGGTGATGATGATGATCTTGCCCCCCAGCCGCCTGACTTCGTTCAGGAAGTCGATCGCCCCGGGGAGAGCCCTCGCTTCCGACCGCTGGCACCAGGCGGTCCAGGCCTGGTTGGTGTAACCCTCGCCGTTGGCGAACTGCTCGGCCTGGAACTGGACGTTGGTGATGATCGTCTCATCGGCGTCGAGGACCACGCACCAGGTGCCCGGCTTCTTGCCCTCGGCCAGTTTCTGCAGGCGGTTGATCCCGTTCAGGTAAGCCTGCTGGACGCACCCCAGGTAGGCCGCCGAGGTCTTCACCCAGGATATGTCATTGGGCAGGGTGACGGTCTCGGCCGCCGCCGCCGGGGGAATAATGACCGCCAGGGCCGCCAGCAGAACCGCGAATAACCTGATCCTCGTCTTCATATCGCCTCCTTTCCCGTATGCCGCGGGGTTTCTGGTGTTGGTGAATTTACATCATAAGGGACCGCCGGCCCGGACGGAAGGAAAATTTTCCTCTCCCCCGTCCGGGGGACGGCTCAAGTCCGGACGGCTCTCCAGGTAATCCCGGATCCCCCGGGCGATGGCCCGGGCCACCCCGTTCCGGTACCCGCTGTCGGCCAGGTCGGCCCGCTCCTGGCGGTTGGAGATAAACCCGGTCTCGACCAGGATCGAGGGCATCCGCGTCCGCTTGAGAACGTAGAACTCCGCCGTCTTCACCCCCCGGTCCGGGGTCCGGGTAGCGGCGCTGAGCCTCCGCTGGACGGCTCCGGCCGCCCGGATGCTTTCCCGACGCCGCGTCCCGGCGGATTGATTCCCTCCGGCCGCTTCATTCGAATCGACCGGCGGCTCCAGGCGCAGGACGGCGTTTTCCATCCGAGCCAAAGCGAGGGCCCAGGGGTCGGAAGCCGGGGCGTAGAAGAAAGTTTCCGTTCCCCGGGCCAGGCGGTTGCCGGCGGCGTTGGCGTGGATGCTGACGAAGAGGTCGACCTGGAGACGGTTGGCCATCCGGGCCCGGTCGCGCAGGGAGACGTAGCGATCGTCGTTGCGGGTCATAATCACCCGCCAGCCGTCTTCCTCCAGGATGCCGCGCACCGCCCGGGCGATCTCCAGGACGATATCCTTTTCCAGCAGCGTCTCCTCCCCCACCGCCCCGGGATCGACCCCTCCGTGCCCGGGGTCGAGCATAATCCGGAGCCGTCCCGGCTCCCCGGCCGCGGCGGCTGGCGGTTGATCACGGGGAATCCGGGCCGGCAGGTGGACCAGGGCCAGGTAGATGGGGGCGATCAGGACCCCCTCCCGCCAGTCCACTGGATCCTCGAGCAGGAATGCCTCGCCGTTGAGCGAGATCTCCCGGCTGCCGGCTTCGATCCGGATCCTGGTCCGGGCGCCGGCGAAGACAAAGGATTGGCCGTCCTCCTCCTCCAGGACCAGTCCGTAGGCCCGGGCGATCGCCGCCACCGGGATGTAGAGCGTCTCCCGGTGGCGGATGGACTGGACCGGGATGCGGGCGGCCGGGCCGGTAATGATGATCGCCGGGATGGTCATCCCGCCCGAGACCAGGAACGGGAGGAGGCAGCCGAGCAGCAGGGAGGACGGCCGGAACGGCGGAACGAGGCCGGACTGGCTCCGGAGCGGGGCCATCGGTTACTTCCTTACCCAGCGGCCGTCGGCCCCGAAACCCGGGTGGAGCGGGGTATTCAGGCTGACGTACTCGGCGACCGCGTCCCGCAGCAGCACGCCGCTGTCGCGGCGGTTGACCCCCCCGGTGAAGGTGGAGAAATAATCCCCTCCCCCGGCCAGGAAGACGTTGGTGGCGACCCGGTAACCGGTCTCCTCCTCCAGCGGATCCTCCCCGATCCCGACCGAGATCACCCGGCGGCCTTCCGGCCGTTCCGGACTGTACTCCACCCGCAGCCCGGAGATCTGGAGCAGCCCCTTCTTCAGCGTCAGGCTCTGCTCCAGCAGCTGGCGGATCTGCCGCCCGGTCAGGTCCATCGTCACGATGGAGTTGTCGAAGGGGAGCATCGTGAAGATATCCCGCCGGGTGACCGGACCCCGCAGCAGGTCGGCCCGGATCCCGTACGGGTTCTGGAAGGCGGCATCCGCGCCGACCTTCTTCCGCATCGCGTCGGCGATCAGGTTGCCGAGGGGGGAGCCTTCATTGTCGGCGGAGACGATATCCTGGAGGGCGATCCCGACCACCTGGTCGTACTCCCCGCCGACTTCCTCCCTGATCTCCGCCAGCAGCTGGTTGGTCGGGAGGTCGGCCGGCCGACTGTACTGTCGGTTGACGAAGATCTCCGCCCGGTGGCCGGAGATCCGGTTATCCCCGGTATCGACCCGGAGATCGAGCCGGCCGGCGAACCGGCCGTAGCTCCCCGCCTGGACGATCAGGGTCGGGCGGGAACCGGCCCGGATCGGCTTGGCCAGGAGGTCGTGGCTGTGGCCGCCGATGATCAGGTCGATATCCTCCACCGCCGCGGCCAGCTTCCGGTCCTCCTCCAGGCCCAGGTGGCTGAGCACGATCAGCAGGTCGGCTCCTTCCCCCCGGAGCTTTCTGACGTAAGGGCGGATCGATTCCGCCGGATTCCGGAAGACGATCGGGCTCACGTTGCCCACCGTGGTCAGCTCGGGGGTTTCATCCACGGTCACCCCGATGACCCCGACCTTCAGCCCGTCGTATTCCCTGACCAGGAAGGGCTGGATGAACTCGGGCGCCTCGCCGGATTCTTTCCGGAGGATATTGGCGCTGAGAAAGGGAAAGTCGGCTTCCCGGGCCATCTGGTAGAAATTGAAAAACCCGAAGTCGAACTCGTGGTTGCCCACCGCCGCCGCGTCGTAACCGGCCCGGTTCATCAGCCGGACCACCGCGCGGCCCCGGGTCAGGTTGCCCTCCACCGTCCCCATAAAGAGATCCCCGGCGTCCAGGACCAGGGTAGGGATATCCTTCTCCTCGTTCTCCCGGCGGACCCCCTCCAGCCAGCTGACGAAGATCGCGTAGCCCCCGGTCCGGTCGGACCAGCCGGCGACCCGGGTCGGCAGGACGTGGCCGTGGAGGTCATTGGTGTGGACGATGGTGATCTCCCGATGATCGCCGGAGCCGCAGCCGGCCAGAAGCAGGACCAGAACCGGGAGCAGCCACGCCGTATTCCGGAGGAGCCGGTGTCGTTTCTGGGAGATCAGCTGTAATCCGCCCATATGATAATCCTTGTCTTGAGGAGCCGAGAAACTGAGAAACTGATTTTCCCTCTTGCAATTTCCAATATGATGGCCTAAGTTATCTTACACAACATAATTTTCGCCAGCGAAAATTATGGGGGCGACACGGTTTCGACTGGGATAGTGAAGCCGTTGCGGCAGGCAGAGGTTGTCGGGAGGCCTCTTTAAACACCCGGCGCAAAGACAACTGCCAACGAGCAGCTTGCCCTGGCCGCTTAAAGCGGTCACGTTCCTACCGTTCAGCCCGCGGGATGGATAGGAACGTACGATAGCGGGCTGGCCCCGAACCTGGACCACCGGGGGGAGGGGCGAGATCCTGACGTGGTGGTTAGTCCCCGGTCAATCCTGTCGGCCGGAGTCTCCGGGGGCGAACTCAAACGACCGACTAAGCCTGTAGAAGCGCGGAGGGATCTATTTCAGGACGGGGGTTCGACTCCCCCCGCCTCCATTAGGATACTAAATACCATTATGCTCTCTTCTCCCGGCCCCGCTTGAGCAAGTGAAGCAGCCGGATTCTCACTGGCTTTCGATCGGGTTGCCGTCCTCGTCCCATTCCTGGCGGCTGATCTCCACGCCGTCGCTGAACTCCACTTCGGACATCTTCTGGCCATTGTCGTGCCAGGTAGTCCACTTCCCGTCGTGCTTGCCGTTACTGAACCTCCCCTCCTCCGCCTTCTGGCCGTTCTTGTACCAGTATGTCCACTGCCCGTGCTTGTTGCCGTCGCGGTACTCGCTCTCCGACCATCTCTGCCGGTTCTTGTACCAGAAGGTGCCCTTCCCGTTCCGGATGCCGTTACGGTATTCGACCTCGTGCCGCTTCGGACCGGTCTTGTACCAGGTGATCCAGGTCCCGTGCCTTCGGCCGTCATAGAACTCGACCTGCGACATCTTCTGCCCGTTTTCGAACCACCTGGTCTCCCTCCGGTGCTTCTTGTTGTCGCGGTACTCGACCTCGTGCTTCTTGTTCCCGTTCGGCCAGTATTCGACCGATACCCCGGTGAAAGGGTCATTAGGATCGATCTTTTCCCACTGGCCGTCCCGCTGGATGAACCTCTGCCCCAATTTCTGCTCCCGGCACCCCGCCCCCGCAAGGACCAGCGCCAACATTATCGCTGCGCTCAGTGTCTTCATCGAAATCACCAGGCGAACTGTTCTATTTTCTCCGGACCACAGGAGTCAGCGGAATCTGAGGATTGTTTCCGGCATTACATTATAGCAAAATATGGAGTCGAGAGCAAGGTGGGAACCGATCTACGCAAAACCGACCATAGTCGGGGATGTCTAACCCGTATCAATGAGAAGGGGCGGCCCCCGGTTCGGGAGCCGCCCCTTCCCGCCTCGTCAAAGAGCCTGCCGGCTTACCTGGTCACCGGCTCGTCGGTCCCGGAGCCGAAGTAAGTCCTGGTCAGGCCTTTGATCACCCAGAGGCCGTTGGTGCCGCGGAAGATCCCCGGGTAGTCCTGCCCGTCGCCCCGGTACCCACCGGGGATAGGCAAGTCCGTGGATTGACCGAAGTAGGACCGGGTCACGCCCTTCACCGACCAGAGGCCGTTGGCGGGCCGGAAGACCCCCAGGTCCCAACTCCCGTCGCCGTTGTAATCCCCCGGGACCACCGTGTCGCTTGCGGACCCGAAGTAGGACCGGGTGATACCCCGGATGATCCAGAGGCCGTTGGTGGGCCGGAAGACGCCGATGGACTTGCTCCCGTCCCCGGCGTAGTAACCGGGCACCGGGCTGTCGCCGGAGCTCCCGAAATACGCCCGGGTCACCCCCTTGACCACCCAGAGACGATTGGACTCCCG
>JAXGWO010000036.1:0-35475 GCA_040773245.1 PVC group bacterium
CGCCTTCGTCTTCGACTTCGGCGGACAGAGTCGGTATCGCTATCGGTATCGGGATCGCTATCGAGCTCTCTTCCCTGGCGTTCACTGCTTACTGCTTATCCCCCCTACCCCCCCGCCCGGATGGCCGCCTTCAGATCCAGCGTCCCCGCGTAAATCGCCTTCCCGGTGATAACGCCGATCAAACCTTTCCTCTCCAGTTTCTTCAGGTTGCGGATATCCTCCAGGCAGGATACCCCGCCGGCGGCGATCACCCCCAAGCCGGTCCGGTCGAGGAACTCCTCGAGGGCGGCCAGGCTTGGCCCCCGGAGTGTTCCGTCGGCCGAGGTGTCGGTATGGATGACCAGCTTGAACCCGATCTTTTTCAGGTCCCGGCCCAGGTCCTCCGCCCGCAGCTCGGTCTCCTCCTCCCAGCCCCGGACCATCACCATCCCCTCCCGGGCGTCGATCGAGGGGATGATCCGACCTCGGAATTCCCGGTACATATCAGACAGGAACCCGGGGTCGTTCGCTGCCCGGCTGCCCACGATCACCCGTTCCACGCCGCCCGCCAGCGCCATCTCGACGCCCTCCGGGTGGCGCATCCCTCCCCCCAGTTCCACCGGAACGGAGACGGCGGCGAGGATCTTCGTCACCGTCTCCCAGTTCTTCGGTTCCCCGGCGAAGGCCCCGTCGAGATCGACCACGTGGAGAAACTCCGCCCCCTCCCCTTCCCACCTCCGGGCCATCGCCGCCGGGTCCTCGGAATAGACCGTCTCCTTATCCGCCTTCCCCTGGTAGAGCCGGACGCAGCGCCCGGATTTAATGTCGATCGCCGGCAGTATGATCATCGGAATAAACCGGGGTGTTGGAGTGATGGAGTAATGGAGTGCTGGTTGCCTGGACGCGGGGATGTTCCGGTCTCACTCGGCCAAATCCCCATTACTCCAACACTCCACTACTCCATCTATTTCTCCTACAGCCTTCCCTTCGTCGAAGGCACTCCCTTCACCCGGGGATCGATCGTTACCGCCGCCCGCATCGCCCTCCCCCACCCCTTGAAGACCGCCTCGACGACGTGGTGGACGTCGTCCCCGTAGCGGACGTTGACGTGAAGGGCGATCCGGGCCCCGTCGGCGAAGGCCCGGAAGAACTCCTTGAAGAGACCGATGTTGAAGTCCCCGATCTTGATCCGGCGGACTTTCGGGTTGTAGACCAGGAAACTCCGCCCCCCGCAGTCCACCGCCACTTCCGCCAGGGCCTCGTCCATCGGGACCTCCGCCGACCCGTAACGGGAGATGCCCTTCTTGTCTCCCAGCGCCTGAAAAAAAGCCTGGCCGAGGCAGATGCCCAGGTCCTCCACCGTGTGATGAAAATCGACCGCCAGGTCTCCCCGGGCCCGGACCCGGAGATCGAAGAGCCCGTGGCGGCCGAAGAGTTCCAGCATATGGTCGAAGAACGGGATCCCGGTCTCGACCGCGGTCTTCCCCTCGCCGTCCAGGTTCAGCTGGACGGAGATATCCGTCTCCTTGGTCTTTCTTGCCACCCGTGCGGTTCGCTTATTCATCACCATTTTCCTTCTCTCCAGGGCTCTCTGTAAAAGACGATAGCGATCCCGATTCCGATTGCGACCCCGAGCTGGTTTCCGGATTGACATTGCATCGGGGTCGGGATCGCTATCGGTATCGGAATCAGTTGGATATTGTTTCCAATCCCTCCCGGATCGCCCCGGTCAGCAGGTCCATCTGCTCCGGGGTTCCGATGCTGATCCGCAGGAACTCCCGCAGCCGAGGGGTGTCGAACCAGCGGACCAGGATCTTCCTGTCCAGCAGGGCTTCGTACAGATCCCCCGCCCTCCCCTCCGGCGGCCGGCAGAGGAGGAAGTTGGCCCCGGAAGGGAAGACCGTGAAACCCATCCCGGCCAGGGTCCCGGCCAGCCTCTCCCGTTCGGCGACGATCCGGGCCGTGGTTTCGAGGAAGTACTCCCGGTCGGCCAGGGCGGCGGCCGCCGCCGCCATCGAAACAGCGTTGAGGTTGTAGGAGTCCTTGACCTTCATCATCCCGGAGACGATCTCTTCCGAGGCGAAGGCGTAACCGACCCTCAACCCCGCCAGCGAGTAAGACTTGGAACAGGTCCGGGTGACCAACAGGTTGGGGAAGTCGAGCAGCAGGGGGAGGCAGCTCTCCTCGGCGAAATCCACGTAGGCCTCGTCCACCAGGACCACGCCCTCGGTCTCTTCGAGGAGACGTTGGATGGTATCGATCGGATAGACGGTTCCGGTCGGGGAGTTGGGCGAGGCGATCAGCTTGATCGCGGCCTTGACGCCGAAGAACTCCTCCGGGAGCCCGAAGTTCCCGTCCAGTTTGTACTCGGCGCACTTCGCTCCCTGAATCCGGGCCAGGACCCCGAAGAGGCTGTAGGATGGGGTCGGGTAGGCGACCCGGTCCCCTTCCCCGGCGAAGCAGCGCAACGCGAGCGAGAGCAGTTCGTCGGAGCCGTTCCCGGCGATGATCCGCTCGACCGGGAAGCCGTAGACTTCGGCGATCACCTCCCGCAGCCGGTCGGATAGAGGATCGGGATAGAGGCGGAGCCGGTCCTCCGCGATCTCCCGGAGCGCCGCCATCGCCCCCGGGGCGGGGGGATAAGGGTTCTCGTTGGTGTTGAGCTTGACGAATCCCGCCTCCCGGGGCTGGATACCGGGCTGGTAGGGTTCGAGCCCGGCGATATTGTCTCGAAGCCAGTTCATATTTTCGGGCAGTTACGGTAGCCGGCGCCGGGCGGAGAGGAGGTGTTGGTCGAGCCCCTCCAGTTTCGCCAGGGTCTCCAGGGCGCTGAAATCGTTCTCCAGCGCCCGGCGGGTGTAGCGGACCAGGCTGCTCTTCTTGAGAAAGGTATTGACCGAGAGCGGCGAGGAGAACCGGGCCGCCCCCCCGGTGGGGAGGACGTGGCTGGGGCCGGCAATGTAGTCCCCCGCCGCCACCGGGCTCATCCCCCCGATAAAGATTGCCCCGGCGTTCCTGATCTTCTCCAGGTCCCTCTCCGGTCCCCCGGTCATAATCTCCAGGTGCTCGGGGGCGATCCGGTTGACCAGTTCGATCCCTTCCCGGAGGCTCCGAACCCGGACCAGGAAGATACCCTCTCCCCTACCCCCTCCCGCCAGCTTCTCAATCTGCTTCGCCACCGCCGCGGACAGCCGCTTCGAGGGGGTGACCAGGACCGCCGCACCCCCGGGGCCGTGCTCGGCCTGGGCCAGAAGATCGGCCACGATATAGAGCGGGTCGGCTTTTCCGTCGGCCAGGATAGCCACCTCGCTCGGCCCGGCCAGGGAGTCGATCCCCACCGCCCCGAAGACCTCCTTCTTGGCCAGGGTGACGTAGATGTTCCCCGGCCCGGCGATCATATCCACCTTCGGGATCGTCCGGGTGCCGAAGGCCAGGGCTGCGATCGCCTGGGCCCCGCCGACCTTGTAGATCTCCCTGATCCCAATGAAGTCGGCGGCGGCCAGCAGGAAGGGGTTGATCGATCCGTCCTTTCCGGGCGGGGTGGCGATCACGATCCGGTCCACCCCGGCCAGCCGGGCCGGGACCGCGGCCATCAGGACCGTGGAGACCAGGGGCGCTCTCCCCCCCGGGACGTAAATCCCCGCCGACCTCATAGGGGTCACCTTCTCCCCCCACTCCAGCCCGTCCCCCCTCCCCCGCCGCCAGGACTTCTCCCGGGTCGGGCGGTAAAACCTGGAGATATTCCTCTCCGCCCGCCGCCAGGCCGCCCGCAGTTTCGGAGTCAGGGACTTCCGGGCGGTTCGGATCTCGGCCGGGGAAACCGCGAAGGATTTGAGCCTCACCCCGTCGAAAGCCTGGGTGTACTTCCGCAGGGCCGCGTCCCCCCGCTCCCGCACCTCCTCCACGATCTTGCGCACCTCTGCGACTTTCTCCGGAGGGAACGCCGCGGCCCTCAAACATTGGAGCAGCTTATCCCCCGAGGCTGAGTTGTATGCAACAACCTTCATCCGCGTAGTGCCCGGATCAGGGCCAGCTTCAGCATATGGGTGACGACCACGTGAACGTCCTCGACCTCCTCGTAGGAGGGGCTTTTCACCACGATCGGGATCGCGGCCAGGGAGGCCAGCTTCCCTCCTCCCTTCCCGGTCAGCCCGACGACCAACCCGCCGGCCTCCCGGGCGTATTCGACCGCCCGCAGGACGTTGGGCGAGTTCCCGGAGGCCGAGAGGGCCATCACCACGTCCCCCTTTTTTAGGTAATTTTTCAGCGGTTCGACGAAGACCCGCTCGAAGCTGTCGTCGTTGGCCCAGGCGGTCATCAGGGACGCGCAGTCGTTGAGGCAGAAGGCCTTCACTCGGGGCGCCTTGTCGACGATGCAGCCCTTGACCAGGTCGCAGACGAAGTGCGAGGAGGCCGCCGCGCAGGCTCCGTTGCCGAAGGCGAAGATCTGCCGGCCCCCGCGGACCGCGTCTTCCAGGGCCGACGCCGCCCGCTCCATTTCGGCGAAGGGCAGTTCGGCCAGGCACTGCCTGACCCGTTCGCTGTAATCTTGAAGAAATTCCCTCATCCGCCGTCTCCTGGTATCAGCCGCAGCTTGATTTCCGGACCTCTTCCTTGATCCGCTGGATATGCCCCCTCCCCATCCCCTTGACCTCGCAGCCGAGCTCGAAATAGCGGCGGATCTCGGCGTCGGAGAGGATGCCGAAGCAGTCGACCACCGCCACCGGCCCCCCGGCCCACCCCACGATCTTCTCCGGCTCCAGCCCGAGGTATTGTGAGTGGGGCACCGCCAGGATCAGCCCGTCGGCTCCCTTCAGCGCCGCCGCCAGATCCTGGCCGACCCGGAGGTTGACCAGGTCGTCCTGGTTGCGGAAGAAACGCGACCAGGAATGGCCGGGGGAGGGGTAGGTCTCCTGTTTCTCGAACTCGTACCAGTGCTCGAGGTAGGGGTCGTGGACCCGCATCTCCGCCCCCATCTCGGTCAGTTTCCGCACCACCAGCTCGCTCCCCGAGTAGCGGCTGTCGCCGACGTCCTGGCGGTAGCTTGCCCCGCAGATCAGAATCACCCCCCCGGCCACGGTCTTGCCCATATTCCGCAGGGCGTCCCGGGCCAGCTCGGCGGCGTGGAGGGCCCGGGTGTCGTTGATGTCGATGGCGGCCGGGGTGATCCGGAAGAGGCTGGCGCCGTCGGCGAAACCGAGGATATGCTTGTAGGCCCAGTAACCCAGCCCCCCGTCCTTGGGCAGGCAGTAGCCGCCGATCCCGGGGCCGGGGAAGATGATGTTGCTGTGGGTGGGCCGCATCTTGATCGCCCGGATCACCTTGATCAGGTCGACCCCGTTGCGCTCGGCGAAGACCGACCACTCGTTGAGAAAGGCCAGGATGGTCGCCCGGTAGGAGTTCTCCACGATCTTGGTCGTCTCCGACTCGATCGGCCGGTCCATCACCGTCAGCGGATAGTCTTCGGTGTTGAGAACCTCCCGAAGGAACTTCTCCACCCGGGTCCGGGCCCGGTCGTTGCAGCCGGAGCAGACCCGCCAGAAGTCCCGGATGCTGGCCACGTAGTCCCTTCCCGGCATCACCCGCTCGAAGCTGTGCGCCAGCAGCGGCTCGCCGTCCAGCCCCCGCTCGGCGAAGGCCTTCTTCAAAATCGGCCAGGCCACGAACTCGGTGGTCCCGGGGGCGACCGTGGTCTCGATCAGGACCAGGCAGTCGGGGCGGATGTGGCGGCCGATGGTCTTCATCGTCGCCTCCAGGGCGGCCATATCAGCCTCCCCGGACCGCATATTCCCCAGCTCCTTCTTGGCGAAGTCGCACTGGACGTCGACCACCACGCAGTCGGCCAGGGCGAGGCACTCGCTGTTGTAGGTGGCGGTCAGGGTCCCGGTCTCCTGCACGCAGCGGGTGATCAGCCGGTCGACCTCGGGGTCCTCGGCCTTGACCGGGGACTCCCCGCGGTTGAGGAGCGGGATCTTCCAGTAGCTGCGGACCGAGGGGCGCTGGCAGCCGATCACGAACTTGGAGGGTTTCCCCGATTTGTCCCGGGCATCGGCCACGATCGCCGCCATCACCGCCCCGACGAACCCCACCCCCATCACCACCACCACCTCCTTGCCCTCCTTCCGGGCGGCGGCGGCCAGTTTCTTCAGCCGTTCCAGCTCTCCCGCGTACTCCTCCTTCCGCGGGATGGGGAACTTCTCTCCGGCCGGACTGACCGAGTAGTCGATCTTCTTCCTGTCCTGAGCCATTTACGTTATCTCCTTCAACTGCTTGATTGATGTTGTCTCGCGGCTGTTCGGGAGATCCTCCGCCGCCGGTTGCGGGATGCCAGGCTGCCCGACAGTATAATCGATCCCGGCCGGCCAGGCAAACAAGAATAGCCGGCCGGACCGCCCGGAAGCACGGAACCTCATCTCTCCCCGCCCCGGGGGAGGAAACCCTGCCAGCCGGGGTCCCGGGGGGCAGCTCGCCGGCGGTAGATGGTCGCGGTCAGGCCGAGTCCGGGGAAATCCCGGGAGGTCCAGGCTTCGACCAGGCCGCGTTCGGCCAGCTCTTCCACGATCCGGCGGGGGCCGTCCACGCGATCGGCGAGCATTGATTGATTGGATAAGGTGAGGTATGGGGAACCGGGGCGGACCCGGAGCACGGCGAAGTAAGCGCAGCGGGGATCGACGGCTCCGGTAATGGCCCGCTGCCGGACCAGCCCGTGCCACTGCCAGAGGTGGCCCGAGGCGCAGTTCAGCTGAAAGAGCGCCGCCAGGGGATAGCCGGGATCGGAGTTTTTCCAGATGAAGTCGAACACGTTCTCCAGACTCTCCGATCCCGTCCGGTCCCCGTGCTCCGGGGAGAGGAGGTTCTTCGGCTGGTAGAAAAACTCCGGGTAACGGGCGAGGCCGAAGAGAGCATCCCGGGGGACGATCTTGGGGGCCGGGAGGTTGAGCGAGCCCAGGGCGTTGTTCCCGATGATCCGGACATACCCGGGGAACTTCGGCAGATCGCCGGCGATCAGGACCAGCCAGGCCGCCAGCAGCCAGCGGCCGGCCCGGGGGGGGATCCGCCGGGCGAGATCGACCAGGAAGAGGGCGGTGAGGAGGAAGAGGGCGGGGACCGCGGTCGTGGCGATGAACCTTTCCTGGAGGTTGGGGCTGCGGGCGATCGGCAGCAGGCTCCCCCAGAAGAGGATGAAGAGGAGGCGGACCCGGAGGTCCCGCAATCGGAAACCGCCCCAGGCCAGTCCCCCCAGGTAGGCCGGGAAGACCCAGGGGGAGAGAGCGTAGGCGGTGAGGAGGGCCCGGGGGTAGTAAAGAACCCGGTCCAGGGTCTTGAGCCCGAGGAAGTCCCAGCCGCTGGTCTCGCCCATCCGGTAGAGGATGATGTTGATCTTCTCCCCGGCGTGGCCGGAGGCCAGCCAGAGCAGCCAGAGGGCGAGGAATCCGGCGGCGAACAGCCAGATCCTCCTCAACTCGACCCGGCAGCGTTCCCGGTCCCGTTCAATCAGGAGGATGCTCAGCCAGAAGAGAAAGAGACTGAACCCGAAGAAGACGGCGTAGATGTACTTCGTGAAGTAAAGCAGGGCGAGCAGGACACCGGCGGCCAGGAACCAGCCGGGCCGGTCGTTTTCCCGAGCGGTCAGGTACGACAGCAGGACGGCCAGGGTGAGGAACGTTCCCAGGGACTCGGCCATCGCCGTCCCGGCCAGGTAACAGAACAGGGGGGAAGAGATCAGGAGCCCGGCCGCGATCAGGCCGCTCGCCTCCCGGCCGGAGGAGGCCGCCTTCCGGCCGGTCAGGCAGATCAGGAAGACCGCTCCGGCGTTCATCACCAGGCTCATAAACCGGGCGGTGCTGTAGGTGTATCCGCCGATCAGCAGGAAGACAGAGGAGACCCAGTAATGGAGGAAAGGCCAGTAGATCTGCCGGTTGGTGAGACGCCAGAAACCCGCCAGGTCGCCGGCTTCCAGGTGCCGGGCCGTGGCCAGGCTGATCAGGGAGCGGTGCGCCTCGTCCCAGCCGAACGGCCCCTGGGGTCGGATCAGGTACCGGTAGACGAAGATCCCCTGGAGAAGAACAATCCCGGCCAGGATCAGCAGCGGCAACAGGCGGAGGAATTTCTTGTCCATAACCATCTTCCCGCCGCTAGACGTCTTGCTCCGTTTACAGGCTTTTCCTGAAGAGGAGAATGAAGCAGTCCCGAAGGATGGTGTAGTCCCTCGACTGCAAGGAGTAACCTTCTTTCCGGAAGGCGTCCCGGAACTGGCGCCAGCGGTAACTGTACTCCCGGACATTATCCCGGAGCCTTTCCTGTAGGCGGTGGGACAGCCACCCCAGCGGGGAGAAATGATTGGGCTGGATGAGCAGGACATAGCGCGAACTCACCCGGCACATCTCCCGGACCAGGGGAGAGAAATCGGGGAAATGCTCGAGGACCCCCTCGGCGAAGACCAGGGAGAAGGAACCGTCGGAGAAGGCGGTCCGGGCGGCATCCATCAGGAAAACTTCCTTGCCCGCCCGCAGACCCCGTTGGGCGCAGAGTTCGATGCTCCGGGGGGAGTTGTCGATCCCGATCGCCCTGGAGTATCCCCAGCCCCGGATGATCTGCAGGGTCCGACCGCTGCCGCAGCCCACCTCAAGCAAAGCGGTATCGGGCGGGAGGGAAAGCCGTTTCAAAACTTTTCCGGCCGCCCGAATCGACAGGTCCATACTGAACCGGCCGATCGTGGTGGGGGGGGAGCTCTTCTGCCAGTAGCGGTCCCAGATCCGGTAGATATCGCCGTTGTTCATCGCGGTTCACTGGTAAGGGTGCTGCTTTTTCAGGAGGTAAGGGAAGAAGAAGAAGGCCGAGCGGAGGAGACGGAACCATTCCCCGGGCCGGATCATCATCCTCAGCAGGTAGCGGGGGTTGAGGTAAACTTTTCTCAGCGACCACTTGTTCCACTCCCGGATTTCCCGGTAGGAGAGCCCTGGATAGTCCGGACGGCCGTCCTGGAGGGATCCTTCCCTCTCCAGCTGACCGTAGAGAGGAGTCCCGGGATAAGGCTTGGGCAGGGTTATCGTGTAGCGCTGGACCGGGAGCCGGATCGCCCAGGCCGTCGTCGCCTTGATCGTCTCCACGGTCTCTCCGGGAAGACCGGTGATGAAGTCGGCGACGATGAAGAGACCGGCCTGGCGGGCGTCGCGGGTGAAACGGACCATTCGCTCCGGGGATACACCCTTGCAGATGTTTTTCAGGATCAGGGGGGAAGAGCTTTCGTACCCCACGTGCAGTGTCCGGCAGCCGGATCGCTTCATCAGTTTCAGGGTGGAAAGGTCAAGGTTGGCCCGGGAATAACAGCTCCAGGTCAGCTTCAGCCCGGACCGGAGGATCGCTTCCGCCAGCTCCCGGGCCCGGTCGCCGGGAAGGACGTCGTCCTGGATGAAGACCTCCCGGATGTACGGCATCTCCTTCCGGACGTATTCCAGTTCCTCGATCACGCTCTCCATCCGGCGCCGGCGGTACGTTGCCCCCCGGTTGATGGTGAAGGGCCAGAGGCAGAAAGTGCACCGGCCCCAGGCGCAGCCCCGGCCGGTGAAGAGATCGATGAAGGGATGCCGGTGCCCGGTCTGGTGGTAGTTGCGGATATTCAGATGCCGTCGGTAGACGTCGGTGACAAAGGGGAACCGATCGAGCTCCTCGGCGGAGACCGGCGGCCGGGGGGGGTTGGGGGTCACCCCCTCCCCTCCCCTCTCCTTCCAGTGCAGGCCCCTGATCTCCCGGGGGTCGACCCCCCGGGCGAGTTCGAGGACGGTGAAGTCGAACTCCCCCTCGGCTAGGTACCGGATCCCTCCCGCCGCCTTCAGTGTGGCCGCGGGGTGGCAGGATGACCAGGGACCGACCAGAACAACCTCGCAGCCCGTCTGTTCCCGGATGGCCTCTCCCACCCGGAGGTCGTTCTCCTGGCTGGTCGTGGAGAAATATAGCACGAGCAGGGCGGGTTGGAACTCCCGGGCGAGCCGATAGGTCTCTTCGTGGCTCAGGCCGTCCACCTGCGCGTCGAGAAGCTTGACCTCGAAACCCTCCCGCTCCAGCAGGCCGGTACAGTAAGCGAGATAGATGGGGTACCACTCGCTGCCGCTGATGCCCACGGTCGCCCAGCGGGCGTTGCGCATAAAGTTGGGCCGGAACGGCGGGTTTAACAGGAAAATTTTCATCTCTTCAGGGTTTTCGGATTCCACCAGGCCCGCAGGAAACCGATCGACCAGCCGGCGGCGGCCAAACCGGCCACCACCGGGAACCACAGGGCGACCTGGAATTGCTTTTTGTCCGCCAGGGCCAACCCGAAAGCGGCAGCCAGAAAGATAATGATCAACGCCCCGAGTACGGATAAGACAATCGGAATCCAGAGCAGGCCGACCAGGATTGTAACCAGGAAGAGCGGAATGATCAAGCCGCCGATGAGATGGGATAAGTTCAGGGCGAAGGGATCCCTCTTCCCGACCAGGTATCTCCCGATACCGTATCCGTACATCTGCCGGAACCATTTCCGGGGGGTGGTGCGCCTCTTGTGCCAGACCACCACGTCGGGGACATAGAGCAGCTTGTACCCCAGTTTCACGATCCGGTTGTTCATCTCCACGTCCTCGCCCTCGATCAGCGATTCGCACATCGGCATCACCCGGTCCAGCACATTTTTCCGGTAGATGACGTTCGAGCCGTGGGCCCGGGACTCGATGACCCGGCTCATCACCCTCACCGGGGCGGCCCCGATGAGGTGGCGGGCATAGGCGAACTGGACGTCGACCGCCTGGCTGAAAGGCGGGTCGTCCCCGGGAACCAGGTTGGGGCCGCCGATCCCGGCCACCCGTTCGTCGGCGAAATATTTTACGGCGTTCTTCAGCCAGTCCGGGGCCATCACGCAATCGGCGTCGGAGAACGCTACCAGTTCCCCTTTTGCCGTGGAGAAACCGACGTTCCGCCCCGCGCAGACGCTTCTCTTCTCCGTGCTCACCACCCGGGCTCCGTAATCCCGGGCGATTTCCCGGGTGCGGTCGGTGGAGACGCTGTCGGCGATGATGATCTCGTAGCGGTCGGGAGGGTAATCAAGCTTCTTGAGACTTCGCAGGCACTCCCCGAGGATCGCCTCGGAGTTCCGTACCGGAATGACGATGGATACGAAGGGGAGGGTCATAACCGGGCCCATTTCAGGGTCATCAGCCCCGCTTTGAGGTATCCGGCCAGCTCTCCGAATGAGCGGACTTTCAAGAAGGTTCGCAGCAGGTAGCCGGGCCGGAAATAGAACTTCCGGGCGGCAAACCGCGCCCAGCCTTCCAGTTGTTTTTGATCCAGGTTCCCGGCCAGCAGGCAATACTCTCCTTCGGAGAGCGGGGTCATCTCCAGCGGCCGCCCCGGGGCGGCCGACGGCCGCGAACCCCGGTGGAACAGATCGCTCCCCGGCAGAAGGACCCCGATCCCCAGGCTGGAGAAATCCGGCCGCAGGCTGATGACGAAATCGATGGTTTCCCGGATGGAAGATTCATCGTCCTCCGGAAACCCGATCATATAATACGCCACCGTCCGGATACCCAGCCGCCTGGTCTCGGCAAAGGCCTGCCGCACCTGTTCCAACCGGTAACCCTTGTTGACCGAGTCCAGGATCTCCTGGCTGCCTGACTCCACCCCGTAGGAGATGAGCCAGCATCCGGCGGCCTTCATCTCTTGGAGCAGGCTGCTCTCGACCAGGTCCACCCGGGTGGTGCAGGACCAGGACATCTTCGGGTGCGACTGCCGCAGTCGGGCGCAGAAATCCTTCACCCAGGTGTGGTTGATCGTGAAGATGTCGTCGTAAAAGTGCAGCTCCTTCACCCCGAAGCGGGCGACCACCGAATCGATCTCCGCGATCACGTTTCCGACCGACCGCTGCCGGAACTTTCTCCCGAAGACCGACTTGGAACAGTAGCTGCATTGAAACGGGCATCCCCGCTGGGTGATGAAGGTGGCATAGGGGTTTCTCTTCCCGTAGGGAGGGTGGGTCCGGTAATGCTTGACCGGGAACAGCCCCCGGTCCGGGAAGGGGATCGAGTCCAGGTCGGCGAGGGAGGGGGCTTTCTCCGTTCTCCTGATCCGCCCGGCGGAGCGGAAGGCCAGGCCGGGGATCTGTCCCAGATCCCCCGCCCGCCCCCCGGCCCGGCAGATCCGGGACATCACCTCCTCTCCCTCTCCTTCCACGGCGATATCGGCTTCCGGGCAGCCGCGCAGTGTCTCCTCCGGGAGGGCTGAGGGGTGGGCGCCTCCGAGCACGATGGTGGCACCGGGGACGGCGGCGCGGGCGGCGGCCGCGGCCAGGCGGCCGGCCCCGTAATTGGGCGTGTTCATCGTCACCCCCACGATGTCGGGGGCAAAGCCGGCGATCCGGGTCTCCAACTGCCGGAGGGTGAGCCGTTCGGCCCAGGCGTCGACCGCCCGGACTTCGAAACCGCGGTCTCGCAGGTAGGCGCCGATGTAGGCCAGACCCAGCGGGAGGACCGGATACGGAGCCAGGGAAGGAGGATTAACGAGCAGAACTTTCATCTTCCATTGCCCTTGCTCTCCAGCCGGTCAGCTCAGCCAGGATCGCCCCGGCCAGAAGGGCCAGCAGCGGGGTTGAATTCAGGACCGCGCGGGCGAAGGCGGTCCCCATAAATTCGGAGAAAGGCGAAAAAACGAACGGATAGATTGTCACTATGAACGTCCCCCCCCAGGCCAGGGCCGGGTACCGGAGGGGATGGCGGAACAGCTTGCCCGCGTTGAAGGCCATCAGCAGCCAGGCGGTGGCGAAGAGAATGCTGAAGTTCCCGGAAGAAAACAGGTAATCCCGGATCCCGGACAGGACTTCCGGGTGGAATTCTAACTTCCGGTATTCCGGGGGAAGACTGATCGGGAAGCCGAAATGGATCTTCGTCAGGTACCAGGGGAGTCCCCAGATGGCCAGGATTCCGAGATAGGCCGAAAATGGTTTCCGGAGATCGGAGAAGGACTTCCTCTGCAGGATCAGGAAGAGAATCAGCGGGGGAACGATCCCCGTCGCCGTCAGGATCATTCCTTCATCTTTGGTGAACAGGATCGGGGCGGCCAGCAGCGCCGACAGGAGCAGGAAGATCCGGTCCCGGCGGACCACCCACTGGTAGAAATAGGCCGCCCCGCCGAAGAGTCCGGCGGCCACGATGATATCCACGTAGGCGAAAAGGGCGTGAAAGGAGAGGAGCGGGATGGAGACCGCCGCCAGGGTGAGGGCCCAATCCCAGGGCGGCTCGAGCAGGCGGCGGAAATTGGCAAACGCGACTCCAACCAGGGAGAGGTAGCAGAAAAAGGTGATCAGGTTGACCCCTCCTTCCGACCACCGGCCCAGGCAGAGAGCCGTCCAGGCCTTGAAGAGGGGTATCCCCGGAGGGTATTTCTGGACCCGGCCGCCGAGGAAATCCTGGTCCCGGGGATCGAGGACCAGGGATTGCCGGAGATAAAAGACCTTGGCCCGGTAATTCCAGATCGAGACGGTATCATCGAAGTAAGCCGGCTTGGAGAGGGCCGCGAAGAGGCTCATCGCCAGCTTCGCGGCGATCAGGAGAGCGCAGAGAACGGCGATCGGGTAAACCCGGCGCCGTTCAGGGGATCGGGAAGGCGGCCGTTCCGGCCGGCTCCACCGCTTCCATCTCCGGACCGACCACCCCACCCAGACCGCCAGGATCAGCCACCCGGCCAGCGAGCCGGAGAACAGGGAGAACCTGATCCGGCCCAGTCCCAGGAAGAACATATACAGGGACTGGATCCCGAAGCCGACCGGGAAACCGCAGAAAAATTTTTCCCCCCCGCCGAGGGCGGACGGTTGTCTCCGGTCAACCAGGTCAAGAAGAGCCGCCCCCGCCGCCAGGGGCAGCAGGTAGGCGTAGGCCGTTCCGAGGACAGGCCAGACCGCGGTCACCGGTCCCGTCCCCCCACGTCCATAATCCCGAGGAGAAAAGAGGAGAAGACGGTCTGGACTCCGAGCACGAAGATCGTCATCCCGAAGATGGCCATCCGGAGTTCATAGAAATATCCGGGGAGCAACAAAAATTTCACCAGCAGGTAGAGGAGAACGGCTGCTCCGAGAAGGACCAGCGAGAAACCGAGGCCAAGACCCCGCTTCAGGGTAAAGGCCCGGTAAAACTTCTCGATAAAGCGGTCTTCGATAATCTTTTCCTGGTAGGCGTGAGCCTTGGCATACAGTCCGAGGGTTATCACCTGGAATCCCAGGATGGCCAGCAAACTTCCCAGCACCATAAAGTGCTGGTCGTAGCCGTGGCCGCCGATCCAGATCGGCCCCCTCAGCAGCGCCAGCAGGGGGATGAAGCCCAGGATCAGCAACATCGTGCCGGGGACCAGGAAGAGGTGGGTGGGGCTGTAGACGAGCATAAAGCGGAGGTGCCGGAAGCCGTCGGGGAGCGGGCGGAGATGGGGTTTCCGCTTGCCGGGGGACCGACAGAGGGTGATCGGGATCTCCCGGATCTTCAGCTTCAGCAGCGAGGCCTTGATCACCATCTCCGAGGCGAACTCCATCCCCGGGGTTTTCAGTTTCATCCGGTCGAAGGCCTCCCGGGTGAAGGACCTCATCCCGCAGTGGGCGTCGCCGATCTGGGTCTTGTAGATGAAGTTGAGGAAAGCGGAGAGGAAGGGATTCCCGATATGCCGGTTGGCCCAGGGCATCGCGCCCGGCTCGATCTTCCCCTTCAGGCGGTTGCCGATCACCATATCGTCGCCTTCCCGCAGGGGGGTGATGAACCTCTCCAGGTCGGTGAAGTCGTAGGTGTCGTCGGAGTCGCCGATGACGATGTACCGCCCCGCCGCCCGGGGGATGCCGCCGAGATAGGCCGCCCCGTAGCCCTTCTCCTGCACTTCCACCACCCGGGCCCCCGCCGCCCGGGCAATCTCCTGCGAGCCGTCAGTCGAACTGTTGTCGGCCACCACCACCTCCCCCTCCACCCCGAGCTTCTTCAGGGTGGAGAGGGCCTTGGCGACGCAAATCCCTACGGTCGCGGCTTCGTTGAGGCAGGGCATAACCACGGAGACTTCGGGGGTCATCGGTTCACCTCGTCTTCCAGGAAGATGAAAGAATCGGCGTCGAACCGGGAGAGGATTCTGCCCGGCGGAGAGATAAAAGACCCGCCGTCTTCTCCCTGGGAGATCAGCCGCCCGGTTTCGCGGTCGTGCCGGATGCCGGGGTTCTGGTAGACCGCGTGGTAGGGGATCTTGTTGCCGGGGAGGTAACGGTTCCAGGTGGAGGATTTGATGCCCCGGGGGTAGAGGAAGTACTGGATCCGGCAGTCAAAAGGCCACATCGGCAGAGAGGAGAAATTATACTGGGCCGTCTCCGGGATAACCTCCCGGCAGAGATCGACGAAACCGTAGAAATTTCCCAGGGCCGGGAAAGTCTTCTCGCCCGCCGGGGGCTGGATATATGAATCGTGGATCTCTTTCACCGTCTGGTACTGGCTGAAGCTTTCGCGGACATCGTAGACCACCCAGATTGCGAGCAGGCTCAGCGCGGCCCGCAGGACAACCCGGGTTTTCCCTTGCCCCCGGGCCCGGAGATAGAAGAAAGCCGCCGGCAGCAATACCGCGATCGCCAGGATATTCAGCCAGCTGACGAATGACTTGCCGAAAATTCCCGGGCCGTTCAGCGAATTGATCGAACCCAGGTTCAGCCTCCGGGGCAGGAGGAATTCCTGCCACTGGTCCCGGAGATAGAGACCGGCGGCGAACGGCCGGATCTCGAACGAATCGATCTCCACCCAGCCGGGCCGTCCCCCGAAAGCCATCCCCAGGCCCCCGGTCTCCTTCCTTGGCCCGGTCCCTCCGGCCAGGGGGATCCAGAAGGTATGGAAGTTGGCGTCGAGGGGAGGCTGGACCGGATCCGAAACCGGGGTCATCAGGCCCTCCCGGTTCTCCCCGAGGACCAGGAAGAAGCGGGGAGACTGGATCCGGAGGCGCACCCGCAGGTAAGCTTCCTCCCCGGCGGGGATGGCCGGACCCGCCGGGGGGTAAATTCGGAACCTTTCTCCTCCCAGCACCCGCATCCCTCCCGGAGCCGGGCCTCCGGCCTCGATCCCCTCCCCTCTCCAGGCGGCAAAATCCCGGCCGGTTTCGAATGTCCGGGGAGCAAACTCCCCGGCCGCGGCGTCCGTTACGGGGAAGACCAGCAGGAAGACTCCGGCGATGACGGCCAGGGCCGATCGGTTTTTCAGTGACAATTCTTTCAAGGCAAACCGCCCGATCTCGATTATCCGGTTAAGGACCTTGAACTAAGCGATCCGGGCAGAAATGTAACAGTTTTTCGGGGGGCCCGCAAACAGTAAGACCGCGCCCTGGCCGGTCCGGCTCCGGATGGAGTGCGATTCAGGGAACGGTCAGTGCTGCGGGGAGATACAGGATCTGATACTGGTTGAGCAGCTGATCGGGGGGGATCCCCCAGATCCGGGGGAGGTAGCTGAGGGCCGTCGCGGCGTCGAAGTGGCGGTAGAAGGCGTCCGCCGTCTCCGGCGGCAGCCGCAATCCCTGCTTCCGGGCCAGGCCCAGGAGGAGCAGGTCCCAGGTCCCCGGCGCCGGTTTCTCCGGGAGGAGGATGTTGGCCCGGATCCGGACCGTCTCCCCCGGCTGCCAGCGATTGGGCGGGTACACCCGGTAGGGCGCCATCAGGAACTGCTGGATTGTCTGTTCGGGGGCGGCGCGATTGAGCAGGCGGACGACCAGAAGAATGTCATCCAGGGGCGCCCTTGCCACCCGGAAGTCGGCCGAGAATTCCAGGACCGGGAAGCCGAGCTCCTCCCCCGCCCTCGCCCGGGCCGGGCCGATCTCCAGGCCCGGGAACCCGGCCGCCGGCCGGAAGGTCCCCTCCCCCGCCGGGACCGGCTCCGCCACCCCGGGGGCGAAGCTCTCCCCCCGCCGGAAGAGGGCCAGGGAGTTGACCGTCGCCGCCAGCTCCCACTTCCCCTCCCGGAGAAAGGCGTTGACCGCCTGGTCGCCGCCGGGGGTGTAAAAGTCGTAGAAGGTCAGCCAGTCGTTGAAGTCGGCCAAGACATAATCCGCCCGCTGCTGCATCACCTCCGCGTGTCCGACCCAGTCCGGCCGGCGGGAGGAGGCATAGAGGTGGTAGAAGAAGAACATCTGGGGGCGGCTGGAGAGCTTCGGCGTGAACTCGAAGGTGGCCGAGACCGTTGATGCCGGGGGGATCTCCTCCACCATCGCCTGCCGGACCGCGTCCTCGCGGCTGAAGCGCCACCCCGGGAACTGCTCTCCCAGCCGGGGTATGGGACCGAAACTCCAGGCCGTGAACAGGCTAACCAGGAGAATCGCCGCCGCCAGGTACGGTCCCCTCCCCCGCAGCGGCCGCCACTTCAGCAGGTTCCTCAGCCCCAGGGCGGAGGCGGCGAAGACCATCGGCGTGATGATCGAGGAGTACTGGTAACGGATGGAGAAGTGGCTGAAACGCTGCGAGAGCAGCCCCTCGGCCATCGAGATCAGGGCCATCACCAGGCCGGATGGTGAAAGAAGGGGCAGCAGCCCCACGGGGGAGAAGAGCTGCCAGATATAGGTCAGCTTGGGGCCGGTGAAGACCCCCCGGAGGACGTAGCCGGGGCGGGCAATCAGGGTCAGGACTATCTGGACCGGGTTCTCTCCCAGCCAGCCGAAGAAGGACTCGACCATCTGCTGGCTCTCCACCGGCCCCGATATCGCCAGGCGCGGGATGAGGCTTTCGCAGAGGTAGAACCAGGTCGGCCCGGCGACCGCCGGGATGATGCCCCAGCGCCACCTTTTCCAGGAGCTTTCTTCCGGTTCCCGGCGGCCGGTGATCAGGGCATAAACCCCCAGGGCGAAGACCGGGATGGCGACATCCTGCCGGATGGAGAGGGAGATCAGGATGAAGGCCAGGTACCAGCCCCACCTCTTGGTCAACAGGAAGTAAAAGGCGTAGAGCAGCAGCGGGGTGGCGAAGGCGATCGGGTGGAACTCGAAGAGGTTGACGTAGTGGAGGGCGGGATAGAGGAGGTAGGCAACGGCCAGCGCCAGTCCCAGAAGCGGGCCGGTTAATTTTCTGGTCGCCAGGAAGACCGCCCCCGCCCCGGCCGCCAGGGCGGCCGACTGGAGGACCAGGAGCAGCGGCGGTCCGGGGAAGAGGAGGTAGAGCGGCAGGAGGGGGAGGATGATGAACCACTTGTGACCGCTCAGCAGCGCCGCGGTTCCGTATTCCGGGGCGATGAACACCCCCCGCCCGGCGTTGAAGAAGGTCTGGTTGATCGCCGCCAGGTCCATATCGTGGAAGGAGAAGGACCGGTAGCGCAGGACCGCGGTCGCGGAGAAGAAGGCGGCGTAAATCAGCGGCAGCGCCAGAACCGCCGCCGGAATGATCCGTTGTTGCTTTATTTTCATCCTGGCATCAGGGGCGCAGTTCCTTGACGGCCAGCAGGGCCGCGGCCGATTCGGGATTCCTCCTGGCCCAGGAACGCTGGCTGAGCTGCGAAACCACGGCCCAGAAGAATGCGGGCCGGAACCGGAGCCGATGATGATCGGCGCGGAGGATCTTCAGGCCGTTCAGCCCGATCACGCGGTATCCCCGCCTTCTTAACTCCGCCGGTTCCCATCCCGCGAGATGTTCCTGGTAGTCTCCCCGCTCCTCGGCCGACTGCGGAAGCCACCCGTTGGGGGTGGAGACCACCACTCTCCGTCGGGCTATGCGTTCCAGGTTTCCCAGCAAGGAGAACCCGTCTTCCCGGGTGAGATGCTCGACTACGTCCAGCGCGATGCAGGCGTCGAACTGCCCGGCCTGGAAATGCCGCCTCAGGTCGCGGATATCGGAGAGGATCAGCTCGTCGTGGGTCCCGGCCGCCCGCGCCCTTTCGAGATCGGGCCGGTAGCCGTCGACCCCGACCAGCAGCTTGCAGGTATCCGGCAGGAACCGAGCCGGGGAATTCTTCCCGCACCCGACATCAAGCACGGAAGCGCAATCGCGCAGAGTCCGGGTTAACTCCAGCGCGTTGGCGCGGTAAGAAGAGAACGGCCTGGTCTCTTCCGAAATGCTGGATATGTTCCTTGACATAAAGCATCCCCGCCCCGCCGCTCCCCCGATTGATTGCCGCCTGCCGGTCGACCCGTCGCGATCATTCCGTCATCTGCTAAGAGAAGAAATTGCTCCAGCGCACGGCGTCGTGGTGGAACAAATAATCGAAGAACAAACGGATCTTGGCCGGCCGCTTGGCCATCCGGGCGACTATAAGTCTGTCCGGGACCATCCGCCCCGCCTGGATGGATCGTCTCAGCGACAGGGTTTCCCCCCGGCGGGAGAAATTCCAACCGATCGCCCGTCCCACCGCCCGGACCATCCGCCCGCGGCCGGAAACCAGGTAGAAGAGCACTTCCAAGGCCAGAACGGACAGGCAGAGCGGTACAATGAACAGAAGATAGCCGCGGGAATAATTCTTCAACAGAGTTCGCAGCGTGTTTCTCTCCGACAGGTAGCGCTTCTGCGGGCGATTGTGGGTTTTGCCGAGGGTTGAACTCACCCGGTGGTAGAGAAGGGCCCTGGGTTCAGCTACCACTTTATACCCGAGCAGGCGGACTCTCCAGCAGAGGTCGATATCGTCGGTCAGGGTGAGAAACTCCGGGTCGAAGCCCTTAACCCGGGAGAGGACGTCCTGCCTGATGAACAGGCATCCCCCCATCGAGAAGAAGACTTCCGCCTTTTGATCGTACTGGCCCCGGTCGACCTGATTGGCCCCCCGGGGGATGGGAAAGGCCAGCAGGTCGGCGTCGGCCCCGACGCTGTCCAGGACATCAGTTAATCGGCCGTCGATGATCTGCCGCATCTTGACGGTGCAGATGCCGATATTCCGGTCGGATTCGCAGCATTCAACCAGGCAAGACACGATAGACGGGTCAAACAGCATATCATTGCTCACCCAGAAGATGTATTTCCCGCGGCAGAACGGGATGGCGACGTTACTGCCGGCCGCCGTGCCTAAATTGGTCTCGTTAACCACCACCCGGAACTGGGGATACTCTTTCTCCAGGAACTCGACGCTCCCGTCCCGGGAAGCATTGTCGACTATAATCACTTCATAATTCGGATATTGAAGATCGCGTAGAGACGGCAGGTAGGTTTCGAGCAGCTTCCTCCCCTGCCAGGTGACCATAACTATACTGACCAGGGGCGTGCTGGCATTCGCGGCTTGGACCTTGTTGTCGGACGCAGTCATCGCGGTTACGGTTCCTGGAAAGTTGAGAGAGGTTATCTCGGCACAACCAACCGCGGCAACATTATTCCGACAATCGGAAGAGAGCGATCAGCGGTTCCAGGACCTTCCCCGGCCCGTATTCCCGGTAGAGCCGGATGTTCCGTCGCAGGTAGTTCCGCCACCAGCCGTGGTCGATAATCTTGTGGAGGATCAAGGAGCGGATGAACTTCCGGCGGAAGGCGGCGATCTCCTCCCCGGGGAGTTCCGGGGTGCTGAAGGCGCAGGCCCGGGTCCCGTCGAAGCTCCCCCAGTCGGTACTGGGGATGATCTCCTGATCAACCAGTTTATCGTGCATCCGGGTCCCCGGGAAGGGGGTGGCGATCGAGACCTGGGCATAGTCGAAACGGATCCGGTGGGCCAGCCGGAGGGTCCGGCGCATACTCTCCCGGGTCTCCCCGGTCAGGCCGAGAACGAAGGTGGCGTGGGTCATAATCCCGTGCCGGCGGCACCACCGGGAGACCTGGACGGCCTTCTCGGGATCCAGGGGCTTCTGGATGTTGCGCAGGATCTCCCGGTCGCCGCTCTCCACGCCGAATTTCATAAAGATGCAGCCGGCCGCAGCCATCTCCCGGACCATCTCCTCATCGGTCACCATCGCGTCGCCCATACAGGACCAGGGGATCTTCAGCCCCCGCTGCCGGATCTCGGCGCAGATCTCCAGCACGTGCTCCTTGCTGACGCAAAAGTCGTCGTCGTCGAAGTAGATCTCCCGGGCGCCGAACTTTTCGATTACGAACTCCATCTCGTCGACGACTCGGCGGGGCGGGAAGGTCCGGTAGGCCCGGTTGTCGTACATCACCTGGTTCCAGAGGCAGAAGTCGCAGCGAAAGGGGCAGCCCCGGGAGGAATGGAGGGTCACCGCCGGCCGGTAGGTGCAGATGCCGTCGTCGTAGCGGCTCATCTCGGAGGCCCCGTCGGCGGGGAAGAGCTCGACGGCCGGCCGGGGGAGGCGGTCGAGGTCGGGAACAAATCCCTTCTCCGGGGAAACCCAGATCCCGTCTCCCTCCCGAAAGGCGATCCCGGGGCGGCGCAGGTCCCCCGCGGCGCCCCGCGCCAGGATTTGAGCGGCCTCGGCGGCGAGGAATTCGTATTCCCCCCGGAGGACGATGTCCACCGCCGGCTCGTTCCGGAGGATGAAATCCGCCGCGGCGGTGGCGTGGGGCCCGGCGACCGCGATCCGCAGCCGGGGGAGGCGGGCCTTCAACTCCCTGAGGAGGAGGGAGTCGTGCCGCCAGGAATGCATCGCCGTCTCGGTCAGGAAGAGGTCGGGGGGATGGGCCAGCACCCGGTCGATGAATTCTTCGTTGGAGAGGTCGAGGGCCACCCCGTCCAGGACCCGAACCTCGAAGCCCCGGTCGCGGAGAACGGCGGCCGCGTAAGCCAGGTAAAACGGGAACGGGGGCCGGCAGGGTTCGCCGATCCGCTTGACGTAGCTCCAGGGCCAGCGGCTGCCGGCCTTGATGAAGTAGCGTTCCCGGCCGGAATCAATCCGTTCCCGGGCGGCCGGGTTGGCCAGCATCACCATCATCGTCCGTTCTCCCCGCCGTCGGCGAAGGTCTCCGCCACCGCCCGGGCAAGAATTTTATTCCAGGTCTGGCCGCGGACGAATTCGAGGGCGTTTCTCCGGCAGGCCAGGTAGCGGTCCCGGTCCCGGCTCAGCTCAGCCACCGCCTCGGCCCAGCGTGAGGCATCATAGGGGACCACCTCTCCCATCGCCCGTTCCGCGACGTCGCGGGCGATCGGGGGCACCGGGGTGGTGATCACCGGCAGCCCGGCCGAGAGGTAGGTCTTGATCTTGATCACGTCGCCGAACATCTTGGTCGTCTCGGCGGGATAGTAGGGGGCGAGCCCCAGGTGGCATCCCCGGAGCAGGTTCCAGGCTTCCTCCGCCGGCAGGTACCCCCGGAAGGTGACCAGTTCTTCCGTTCCCCTTTGCCGGAATTCGTGCCGGAGATCGTCTTCCCGGCTGCCGGCGCCCATCACCGTCAGGGTAACTCCAGGAAACCTCCGCGCAAGGATTTCGAGCATTTCCGGCAGCAGCATCACCCCGTTCTCGTCGTTCAAACCCCCGGCGTAGGCCAGCCGGATCTCCTCTCCCGGCGCCTCCCCGGCCGTCTCCTCGGTCATCCGTTCCAGGCCGTAAGGCACCGTCAGCTGGCGGGCCATCCGGCGCGGATGGTATCCCAGCTGGATTCGGGCTTCCTCCATCGCCGGGGATATGTTCCAGGTGGCGGAAGCGGAATAGGTCGCCGCCCGGTCGAGGAAGAGGTAGAGGCGGTTGAAGAGGCGGGAGGGGTATCTCCGGGGAGAGAAATCGAAGAGGTAGTAGACCGTCTTCCGGGCCAATCCCAGCAGCTGCATCCCCCGGCCCCAGAGGGCGTTGAGGCATTCGACGCCGATCACCAGATCGGCCCGGCGGCTGAAATGAAGCGAGATCACTGTAAACCAGGCGGCGCTGACGAGATCGCGGATCTTGAGCCGGAGGTAGGTCCTCTCCGGCCGGGGTGAACGGGGAAGCCACCAACTGAGGAGGCAACGGGGAAATATCCGATGCGATATCAGCTCTCCCCCCCGGTAGATCTCCAGGGTCGGAAGCAGGTCGTCCGAGGATGGCATCGGCTGCTCCACCAGGACCACCGTGGATGATCGGGGGACGAAATACTCGATCAGGAAACGCACCGGGCCGGAGAGGCTGGAACGTTTCCCCCGGTGGTAGTGAGTATGGGAGAAAATCCAGACGTCCCCATTCCTCCCGACTCCGGCCGCGGGCTGTCGGTTCTCAATCAAGATCTATCTCCGCCTCCACGAACCAGGTGGACCAGCCTCGGGTCCGCCGGTATTCCCTGTGGCGCATCCTCTCCAGGAAGTCCTTCCCCGGGACCTCCCGCCCCGCGATCCACTTGCAGGGATAGAGGAGCAGCATACTGACGACTTCAAAGAAGCCGCCCCCGGACCAGACCCGAACCGGACGGAAACCGCCCCGGGCCACTATGGTTAAAAGTTTTCTCCGCGTGTAGTGACGGTGCCCCAGGTACCAGGCCGGATCGGTCGTGGTGGAACGGAGATCGAATTTCGGGGTGGAGAGGAAGAGCCTTCCGTCGGGCTTGAGCGTCCTCCTGACCGCCCGGAGGCACTCCCCTTCCCTCCCCCGTGGGAGGTGCTCCATTACCTCCCACATCACCGCCAGGTCGAATTTCCCGTTCCGGAAAGGGAGTTCGGGCGGGACGGCCCGGAGGAAGGCGGCGGAGGCGACCTCCTGCCGGGCGGAAGCCAGTCGCTCGGGGTCGCGGTCGACGCCCACCGCCCGCCAGCAATCCCGCTTCACCGCCCCGGCCTCGAACCACCCGTTGCCGCAGCCGAGGTCGAGGATGCGCTTCCCCCGCAGGTCGCCGGCCGCCTCCAGCGAGACTGCGTGCCTTCCCGTCCAACGGGCGGCGATGGATTCGGAATATCTTTTCATCTCCATCCGGATACCCGGGAAGCGAGATAGACCAGCCCGACCGCCAGTCTCAGGAAGATCATCCCGCCGGTCAGGAGCGGATGACGGATCAGCTTCTTCCACTTCCCGTATTCCAGGAATACGCCGAGGTAACGGTAGTGGAAGCCGAACTGCTTCCTGATCCCGGGGTCGCCTTTCCCCCATTTGGCGATATAGTCGGCAAAGCCCCGGCTGTAATAGCTTTTCTTGGTCAGGTAGCGGCGGAGGTTGAACTGTCCCTCGTCGTGGAAGATCGCCGCGTCGGCGATCCCCGCCTTCCCGGCATCCCTCAGGCGGCGGTCGAAGTCCCAGTCCTCGGGGCCGTTGAGATTCTCGTCGAAGCCGCCGATGGCCAGGGCGGTTTCCCGGGGAAAGAACCGGGCGGCGTCGATGCAGGTCCCGTCGTAGAAACTTCGCTCGAAGTCCCGGACCCGGATCCAGAATCCTTCCCCGGTTACCCGCTCCGGGATGTACAGCCCCGTCAGCCCCTCGCGGTCGCTCTTCTCCACGCACTCCTTGATCAGTCCCTCTTCGAGGGTCATATCGGCGTCGAGGTAGAGGACGTACCTCCCCCGGGCCCGGCCGATCCCGAAGTTGCGCTGGGCCGAGCGCTCGGGACCGTGGTCGAAGACCGCAGTGGTGAAGCGGGCGGCGATCTCCTTCGTCCGGTCGGAGGAACCGTTGTCGACCACGATGATCTCCAACTTCTCCCGGGGGTAGTCCTGGCGAAGGACCGACTCCAGGCAGGCAGGAAGATGTCCCTCCTCGTTCTTGGTGGTGACCACTATCGAGACGTCGATCGGTTTCATTTTCAGGGTTCCGCCCTATCCCCGCCCCCTCCCTCAACAAGCTCGGGACAAGTTGCCCCCTCCCCGGTGGGGAGGGGGTTCCCGCCGGGCCGGAAGAGGCCGGGGGTGAGGAAGAGGGTCCCCAGGAAGGTGAGGGAACCGAAGACATTGAGCAGGAGCAGGACCGACCGCAGACCGGGGTGCCAGAGGTAGATCGCCGCCGCCTGGGCGGCCGCCGCCACCAGGAGGAACTTGATGAACCGGGTGGCCCCGACCGAGAGGTTGTAGAAGATCTCCAGCCAGAGCAGCGAGTAGAAACTCATCGCCAGGGCGAAAAGTCCTACCAGGGAGACGATCCCGGGATCGGTCTTCCCGGTCAGGACTTTCAGCACCAGGGACGGGGCCAGCCAGCAGACCGCGGTCGCCGAACCGGAGAGCAGTCCGCTCAGGACCAGCCCCCGGTGAAAGAGATGGATGCTGGAGGAGTTGAGGGCCTTGAGCGAGGCCGCCTTGGGGAAGACCACCATCGACACCGCCGCCGGGAGGAAGAGGATGATCTTTCCCACCATCTGGGCCACCGAGTAGTAGCCCGCCTCCCGGGGGGAGAAGAAGGCCTTGACCAGGGTGATGTCGATGTTGGTCAGGACGGCGAACGAGAGCAGCGCCAGCATCGTGGGGACGATGTAGCGGTAGATCGGTCCCATCCCCGGAGCGGGAAGCACCGGCGGCAAGGTGCGGCGGCGGAAGTACCCCCGGATCAGCCAGGCCCCGACCAGGAGCATCAGGGAGGGGGCGAAGAAATAGCCGGAGAGCGCCCCCGCCACCCCGGCCCCGGCCAGGACCAGGCCGATCCCGAGAACCAGCTTGGCCAGGGCGTAGGTGACGTTGAGCAGCGCCAGGGGGCTGAATTTCTGGGCTCCTTGGAGAAAGGCCGCCGGAAGGCAGGCCGGGAGGTGGACCGCCACCACCAGGCCCAGGATATAGAAGAGTCCGACCTGTTCGACCCGCTGGGCCCGGGCTAGGGGGCCGGCTCCGAGGAAGAAGAGGATCAGCAGTAATCCCGCGCCGAACCCCAGGTCACGGCCGGCCCGTTTCACGGCCGCCGCGGCGGCGTCCAGCCTTCCCCGGGCGATCTCGACGGCGAAGAACCGGGCCAGGGCGGGCTGGATGGCGGCGGTCAGCTGGCCGAAGAAGACGGTGAAGACCACCAGGGAGTTGAGGACCCCGTAGCTCTCCACCTCCAGGAGCCGGACCATCAGGAGGTGAAAGAGGAGGTTGATCACCCCGGCTAGCTGGGTCCCGGCCATCGTGATCCCGGCGTGCCGGATGAAGTCGTCCCTCAGGAACCTCCGGTTGAAGATCTTGATATCCAGAATCTTGTTCTTGAGATCTTTCATTGATCGAAATTGCTTCCTGCCTGCCGGCAAGTGGGCGTCGCCCTTTTGTAAGGGCACGGCATACCGTGCCCCTACGTCGGGCCGGATCGCAGTGACAAGGGTCACTGGAAATCGCGGAGGTGGCCGAAGACTTTCTTCCCGGCCCGGAGAAAGTACCGGATGTCCGACCAGTCGCGGATACTGAGAACTTTCCGGGCCAGGAAGACCGGATCGTAGGCGATCGAGTACATCCCCCGCACCAGTTTCATCAGCTCCTCTTCCGGGAAGGGGGTCTTCATCACGGGTCGCTTCATATCGTAGTCGGGCCAGTCTTCGGTCAGCAGCCAGTTGTTCTCCCGGCATTCCCGGTAGAGGGGCGTGCCGGGATAAGGCACGACGATGGTGGCCTGCATCGTGTAGGCATACCCCTTCTTCAGCAGGTATCGCCCCAGCTTGAAGGTGTTCCTGGCCTGCTCGTAACTCTCCCAGGGGTAGCCGAACATTATCGTGATGTGAGGGTAGAGGCCGGCCCGGCGGGCCGCCCGGCAGGAATCGATGATCGTTTCAACCTTCAGGTTCTTGTTCAGGCGGTCCAGGGTCTCCTGGTTGGCGCTCTCCAGGCCGAAGAGGAGGAAACGGAACCCGGCTTTCTGCATCAGCCGGTAATCCTCCGCCGAGGCGGCCCCGAAGCGGAAATTGCAGTCGAACCCCACCTTTTGGCTGAAGCCTTGCGCTATCGCCCCCCGGCAGAACTTCCGGAGCCACTCTCCCCGGGGGAAGGTGCCGGTATCGTCCATTATCTCCCGGACCGGGTAATTAGCGACAATATCGCCGATCTCGTCGAGGACATTCTCCACCGTCCGGACCCGGAATTTCGGGTAGAGGCCGGTCCAGCTGCAGAATGAACACTTGCCCCACCAGCAGTCCCGGCCGCTCATAATGTAGGTGCCCGGGGTCCGGCGGTAGTTGCCGTTTTTAAAGGCGTAGAGTTCCCACTTGGTTAGTTCCCGGTCGATGAAGGGGGCTCCATCGAGATCGTGGTCGAGCTGAAAGGGGCCGGTGTTTTTGATGATTCCCTGGTCACGGTACCAGATACCTGGTGGAAGGGAATGGGGAATGGGGAATGGGGAATGGTCCGGGGGCTGGGACAGGACCTTACAGAGATCGCGGAGGAGGAAGTCATAGTCGCCGCCGGCCAGTACGAAGTCCACCGGGGAGTTGAGAAGCGACTCCTCGGGGAGGGCGGTGACGTGGTCGCCGCAGAGAACGGTTGACGGTTGACGGTTGACGGTTGACAGGTTCCCCTTGATTTCGGAGAGCAGGCGCCAGTGTTCCCGGATCACCGGGGTTTTGGACTCGAAGACTATCAGGTCGGGCCTCTCCCGCTCCAGCAGCCGGAAGTACCCTCCCCGGTTTATCCCCTCGGCCGGGCAGTCGTTCCAGAGCACCTGGTGGCCGGCATCGCGGAGCATCGTGGCGGCGGTGGCGGGAACCACCGGGTAGATGAAGGTCGGCTCGGTGAAGTACTGGAACTGCCGGTTCTGTCCCAGGGTGGGAAACCCCTTGGCTCTATCGAGGGGTGGGTATGAGAATAATATCTTCATAAAACGGCGGGGTTTTCTTCGGGGAGGCGGCGGGCGGCCAGGCCGTGGAGGAAGTTGAGGCCGTAGACGAGGTGGGTGGTGACGATCCCGGCGGCGACCAGGGCGGTGTCCCGGCAGTTCCCGCTTCTGAGACCCGTGAGCAGGGCCAGGAGAAGATAAGCGGCGACCGGGGTGAGGTAGAAGCCGATCCCTCCCGGGATCAGGAGCAGGGGGATCCAGCCGAAGAGGAGGAAGACCGTCCAGAGCGAGGGGAGGAAGTAGTTGAGCCGGCGCGAGGTGGAGGGGAAGCGCTTGACGAAGTAGCCGCGGTGGAGGCCGTAATTTCCGATCTGCCGCCAGTGCTTCCGGAAGAGGGGACGGCGGTGGTGGAAGACCTGGACGTCGGGATCGTAGATGATCCGGGCCGGCCGGCCCCGGGTGAGCTTCTCGCAGAGGACGGTATCCTCTCCCGGCCAGTAAGGGGTATCGAACCCCCCTACCCTCTCGAAGGCGGACCGGCGGACCAGAAGGTTGCAGGTCGGGTAGTCGTCCACCTCCCGGAGCATTTTGGGGATGTGGCGATAGATGTGCACCCCGCCGACCATCCAGGAGGTGAGCACCCTCCCCCCGGCCTGCTGAAGCGGCCCGTCTTCCGGCGCGGTGGAGGCGGGCCCGCCCACGGCGGCGACGGACGGGTCGCCGAAATGGGGGACGGCGATCTTCAGCCAATCCTCCTGGGGGTAGGCGTCGTCGTCGATGAAGGCCAAAATATCACCGGAAGCTTCCCCGGCCCCGATATCCCTCTTCCGGGGCGGGCCGACCGGCCCGGTGGGGATCACCCGGACCCGACCGGGGGACTTTGCCATTTCCCGGTCGGGAAGCAGGATGACCTCGAAATCGGGGTAGTCGAGGCCGCCAATCTTCTCCAGGCATTGTTCGAGATAGGGGCTGGGCTCGGAGAAGGCGGTCAGGATCGAGACCCGCGGCGTTTGATCCCACGTCGGGAGCGGCCGGTCGTAGTACTTGAGAATCTTCAGCCGGTAGAAGACGGCCAGGGTGTCGAGGAGGATGGTCCAGATCGATCCGAGCCCTATCCTTCCGAACCTTCCCTTATAATCGACCACGATCGGGGCTTCAGCGATGGTAAAACCCCGGTGGTGGAGGTCAGCGAGGAGTTCGAGGTCGAAGGCGTAGCGTTTGACCAGGAGCCGGGGGAGGACGGCAGCCAGGGCCTCCCGCCGGAAGAGCTTGATCCCGGTCTGGGTGTCCCGGATCGGCAGGCCGAAGAGGAGCTTGACCAGAAGAAAATAAGCCGCCGAGATGAAGCGGCGGGCGGCGGGGTAGTTGAGAGTCGATTCCGGGTGGCGCTTGGAACCGATCACGGCGTCGGCCCCGCTTCGCTTTCGGATATCGAGGAGGGCAGCGAACTGTCGGGGGTGGATGTCGAGGTCGGAGTCGAGAAAGAAAATCACCTCGCCCCGGCAGGCCCCGAAGGCCTTCTTCAGAGCCCAGCCCTTGCCCCGGTTTTCGGGGAAGGTCAGGACCCTGACCTCGGGGAACTCCCGCGCCGCCCGGGCGATCTCCTCCCCGGTGTTGTCGAGGCTGCCGTCGTCCACCGCCACGATCTCGAAACTGCCAGCCAGTCCGGCGACCGCCTTCCGGGTCTCCCGGATATTGGCAAAAATATGCCGGCCCTCGTTGAAGGCCGGCATCAGGACGGAAATCTCGGGGGCTGGATTAACCACGAATCTTCACCAATCGTTCTTAATGGCCCCTACCACGGCCCTTTTATGGAACCACTAATCTTCACAAATCCTCACGAAAGAAAACCCCCGCCTCGGCCCCTTTTTTATCCACGAATTACACTAATTTACTCGAATTTATCCCCCGCCTCGCCCCCTTTTCAAAACCACGAATCCTCACCAATCTTCACGAATAGAAAAAGAATCGCTAGCGGGATCGCTATCGCTATCGGGATCGAAAGTTAGCCTTACTGCTCACTATCTCTTATTCCCCCACCGATCACTGATTACCGATTATCGATTCCGCGCCTTCCCCACTATCCCCGGCACCGCCTCCAGGGCATCCTTGATCTTCCCGGGGTCCTTGCCGCCGGCCTGGGCCAGGTCGGGGCGGCCGCCGCCGCTGCCGCCGAGCAGCTTGGCCACTTCCCGGACGATGTTCCCGGCGTGGTGGCCGGCCTTGACCAGGTCGGGGGTGACCGCCGCCACCAGGCAGGCCTTCCCCCCCTCCGTCCCGGCCAGGACGGCGATCCCCGAGCCCAGCCGCCCCTTGACCTCGTCGGCCAGGGACCGGAGAGTCCCCATCCCGGTCTCGCCGAGATCGGCGGCCAGGATCCGGATGCCGTCGACCGTCCGGGCCTGCCCGATGATCTCTTCCAGGCTGCCGGCGGCCTGTTCCCTCTTCAGGTTCTTGATCTCGTTCTCCAGTTCCTTGATCCTTCCGGCCATCTTCTCCAGCCGGGCGGGAAGCTCTTCCGGGGAGATCTTCAGCGGGCCGCAGGCCTCCCGGAGGATCTCCCGGAAGACTTCCGTCTTCGCGAAGGCCCCGTCCCCGCAGACCGCCTCGATCCTTCGCACCCCGGAGGCGACGGAGCTCTCGGCGAGGAGGAGGAAGAGACCGATCTCCCCGGTCCCTCGGACGTGGGTGCCGCCGCAGAGCTCCCGGCTGCAGCCCCCGACCTCGATCATCCTCACGGTCTCGCCGTACTTCTCCCCGAAGAATGCCAGGGCGCCCTGCCCCTTGGCCGCGGCCAGGGAGAGCTGGAAGATATTGACCGGCCAGTTCTCCCGGATCATCTCGTTGACCCGGGCCTCGACCCGGGCGAGGTCTTCCGGCCTGACCGCCTCGAAGTGGGAGAAGTCGAAGCGGAAGTAATCCGGACCGACGAACGAACCGGCCTGGCCGATGTGGTCGCCGACGATCTCCCTCAGGGCCTGCTGGAGGAGGTGGGTGGAGGTGTGGTGGCGCTCGATCCGCCGCCGCCGCGCCCGGTCGACCAGGGCCTCGGCCTCGCCCGCCCGGATCTCCCCCTCGACCACCTTCCCCCGGTGAATGATCAGTCCCTCCAGGGGACGGATGGTGGCGGCGACCTCCACCGCGCCGGACGGGGTCCGGATGGTCCCGGTATCCCCGACCTGCCCCCCCGCCTCGGCATAAAAGGAAGTTTGGTCGAGGATTACCTCGACCTCCTCGTCTTTTCCCGCCCGGCCGATTTCCTTGCCATCCCGGATAATCGCCAGGACCCGGGCCCGGACGGCCAGCCGATCGTACCCCCGGAACTCGACCGGGGGGTGCAGCTTCCTGATCTGATGATAGACGGGGATGACCTCCTGCTCGGCCAGCCCCTTCCAGGCCGCCCGGCCCCGCTCCTTCTGCTCCGCCAGGGCCTTTTCGAACCCCGGCCAGTCGATCTCCAGCCCCTTTTCCCGGGCGACCTCGTCGGTCAGCTCCGGGGGGAAGCCGTAGGTGTCGGAGAGCTTGAAGACCTCCTTCCCGGGGATCGCCCTCTCCCCCTGCTTCTTCAGGGTCCGGGCGATCTCGTCCAGCTTCTCCAGGCCCAGGGTCAGGGTATCCCCGAACCGCTCCTCCTCGGCCCGGATGATTCTCTGGACGTGATCCCGGCTCTCCAGCAGTTCCGGATAGGGTTCCTTCATCACCTCGACCACGGCCGGGACCAGCTGGTGGAGGAATGGTCCCTCCAGGGAGAGTTTCCTGCCGAAGCGGACCGCCCGCCGCAGCAGCCGCCGCATCACGTATCCCCTCCCCTCGTTGGAGGGCAGCACGTTCTCCGCCAGGGCGAAGGTGAGGGCCCGGATGTGGTCGGCGATCACGTGTTCGGCCTCCCGGGGGGATTCCCCGGGCCGGCCGGGGACGATCTCCCGCAGGGCCGAGAGGATGGGGAGGAAGAGGTCGGTGCCGTAGTTGCTCTGGGCCCCCTGGACCAGGAGGGCCAGGCGTTCCAGTCCCATCCCGGTGTCGATCCCCCGTCGTTCCAGGGGCCGCCGGTTCCCCGATTCGTCCTGGTAGAACTGGGGGAAGACCAGGTTCCAGAATTCGAGATAGCGCTCGCAGTCGCAGCCGGGCCGGCAGTCCGGCTTGCCGCAGCCGTACTTCTCCCCCCGGTCGAAGTAGATCTCCGAGCAGGGGCCGCAGGGGCCGGAGAGGCCCGCCGGTCCCCAGAAGTTGTCCTTCTTCCCCAGCCGGACGATCCGTTCTGCGGGTATGCCGGTTGTCTTCCGCCAGAGTTCAAAGGCCTCGTCGTCGTCCTCGAAGACCGAGACCCAGAGGAGGTCCTTCGGGAGCTTGACCACCCCGGTCGCGAACTCCCAGGCCCACTCGATGGCTTCCTTCTTGAAGTAGTCCCCGAAGGAGAAGTTGCCGAGCATCTCGAAGAAACTGTGGTGCCGAAGGGTCCGGCCCACGTTCTCCAGGTCGCTGTCCTTCCCCCCGACCCTCAGGCACTTCTGGACCGAGGCCGCCCGGGTGAACTGGAGGGGGGCGTCGGTCCAGAGGGCCTTGAAGGGGACCATCCCGGCCGAGGTGAAGATCAGGGTCGGGTCGCTGGAGGGGACCAGGCTGTCGGAGGGGCGGACGGTATGCCCGCGTTCGGCGAAGAAGTCGAGGAATTTCTTTCTCAGATCCTGTGAGTTCATTGTAAAATTTTCCGCCTTCGGCGCATAATTTCAACGGCGACGGCTATGTCGCCGCATATTTTATAATGTAGCACCCGGCGACTGACGAGCATAGAGCGAATTCCTCCACTTCAGGGTTTTGCTGCTACCCCCCACCGCTTTCCGGTTGTTCGTCCAGTCCGATTAGCTGGCCCCGGCCGACGTCGGTCTCGAAGAACTTTCCCCGGGGGAAGAGCCGGATGTGGCGGAAGACCACGGAGACGACGTCTCCCGGCTTGATCCCCAGCTGCCGGAGCTTCTCCCGCGAGATCTCGGCCTCGAACGGTTCGCCGTTGCTCAGCCGTTCCAGGCTGATCCGGCCGTAGTTCCCGGCGGAGAAGACGTGCTGGACTTTGGCCTTCAGGGTGCAGGGCCGGCCGTCTTCCGCGATCTTCTCGATATCGACGTCGTGGGGGCGGACGTAGAGGACGTCGTTCCCCGGCCCCGGGGTCCCCTCCAGTCCGGCGACCAGCTTGTTGACGTTGCCCATAAACTCGATGACGAAGGGGGAGGACGGCCGGTCGTAGACGTGCTGGGGGCCGCCGACCTGCTCGATCCGGGCGTGGTTCATCACCACCACCTCGTCGGCCAGTTCCAGGGCCTCCTCCTGGTCGTGGGTGACGAAGACCGTGGTCAGGTTGAGCTGCTCCTGGAATTTCCGCAGCCAGCGCCTCAGGTCCTTGCGGACCTTGGCGTCGAGCGCCCCGAATGGCTCGTCGAGGAGCAGGACCCCGGGGTCGACCGCCAGGGCCCGGGCCAGGGCCACCCGCTGCCGCTGGCCCCCGGACAGTTCGCTGGGGTAGCGGTCCCCCAGCCCTTCCAGGCGGACCAGCCCGAGCAGTTCCTTCACCCGTAACCGGATCCGGTCCCGGGGCATCCGGTCGGGCCCCCGGCGCACCTCCATCCCGAAGGCGATGTTCTTCGCCACCGTCAGATGGCGGAAGAGGGCATAATTCTGGAAGACAAACCCGACCCTCCGCTTCCCCGCCGGGAGGTCGGTGACGTCCTGCCCGTGAAAGAACACCTTCCCGCCGGTGCCGGGGTCGCAGAACTCGAGGCCGGCGAGGATCCGCAGGAGGGTGGTCTTTCCCGAGCCGGAGGGGCCGAGCAGGGAGACCAGTTTCCCCCGCGGGACCTCCAGGGAGACGCTGTCCAGCGCCCTGAAGTCGCCGAACGATTTCGTGATGTTCCGTGCCAGCAGGCCCATAGCAATCTCCCGTTTAGTTTCCGGATCAGGCGCTCCGCGCGGACTGGTACCGCCATTCGATGAAGTTCTTCACCAGCAAGGTGACCAGCGCCAGGACCGTCAGGACCGAGGCGAGGGCGAAGGCCGGGACGGTGGCGTACTCCAGGTAGAGAGTCTCGATGTAGAGCGGCATCGTGCTGGTCAGTCCCTTGATGTTCCCGGAAACCACCGCGACCGCCCCGAACTCCCCCATCGCCCGGGCGTTGCAGAGGATCACGCCGTAGAAGAGTCCCCATTTGACGTTGGGCAGGGTGACCCGCCGGAAGGTCTGCCAGCCGTTCGCCCCCAGGGTGAGGGCGGCGTACTCGTCGTCCCTTCCCCGGGCCTGCATAATCGGGATCAGCTCCCGGGCGACGAAGGGGAAGGTGATGAAGAGGGTCGCCAGCACGATCCCCGGCAGGGCGAAGATGATCCGGATGTCGTGCCGTTCCAGGAAGGGGCCGAGGTAGCCGTGGGCGCCGAAGATGATGATGAAGAGCAGCCCGGCCACCACGGGGGAGACGGCGAAGGGGAGGTCGATCAGGGTGGTGAGGAGGCTCTTGGCCCGGATGTCGTACTTGGTGACCGCCCAGGCGGTGGCCAGGCCGAAGACGGTGTTGAGCGGCACGCAGATCGCCGCCACCGTCAGGGTCAGCCGGATGGCGGCGAGAGCGTACTGGTCGGAGAAGGCGCCCAGGTAAGCCCGGAGGCCTTCGCCGAAGGCCTCGGCGAAGATCGAGATCAGGGGGATCAGGAGGAAGAGGCCGAGAAAGACGACGGCGGCGGCGATGCAGCCCCGCCGCATCCAGGCCGACTCCGCGATGGCGCGGCGGGTCCTCGGGAGGGGGGTTTCGCGCAGCCGGGAGATGATGGCGGCCATAGTCCGGTCCTCCTCAGGTTCGGGCCGCCCCGATCGATTCGCTCCAGCGCTGGAGGATGTTGATCCCGAGCAGGAGCAGGAAGGAGAAGGCCAGCATCACCACCGCCACCGCGGTGGCCTCCGCCACCTGGTACTGCTCGAGGAACTTGACGATGGTCAGGGGGGTGATCTCGGTCTTCAGCGGCATATTCCCGGAGATGAAGATCACCGAGCCATACTCCCCCAGGGCTCGGGCGAAGGAGAGCGCCAGCCCGGTGAGGATGGCCGGCAGCAGCGCGGGGACGACCACCCGCCGGATCGTCTTCAGCCGCGAGGCGCCCAGGGAGGCCGCCGCCTCCTCGATCTCGATGTCCAGGTCCTCGATCACCGGCTGGAGGGTGCGGACCACGAAGGGCAGTCCGACGAAGGTCAGGGCGATGAAGATCCCCAGCCGGGAGTAGGCGGTCTCGATCCCCAGGGGGTAGAGGATCCGGCCCAGCCAGCCGGTCCGGGCGTAGATGGCGGTCAGGGCGATCCCGGCCACCGCCGTCGGCAGGGCGAACGGCAGGTCCACCATCCCGTCGAGGAGTTTCCGCCCGGGGAACCGGTAGCGGACGATCGCCCAGGCGGTCAGGGAGCCGAAGACGGCGTTGGTGACGGCGGCGGCGAAGGAGATCCCGAAGGAGACCCGGTAGGAGGCGGCCACCTGCCGGGAGGTGGCCGCCGCCCAGAAAGTGTCCCAGCTCATTCCCAGGGCCCGCAGGGTGATCCCGGCCAGGGGGATCAGGACCAGCAGCCCCAGGTAGGAGACGGCGAACCCGAAGGTCAGGCCGAAGCCCGGGATGACGCGTCGGGGCCGCCGCTTCGGCTGGAGGATCGATCTCATCGGGCCGGCCTACCGGGTGAGGTAGATCTGGTCGAAGAGGCCGCCGTCGCGGAAGTGCTTCTCGGTGGCCGGGGTCCAGCCGCCGAACTCGTCGTCGATGGTGAACATCGGCACTTCGGGGTACTGGTCGCGGAACTTCTCCAGGAACCGCGGGTCGCTGGGACGGAAGAAGTGCTTCCCGGCCAGTTCCTGCCCGGTCTCGGAGTAGAGAAACTCCAGGTAGGCTTCGGCCGCCGCCCGGGTGCCCTTGCGGTCGACGTTGCGGTCGACCAGGGCCACCGTCGGCTCGGCGCGGATGCTGACCGAGGGGATGACGATCTCGAAGTCCTCCCCC
>JAXGWO010000037.1:0-34831 GCA_040773245.1 PVC group bacterium
CACCCCGCCCGCCCGGCCCGGTTCGAGCTGCTCCGGCTGGAAAACGCCAACCAGCTTGGAGCCGCCGCGGCGGCCGCGTGAAGATGAAAAAATATGGAACCATCCTGCTGGCGCTTTTTTTCGGCCAGGCCCTCTGCCTCCCTCCTTCCGCCCTGGCCTGGAAGGTCTGGCAGCACCAGGTGATCGCCGAGATCGCCGAGACGCAGCTCCGGCCGGCCGCCCGGCAGAAAGTCGCCGGGTTGCTCGGACCCCGGTACCGGATGGCCGACGAGGCCGGCTGGGCCGACTACATCCGGGGCTACTGGTGGTGGACCGCTCCCTGGCACTACATCAACTGGCCGCTGGAACTCGAGAAACCCGACTTCGACGTCTTCACCGCCGAGAAGGGCAACATCGTCTCCGCCATCGCGGAACAGCTGAAGATCTACCGCGACCGGAAGAAGGTCCGCCAGGACCGGCTGGAAGCCCTGAAATTCCTCATCCACTTCGTCGGCGATATCCACCAGCCGCTCCACTGCGGGACGGGGATCGACAAGGGAGCGAACGGCGTCCGGGTGCTCTTCCGGGGCAAACCGACCAACCTCCACGCCGCCTGGGACGGCACGATCTACGACGACCGGGGGGAGACACCGGACGGGCACGCCCGGCGGCTGCTGGCGGACCTGAAACCGGAGGAACGGGAGCGGCTGGCAGGCGGGAGCCCCTATGACTGGGCGGTGGAATCCCACCGGATCGCCCGGGAGTTCGTCTACCCCCGCCTGAAGGATCTGGCGGTCCGGAGCTGGACTGGCCTTCCCCCTGAACTCTCCGGCCCCTACGCCGAGGCGGCCCAGCCGATTATGCGCCGCCGCCTCCTCGAGGCCGGCTTCCGCCTCGCCGCCCTGCTCAACGAAGACGCGGAGACCGGGCCGGCCGAAGAAACGGCGAAATCGGCCGCGACACCGGTGCCGCCGGGAGCACCGCCGCCGGTTCAACCCCAGCGCCGGTAAACCCAGTTCCACTGGTCGGGGTAGCGGCGGACCATCTTCTCCAGGCTCGAGTTCATCTCGGCCATTATCGCCCCGATGTCGCTCTCCAGATCTCCGCTCCGCCGGGGGCGGATGGTCCGCTCGATGATGAAACGGTGGCGGCCGTCGGGCTGCCGGACGAAGTAGAGGCAGAGGATCGGCGCCCCGGTCCGGAGGGCGAAGAAGGCCGGCCCCCGGTAGGTCGAAGCCGGATATCCGAAGAAGGGGATCCGGATCCCCCGGGAGCGGGCGTTCTCGTCGAAGAGCAGGCAGACCCCCTCGCCCGCCCGCAGCCGGCGGGCGACCGGGGAGAGGTCCCCGGTGATGTCGATCAGGCGGTTGCGGCCCCGCAGTTCGGTCCAGAGACGGTTGAAGTAGGGGTTGGTGGAAGGCTTGTAGAGGACCGACATCTTCAGCCCCAGCCGGGCGCCGAAGTCGGCCAGCATCTCCCAGTTGCCCAGGTGGGCGCTGGCGAAGAGGGCCCCCTGCCCCGCCCGCATCAGGGAGCGGAGGTATTCGAGATCCTCCGGGCGGTAATCGACCGCGGCGAAGAACTCCCGGTCGCCGACGTGGGGCAGCCGGGGGAACTCGAGGGCGGTGACCCCGAGATTCTCGTAAACCCTGACGGCCACGGACTCGATCTCCTCCGGGGACATCTCGTTCCCGAAGACCCGGGTCAGGTTGCCCAGGGCCAGCCTTCTCCCGTAGCCGACCCGGCGGTAGGCGAACCGTCCCAGGGCCCGGCCCCAGCGGATCACCAGCCGGGGGGAGAGCCGGCCGGCCACCCGGAAATAAGCCCGGGCGGCCAGGTAGGCCAGGTAACGGCGGATAAAGGCGACCGGACGGCTTTTCTTGATGCGCTTGAGCGTGCCCACCGGTTCACTTCCCCAGGAGCTGGAATAGCTTCTCCACGCCTTCCTCGATCTGTCCTTCCCGCTTCTCCCTCTTCTCCTGCCTCCGGGCCCTCTCCTCCTCGGTCAGTCCCGGGTCCGCTTCCCGGGCCCGGTCCTTCTTCAGCAGCTCTCTCTTCAGCCGGGAGACCGCCCCTTTCTCGAGCAGACGCTGGGCGAAGTCGTTCTTCGGGTTATCCGGGTTGCCCCAAACCTTGAACTCGAAAACCTGGTAACCGGGGTAAGCACCGGATGGCTGGAAGGAATCCCGCAGGTCCCGGACCTTGATGTCTTCGACCAGGTCGTCGTGGAAATTGACGCCCACCGCCAGGTCCAGTTCCGAATTTTTGGCGAAATCGATCGTCCCGGAGACGGTGAAAATCGTCTTGTGGGAATGAATGATCAGCCGCACCAGGGTCGCCAGCCGTCCGTCGACGGTGAAATCGGCCTCGGCCTGCTCGAATTTGATGATCCTCAGATGCTCGTCCTGAAGCAGCTGGGCGACCAGTTCCTGGATACGGTTCCCGGAGACCGAACCCTGGCGGATCTCCAGCTTCCCCTCCGCCTCCAGGCGGTCGGGGTCTCCCAACTCCCCCCGCCCCTCCACCCGGCCGAAGATCCCCCCGCTCACTTCCATCCCCGACTCCGGGGCGAAGGTCTTCAGCAAGGGAGCAACCTTCACCCCTTCCAGGTTCAGCCCGGTCCGGTAGGGCATCGCCTCCCGGTCCTGCAGTTCGGCGGTCAGCTTCCCGGAAACCCGGCCCCCGGCGACACCGGCTTCCAGGTCGGCCGTCAACGACTTCTTCCCCCGCAGCGAAAGATCCGCCTTCAACTCCGACACCATCCGCTCCCCGCCGAGGTCAACCCCGGCGACCTCCAGCCGGGCCTCGATCTCGGAAGACTCCCCCGTCCCCAGGAATCGTCCGGAGAGATCGAGCCCCCCGACCGCGACCGGGTCGCACTTCTCGCCGGTGAGGAGTTCCGCCGCCCCGCCGGCGACTTGGAAACTATCGACCGCGATCTTCCACCCGGAATCCTCCCCGGAGGGTTCCGGCTCCTTCTTCCCGGCCCGGCCGCCGGGAGCCGGCTTGCTCTCCTTCCCCGGAGTCGAGGGGAGTATCCATTCCCCTTCGGAGTCCTTCCGCAAGCGGAGCCGGGGCGAGGCGACCTCGACCCGTTCCACGGTCACCTTCCGGAAGAGGAGGTCGGACAGGTCGTACTTCAGGACCAGCCTCTCCGCCGTGAACAGCGGGGGATCCCCTGCCTCCGGCGAAGCCACCGTCACCCCGCGGACCGTGAAACCCCGGAAGATCGAGGCCGACAGATCCTCGATCCCCACCTCGACCCCGGCCTTCGCCCGGATCTCCCCCTCCAGCCGGCCGCGGAACCCCTCGGTGTTGAGGTAGCGATTAAGGTAAATAACCCCCGCCGCCGCGACAATCAGCAGGAGCAGGACCACTGCCGCCGACGCGAGCAAAATCTTCTTCCCCAGTGATCTCTTCTTCATATCTCCATCCCCCGGTCGGAAATTATTTATTTTTCTCTTGATAATATCATCCCGAACCAATTAAATGAAACCCAGTTATGAAAGAGATTCATAACCGCCTGATCCAGATCCAGGAACTCTGTTTCGCCCGCGACGAGCAGTCGGTCCTGGGAGAGGGGAAGAACCTCTCCGGCCTGGAGAGTTCCATCGACTCCCTGCTCGGGAAGCTCCCCCCCGACACCGCCGACTTCTTCCGCGAGCTGCAAAAACGCACCCCCCCCGCCATCGCCCCGGTGGTCAACGAGACCTGCTACGGCTGCGGCATCAACCTGCCGACCTCGCTCTGCGCCGAACTCCAGCGGGGGGAGCAGATCATCAACTGCCCGAACTGCGCCCGGTACCTCTATCCCTACCAGGGGGAGAGACTGGACATCCACGACGACTCGCTCCGCAAGAGCCTTCCCCGGCTGGGGATCGAACGCTTCTCCTCGGAGAAGCTGATGATCCCCCGGCTGGAGGCCCGCACCCCCGAAGGGGTGATCGGGGAACTCGCCCAGCGGATGACCGATCAGCTCTATTTCAGCGACCCGCGGCTCCTGATCGGGCAGGCCCTGGAGCGGGAAGCGATCGGCAGCACCGCGGTCGAACACTCCCTCGCCTTCCCCCACGTCCGGGGGGTCGACACCGGCTCCCTGACCTTCGCCCTGGGCCTGAGCCGGAAGGGCCTCAAATTCGGGGCGCCGAAGGGCCAGCTGAGCAAGATCTTCTTCTTCATCGTGATCCCGATCGCCGCCAACGCCTTCTACCTGACCCTGCTGGCCGGGCTGATCGAGTCGCTGATCGCCGCCGAGGCCCGGCGGAAGCTGCTGGCCGTTTCCGAGCCGGAAGAGGCCTGGGCGACGCTGAAGAAGCTGACCAAGTCCCATATTCCTTAATTTCCCCCGGGATGAATCCCGGGGGAAATTAAGGAAGCGAATATCCCCCGACCAACGTCTCAGGTTGAAAGAGACGTCTATTCCCCGGCCAGAGATTGCTGCTATTTATTCCGCGGCCGAGGAAGTAACTGGTTCCCACCTTAACCGAGACCGTAAAGAATAACCTCAAACCGGCGGACCGGACGGTTCTTAACCCAGCTTCAGGACATCGATGAAGGCGGACTGGGGGACCTGGATCTGGCCCACCATCTTCATCTTCTTCTTTCCCGCCTTCTGTTTCTTCAGCAGCTTGTCCTTCCGGGTCCGGTCGCCGCCGTAGAGCTTGGCGGTCACGTCCTTGCGGAAAGGGTTGATCGTCTCCCGGGCGATCACCTTCCCGTCGGCGGCGGCCTGCACGGCGATCTTGAAGAGGTGGCGGGGGATCACCTCCTTCAACCGCTCCACCATCTTCAACCCCCGGGGCCGGGCCTTCTCGCGGTGGACCAGGGAGGAGAAGGCGTCCACCGGCTCGCCGTTGAGAAGGATCTCCAACCGGACCAGGTCGCTCGGCCGGTAACCGGTGTACTCGTAATCCAGCGACCCGTAACCGTGGGTCACCGACTTGATCAGGTCGTAAAAGTCGATCACCACCTCGTTGAGGGGGAGGTCGAAGGTCAGGATGACGCTGTTCTCCCCCAGGCTCTCGGTGGCGACGCACTCCCCCCTCCGGTCCTGGGCGATCTGCATAATCGTCCCGATATGTTCGTTGGGGGTGATAATCCAGGCCCGGATGAACGGCTCCCGGATCTCCCGGATACTGCTCCGATCCGGGAGGAGGACCGGGTTGTCGATGACCAGTTCCTTCCCGTCGGCGGCCGTCACCCGGTAGACCACCGAGGGGGTGGTCGCCACCAGCCCGAGGTCGTACTCCCGCCGCAGCCGCTCGTTGATGATGTCCATATGGAGCAGGCCGAGGAACCCGCAGCGGTAGCCGAAACCGAGGGCCTGGGAACTCTCCGGCTGGTAGACGAAGGAGGGATCGTTGAGGTGAAGCTTCTCCAGAGCGGCCTTGAGATCCTCGTAGTCCGCGCTGTTGACCGGGTAGAGCCCGCTGAAGACCAGGGGCTGGAGCTCCTTGAAACCGGGGAGCGGCTCCGGGCAGGGCCGGGCGGCGGCGGTCAGGGTGTCCCCGATCAGGACCTCGGCCGGGTCCTTGATGTTGGCGATGATATACCCGACCTCGCCCGCCCCCAGTTCGCGGGCCGGTTCCATACCCGGGCGGAACACCCCGACCTCCTGGACCTCGTACTCCCGGCCCTTGTTCATCAGCAGGACTTTCTCGCCGGCGGCCAGCCTCCCGTCGAAGAACCGGACGTAGATGATCACCCCTCGGAAAGGGTTGTAGATGGAATCGAAGACCAGGCCCCGCAGTTCCGCCCCCCGCTCCCCTTTCGGAGGGGGCACCCGCCGGACGACCTCTTCCAGGAGATCGGCCGCCCCCCGGCCGTCCTTGGCGCTGATCCGGAAGACTTCATCCTCGGTGAAGCCGGCCAGGGCCGAGAGCTGCCCCAGGCAGCGGGCAACATCGGCGTTGGGCAGGTCGATCTTGTTCAGGACCGGGATGATCTCCAGCCCCTGTTCCAGGGCCAGGTAGAAGTTGGCCACCGTCTGGGCCTGGATCCCCTGGGCGGCGTCGACCAGGAGGATCGCCCCCTCGCAGGCGGAGAGGGAGCGCGAAACCTCGTAGGAGAAGTCGACGTGGCCGGGGGTGTCGATCAGGTGGAGGAGACAGTCTTCCCCCGCCCGGGTCCGGTAGCGCATCTGGACCGGGTGGGACTTGATCGTGATCCCCCGCTCCCGCTCCAGGTCCATATCGTCCAGGACCTGGTCCCGGAAATCCCGCGGTTTGATCGTCCCGGTGATCTCCAGAAAGCGGTCGGCCAGGGTCGACTTCCCGTGGTCGATGTGGGCGATGATGCAGAAATTCCTGATGATGGTTTCCGAGTTGCTCATAGCTCCGGTCCTGAATCCGGAAAAGTCGGACCGGTCCGACGAGTCCGACCGGTCCGACCATCGACTGCCCCGTGCCGGGGCGCCGGGGTTCGATTCACTATCCGTTCAACTGTAATTACCAGCGGGACGAGAGAATGGATTGACCGGCGCCGCCGATACGGTCCGGCGCTCAGGTCCGGATGGCCGGGGCCGGGGGGGCGCCGAAGACCGTGGCCCCGGGAGGGACCGAGCGGGTGAGCCAGACGTTGCCCCCGATGGTCGCCCCCTCCCCGATCACCGTCTTCCCGCCCAGGATCGTCGCCCCGGCATAGATCGTCACCCGGTCGCGGATCGTCGGATGGCGCTTGGCGTCCCGGAATTTGCCGGCGTCGGCCGGCACGGTCAGGGCGCCCAGGGTCACCCCCTGGTAGATCCGCACGTGGTCGCCGATGACCGTGGTCTCCCCGATCACCACCCCGGTTCCGTGATCGATCATAAAGTGGCGGCCGATCCGGGCCCCGGGGTGGATGTCGATCCCGGTCCGGGCGTGGGCGTACTCGGACATAATCCGGGGCAGCAGCGGCACCTTTTTCCTCCAGAGGAAATGGGCGATCCGGTGGACGCTGATCGCCAGCATCCCCGGGTAGGCGAGGATGATCTCGTCGAGGCTCTTGGCCGCCGGGTCGCCGGTGAAGTGAGCCTGGACGTCCTGGAAGAGAAGACGGCGGAGCGAGGGGAGTTCCCGGAAGAGTCCCCGGCTGATCCTCCGGGCCCGGGCCAGGCAGCTCTCCTTGTTCCCGGTCCGGCATTTCTCGGCGTCGGGCCGGCAGTGTTTCCAGTCCCGGCAGAAATACCGGAAGCTCTTGCTGACCTGGTCCTCGAGGCGGGGATAGATCCGGGCGCACTCCGCCCCCAGCCAGAAGCGGACGCTGTCGGGGTCGATCTCCTCCCGGGTGAAGAACCCGGGGAAGATGATGGTGATCAGGGCCTCCAGGGTCTCGATGATCTCCTCCCGGGAAGGAAGGTTGGGGCCCTTGATGTGGTTGATTCCCCCCCAGCGGTCGTAGGATTCGATGATCCGGTCAACCGTGCTCTCCAGTTTTTCCCGTCTCTTCATCGCTCAATCCCGGCGTTTCTTTCTCAATTCCACTAGGTAAACCAGGCGCTCCTTCTCGATCCCGATAATGTAGCATAGGCAGGAATGCCTGTGCTGCCGTGACGCCACCTGGTAACTTTAGTCACTTTAAACTTTAGGCACTTTAAACTTCTTCTCCTACATCCATTGCCCGAAGTCGAAGGCCAGGCCGGCGGTGGGGCCGCCCACCTCCTTGCCCCGCCCATAGAGGAAGGTATATCCGCCCTGGAGCCGGAGGACGAAGATATCCAGGACCTGGAAGTCCAGGCTGAGGAGCGGCTCCCAGTAGAAGAGCGCGGTGGAGCGGCGCTCGAAGAGATCCCAGTCTCCGCGGAGCTCCTCTCTCTTGATCTCGGTTTCGATCCCCGCCCCGCCGAGACTGAGATCGAGACTGGCCCCGAACCGGCCCGGACGCCAGCTCAGGCCGGAGGTGAGGCCGGCGGTGATCAGCCCCAGCTCCAGTTCATCGATGTCGTCATCCCCCTTCCCGGCCGCCCCCAGGGTCCCCCCGAACCTCCAGCGGAGGGGAGAATCGTCCCCGAGCGGGCCGGAGACCACGAACCGGGCGCCGTAGTAGAAGAGGTCCTCCCGGTCCATCCTCGCGCCGGAGGAGTCGGTCCAGTGCTGGAGGCCGAGCCGGAGGTATCGGCCCCAGACGCCGCCGCCGATCTCCAGGTTTGACCGGGGATTTTCTGGAAGAGCCGCCTCCTCCACCGCCGCGCCGCTTCCCTCGCCGGCCACAACCGCCTCCTCCGCCCGGATCCCCGGAGTTAGAAGACAGCAGAACAAAATCAGGATCCCCGTAAATTTCAAATCCTATCCTCCTTTCTGATTGCTGCTTCGATCTCGATTACCGAACGCGACTGGATGTAACCGTCCCGGTAAAGGCTGACCCCGGCCCGGAAGGGAAAGACCTTGAAGTCTTCCAGGACCCGGGTGAAGTCGTTGAGCAGTTCGGTCACCTGCCGGGAATCGGGGCCGGCGGGCTCCCCATCCTCTCCTTCCGCCCCCGGCGGGGGGATCAAAAGCCCGAGCATCGAAGCCGAGGAACGGATGGTGGTGACCAGGGCCTCGATCTTGTCCTCCAGGCGGCTGAAGAATATCGCCGACCCCTCGCTGCCCAGCTCTCCCTCCAGCCGCCGGAAATCGGGGTCCTGCCGGATACCGGGCGCCCTTCCGGCATAGGTATCCACGATAGCGGTGAAGACGTCCTTCCGGGAGGCCACGACCAGAAAATCCCCCACCCTCCCGGCGGTCGGGGTGACCGGGAAGAGCGGGATGGGGAGGTAGAGCACCCGGAAGCTGACGCCGCCGTGCTCTTCCTCGACCACGTTCAGGTTCTCCGCCCGGGCCCGCTCCGCCAGCCCCTCGAGGAAACGGTCGAGGTCCGCGGCCGAGCGGCAGCCGAAGAGCAGGGCCCAGCTCCCGGGGTCGAAGAGCGATCGGGGGAGGGAGAAGGTGGAGAAGGCGAACTCGTCGTCCAACCAGGAGAGGATATCCTCTTCGACCCGGATCCCCGCCGCCGACTGCTCCTCCTCCCATCGCTCCCTCGCCGCCCGCCCCTCTTCGGATCCGGCGGCGGCGAAATCGAGGAGGGACCGGTAGGCCTTCCCCGGATCGAGGAACCCGGCCGAGAGATCGGCGGCCGCGGCCGGGACGTAGTCCAGGGACTTCCATCTCCGGGGCTCCCGCTTCACCAGGTCGAGGAGGACCCGGCTGCCGTCTTTCTCGTCGAGATAGCAGCGGACCTCCTCCCGGTAACCCTCGGGACCGAAGTCGAAGGCCGCGGCGACCCGATCCACCGTCTCGGCCGCGCGCCGCATCCCCCGCAGGTAATAATCGGCCCGCGCCAGCTCCGGCCCGGGGAAATCGGGGAGATCGGCCCGCTTCGCCCGCTCCCGGCGGATCCCGGCGGAGAGCTCCGCGGCCAGCGGCTTGACCGAGAGGTAAAGCACCCCCCGGGCGGCGGCGTCCAGACCGCGGAAACTCTCCTGAAAAACCTTGTCCGCTGCCAGCGGGGAGAATTCCCCTCGGGCGAGGCGAAGGGCCGCCATCGCCTCCACCCGCTCCCGATCGGTGGCGGCGAAGAGGAGATCGCCGGCGCGGCACCAGGTGACCCGCTGTTCCGTCTCCGGGATCGGGAAGGAGTACAGAACCAGGCCGGGGAAGCCGCTCTCCGTCGACACGCTCTCTTCCCCGGACGCGATCAGGACCAGCCGGCGGAAATAATCGGTGTAGCCTTCGGCTTTCCCCTCCGGCAGCCGGACGATCAGGGCCGCGACCGGAGGGCCCCCGGAGCGTCCGGGATAGCCGGCCAGGGCAAACTCGCCCCCCAGCAGTTCCCGCAGGCTGACCTTCTCCCGCAAGGCGGCCAGCTCCTTCAGCCGGCGCTCGGCGCCGGGCCGCTCGGGGAAGTCGGGCATCCCCGGGTCCGTAATCTCCTTGAGCCGGGGAATGATTCTCAGCCGCCGGGCGGTCTGGATGAAATCGAAGACCTCCAGCCCCTTCCAGTCCCGCATCCCCAGGTAAAAGAAGGCATCCTCCCCGACCAAAGCCAGGAAGGGCTGGACGGCCGGGGCCGACGACGCCGAGGGCGCCGGGGGAGCCGATGGAGGGGGTTCGGATTCACGGCAGGAAGATAAGACGCCGAAGACCAGGATGGATGCCGCCAGGACTCCTCTGACCCGACCGTTCTCGCGCATAGCTGCCTCCCCGATTCGGAAATCGGTTTAAAGTTCGGACCGCGGCCGAAAGTTCTCCACCTGGTACCCGGCGGCCGCGGCCATCCGGGGGACGATGAACTCCAGGAACTCCCGATAGTTGTTGGGGGCCAGGATATCGACCGGAGATCCCTGGATCCCGGCGGGCATACACTCGGCCACCCCGGAATTCCCCAGGAAGGCCTGGCCGGCCACCGCCGCCGTCGCCCCGGCGCAGTCCAGGGAAGAGGATGGGTCGTCGACCCGCAGCAGGGCCGTGATCTGGTGTTCACGGGGGAAGCTAAGTTCGTGCTCGGAGTAGATCAGGTAGTTCGGCTCCAGGTCGCGGAAGTGGGCCGCGGCCAGGGGAAGCGAGGGCTCGAACTCGCCCTTGAACCGGTCGTAATGAGGCGAGAGGGCGGCGACGATCCGCAGCTTTTCCGCCTTCCCCTCCCCGCCCGAAGACGCCAGGTCGATCACGTAGCTGTCGGCGTCCATCCGCCGGCAGACTTCGGCCGCCCGCTCCTCGACGCCGTCGAAGAAGACCGGCTGCACCCCGGCCGCCCGGTAGGGGCTGCCCTCTTCGATGAAGCCGGCGATGGTCGAGGCCAGCTGGACCAGATGGGGAGGGAGCAGTTTCCGCAGGCGCTTCTTCACCCGAGGGTTCTTCTTGATGTCGGCCACCGCCGAGACCTCGCCCCCGCTGTCCTCGGACCAGCCGATGATCCGGGCCAGGCCGGGCAGGTCGAGACGCTTTTTGGCGTCATTGTTGTTGACCAGGATCACCCGGTACATCATCCCCTGGGAGAAGACCAGGTAGTCGAACTTTTGGTGCCGGTTGAGGTAGTTGAGGATCTGGATGAAGGACGGCTTCTGTTCCCCCGCCTTCCGGTTCACCTTCGGCGCCCGGGTGAAGAGGACCCGGATGGTGTCCCCGGGGTTCTCCTTCCCCTCCAGGGTGATCTCAAAGGTGTTCTCCGGCACGTGCCGGAGCGCCTTCTCAACCGGGTCGGCGTACTTCTCGACCGGGATCGGGGCCACCCCCTCGTAGACCAGGCCGGAGAAGTCGGAGATCACCTTCCCCAGGTACTCGAGGAATTCCAGGAAGTTGGTGTCCCGGACCTTGTCCAGCCGGTCGAGGGGAAACCGGGGGTTGGAGGCCGGCTTGCAGGTGGCCGCCCCGGAGTGGCCGCCGTCGGCCTTGGTCCCCATCGCCTGGCAGACGGTGGAGAGGTTGAGCGAGGTCTCCTTCTCGTTGGGCTTGCGGGTGGTCATCAGGTGGGAGCCGTAACAGTAGAAGATGTAATCGGTCCGGTATTTCTTCTTCCCCAGCCAGTAGTTGATCGCCGAGGCGACGTTGACCTGGACTTCCCCCTTCTTGGCGTCGCAGAAGGGGGAGATCCCGGCCATAATTTTCACCTTCGCTTCCGGCCGGTCCGGCTGGTGAAAGTCGATCTTCCCCAGGACCTCCTCGGTCCGGGGGAGGACCTTCTCCAGGGCCTCCTCATAAGCGCGGACCTTCTCGTCCCAGCCGGTGATCCGCATAATGTTCCGCATACTCTCCAGGTCCGTGATCCTCTCCGCCAGGCCGGTGGCGATCTCGACCTTGCTGTACTTGGAGCCGATCAGCTTGGAGATCTCCAGGGCGCCCGGTTCCGGGCCCAGGTGGAGATCCTGCATCCGGGCGGCCCGGGCCAGCTCGGCGTAGCCGGGGTTGTCCCAGGGCTTCCCCTGGATCCGGTCCTGGTAGACCAGGGCCGAGCCGCAGCTCTGCTGCTCCGGGGGCAGCTCCTGCCCCCGGGGGAGGGCGACGATCTGGATATGCTTGATGATCCCCTCCCCCTCCAGCTTCTTCAGGAGGTCGAGGATCTCCGGGGTGTAGGGATGGTGATCGTCGATACTCTGGAAGATGATGTCCCGATCGCGAAGTTCCTTAAACTGCCGCTCGATCATCCGCAGCGTCACCCGCATCGCCCGGTCGATCCCGGCGGGCGGGGCCTCCTCCTTCTCCTCGAACTCCTCCTCCGCCACCTCCCCGCCGATCTCCTCGAAGGTCTGGGCCAGGTCGGGGTCGGGCGGCGGCGCGTTGGGTGGGAAGAAGATCTCCTGGAGGTCGTCGAAAGTAGCGCGGAAGCGATAGGACTCGCCGGGGGCGGCGGGGATGTACTTCAGGCAGACCGAACCCCGCTCGTCGGTGGGCAGGATCACCTCGTCCCGGTCAACCGGGGAGCCGTCGGGAAGGACGAACGAACCCGCTCCTTCCAGCCGGCTGACCGCGATCTCGATCCCGGGGACGGCCTTGCCGGTGGCCTCTTCGGTCAGCATAATCCGGATCGGGTAATCCTTCTCCTTCTCCCCTTTCGGGGGAGTGTACCCCTCGATCCCCTCCACGATCTCCAGCAGCTCACCCAGGGCGGAGTCGATCCCGGAGACTATCCCCCTCAGCTCTTCCGGCGCGTCCCCGGGGAGGGCGCCGGAGAGGGCGGTCATCACCCGCAGGTGCCGCTTCAGGTCGTCGCCGACACCGGCCAGGTCCCGGCGGTAGACCTCCCCCAGTTTTTCGTCCCAGGGAAGGTCGCGCAGCTGCTTCAGCCCCCGGATGACGTAGGCGACCATCTCCACCAGGACGATGATCAGCTCGTCGGTGTAGTTGACCCGGCCGTTGGTGGACATATCCCGCTTGATCGCGGCGTCGAAGGCGATGATGTTCTCGCGCTGGTTCTCCCGCTTGATCAGGAGATCGACCATCATCTCCTTCGACGAGTCCCCGAGCAGGCCGAGCAGGGACTTCTTCAAATCCCTGAGCTTGTTCCCGGCCAGGTTGGAGATCATCCCCTTGCGGTAGCCGGCCAGGAAGGCGGAGCAGGCACCTTCGCCCTCGCCCATACACCTGACCTCGAGTTCGGCCAGTCCCCGGATCACCCGGAGGACGGCCAGCGCCGTCAGCAGGGCGGCCCGCTCCTGGTGTTCCAGGACCTTGGGGATCTGCCGGAAGGTGGTGTTGAAGATATCCTTCACCTCCGGGCTGACCCGGTCGGCGTGCCCGATGATCCAGAGCTTGAACTCGTCCATCTCGGCGGTGAAGCGGTTGATCAGGTTGATCGACTCGTCCTCCTCCATCAGCAGCATCCTCATCCGGGTGGCGAGGGCGTCGATCGGGAAGTCGGGGAGGTAGATGTCGCAGCCGGCGTGGACGGCGAGGTGGCTGACCCCTTCGGAGTAATTCGCGAAGTCAAACTCGTAATCCTGCCCGTAAACCGCTTCCCGGCCCAGTTCTTCCTTCAGGGCGTTCTTGGCCCAGACCATATAGAAGGCGTTGGAGGAGACGGTGTCGAGATCGCCGCCTCCCTCCTTGCCGATCCCCCGGTTCACCCCCTTGCCGTGGATGATGAAAATCTTCTTTCTCATTGGTCCGGCCTCCCTTCGGCGCCCCGCTCGAGCCGCCAAGCAAATGCCGCCGGGAACAGTTGAAAACCCTGTATTTCCATTCTCTTTATCGTTAAGATTATCGGCTGTCAGTGACCCTGTCAAGGAGACAAGGGGAAAAGATGGCGGCCACCGAAGGGAGGGCAATCGAACGGGAACGGGCGGTCCAGGGCGCCGCCTGGGACTCGGTCCATCTCGGCTACTTCTCCGACCCGCGGGCGGCGGCAGTCCTGATCGGGGCCGTCCGGGAGACGGCGGCCCGGGCCCGGCCGGACCTGATCCTCGACCTCGGCGGCGGGACCGGATTCATCCTCGGCGAACTGGCCCGGCGCGGGATCGATCGGGGGGTGAAACTGCTGAACCTCGACCTCTCTCCCGCGCAGCTCGCCGTCGGCCGGCACCCGCGGATCCGGACGGCGGAGGGCGACGCGGCAGGTTTCCGGCGGGAGGATCTTTCGGCCGGGGCGGGATCCATCCTTTTCATAATGAGGTCGGTGCTCCACTACCTGGGGCCGGAGGGGATGGTCCCCGCGCTCCGGCACATCCGCTGCCAGATGCGGCCCGGGGAGTACTTCGTCCACCAGACCGCCTGTTTCGACGACCCCCGGGCAGCCGCCTGCCTCAACGCCGTTTACGCCGGGCTGGGGACGGAGAAGCGCTACCCGGCCACGGCGGCCCTGGCCCGAGTCCTGGCGCAGACCGGATTCGCCGTCCTGGACCGGCGGGCCGCGCCGGCCCTGACGCTGACCGCGGACGACCTGGGCCGCCGCTACGGGTTAAGCCGGGAGGCGATGGCCGCCCTCGGCCGACGGGTGCGCGAACGGTTCGGCGACCTCGACGGGATTTTTCAGGGCGAACCGGCGGGGTTCACCGCCCGGCTCCACTACCGGGTCTTCGTCACCCGGGCGGATTGAAACAATTACAGGGAGGGGAAGAATGAAGAGAGAGTTCATCGGCATTATGGGCAAGCTGTCCATCGGTCTGGAGGAAGAGGGCGGGGCGGCGGTCATCACCCTCGAGGGCCAGGCCGACGTCCACACCTCGGAGGAACTAGGCCGGATCGCCCGGACCTACCTGTCCCGGGGCCAGGCGAAAATCCTGATCGACGCCGGGAAGCTGGACTACTGCGACAGCTCCACTTTGCGGGTCTTCCTCTCCCTGCAGAAGGAAGCCCGGGCGGCGGGGGGAGCGATCAGGTTCCTGAACCTGGCCGAGGAGCCCCGCCGGGTCTTCGAGGTCAGCGGTTTCCTCCACCTCTTCGAAACCTTTGAAGACCGCCGGGAAGCCCTCCGCTTCGGTGGATCGGAATAAAGTACCCCGGTCCAGGTTAGTTCTTGAACCGTCCCTATTTATCGTGCCAGAATGATTCCCCTATTTAATTTTCTTCTTTTTTCAAATGGAAAAGGGAGAAAATAAAATAAGCCGGAGTGGTGGAACTGGCAGACACGCGGGACTCAAAATCCCGTGAGGGCAACCTTGTGAGGGTTCGAATCCCTCCTCCGGCATACCCTTCGCCTCCCCTCCGGGGAGGGGGCAGGGGGCGAAGGACTGGAGGGCTGGCAGTCGTTGAACTGATTCACCCGCGGCGCGAGGCCGCGGGGGTCGGGCGGCGGGCTTGATCCTCTCGGAACCATTCCACGGCCCCGTAGAGGGCTTCGGCGGTGGTAATCGGTGGGGTGTACCCGAGCACCCTCCTCGCCTTTTCGATGCTGAAGCTGTAGTCCCGGGCCGCCTGGGCGATGCGGTAGGGGGTGAGCGGAGGCGGGACGGGTGAGCGGCGTAGGCGGTATACCTTATCCAGTAACACAGCCGCCAGGCGCAGGGGGAGGACCGGGATCGGGAAGCGGGGCGGCCTCACGCCCAGCTCCCGGGCGGCAAGGGCGAGAAAGTCCCGCCAGGGGAGGTCAGCCCCGTCGGAGACGTTGAAGGCCTCCCCGGAAGGGAAGTCCGCCGCCAGCGCCCGACCGACCGCCGCGACCAGGTTCTCCACCGCGCAGGGCGAGGTCAGCCGCTTCCCCCCGGCCGGGAAACCGGGCATCCCCCTTTCCAGGGTCTTCAGGAGGGCGCAGGTGAAGCTCTGATCGCCGGGCCCGTAGACGTTGGAGGGGCGCAGGATCGTCAGGTGGATCCGTCCCTGAAAGGCCAGCAGTTCCGACTCGGCCCGGGCCTTGGTCCGGCAGTAGGGGTGGTTGAAGGGGTCAAGCGGGGCGTCCTCCGGGGTCTGCCGGCGGCCGGTGAAACCGTAGACCACGGTCGAGCTCAGGTGGACCAGCCTCCCCACCCCGGACGCCGCGCAGGCCCGGGCCAGGTTGACCGTCCCCTCCACGTTGTCCCGGTGGAAGTCCGCCTCCGTCCCCCAGTCCCGGGAGCGGGCCGCGGTGTGAATGACCGCATCGAAACCCGCCACCACCTCTTCCAGCGGACCCTCCAGGCAGCACCGCCGCAGGCCGCAGTCCACCCCCTCGAGCCGACTCAGGTCGGAGGTCTCCCGGACCATCCCGCAGACCTCCCCTCCTCCGGCGGACAGCTCCCGGAGAAGGTGGGACCCGATAAAACCGTTGGCCCCGGTGACCAGTATCTTCATCTCACATTATCCAGAGCAGAAAAGCGACCAGGGCCAGGACCGCCAGGATGATCCCGGCCCGGCCCTTCCAGCCGCCGGCCAGGGAGGAGAGAAAACCGACCGGGAGGGGGAGGCGCGCGCCGCAGTAGATGCAGTTCAGGTTCTCCGCCGGCGTGGACGACCCGCAGCGGGGGCATTCAACTGATTCCTCTCCCGGGGGCGTCTCCGGTTCAGGCGAATTGATCATTATCCATCGAGACGATAAAACCCCGCCGGTCAGGCCGGCGGGGTTTGACCATCAATAAAGCGTGCGGATAAGCCCGCCGGAGTTCGGCGCACGAGGCTACGCCTGGTCCAGTTGCCGGCGGACGACTTCGAGCAGTTCCCGGTGATCAACCGGCTTAACCAGGTAAGCGGACGCTCCTAACTTATTACCTTTCTCCTGGTCAAGGGCGCTGTCCCGGGCGGTCAGGATGACCACCGGGACATCGCGGGTATCGGAGCGGGCCTTGATCGCCTCGCAGAGCTTGAATCCGTTGATGTCGGGGAGGTTGACGTCGAGCACCACCAGATCCGGGGTCTTCCTGTGAATCTGCTCCAGGGCGGAATCCCCGTTGTGGGTGACGTAAACCTTGTAACCCTCCCCCTTGAAGAGGAAATTCAGCACCAGGGCGAACGACCGGTCATCCTCGACGATAAGAATCTTTTTTTTCATTGCAGATAAAATTTTGATTATGGCGGTCGATTCGGCCTAACTTAGCCGAACCGGGCCCGGGAATCAAGCGCAAATAATCCCGCCGCTCAGACCGATATATCTTCCACGGCCAGTTGCCGGTTGACCGCCTCCCGGAGCTGCCCGAAGTCGAAAGGCTTGCCCAGCAGGACGGGGGTGGCCCCCGCCCCGCTCTTCTCCAGGCGGATCCGGTCGATCTCGTGGCCGGAGATCAGGATCAGGGGGATGTCGAATGTCCGGTGGTTCTCTCTCAGGTGGTTGACAACTTCGTACCCGCTCATCTTCGGCAGCCCCATATCCAGGATGATCATATCGAAATGGCCGCGCTCGAGCAGCGCCAGGGCCTGCTCTCCGGCGAAGGCCGATTCGGTCTCGCAATCTTCCCGCTGCAGGAAGGAGAGCAGGAGTTTCACCAGCGACGGCTCGTCATCCACTACCAGGACCCGGCCCCGGGACCGCGAGCGGCGGACCCGAGCTTCCTCCCTCCCCAGACCGTCCCGGAGCCGGCCGACCAGCCCGGGGCCGTCCGTCTCCCCGCGACCCGGGGCGACCCAGGCCGATCTCAGCCCGAATTCCAGCGGATTTCCCCCGTGCTGGAAGCGAATTTTCTTCAGACCGCCCAGGGTCTTCCCGTGGATCATCCTCACCTCGTCCGGCCCCCCTCCCCTGAGCACCGCCGCGAAAGTGGTGGAACCGTCACCCTCAATCAACCAGCACTGGGGAACCGACCGGGCCAGGTTCCGGATCAGCAGCCCCAGCCTCTGGAAGAGCTTCCGCGAGAAGGCGGAGAAGATCTCCTCCCCCCATCCCCGCCGCAGGCCGGCGGGATCCTCGAGCCGGAATCCGATCAGGCCGAGGGGAAAACGGGGCCCGTCCAGCCGCCGCAGCAGCTGATCCAGGAACAACACCAGCGACTCCTCGCTCCGGTGGTCGGGGATCCGGAAGGCGAATCGGCAGCCCCGGCCCGGCCGGCTCTCCACCCAGATCCGTCCCCCGTGCATCTCGACCAGCTCCCGGCTGATGGCCAGTCCCAGCCCGCTCCCCTGCGGCTCGCCCTCGGTCGGGTAGGAGCACTGGACGAACTTGTCGAAGACCCGCCGGGCATCCCGGGAGGAGATGCCGGGACCGGTGTCGGCCACCGAACACTCGACCTCTCCCTCCGTCTCCGCCGCCGCGATGGCGATCCGTCCCCCGGCGGGGGTGAACTTCAAGGCGTTCCCGACCAGGTTGGTCAGCACCTGGTGCAGCCGGTCCTGGTCGGCATAGACCGGGATCGGCCGGGCCGGGGCATCAACGGTCAGCACCAGCCCCTTCTTCTCGGCGGTCCCTCGGAACTTGGCCGAGGTATCGGCGACCAGCGAACCGAGGTCGAAGAGCGATCTCTTCAGGGTCACCCGCCCGGCCTCGATCTTGGAGAGGTCGAGGAGGTTGCTCACCAGCCGGGAGAGCCGGTCGATCTCCCTCAGGGTGACGGCGAGGATCTGGCGGTGGTCCTCGCTGGCCGAATCCCGCAGCCCGTCCTCGATCTGCCCGATCCCCAGCCGCAACACGGCCAGCGGGTTGCGCATCTCGTGGGATACGGTGTCGATGAAATCGTCCTTCAGCTTCTCCAGGTCCTTGCGCGCGGTCACGTCCCGCAAAGACGCGAGAAAGGCGGTCAACCCTTCCCAGAGGATATCGGAGACCCGGACCTCCGCCGTCAGCGGCGGACGGCCCGGCCGCTCGATCACGATCTCGGCCGTCTCCCCCCCGCTCAGGGGGATCGCGAAAGGCCGGCCGATGAACTCCTCCGCCTTCCGGTCGAACAAGCGCTCGGTGGCGGGGTTGACGAAGCGCACCACCCCGTCCTTGTCGATGATCATAATCCCGTCGGCGGAATTTTCGATGATCGACCGGAGCCGGTTCTCGCTGGCTTCCAGGGCCTCCTCGATCTGTTTGCGCCTGGTGATATCCTTCACCAGGACCTGGACGGAAACCTCGCCCTTCCAGCGGAAGAGACCGGCGCTCAGCTCCGCCGGGAAGATGGTCCCGTCCCGCTTCTTGCCCTGGGAGATAAAGAAGAGGTCGCCTTTCTTCCTCAGGTTCTCGACCAGCCGGGGAAAATGGCCCTCCAGCTCTTCCGGCACCAGGTCGTTCAGGCTCAGGCGCAGCATCTCCTCGTGGGAGTAGCCATAGAGCTGGCAGATCCGGTCGTTCCCGGTGATGACATTGCCCTTCAGGTCGAAGAGCATAATCCCCTCCGGGGAGATGTTGAAGAGCCCCCGGTATTTCTCCTCCGATTCCCGGAGCTCCTTCTCCATCTGCTCCCGCCCGGCCATCTCCTTCCGCAGCATCTCGTAGGAGCGGGCCAGTTCGACCGTGTGTTTGTCCACCCTGACCTGCAGCTCGTCCCGGGCCGTCCGGAGCTCCTCGGCGGCCTCCGCCCGCTTCCGGTCGGTGATGTCCCGCAGGATGGCGATCACCCGCTTCTCCCCGCCGATCTCCACCAGGGTGGTGCTCACCTCCACCGGGATGCGCCGGCCGTCCTTGGCCAGGTTCTCCGATTCGATGTAGTAACCGTCGACCAGCGAGGTCTCGCTGATCTCCTCCGGCATATCGCGGGCGATGTGCTCGGGCATCAGGTCCCTCACCTTCATCCCGACGATCTCTTCCCTGGTGTAGCCGTGCATCCGGCAGGCGGCCTGGTTGGCTTCCAGGATCCTGCCGTCGACGGTCTCGATCAGGATGCAGTCCTTGACCTTCTCGAAGATGGTCCGGAACTCCCCGCCGCCGGGCGGGGAGCCGGCACCCGCCTTTTCCCGGGCGGCCAGCTTCGCTTCGAGAGCCCTGACCTTTTCCCGGAGGAGTTCGTTCTCCCGCCGGAGCGCCCCGGGATCTGTTTTTCTGCCGGTCATTGTTTCCCCGTTATGTTCCGCCTGCAGTTTATGTAAAAGAGTGAGCGCCGCCAGCCCACGAATACTCGGCGACGGGAAAGGATAAAGGCGGACCCGCAGGGAGTCCATTGCTTTTTCATCGTTTTTTCATCCGGTTCCGGCGCGTCCCGGGTGCGCGCTCCCGCCGGGTGGGATTACAGGCGGCTGCGGTAGCGCAGAACGAACTCCGTCTCGCCCCGGGTCTCCACCCCGATGAAACGGATCCCGTCCCCCGCGTCGAAGGGGAAAATTCCCACCGGCCCCTCGGGGCGGAGCCCGTCCGCCCAGTTGTATTTCAGCACCACGGTGGCGCGCGGTTCGGCCAGCGAGACGCGGATGAAATTGCTTCCGCTCTCGACCGTGCCCCGCCCGGCAAGCAGGAACGAGGGTTCGCGCCGGACCCGGAAGATGCAGGCGTCGTAGCCGGTCCGGCCGTAGGGGAAGTGGACGGAATGCGCCGGCCGGTAGTGGGCCTCGTCCGCCCTGAACCTTTCCACCCATTCCGGGTCGTAGGCGACGACCCAGAGGACGTTATACAACTCCATATAGCGGAAGAGCTGGTCGGCGTCCCGGTCGAAAGGCGGCGGGGGGAAGGGGGTGCCGGTCCACTCCTCGGGGAAATAGTAGTAGTCGAGGGCCAGCATCTCCTTGCCCGTCAGGATGGGCAGATAGGCCGCCTGGCCGTCGCCGTAAGCATTGTGGGCGGCGCCGGCGAGCAGCACGCGGCCGCCCCCCTCGGCCTCCCGGAGAAAATCGACCAGTTCCTGCTGGTGGCGGTCCAGGACCCGGGTGCGGGCCAGGCTCCGGTTGGAGTAGACCCGCGCCTGGTTGACGATGCCGAGCAGGAGGAGGGCCGCCAGGGCCGCCCGCACCGGGGCAAGGAGGGGGGCGCGGGTGCCGAGCAGCCGCCAGGTCGTGATGGCGGCGGGGATCACGGCGATGATGGCGACCGGGGGAAACATCCGGTCCAGCTGCAGCCGGGGGTTCCAGACTCCGAGCCAGAGCAGGGCGGCCAGCGAGAGAAAGACCGGCGGATACCATCGGCGGACGGAGGCGAAGGGCGAGACGAACGCCGCGCCGAGGCCGAGGTAGATCACCAGCGGATGGATTCTCCGGAGCGTCCCCAGGTGCCGGAGCCAGCCGCTGGCGGCCCCCCGGCTGATGAGCGGCACCGATCCGGCGGTCTGGCCGACGGCGCCCTGGAAGTAGCCCGTAACGTCCCGGGCCTTGAGGAACCAGACCAGAAACCAGCGGCCGCAGAGAATGGCGATCCCCAGGGAGCAGAGGACGAGGAAGATCCATTTCCGACGGGTCCAGAGAGTTGGGCGGAGCAGCCACGGCAGCACCATCGCCGCGGCGATCAGGCCCGCGGGCGGCCAGAGCAGAAAAAAGGAACCTCCGAGGATAATCGCCGCCGCCAAACCCGGGCCGGGGCGGGGAAACCAGGCGGCCCGGAAAAGCCCGGCCGCCAGGACCAGGCCGAAGCAGGTCGAGAAGACCCCGGGCAGCGTGCCGAATTCGAAGGCCCAGCGGAACAGGTCGGGGCCGTGGCAGAGGAAGAGCAGCCCCCCGATCGCCGCCGCCGCGCGGCCGGCGCCGCTGATCCGGACGGCGGCCAGCGCCAGGAGCGGGCCGACCACGATGAAGGAGAAACCGGCGATCCAGGTGTAGACCTGGTGCACGGGGAAATACCGCCACAGGGGCAGGAAGAAGATGCCGAAGGAGGGCGTTCCCGAAGTGGTGCTGTAATAATGGGCATAACCGGCGTTCCAGTAGGGAAGGTAGTTGACCGCCTGCGGGAAGTTGCGGGCGAACTCGTGGATCCGGTAGAGGAAGGACGGGTGGTCATTGCGATAGAGGACTCCGCCGCCGAAGGTGTCGAGGTAACTGTAAAAGCAGACCGCCTGGGCGGCGATCAGCAGGATCGTGAAGGTGAGAGCCGGCCGGCGGACGCCGGCGATCAGCACCGGAGTCAGCAGCAGGGTGAGGAGGGAAAAACGGACGATGCCCGATGCCAGGAAATCGTCGGTGACCGGGCGCCAGAGGAGAAAGTAGAACCACCGGTCCCGGACCGCGCTCGAACAGAGGTGCAGCAGCGCGAAGAGGAAGAGGACCAGCAGCGCCCCATCTCCCCGGCGCAGCCCCGGCCGGCGGCGCAGCCCCGGCCAGCGGCGGGACGCCGCCCAGGCGGCGGCCAGCGCCAACACCGGCGGGATCAGGTAAACTAACAGGCTGGGATATATCGGCCAACCCGGCGTGTGGTTGGCCGCCAGCAGCAGCAGGCCGATAATGCCGGCGCCGGACGCCGCGATCCAGGCAGGAACCACGGCCGGGATGCCGCCGCCTCTGGAGGTTCGTCTAACCATAGCTTTCCCACTTGCCGGCGGCCAGGAGGTTGAATGCTCTTGCCGGGCGGAGCGTGATATAGTATACAAGATTTCCCTCTCTTTGGTGCCAGCAGAGGGGTAAAGACAAGCAAATGGCTGCTGCCTGGTGACTCCGGCCGGAAAATCACCCCGGCAATCAGGGTTAACCGAGCCCTTATTTATTGCAGTCCAACAACTTGCCCCTGTAGCTCAGAAGGATAGAGCACCGGTTTCCTAAATCCAAAAGGGCGGATTTCTATCTACTTGTTTCCCAATGGGTTATGACGCAACTTTTTGCGGGGCAAATAATTACCTACCTAGGGCTTTCCACGATTATCCACTGCTTTCCATAGCTTCCGCTGCTTTTTGGTGACCATATGGTGACCGTTACGAAAAGGGCGGCCCTCCGAACCGGGGGGCCGCCCTTTCCCTATCTGAAGAATCCGATGCGCTACCTCGTCACCGGGATGTCGCTCCCGGACCCGAAGTAGGTCCGGGTTATACCCTTGTTAGCCCACAAACCTGAAATATCCCGAAAGATCCCGATGTAATCCTTCCCGTCTCCCTTGTATCCTCCCGGAATCGGGGGTCAGCTGAACCGCCGAAGTAGGCTCCGGTCACTCTCTTTACCGCCCAGAGACCGAAGATCGGTCGGAAAAGCCTTAGGTTTAGGCTCCCGTCTCTATCGTAGTCGTCGGTTAAAGCCCGAAAACTTGTCTTAAAAGGCGTTTCGATTGTTCTTGGATTTTAGGACCAGCAACACCAAGGGTATCGGTAATGAAGGCGCTATGACTGGTGACTATTTTACTAAACCTTATGGTTGATGCTCTAGCCAGTCCAGATTTATCAAATTCAGGATGATCTTCTTCGATTCTTAGGTCACCAATATTGGAATGTTCTTTCGAAGTGATGACGGCAATAATGCAATCAGGATCGTTAACATCATCGACTGAAATGACCAACGCCGGTCTCGCCTTGGATCCCCTAAAATCGGTAAAAGGCAATTCAGTTTGGACTATATCCCACTGTTTCATTGCATGGCATTAATCGTCAATGGTCATCTTTTAAAAACTCGAATGAAGGGGATCTGGCAGCCATCGAGAGAATATACTGGGTGTCTTCATCCACGGGAGGAGGATTCACCGTGATCTTCTTGAAGTATTCAGAGATCAGAGGGAAAGCATCGCAGCTATTCCCTTGCTGGAACCGGATGAGGCGAACTGTATCCGATGTTTCAGCTACGATCATGTTCTTGCTCCTTTTGGAGTTTGACGTACCATAAATCTCCTGTGAAATATCATTTCGCCATCGCATAAAAATTCGAATGAGTAATTACCAGGTTCCGGGAAAAATATATTCCGGAAACAGAAATCCAGTTCAATGACATCATTAGGGTTCTTAAATTCGAGAGGGCCTTCAGTTTGTCCGATGGTTTTTCCCGAAGATTCATTATGACAGTTTAGCTCACAATTGTAATGACCATTTCCTCCAGTAAGGGAAACGAATACGTGGATTTCGTGATGAGCGACTGGAAAATTATTTGCCCAAAGTGAATTGAATAAACCAATAAGGCTTTTCTTTTTAGTCTCCTGGTCGGCGATAACCATGTCACATATCACAATAGCTAAACCCATTGGAAGGCTTTTTTTGCTCATGATGGAAGCATAGTATTACAGATTCCTAGAACTGTCAACCCAGGAATATTTTCACTCCACCCCTCGGAGGCCCCCCATCTCTACCCCCGGAATCCGGTCATTCCCCTGCCCGAACCCCCGAAAACCCCTCAAAATTCCCCGACCAAAACCCTTGGCCGACCTGAGAAAACCCCGTAGAAACGATTTTAGAGGGTCTTTTTTTCGGGGAATCCGGGAAAATGCCCGGTTTTGTGGGTTTTGGGCCAGGATTTCCCGGTTTTCTCTCAGGATTTCGCCTGAAAACCGGGTTTTGGCCCCCTCGACTTAGTATCCTCCCCCTTAGTCCCCCCCGATAGCCTTCTTGCCGGGGATAGCCCCCCGGCTCCCATCTCCGCCTCCCGTCTGCCCTGAATCCAGGGGAGTTTTGCGTCACAAGATAAGTGTAACCAGAAGGTTATGCCCAACCTCAACCCTTGGAAAGGAGGTGCCCAATGTTGTCATTGAACATCGGTTTCAGCAAGAAGCAACAGGGGAACGAACCGTACTCTTCGATCGGAGCCAGCTGCAACCTCTCCGTCGAGGCCTCAGACGAACTGGTGAAGCAGCCCGAGCTGCTCCAGAAGAGAATGGCTTTTCTCTTCCAGGAGGCTCGGAGATCCGTGGACAACCAGATCCAAAACGGGTCCAACGGGAAACCGGCTCCCAGCGTGGAGACCGGAACCCCCACCCCCCGGGTCAATCCCGGAAACGGAGGTCAGTCCAACGGGGGGAGCAACGGAAACGGCGAGAAGTTGATCACGCCGAAACAGGTAAAATTTCTCATCGGACTTCTCTCAAAGCGATACCAGGGAGGGGTCAAGGCGTTCGAGGCGAAGATCCAGCAGGACGGCATTAACTCCATCCGGGATCTTACCCGGAAACAGGCCAGCACCCTGATCGATGACCTGGCCGGGAATAACGGTGGTGGGCAATGAGGCCGTACCTCAGCGCCTCGTCGATCAACGCGTTCCTCAACTGCCCCCGGTACTTCGCCTATGTCTATGAGGAGGAGGCCACCCCGGCCCACGTTAGCTCTTCACTAATCCTCGGGAGCGCGGTCCACGTCGCGGGGTCCAGACTGTATCGGGCTATCCAAGAGAACCAGAAGGTCAAGAAGAAGGAGCTGGAGGAGGTCTTCTGCGAATCTCTCCTCGCTCTCCGGGAGAGCAACCCCCCGATCCTCTACAAAAAGGGGGAGACCTTCAGCTCGATGATGGTTCAGGGGATCCGGTTGGTCGACTGCCTGTTCGACCAGACGCCACGGGATGAGAAAATCCTGGAGGTGGACTTCGAGATTAACGTCCCTCTCCGGAACAGCGAGGGGAAGGACCTGGGAGTTCCCCTGAAGTGCATCCTGGACAAGATGGTCCAGGTGGACGGGAAGGAGTGGGCTGTTGACCTCAAGACTAGTGCCCGGAAATACACTGCCGACCGGATCGAGGGCGACGTTCAGTCCTGCGCCTACTGCTATGCTTTGGCCACCCGGAACGGTGGAGGTCCCCAGGTCTTCCAGTGGCAGGTACTGATCAAGGCTGCCTCGCCCCGGATGGAGATGTATATGACCACGCTGGGTCCACCGGAGTTCGACCGGCTCTGGGCGACAGCTGAAAACACCATCCGGGGAATCGAGGCGGGATCGTTCGTACCGGTGCAGAGCTGGCGGTGCAAGTCGTGTCCCTACGGGGATCTCTGCAGAAACTGGAAGGGATAAAGGACGGGGGGAGCCGGAGGTCGACTCCGGCTTCCCCCACTTCTCAACTGGAGGTGCTGGAGTGAAGGCAAAAGAAATCTTGGAGAAGATCTGGACACAGATCTGGGACTGGATTCTGGATGCGGAAGTCACCGTCAAGCCGGCCAAGCGCGGCGGGGTGGACGTGACCGTTAAGGTGGGGGAGCGAGATGACGAATCCTAAGATCTGGGTCGTGATCGCCCATATGGTCATCGAGGTTCTCGGGGAGATCTTTGTTCCTAAGGGCGGGCCTAAGCCTCCGAGGAGGTAAGTAAGAGAGGGGGATCGATGGATCCCCTTCTTTTAAGTGGTTTCCGGGGGATAAGCGCAGTTTTATTATCCCTGGCTTTCCAAGGTTTCTCCAAACTTGAGAGGTCGCGTGGGCCGAAGATTCTGATCTTGGTCAAGGGGGTAGCTCAGGCGAAAATGGGTGGAAATTGAAATTGCGGACTCGGGGAAAATCTCATTGCCCAGAAGAGTGGCTCCTCACAACGACTGGCAAGGCGTATGGGAAACCGTGGCGGTTTTTAGTTTGTCGTCGTTCTGGGAATGGGAGAACTCTCAGAGATATTATATTGCTGAAAGCGGGTGCAGCATTAGGGTCGGGGCTCTTTGGCTATTGAATAAATTAGTGCTCGGCAAGATAAGACTTGATTGATAGAGGAGCAGGGTACAATAATCCGTATATCTCGTTTCGCTCTCCTACGGGCATTGCATCCGTTAAGACCGGGAAAGGTGACGATCGATGTCCCTCGCTAGTAGATTGGGCCGGCAAAGGCTCGAATCGTTTCCGGTGGTTCCCTGGCAGGATTGGTTTGCGAAATCCACCAACTCAGCCAGCGGCCCGGTTATCAGCGTTGAGGAGCATTCCCGCATAGTGGGCTTGATTGTTGACCGACTTCGTTCCCAGTTAGGAAAGAACTTGAAAGCCCTATTCCCCGATTGCGCCTCGGGCATTGCCTCTCTTCATGATGTTGGGAAAGGTTCCCCGGGATTCCTGCACCATTGTTCCCCGGACAGGGCGCAGGTTCTCTCCCCAGAATTTGGACAACAGAGCTTCGATGGATACGGATTCGAGACCAAGCACGCTCGGATCGGAGAAGCTTCCGTACGTACTTGGGCGAGGAAAAGGCTGGGACCGGATTACGAGGAGTCGCGTTGGTGGGAGGTGATCGGTTCCCACCACGGCCGGAGGGAAAAGTTTCAACTAGATGCCGATGCCGGCATATACGGCGGCCCTGAGTGGCAGCTTGAAAGGGTGAAGCTTATTGATCACCTATTTGGGGGCACTTCCTGCTCCGATCTCATTGCCGGCACCACGTCCTCGCAGATCAAGGCGCTCGCCGGCTTGGTTACGGTCGCCGACTGGATAGGTTCCGACGAAAGGTACTTCCCCGCGGAAGGGTTGCGGGAAGACGACCATCGCCTTGACCGGCGGGCAGGGGAGGCTCTGGCGGAATGTGGATGGGGCGAAACGGCTTTCAGGCGGGATCTCTCGTTTGGGGATGTATTCTCCGGGTGGAAGCCGAACCCGGTGCAGCGGCTTTTCTGCGAGACGGTGGACGCGCCGGGGCTGTACGTGCTGGAGGCCCCAATGGGGTCGGGGAAGACGGAGGCGGCTCTTTACGCCGCGTACAGGCTGCTGTCGACCGGCATAAGCCGGGGCATTTATTTCGCCCTGCCCACCCGTTTGACCAGCAACCGGATCCACGTGCGGATGGAGGAATTTCTCCGGAAAGTTTCCGGTAACGCCACGGGGACCACCCCGCCGGCCCGGCTGATCCACGCCGATGCCTGGCTCGAACCCGGAGGGGAGGAGACCGGGGTGGGGCGCTCCTGGTTCCACCCCTCGAAAAGGGCTCTGCTGTACCCGTTCGGGGTCGGGACGGTGGACCAGGCGCTTCTTTCCTGCCTGGGGGTCAAGCACAACTTCGTCCGGACATTCGGCCTCGCGGGGAAGGTCGTCGTCCTGGACGAGGTCCACAGCTACGACAGCTACACCGGATCTCTGATCGATCTGTTCGTCAGGGAGCTGCTTCAACTCGAATGCACCGTGTTCATCCTCTCGGCGACTCTCTCCACGCGGCGGCGCCGGCGGTTTCTTCCCGGATCTGGAGAAGACAGAAGAGACTATCCGCTGATAAGTTTTGCGAAGCGGGACAGCAAGGGGGGAGCAGATGAGGTCAGTGGGGCGATGAGCGTCGAACTCCCCGGGCAATCCGGCGCAGTCCAGATGGAGCTGGAATGCCGTGAAGCCGGTCCGGACGAACTGATCACCGATGTGGTGGACAGGGCATCCGCCGGGCAGTGCGTGGTCTGGATAGAGAACACGGTCGCATCCGCCCAGGAAGTATACCGGAAGGCCGCCTCGGCAAGGAAAGAACACGGCTTCAAGTTGGGATTGCTCCATTCCCGGTTCCCGGCGTTCCGAAGGAAGGAGATTGAGAAGGATTGGATGGACGCCCTCGGGAAAAGTGGACCGAGACCGGAAGGATGCCTGCTCGTTTCTACCCAAATAGTCGAGCAGAGCGTGGACATAGACGCCGACCACATGATCACGGCCCTGGCCCCGGTAGATCTCGTCATCCAGAGGGCCGGACGTTTATGGCGGCACCAGAGGCCGGCAAGGCCGGCCGAAAGCCCCAAGCTACTCATCAGATGCCCTCCCGGTTTTGGCGCCAGCACGGATCCGAAGGAGTTCAAAGCCGTGCTGGGGCCGGATGGCCTTATCTACCACCCCAGTGTGTTGCTCCGGGCCTACCTCACCCTGAAGTCCCGAAAATCCATCCGTCTTCCGGGCGACATCCGCGGCCTGACCGAGGAGACCTTCGGCAATTTCAACAGCGCTCCATTATGGCTGTCCGAGCTTGACCAAGAGTACGAGAAAGGCTGCCTGGACATGGAGATGAAGGCGCGGGGGATGGCGGCCATAGAGGGGTTCCCGGACGACGAGGAGAGGGCCCCCACAAGGTGGAACGAGCGGCCGACTGCGAAGCTGCTGCTGCTGAAATCGTTCTATTCCGACAAGCGCACGGTACAGATCGAAATGCTGAATGGGGACAGGGCCGAATTCCTTTCCGGGCAGAAAAGCGTCTCCCTGGCCAGGATACTCCACCGCAATCTTGTCCCGGTGCCCTGGAAGCGGTGGATGGAGGGGGAGAGAAGGCCGGAAGGGGACTGGCTATCCCGGCTCGTCTTCGGAAGGGTTATTCCGATCGTCGTTAAGGGTGTGGACTGCCATAATCTTGGAGACGGCGAACTGCCGTTCTGTTACAGTAACGACATAGGCGTGTATTCCCGCGACGTTGCTACCAGGATGAGCGAGTTCGATGAATTTATGTGGTGACAGCTGGATACCGGTCCTGCTGCCCGACGGGTCCCGGGAGAAGGTGAGCCTGAACACGCTGTTCGCCCAGGCAGCCCGGATCCGCGACCTTTCAGCCGAACCCCTCCACCGCATTGCCCTTATGCGGCTGCTGGTATGCCTGACCCAGGCGGCGCTGGACGGGCCGGCGAATGCCCGGGGATGGAAGGAGTGTCCGCAGCACATCGGGCCGGCGGTCAGGTCCTACCTGGAAAAGTTCCGCGACCGGTTCGAGCTTTTTTCGGGACCCAGTCCTTTCCTCCGCCTCCCCGGAGTCGAGCACAACCGCAACTCCCTGGTGGACAAGCTCGACTTCGACCTGTCCAGCGGTAATAACCAGACCCTTTACGACAGGGAGGCCCTGGCCGGGGGCAGAGTACATCCGTCTGACCGGATGGCCCTCCTGATGCTGGCCTACCAGTGTTTTTCGCCGGGCGGTCTTATCGGCACCACGGATTGGAATGGCATCGATACAAGCCGTCACAGCGAACAGGCGCCCTGTTCGGAGGGATCTCCCCTCCATACGTTGATTCAGGGGAGCAACCTCCTGGAGACGATTCATTACAATCTTGTTCCCAAGGATACTCTGGCGAGTATGGGGATCTCGTTCGGGCGTCCGATCTGGGAGGATTACCCGAACAGCGCGGACGAAGCGGGGCCCGGGTTGACCTGCTCGTACCTGGGCAGGCTGGTCCCCGTTTCCCGTCTTATAGTAATCGAGAAAAATAATCCCGCCTGCACCCTGGCCGCCGGGATTGCGTATCCGAAGATCCCGGCCTACAGGGACCCGCACCTCACTGTCTGGATCAAGAAAGACAAAGCAGGGAAGACGGTTCCGTTGTATCTGAGGTGCTCACCCGGGCGTCATTCCTGGCGCGATCTCGGCAGCATCCTTTCCCTTGCTCAAGCGCTGGATGGCGCGGGCGGGTCCGCGGCCCTGCAGAACCTCTCCTCGCTTGGGAAATCCGTAAGGTTCTCCGTCTGGACCGGGGGGCTCGCCCTGGATCAGGCCAAGATACTTGATGTTCTCGAGTGGTCTTGCGCTCTCAGAAGGGAGATGCTCGGAGAAGGATCCCTCGGCAAATACAGGAAGGGGATCCAAGACGCAGATACCTGGGAATGGAGATTGAAGCGGGCGATAGAACAATACTGCGCCCACTTCAAGGACGCCTCGGGGTCGTCGGGGAAATTTTTAATGGCCAAAATTCTTTACTGGGCGCACCTGGACCGGAACTACGAAAATTTGATCGAGTGCGCCTCCAGCATCGAAATGACCATGGGCTCCTGGAGGGCCGTTATCCGCGATGCGGCCGATGATGCGTACTGCCGTGTCTGCGCAAGGCAGACGCCCCGACAGATCCAGGCTTTCGAGGCGGGCCGCGACGCATTGAGGCGTCCCGCCCGCAAATCCCCCGCAACCGGCAATGACAAGGAGAACGTATGAGCGAACTCGAAATCAAGGCCGGGAAGTTCATCGCCTGGCTTAAAAGCCGAGGCGACGACCGGGGAATGATGGCAGATCTCAGGAGAGGGTTCAGCGCCGTCGGCGCTTACCGCAGCTGGCCCTGGCTGGCTTCGTGGTGCGACCTGTCAAGATCCCGGGAGAGAACCATCGTCCAGACCATCGCCGCCGCCTTCGCCACCCACCCCCAGGTATCGGAGAAGGGGAACCTGGGGACAGTCTGCAGGCAGATCGCCGGCAGGAAAGGGGAGGGACTGAAGAGTTTCGAGGCGCTTTTCCGGCGGTTCCTGGCCTGTCAGACCTCCGGCCAGGTATGCCGGCTCATCCCGGGCCTGATCAGGGCAGCCAAAGCGAAAAGCATCCCGGCCAACTATCATAGCTTATACACGGACCTGTCCTATTACTCCGGCAGGGGTGTCGAGGTGGTCAGGTCAAGATGGGCCGCCGAGTTCTGGGGCGGGAGCGGTGATGAGGAAGAGGGAGGGCCCCTGGGATGACCTGGCTGGCCGAAGTGCGCGTAGGGGCCCGCGAAGCGGCGGCGCTCAGATTGTCCGATAGCTACGCCTGGCACGCGAAGGTGTGGGATGCGTTCACGAAGGACGATGCCCGGAACTGGTTGAGCAGGGTCGACGAACGCCCCAGTTTTTTCCGCCTCTACATCGTGTCGGTGACGAAACCCGAAATCCCTTCCTGGGGGAGCTGGAGGGTGCGGGAGGTCGGCGGCGGATTCCTGCGGCACAAGCGCTTCAAGTTCGAACTGAAGGCCAACCCGACCGTGAAAAAGTGGCGGGAGGGGAGAAAGCACGGCACCCGGGTCGGGATATACACCCGGGAAGACCTTCTCAGTTGGCTTGAGCGCAAAGGAAAGGAAGCGGGTTTCACGCTGGAAGCCGCCGAGGCATCCCCACCGGTGAACCAGCCTTTCGTGAAGAAGGGCCGCCGGGGCAACCACAAGCGGGTCGACTACCGGGGGGTTCTCGCGGTCGGGGACCCCGAGAAGTTTTCGGCGGCGTTCAGGAGGGGGATAGGCCCCGCGAAGGCTTTCGGATTCGGAATGCTTGTTCTCAAACCCATAGGAGGAAAAAAATGAAATTGATCGAGCTGCACATCCTGCAGTCGTTCCCGGTGACCTGCCTCAACCGGGACGATATAGGGTCTCCGAAATCCGCACTCTTCGGAGGGGTTCTCCGGGCCAGGGTAAGCTCGCAGAGCTGGAAAAGGGCGATCCGGCTCATGGCTTCGGAACTCCAGCCGGAATTGTTCGCCGGGAAAAGAACACATTACATAGTCGACCTGTTCCGGGACGCCCTGAAGGCCAAGGGAGCTTCCGAGGAGGACGCCTCCAAGTACGCTCTGGTTCTGGCGGAATCCCTCAACACCATCGACAAAAAGAGAGAGCGGGCGGTCAAGACCCTGATGTTCTTCTCCCCCGGAGAGATCGCCGATATGTCCGGGGCTTTTTTGGATGGTCTCAAGGATCTGGCGGGCGGGAAGAAGGACAGGAAAGCCCTGGACAAACTCGTCAAGGCCGCTCACAAATCCCTCGGCAAGGGGAAGCAGGCCCGGGACATGGCGGACATCGCCATTTTCGGGAGGATGGTCTCCGACGACCAATCGCTGACCGTCGAAGGGGCGGGGATGTTCAGCCACGCCCTTTCGACTCACCGAGCTGATAACGAGATCGATTTTTTCTCCGCGGTTGACGACGTGCTGCCCGAAGACCAGGAAGGCGCCGGGCACATCGGCACGATCGAGTACAATTCCGCCTGCTACTACCGTTACATAGCCCTGAACCTTGACCTGCTCTGGGACCCATTTCACCTCTCGGGCCTCGAGAAAAAGGAAATCGACACGGTGCTTGACTCGTTTATCCGGGCCAGCATCCTGGCCGTTCCAGGCGCCCGGAAAAACTCGATGATGGGCTTCGCACCGCCGGCCTACGTTCTCGGCCTCGTCCGGACCGGACAGCCACTGTCACTGGCCAACGCTTTCGAAGAGCCCGTCCCCGAAGGCAAGGGGTACGTAGGCGAATCCATAGCGAGGCTGGAGCAGCACTTGAAGGAGGTAGGGGAAGCTTACGGCATCGAGGCCGATGTCAGCGCGAGGATTCCGGAGCTGAAGCTGGAAGATTTCATAGGGAGACTGATAAAAGATGCCTGACCGATTCCTTCTGCTGTATTTTGACGGGCCTTTCCAGTCCTGGGGATGCCGGAGCCGTCACGACTTCAGGGACACTTACCATTGTCCGACCCGAAGCGGAGTCCTGGGGCTTCTGTGCGCCGGTATGGGCATAGAGAGGCACGACACGGAAGCGCTTGCCCGACTGGCGCCCCTCCGGGTGAAGGCTTATGTCCTTTCCCCCGAACGGGAGCGTTTGCTCGACTACCAAACCGTCGGCGGTGGTTATGACGACCTGCACCAGGACTTTCAAGTCCGGACAGCCGACGGGGATATCGGTTCGACCGTCGTTACCAGGAGAGAATACCTCGTGGCCGCCCGCTTTGCCGTTGTTGTCGGCGGGGACCGGGAGCTCATCGCGAAATGCGCCGACGGGGTGAAGAATCCCAGATGGGGCATCTGGCTTGGTAGAAAATCCTGTCTTCCGGCCTCGATCATATTCAGGGGAGTATTTGAATCTCATGAGGAAGCCCGAGAAGCCGTTGGGCGACTTGCCGAGTCCCGCTCGGCAGGCCAGGAAGAGAGGCTGAGAATCATCAGGGAGGTGGGTGATCTAAGAGACAGCACCTCGGTGCTGATGGACGATCCCCTGGATTTCTCTCGCCGGCTTTTCGGCCCGCGTATGGTCGCCGACGGCTTGGAGGGCGGGGATGCCGATTTTTGAGCGTCCTCCCCTGGAAACGCTGACTCGGGCCAGGGATCGCTGGACGCCGGTATATTTCGAGCACGGACGTCTCGAAGTCGACGATGCGAGCGTTAAATGGATCGGGGCCGACGGGACGATCCTGCGCCTTCCGGTGGCCACCGTCAGTGCCTTGATGCTGGGGCCTGGCACCACGGTCACACACGCCGCGATGAAGGCGTGCGCCGAATGCAAAACCCCGATTTTCTGGGTGGGGGAAGACGGGCTGAGGTTTTATGCCGCAGGGATCGGGCTCACCCATAGCCAGGAAAAGGCGATACTGCACGCCCGCCTTCACGCTTCCAGGTCGAAAAGGATCGAGATAGCCAAGAGGATGTTCCGGATACGGTTCAAGGGAGCCAATGTCTCGGGCAAGTCGTTGAACCAGTTGAGGGGGCTGGAAGGAGCGAGGGTACGGAGGTTATATCATCATTTCGGGCAGAGGTACGGGGTCACCTGGAAGGGCCGTAATTACAATCCGAACAACTGGGATCTGGCCGACGGGATCAATAAGGCTATCTCCGCCGGCAATGCCGCTCTTTATTCGTTGTGTGCTTCCGCCATCTGTTCGATGGGGTATCTGCCGCAGCTGGGTTTCATACATACACGCGGAGCGATACCCTTCGTCTATGACATTGCGGATCTCTACAAGGAAACAACGACTTTGGAAGCGGCCTTTTCGGTAATTGCCCATTCTCCATCAGCCGGCACGGATGAAGTTATTGCCGAACTGAAGGATAAGATAGAAGATTGCGGCTTGCTTAGACAGATGCCCCTCGACCTTGAAGAAATCGTGAAATGACGGTGATTGTTCTTAACGATACCCCTCCGTTTATCCGGGGTATTCTCAAGCGGTGGTTCGTGGAACCGAAACCCAACGTGTTCGTGGGGACGGTAAACCGGAAAACCCGGGGAGCGACGCTTGATTATGTCCGGAGAAACGCCCCGGGGTTGGGAATGCTCGTCATCTCTGGCGATGACTCGTGCCAGGGGTTCAGCATCAAGACCTTCGGCCCCGTCGATCGTAAAGAAGTCACCTACTGCGGTCTGAATCTCATAGCCGAGAAGTGGAACAAAAACGGGCTGAGACCACAAGGGGATCTTTGATAACTCGGTATTTTGTTGCCCCTTAATAGATTATGCAATTAGTGTGTTCCCCACGGGCGTGGGGATGATCCGGCCATAATGGTGTCCCGGTCCAAGCCGAGGTCGTTTTCCCCCCGGGCGTGGGGATGATCCGTTCTCTGGCCACGAGCTGTTCCAGAGCGGGAAGTTTTCCCCACGGGCGTGGGGATGATCCGCTGACCAGCCTGATCTTCTACCAGGGGGCCCTGTTTTCCCCACGGGCGTGGGGATGATCCGACGGTTGCCGCCTATGGGAATACAGTACTGAAGTTTTCCCCACGGGCGTGGGGATGATCCGGCGTCCCGGCGGCGCGCGTTCCGGCTCCGGGGGTTTTCCCCACGGGCGTGGGGATGATCCGATAGTTACTGGTTCATCCAGGCCACACTCGCAGTTTTCCCCACGGGCGTGGGGATGATCCGACCTTCGCCGAGAGCCTTTCCGACACCGTCGAGTTTTCCCCACGGGCGTGGGGATGATCCTCTGGTCGAGGTGA
>JAXGWO010000038.1:0-33734 GCA_040773245.1 PVC group bacterium
GGCCAGGTCTGGACGCTGGCCTGGGACGGTTCCAGCCTTTACGCCGGGGGGGAGTTTACCGAGGCGGGGGGGGTGAGCGCGAACTATATCGCCCGCTGGGACGGGAGCGAGTGGTCGGCCCTGACTTCAGGGATGAACGCCAAAGTCCGAACCCTGCTCTGGGACGGTGATGCCCTTTACGCGGGAGGGGACTTCACCCAGGCCGGAGGGGTGGCCGCGAACCGCGTCGCCCGCTGGGACGGGAGCGAGTGGTCGGCCCTGGCTTCGGGGACCAACAACTATGTCGGCGCGCTGGCCGGGACCGGCTCCAACCTCTACGCGGGCGGATCCTTTAGCCTTGCCGGCGGCGTAAGCGCCAGCTATATCGCCCGCTGGGACGGGAGCGCGTGGTCCGTCCTCGGTTCGGGGACCTTCGGCGAGGTCCGGGCCTTGGCTCTCGACGGGGCCGGCCTCTACGCGGGGGGGGCGTTCACCTCCGCGGGCGACTGGGACGCGGCCCGGGTCGCCCGCTGGGACGGGAGCGAGTGGTCCCCCCTCGTTCCGGGGATGGGGAGTACGGTCTGGGCGCTGGCCTCCAGCGGGTCCGATATCTACGCGGGGGGGACATTCAGGATCGGCGGCGACGTGGCGGCGAACCGGATCGCCCGGTGGACCGGAAGCGGCTGGGCGGCGTTGGGTTCGGGGATCGGACACGGCACGGTCTACGCGCTGGCCTGGGGGGATCCCGGCCTCTACGCGGGAGGAAACTTCACCTCCGCAGGAGGGGTCACCGTCAACCATCTCGCCCGCTGGGACGGGAGCGATTGGTTCGCCCTCAGTTCGGGTATGGGAGGACTGCCCAGCACTTACGTTAACGCCCTGGCCTGGGACGGCTCCAACCTCTACGCCGGGGGGGAATTCACCACGGCGGGGGGGGTGGATACATACTACATCGCCTGTTGGGACGGAGAGTCCTGGTCTGCCCTCTCTTCGGGGATGAACGCCTATGTCAGCGCCCTGGTCTGGGCCGGAGATAACCTTTACGCGGGGGGGAACTTCACCCAGGCGGGGGGGGTGGAAACGTATTACATCGCCTGTTGGGACGGAGAGTCCTGGTCGGCCCTCTCCTCGGGGATGAACAATCGGGTCGAGGCCCTGGCCTGGGACGGCTCCAACCTCTACGCGGGGGGCTACTTCACCGAGGCCGGGGGGGTGAGCGCGAACTACGTCGCCCGTTGGGACGGGAGCGATTGGCATCCGCTCGGCGGAGGGACTTATGACTATTCCCAGCCCTGGGTTTTTGCGCTGGCCTGGGGAGGGAACGGTCTCTACGCGGGGGGAACATTCACCCAGTTCAGCGATCAATTTGGCGCTTCCGCCAATTATATCGGCCGCTGGGACGGGAGCGAATGGCACACCCTCGGTTCGGGGATGAGCTATAACGGTTTCGTCCGGGCCCTGCTCTGGGACGGGTACAGCGTCATCGCGGGGGGAGGATTTACCACGGCCGGCGGCAAGGTCTCGGCCTACGCGGCCAGGTGGGTCGTCTTCGCCACCCCCACCCCCCCGCCGACGGCCACCCCCACCCCGACTTCCACTCCGCCGCCGACCCGGACCCCGACCCCGCCGCCAACTCAAACCCCCACTCCGCCGCCGACCCGGATCCCGACCCCGCCGCCGACCCTCCCGCCGACCCCGGTTACTCCCACCCCGGCGCCGGTTCCCTGGATCCTCGACTACGACGGCGACGGGACCTCGGATATCGCCGTCTTCCGTTCCTCCTCCGCGCTCTGGGTCGTGCGGGGTATCACCCGCGCCTACTTCGGGACATCGTCCGACCTTCCCGCCCCCGGGGATTTCGACGGCGATGGAACCACCGACTTCGCGATCTTCCGGGAAAGTTCCGGGCTCTGGGTAGCCCGGGGCGTGACCAGGACCTATTTCGGCGGTTCGGGTGACACGCCGGTCCAGGGCGACTATGAAGGCCTGGGCACCGCCGGGGCGGCCGTCTTCCGGCCTGCCTCCGGGCTCTGGGTGATCCGCGGTGTGACCCGGATCTATTTCGGATCGTCCGGCGACCTCCCCGTCCCCGGCTTCTGGGCCGGGGACCGGCGGAAATCGCCCGCCGTCTTCCGTCCCGCCTCCGGGCTCTGGGTAGTTCAGGGGCTGACCCGGGCCTATTTCGGATCTTCGGGGGACTTGATGATACCGGGAGATTACCAGGGAAGCGGCAGCTGGACCCCGGCGGTCTTCCGGGAGAGCTCCGGCCTCTGGTCGGTCAGGGAAGTGACCCGCGCCTACTTCGGGGGGAGCGGGGACCTTCCGGTCCCGGGCGTCTGGGGAGCCGCCCCGGCCGACCTGCCCGCCGTCTTCCGTCCCGCCTCCGGCCTCTGGGTGGTCCGGGGGCTGACCCGAACCTACTTCGGATCCGCCGGCGATCTTCCGGTAACCAGGTAAAAGCGCAAAGGTCCCGGGCGCGGGTGCCGCCGACACCGGCTCCCGCGCCCGGCCCGGATTTCGCGGCTGACCCCCGAAAACAACTATTCTCGAGGGCCGAAAGCTTCAGGAAACGGGAGACGGAGCGGGGGTCGCCGGAGCGGTGATCCGGACGTCGTCCAGGGCCAGGTTTCCCCGGTTCCTGGCGTAAGACAACCGAAGCGCGGTGGTTCCCGGATTGACGGGGAAGGGCCCCAGGGTACCCCCGGCGGCCGGCGGGGTATCGACCGCGGTGACGGCCTTCCAGGCCGCATCGTAAAACTCTTCCACCAGCAGCGAGCCGGCGGATTCCGTCCCCACCCCCCGGGCCCAGAATGTCAGGTGTCCCGCTTTTTCGAGCCGGAAGGCGGCGGTGCCGACGACGTCCCCGGTGGCGTTGAGCTGGAGCGCGGGGGCCGCCGACCCGTGGTAACCGGGGTAGGCGTATATGTCGTTATTCCGGCCGCAGTCGATGAAATCCCACCCGGAGGACCGCGCCCCCAGTTGGAAATCGTCGAAGCCCTCGTTGACGATGTAACGAGGCGCGGGCGAGGGCGCCGGAGGCGACACCGGGATGTCGAAGGCCTTCATCACCGCCATATGCTGCATCCCGAAGACGCCGGAGTCTTCGTACCGGACCGGGGCGACCTCGCTCAGATCGGGGTAGACCCGGCTGTCAAAGACGATCCCATCGGGATAGGGGCGGTCGGCGGTGCCGACGTGAAGGGTGGCGTGGTACCGGTTCAGCTCGCGGCCGGGCATCACCCAGTCGTAGGGCTTGTTCCGGGGTTCATTGGTATTGCTGTTGCCGTTTCGGTCCGCCGGGGTGTGATCGTCGGCGGCGAGGAAGGTCTCAAAGGTGCCGATCGCGGCGGCGTCCCGGGAGGCCGTGTTCAGGTCACCCCCGACCACGATGTAATGCCCGGGATCGAAGCGAACCCGGACGTACTCCCCGACCAGCCGGGCTTCGTTGTCCTGGGTGCCGGAATTCCTCGATTTCAGGTGGACGCTCACCGCCTGGAGGTGTTTCTCCCCCGGGATATCGATCACCGCCCAGGCGAAGTCCCGGTTGCCGATGTGGGTGTCCTCCCACTGGCCGGAAGAGATGATGGGCCACCGGCTGACGACCCCGTTGGGGATAGGGCTGCCTTTCTCCACCATATAGTAGTACCCGGGGCCGAAAGCGGCGGCGACCAGGGCGCGGAGGGGACCCCGCTCATAGTTGAACTCCTGGATCAGGACGACGTCCGGCTTCAGGGCCCGGAGGATCCGGATCCCCGGGTCTTCATAGGCCTGGTGCTTCCCGCTGGAGAGGTTGGCGGCCATTATCGTGATGACCTCCCCCGGCAGGAGGGAAGCCGACGAGCCGGCGAGGATGAGGCCGGCCAACCCCGCCAGCAATGTCTTCCCGGGTATGTTTTTCACGCTGCCTCGCGGCTGGGAAAAGTCAGCCGGCGAATGCTCAAGGTTCGGGGAATGGAAGAAATCTGACTGAAGGAGCAGGAAGCAATCACGATCCCGCGACTTCTGCGTCTTCCGGTTATTGCCAGGTTGATGATTAATATATACATCCATCCGCGGGCGGACAATAACATTGACGGGCGCCGGGCCACCGGGCGGATCACGGGCGGGCGCGGCCGGGCTGCCGGACCGGTCCCGTCCGAGCCGTTTTCCGAGGCAATTTCCTTATGCATCAGCCGGCCGGACCGTATATAATCCTGAGCCGATTTAGAAACCTGCTCGTCTTCCAACTTTGCGGCCGAAGCCGCGGACCGGAGAAAGGAGGAAAATGATGAACCATAGTCCGAGATGGCCTGTCCTTGTTCTGTCTCTCCCGGCAATTCTGCTGGCAACCGCGACCGCCTGGACGGCCGACGACCCCGGAGACTTCGTCTACACGGCATCCGATTCGGGGGTCACCATCACCGGCTACGCCGGCGCCGGCGGGGACGTGACCATCCCGGCGGCGATCGAGGATTTGCCGGTGGTCGCGATCGCCAACTACGCCTTCTATATGGAATCCAGCCTGACCGGCCTCGCCATCCCCGCCTCCGTCACCTCGATCGGGGACCGGGCATTCTCCGCCTGCTCCAACCTGGCGGCGATCACGGTCGACCCCCTCAACCCCGCTTACTCCAGCACCGACGGCGTGCTCTTCAACAAACTCCGGACCACCCTCCTCCAGTTCCCGGGAGGGAAGGCCGGGGACTACGCCGTCCCCGACGGGGTGACCGCGATCGGTGACTGGGCCTTCTACTGGTGCCCCAGCCTGACCGGCCTCACCATCCCCGACAGCGTGACCGCGCTGGGCGATTACGCCGTCTACAGCTGCCAGACCCTGGCCACCGTCGCCATCGGCCGGGGACTGGCGACGCTGGGCGAGATGGCCTTCCAGGCCTGCCCCAGCCTGTCGGCGATCGACGTGGATCCCCTCAACCCCTCCTACAGCAGCCTGGACGGGGTGCTCTTCAACCGGTCCCGGACCATCCTCCTTCTCTTCCCGGGGGGAAAATCCGGAGACTACGCCATCCCTTCCGGGGTGACCACAATCAGCCGGCGGGCCTTCTACGACGCCTACAACCTGACCGGGATCACCATCCCCGACAGCGTGACCACGATCCAAGCCGAGGCCTTCATCTACTGCCCCGGCCTGACGACCATCACCATCGGCCGAGGCCTGACCTCGATCGGCGCTGACGCCTTCGCCGGCTGCCAGAGCCTGACCGCGTTCACGGTGGACCCGCTCAACCCCAACTTCAGCAGCCTGGACGGGGTCTTCTTCAACAAGACCCAGACCACCCTCATCCTCTTCCCCGGGGACAAGTCCGGGAGTTACGCCATCCCGGCCACCGTGACCACGATCGGGGCCGGGGCCTTCCGGATGTGCTCCGGCCTGACCGGCGTCACCATCCCCGACGGCGTCGCCGTCATCGAAGCCGGCGCCTTCGAGGCGTGCCTGCAGCTGGCCGCCGTCACCATCCCCGACAGCGTGACCACCCTCGGGGCCAACGCCTTCTTCTGGTGCCCCAACCTGGCCGCCGTCGCCATCGGCCGCGGCCTGACCACGATCGGGGAGGGCGCCTTCGCGGAATGCCCGAGCCTGGCCGCGATCACGGTGGACCCGCTCAACCCCAACTACAGCAGCCTGGACGGGGTGCTCTTCAACCAGCTCCAGACCGTTCTCATCCAGTGCCCGGGGGGCAAGGCCGGGAACTACGCCATCCCCGACGGGGTGACCACAATCGGGGTCGGGGCTTTCAGCGGATGCCGGTTCCTGACCGGCGTCGCCATCCCCGGCAGCGTGACCGCCATCGGCGACAGCGCCTTCTCCGGGTGTTCCGGCCTGGCCGGCATCGTCATCCCGGAAGGGGTCACCGCCATCGGGGACTTCGTCTTCTACTACTGCACCAACCTGGCCAGCGCCATCATCCCCGACAGCGTGACCGAGATCGGGTATTACACCTTCTACGGCTGCAGCCGGCTCTCCGGCGTCACCGCCGGCAGCGGCCTCGCCGAGATCGGTTACTACACCTTCGGCAACTGTTCCGTCCTGTCCGGCGTGTACTTCCGGGGCGACGCCCCCGTTTACGGCAACGGCCTCTTCTCGGGGGCGAACAGCGCGGTCGTCTACCGCCTGGCCGAGGCCGGGGGCTGGCCGGCGACAGGGGAACCCTGGGCCGAGCGGGCCACGGCGCTCTGGGTCCGGGGGCCGATGAACTCCGGCGACTACAACGGCGACGGAACGGACGACATCGCCGTCTTCCGCCCGGCCACGGGGCTGTGGGCGGTCCGGGGGATAACCCGGGCCTACTCCGGCGCCGGGAACAACTGCTACCCCGTCCCCGGCGACTACTCCGGGGAGGGGACCACCGGGATCGCCTTCTTCCGCCCCGCCGACGGGCTCTGGAAGATCCGCGGGGTCACCCGGGTCTACTTCGGGGGCGAAGGCGACATCCCGGTCCCGGGGAATTACGACGGGTCGGGGACGGCCGCCCCGGCGATCTTCCGGGAGGCGACCGGCCTCTGGGCGGTCCGGGGGATAACCCGGGCTTACTTCGGGAAGAAGCTCGACCGGCCGCTGCCCGGCGATTACACCGGCAAGGGGACGGCGGCGATCGCCGTCTTCCGGCCGGAGTCCGGTCTCTGGGCCATCCAGGGGGTAACGAGGGCTTATTTCGGCGCGGCGGCGGACCTCGCCGTTCCGGGGGATTACGGCGGCGGCGGGGCCCTCCAGATCGGCGTCTTCCGGCCGGCCGCCGGGCTCTGGGCCGTCCGCGGGGCCACCCGGTGCTATTTCGGAGACCTCTCCATACTCCCGGCCCCGGCGGATTACCGGGGCGAGGGCACGGACACCCCCGCGACCTTCCGCTCCGCCGACGGCACCTGGACGCTGCGGGAGATCTCCCGGGTCTACTTCGGGACCGCCGGCGACGTGCCGGTGACCAGGTAGTTAATCCGGTCTGGCTCGGTGAGCGGGGGACGGCCGGAGGGGCTCATTCCCGGACCGGAGGCGGGGCGAGAAACAGGTCGTCGGTCTCGGGTTCCACCGGAACCAGTTTCAGTTCATCTCCCTCCGGGACCATCCGGTAGAGGCAGGACCTGTCCTTCCCGCGGTGGTAGCGGTAGAGGAAAACGGCCCGGCCGGAAAGATGCCGGACCAAGTGGATGTTGTACCCGGCCAGGTTCCTGACGTAGAGAACGTCGCCCTCCAGGTCGAGGTCGTTCCGCATAAAACCGGTGGCGTAGTAATCGTTGGCGGCGTCGTCAACCCCCTCGGCGACGCCCACGGCGTCCATAAAGACCAGGGCATTAGCGATTCCGTAATCGCGAATCACCCGGGGCAGGTTCTCCTCCACGTCGTAGTACCTGTGATCGTACCGCCGGAGATGGTCGGGCGTGCTGACCGGCAGGAATAGGGCTCCGGAAACCGCCAGAAAGGCGGGCAGGCGGGACCGGAAGCCCTGCCGACCGACGACTTCCCGGAGGGCGAAGAGACCGCGGGCGGCCAGGACGTAAAGGCAGGGAAGCGCCGCGGTGACATAGCGGGCGGGGAAGCACTCCTCGTAATACCAGTAACAGGCGAAGGCCAGCAGGAGGGCCGGCAGGGGTAGGAGGAGGAACCACTCCCGGGGTCCCGCGCGGAGGAGGAGAAAGGGAAGCATCACGATCAGCAGTGAGGGCAGCGCCCAGCCGAGCAGGTTGTCGTTCAGCGCCCGCAGGCGCAGGAAGGTGTGCTCCAGGCCCCGGCCGGGTGTGTGGGTCCGGCCCGGCCACAGCTCGATGAAGCCGAACCGGCCCTTCCTCCCCATCCCGATCTCGTGACCGGGGGTCCGCCAGTCCCCGGTGGCGGCCTCCTGGAATCCGGCCAGGATCGCCCCCGCCAGGGCGGCCGCTACCAGGCCGGCGGCCAGGCCGCGCCAGCAGCGCTTCAACCCCGCCGGCGGAAACAGAAAAGGCAGGGTGAAGATCCCCCCCAGGACCAGGGCGTCCAGCGGCCGGCAGAGGAAGGCCACCCCCCAGGCCAGGCCCCCCGCCCCGCCCCAGAACCAGCGCCGGGTTCTCCTCAGTTTCCCGAGACTCAACAGGGCCAGGGCCAGGAAGAGCGCGGTGGCGGTGTTGGAGAGGTGCAGCCCGGAGAGCACGAGGATGAACGGGGAGGGAACGGCCAGCAGGGCGGCCAGCCTCCCGACCCGGTCGCGGTAAAATTCCCGGCCCAGCCCGCCGATCGCCACCACCAAAAGGGCGCCGAGCACCGGGTTGACCAGCCAGGGGACCCCCAGCCAGACCCCGGGGGTGAGCAGCAGCGGCCAGCCCGGGGGATACATCCCGCACCAGCGGCCGAGGTCCTGCCGGGCACCTAGGACCCCGAAGAGGTCCATAAAATCGGCCTCGGGGGGCAGGGGGAGGGTGACGGCCCCGCGGGCGAAGATCCGGGCCTGGAAGAGCGAGGCCACCCCGTCGTCAATCCGGGGGATTCCCTTGAAGACCAACCCGGCGACCAGGGCGTTGGCCAGCAGGGCCAGCAGGAATATCCCCGCGTTGAACCGCCGGCGGGGGATCCGGCCGAGCCGGTCGAAACCGGCCGACAACCTCTCCCCGCCGCGGCCGGCCGTCGCCAGGGCGGCCAGGAGAAAGACGCCCGCGGTCAGGAGCGGATGGGCCAGGGCGGCCCGGTGCAGCGGGATCCCCTGCCCGGCCAGGAAAAACAGGAGCAGGGCCGCCGCCGGCGCCAGGCGCCAGATCTTCGTCTTCTCCATTAGCGGCCTCAATCAATACGGGACGGTGGTCTCCGGGGAGAAAAGGACGGCTGTCCCTCAATTCCGGGGCTGGACGCCGCTGGCCCACTCGTACCCCGCCGGCGGCGTGATCCAGGGCGAGATCGCCCGGCGGAAGAAGGGGATCCGCACGTGGAGGAGCACCGCGCAGGCCAGGAAAGCCAGGGCGACCAGCGCCATCAGCTTCTTCTGCCGGAAGAGGCGTTCCGGGTGCTGCACCGGGCTGTTCGGCTTGAAGCCGAGGTGGATGTAATAGGCCATCGCCAGCGCCACCAGCGGCGCGGCCAGCACCACTTCCACGTGGTAGCGGGCCAGGAAGAACCCCGAGAGCATCCCGAAGAGCGCCCCGTAGAAGAAGACGCTCTCCTGGAGGCGTTCCTCGGTGTAGTACCCGAAGGACTTGCGGTAATTCGCCGCCTGCCCCGTCTCCTTGATGTGCCGGAACTCGGCGTACCTCTTCATCCCCATCAGGAAGGCCCCGAACATCCAGTAGGCGAAGAGGATCGAGAACGGCGGCAGGACTTCCGCCCCGGCGGAAAACCACCCGATGGAGAGGCGGATCGGGTTGTTCAGGGACTCGCAGATCACGTCCGCGTAGGGCACGTCCTTCAGGCGCACCGGGGGAACGTTGTAGATCATCCCCGAGATCCAGAACGCCGCCATCGTCCAGCCCAGTTCGCGGCGCAGGGAAAAGGCCAGCGCAAAACCCAGGGCCGCCAGGAGCAGCCACTGCCCGTAAGCGACCGGCACGTTCACCCGGCCGCTGGCCACCGGGCGGTTCTTCTTCTCCGGGTGAAAACGGTCCTTGGGGGCGTCGAGGATCTCGTTGAGGACGTAATTGCTCGAGGCCACCAGGCAGGCGCAGGCCAGGCCCAGAACCACCCGGACCAGGTCCGCCGCCGACGGCGGGCCGGGTATGTAAAAGAAGGCCAGCAGGACGCCGGGGAGGATGAAGACGTGGGTGGCCCAGTACTCCGGGCGACTGATCTGCAGGTAGGGGCTGATCTTCATGTCATCCCGGCGGCCCGGCCTTCCAGCGGACGTAATAGGTGCGGGCCGCGGCCCGGTCGGCCAGGTCCGCGACCATCTCGACCTTGACTCCATCGCCCTGCCGGTGGAGGAAAGCCCGGGCGCCATCCCTGGTCGTGATCTCTGCCGCCTGCGCCCAGTCGATAACTTCGGCCTCCAGGAAGAGATCGGTCCCCTTCAGCGTCAATCCGCCGGTTTTTTCTCCCGCACCCGAATCGGGGGTAAGAGAAAGGGTCAGGGAATCGCCGTCGAAGGCGTACCGCAAGGACTGATTCCGGGACGTTTCAACCATCAGCCACCCGCCGTCCGGTTGGCGTCTGAACTCCATCACCTGCCCGACGGCTTCCCCTCCGGCCGGGCTTCCGGAAGAATCCGCAATCTGGAACTCGTCCACTCCGGGCGGCACCAGCTTGAAGGCGATAAAGACGATGATCGAGAACATTACCGACATCATATCCTCCTCCCCGCCAATCAAAGATGCAATGAAACCCCGATCCCGCTTCATCCCCCGGATTAACATCAGATCCCCGATCCGGTACCCTTACGCTATTATTTTTGCGCAGCAAAAATAATCTAACGGAGGGGGTGGGATTTGAACCCACGGTACCCTGGCGGGTACACTGGTTTTCAAGACCAGCGCTTTCAGCCGCTCAGCCACCCCTCCCCAAGGCCACGAACTGGTTTTCCCCGATAATCGCTGTTATCGGGATCCAAGAGCTTCATCGGTTTAAGCTCCCGGTGGTCGCTTAAGCCCGTGAATCCCTAGGACAAGACCAGCGCTTTCGTCCGCTCAGCCACCCCTCCCGGTCAGGCGAGCTTCTCCATCCCCCGCATATAGGGCTTCAAGACCTCCGGGACGGTCACGGTGCCGTCGGCCTCCTGGAAGTTCTCCAGGATCCCGGCCACGATCCGGGGCAGGGCGAGACCGGAACCGTTGAGGGTGTGGACGAAACCGATCTTTCCCTCCCTGTCCCGGTAACGGATGTTCGCCCGTCGCGCCTGGAAATCCCCGAAGTTGGAGACCGAGGAGACCTCGAGCCACTCCTGCTGCCCCGGGGCCCAGACCTCGATGTCGTAGCAGCGGGCGGAGGCGAAGCTCATCTCCCCGGTCGGCAAAAGGACGATCCGGTAGGGCAGGCCGAGTCGCTTCACCGCCTCCTCGGCGTCGGCCAGCAGCTCCTCGTGGGCGGCGGCGGAATCCTCCGGCCGGACCAGCCGGACCAGCTCGACCTTGTCGAACTGATGGATCCGCAGCAGCCCCCGGGTTTCCTTCCCGTAGGACCCCGCCTCCCGCCGAAAGCAGGGGGTGTAGCCGACGTAGCGGATCGGCAGCTCGGAATCCTCCAGGATCTCGCCCCGGTGGAGGTTGGTGATCGGGACCTCCCCGGTCGGGATCAGGAAGAAGTCGTCCCGGCGGAGGTGGTACATATCCTCCTCGAGCAGGGGGAGCTGGCCGGTCCCGTGCATACACTCCCGGTTGCTGAAGAAAGGCGGCGAGATCTCGGTGTAACCCCTCTCCCCGGCGTGAAGGTCGAGCATAAAGTTGATCAGGCCCCGTTCGAGACGCGCCCCCGCCCCCTTGAAGAGGGCGAAGTTCGACCCGGCGACCCGGGCCGCCCGCTTGAAGTCGAGGACCCCGAGCATCTCCCCCAGGTCGAGATGGTTGCGGGGCGCGAAGGCGAACTCCCGCTTCTCCCCTCCTTCCCGGACCAGTTTCGCGGCCCGCATATCCGGCCCCGCCGGGACGTCCGCCGCCGGGAGGTTGGGAACCCGGGCGAGAAGCCCCTCGAGCTCTCCCGTCAGCTTCCGGATCATCTCGTCCAGGAGATGGATCTTCTTGGAGACCGCTTTCATCTCGGCGACCTTCCCGGCCGCGGCGGCCCCGGATTTCTTCAGATTCCCGATCTCCCGGGAAACGGCGTTACGGGTGTGCTTCAGTTCCTCCGCTTCCGTCAGGAGGTTCCTCTTCTCCCGGTCGAGGGCGACGATCCGGTCCACGTCCAGCTCCATCAGCCGCTGGATCAGGACCTTCTTGACCAGCTCCGGGTCTTCCCTGATTATCCTGATGTCGAGCATTTAAATTTTCTCCGCGGTGATTATATTCCGATATCGCCTATCGAAGGATAGCTTAGTAAGTAAGAGCAATCCGGGCAATACAATATTGTGCCGCCCGATTGAAATGGCGAGCGAGAGTCCGTCAGGACAGCGGAAAGAATCCCGAACGACGGGCGCTATGCCCTCTGCGCCGGCCCCTTTGCGCCCTATCCCTTGATCACGCCCAGGGGACGCAGCCGGGCGACCCGGCGGGAGATCCCGGCCCGGTGGACCACCTCGACCACCCGGGAGACGTCCTTGTAGGCCCGGGGAGCCTCCTCGGCCAGGGAGGCCATTGACCCGGCCATCACCTCGATGCCTTTGGCTTTCAGCTCCGCGGCCAGTTCCCGGCCCCGGATCGCCTTCCGGGCGGCGGTCCGGCTCATCACCCGACCCGCCCCGTGACAGGTCGAGCCCCAGGTCTCCTCCAGCGCCCGTTCGGTCCCGGCCAGGAGGAAAGAGCAGCGCCCCATATCACCGGGGATCAGGACCGGCTGCCCGGCTGCCCGGTAGCGGGAGGGGAGGTCGGGGTGGCCGGGGGGAAAGGCCCGGGTCGCCCCCTTGCGGTGGACGCAGAGCGCCTTCTCCTTCCCCCCCGCCCGGTGGGTCTCGAACTTGGCGATGTTGTGGGCGACGTCGTAAACCAACCCCATCTTCAGTCCCCCCGTATTCCGGCCCAGGGCCTTCCCGAAGACCTTCCGGACCCGGTCCATAATGATCTGGCGGTTGGCCCAGGCGTAGTTGGCGGCGCAGGCCATCGCGGCGAAATAGGCCTCCCCCTCCGGGGACCGGGCGGGGGCGCAGGCCAGCTGGCGGTCGGGAAGGGAGTAACCGTATTTCCGGGCCGCCGCTCCCATCGTCTTGACGTAATCGGAGCAGACCTGGTGGCCCAGCCCCCGGGACCCGCAGTGAATCATCACCGTGACCTGGTCCTTCTCCACCCCGAAATCCCGGGCCGGGCCGGGGTCATAGACCTCGTCAACGTACTGGATCTCGAGAAAGTGGTTCCCGGAGCCGAGCGTCCCCAGCTGGCTCCTCCCCCGCTCCCGGGCCCGGGGACTGACCCGGGAGGGGTCGGCCCCGGCCAGGCAGCCCCGGTCCTCGGTGTTCTCCAGATCGGTCTCCGTCCCCATCCCCCGGGCGACCGCCCAGCCGCTGCCCTCGCGGAGGACCCGCTCCTCGTCCCCTCTCGAGAGCCGGAGGGCGCTCTTGCCGCCGATCCCGGCGGGGACAGCGGCGAAGAGGGCGGCGAGCAACCGGGGGATTTCTTTCCTGACCTCGGCGGCTTCCAGACCGGTCCGCAGCAGCCGCACCCCGCAGTTGATGTCGAAGCCGACCCCGCCGGGGGAGATCACCCCGCCGGCGGCCGGGTCGGTGGCGGCGACTCCGCCGATCGGGAAGCCGTAGCCCCAGTGGATATCCGGCATCGCCAGGGAGCGGCCGATGATCCCGGGGAGGGCGGCGACGTTGGCCACCTGAACGAGGGCCTCGTCCTGCCGAATCTGGTCCAGGAGCTCCCGGTCGGCGTAGATCAGCCCCGGCACCCGCATCCCCGGCTGGAATGTCACCGGGATCTCCCAGCGCCAGGGATCGATCTGAATCAATTGATCCTTGATATTCATTCTTCTTGTCCGGTCGATTCCATTATGCCCCATTCTTCACAGACAAGAATGTCCGTGCTACAGGTCGAGGATGACGCGGGCTTCCCAGAGATTTCCGGACCGGCGGATGGCGAGACCGTGGTAGGTGGCGGCCTTGACTTCCGGCCCGGCGAAGAAAGAGCGGGGATCGAGACGCCGGCCCTTCATCGAGGCTTCGAGTTCCCGGCCGGTCAGCCGGCCGATCTCCAGCGGCAGGGAGGGGCGAAAGCCGGACTCCAGGAGGTAGATGATCTCGTTGAGCCAGAGGACGAGGAGTTCTTCCCGGTCGGCGCCGTTCACCCGCACCGGCCGGCGGAGGAGGGAGCCGGAGCCTTCCGGCGGGCCGGTGTACTCGACCAGGCCGCGGCCGGCCTCGCTGAAGAGTTCTTTCAGAGTCCGTCCCCGGACGATCAGTTCGAGGTCGGAGGGGTGGTCACCGAAGCTGTACCCTCGCTCTTCCATCCATAATTGCACAAAAGTCGCATTACCGCTTTTGCGCAATAAGCGGGTCAGGCTTCCTTGGAATCGGTATCGCTATCGGTATCGGACCCGGCTTGTTCCGTCTTCCCGGCCGGTTCCTCTCCGCCGTCTTCCTCTTCCTCGGCCACCCGGGCCAGGGAGACCAGGGAGTCGTCCTGATCGAGGTCGATCAGCCGCACGCCCTTGGTCGCCCGGCCGATCACCCGGATCTCGTCCACCTTCATCCGGATCATCTTGCCCGCCGCGGAGATCAGCATCAGCTCGTCGCCGTCGCGGAACGACCCCGCCCCGACCAGGGCCCCGATCTTCCCCCCCACCCTCAGGGTGATCACCCCGCCCCCGCCCCGGCCCTGGGCCTTGTACTGGTCGAAATCCGTCCGCTTCCCGTAACCGTTCTCGGAGACCACCAGCAGGGTGTGGTCGGGCTCCACCTTCTCCATCGTCACCACCCGGTCCTTCTGCCCCAGGCGGATCCCCTTCACGCCCCGGGCGGATCGGCCCATCGGGCGGACGTCCTTCTCCCGGAAGCGGATCGACTTTCCCCCGCTGGTCACCAGGAGCAGCTCGTCCTCCCCCCCGGTCAGGATGGCGGCGATCACCCGGTCGCCTTCGTCCACCGTGGCGGCGATGATCCCGGCCGCCCGGGGGTTCCCGAACTGCTCGATCGGGGTCTTCTTCACGATCCCCTTCTCGGTCGCCAGCATTATGAACCGGCCGGGCTCGAAGTCCCGCACCCGGATCAGGGCGGCGATCTTTTCCTGGTCGGAGATCTGGAGGAGGTTGGCGATCGCCCGGCCCATCGAGGTCCGGGAGGCAGGCGGGATCTGGTAGACCTTGAGCCAGTGGACCCGCCCCGACTCGGTGAAGAAGAGGAGGTAGTCGTGGGTGGAGGCGGTGAAGAGCCGCTCGACGAAGTCCTCCTCCCGGGTCTCCATCCCCGCCACCCCCTTCCCCCCGCGGCGCTGGGCCCGGTAGGTGCTGACCGGGACCCGCTTGATGTAGCCCCGGTGGCTGATGGTGATCAGGGCGGCCTCGTCGGCGATCAGGTCCTCGATCCTCAGCTCGCCCTCGGCGGGGACGATCTCGGTCCGGCGGCTGTCGCCGAAGTCCTTCTTCAGCTCGTCCAGCTCGGACTTGATCAGGTCCAGGACCATCTTCTCGCTCTCCAGGATCGCCTGGAGGTGGGCGATCAGCTTGATCAGTTCCCGGTACTCCTCGTCGATCTTCTTCGTCTCCAGGCTGGTCAACCGGTAGAGCCGCAGATCGAGGATGGCGTCGGACTGGTCTCCGGAGAGCTGGAATCGCTCCATCAGCTTGGCCTTCGCCTTCTCCCGGTCGGCGGAAGACTTGATGATCTTGATCACCTCGTCGATGTTCTTGAGCGCGATCTTGAAGCCTTCCAGGATGTGGGCCCGCTTCTCGGCCACCTCGAGGTCGAACCGGGTCCGGCGAATGATTACCTCCTTGCGGTGATCGACGAAGCAGCGCAGGACCGACTTCAGGTCCATCACCCGCGGCCGGCCGGAGTCGAGGGCGAGGAGAATGATCCCGAAGGTGACCTGGAGCTGGGTCTTCTTGTAGAGCTGGTTGATGATCACCCGGGCCACCTCGCCCCGCTTGAGCTCGGCCACGATCCGCATCCCCTCCCGATCGGACTCGTCGCGCAGGTCGGAGATCCCGGTGATCTTCTTGGCGTTGACCAGGGCGGCGATGTCCTCCAGGAGTTTCGCCTTGTTGACCCCGTAGGGGATCTCGGTGATGATGATCGCCTCCCGGCCGCCCTTCAGCGGCTCGACCCCGAGCCGGCCCCGCAGGATGATCTTTCCCCGGCCGGTGGCGTAGGCCCGCCGGATCTCCTCCATCCCGGTGATGATCCCCCCGGTCGGGAAGTCGGGACCGGGGAGCAGCTTCATCAGCTCGTCCACCCCGACCTCCGGGTCGTCGATGAAGAGCTTGGCCGCCTCGGCCACCTCGTTGAGGTTGTGGGGCGGGATGTTGGTCGCCATCCCGACCGCGATCCCGGCGGCGCCGTTGCAGAGGAGGTTGGGGAACTTCCCCGGGAGGACGACCGGTTCCTGGAGGGTCTCGTCGTAGTTGGGCACGAAATCGACGGTGTCCTTCTTCAGGTCCCGGAGCATCTCCATCGCCAGCGAAGCCAGCCGGGCCTCGGTGTAGCGCATCGCCGCCGGCGGGTCTCCGTCGAGCGAGCCGAAGTTCCCCTGCCCGTCGACCAGGGGATAGCGGAGGTTGAAGTCCTGAGCCATCCGGACCAGGGTCGGGTAGACGATCGCCTCGCCGTGGGGGTGGTAGTTCCCCGAGGTGTCCCCGGCGATCTTGGCGCACTTCCGGTAGCGGCTCTTCGGACCGAGACCGAGGTCGTTCATCGCCACCAGGATCCGCCGCTGGGAGGGCTTGAGCCCGTCGCGGGCGTCGGGAAGGGCCCGGGAAATAATCACGCTCATCGCGTAATTCAGGTAGGACTCCCGCATCTCGTCCTTGATGTCGCAGGCGATTACTTTCTCGTTTCGAGCGTACATATGAACTCAGAATTAAGGAGACAGAAGTCAGAATTCAGAACCAAGCGGGGCCGCCGGGCATTCTGAATTCTGAATTCTGTATTCCGACTTCTCTCCTTTAGATGTCCAAATTTTTCACGAACAGGGCGTTGCGGAAGATGAACTCGCGGCGGGGTTCGACCACGTCGCCCATCAGGATGGTGAAGATTTCGTCGGCGGCCACCGCGTCGTCGAGCTTGATCCGGACCAGGGTCCGCTTTTCCGGGTCCATCGTCGTCTCCCAGAGCTGCTCCGGGTTCATCTCCCCCAACCCCTTGTAGCGCTGGATGGCCAGGCCCTCCCTCCCGATCTTCCGGACCTGGTGGAGGATGTCCAGGAGCTTGTAGAGGGAGATCCGCCTCTCGTCGGAGACCAGCTCGTAGACCGGCGGCTCATCCTCGTCCTCCTGGCCCTTTTTCTTCTTCTCCTCTCCGGGGAGAACGCCCAGCTTGGTCAAGTCCTTCAGGCACTTGGAGATCTCCCGGGATTCGTAGATCTCCATCACCTCGTAATCCTCCCCCGCCTCCTCCTTCCCTTCTTTCTCCTCCCCGTCACCGTTGGGGTGCGAGCTCTCCCACTCCCCGGCGAACTCGGAGAGGTCCTCGTCGTCGACGATGAACTGCTCCTCGTGATTGAACCGGACCCGGTAGCGGGGGAGCTGCAGGGTTTCGGGGTCGAGAAGCTGAATGTACTCCTCCCAGTCGACCGCCCGCTTCCGCAGCTGGGTGATCAGCCGGTCGAGCCGGGTCAGGATCTCGAGCAGTTTCTGGAACTGGTTCCTGGTAAAATCCTTCCCGTCGGCGCACCGGACGAGCTTCAGGTCCTCCGAGCCGAGGTCGAGCAGGATGGCGTTCATCTCCTCGTCGCTCTCGACGTAGCGCTCGGTGTTCTTCCGCTTCACCTTGTAGAGCGGGGGCCGGGCCAGGTAGACGTAGCCGTTTTCGATCAGCTCCGGCATCTGCCGGTAGAAGAAGGTGAGCAGTAGGGTGCGGATGTGGGATCCGTCGACGTCGGCGTCGGCCATAATCACGATCTTGTGGTAGCGGGCCTTGGCGATGTCGAAATCCTCGGTCCCGAACCCGGCCCCGATGGCGGTGATCATCGTCTGGATCTCGGCGTTGCTCAGCATCTTGACCGGGGCGGCCTTCTCCACGTTGAGGATCTTTCCCCGCAGGGGGAGGATGGCCTGGAAGCGACGGTCCCGGCCCTGCTTGGCCGAACCGCCGGCGCTGTCGCCCTCGACCAGGTAGATCTCGCAGAGCTCGGGGTCCTTCTCCGAGCAGTCGGCCAGCTTCCCGGGCAGGCCGCCGCTCTCCAGGGCGCCCTTGCGCCGGGCCAGGTCGCGGGCCTTTCTCGCCGCGGTCCGGGCCCGCGAGGCACCGATGCATTTCCCGACGATCGCCCGGGCCGCGGTCGGGTTCTCCTCCAGGTAGGCCCCCAGCCCCTCGTTGAGGATCGACTCCACCAGACCGCTGACTTCGGAGTTGCCGAGCTTGGTCTTGGTCTGGCCCTCGAACTGGGGCTGGCGGACCCGGACCGAAACTATCGCGGTCAGCCCTTCCCGGACGTCGTCGCCGGACATCGGGGCGTCCTTCTCCTTGAGCATATTGTGGCTCCGGGCATAGCTGTTCAGGGTCCGGGTCAGGGCCGACTTGAAGCCGCTCAGGTGGGTGCCGCCCTCGATGGTGTTGATGTTGTTGGCGTAGGAGTAGATGTTCTCGGTGTAGCCGTCGTTGTACTGGAGGGCCACCTCGACCTCGAGATCCTCCTTGCTCTTGTCGAGGTAGAGCACCTTGCGGTGGAGGGGGTTCTTGTTCTGGTTGAGGTACTGGACGAAACTGACGATCCCCCCCTTGTAGCGGAACTCGTCGCTCTGCTCGGTCCGCTCGTCGGTCAGGGTGATCCTGATGTCGCGGGTCAGGAAGGCCAGCTCCCGCATCCGCTTGGCCAGGATGTCGTAGGAGAACTCGGTCTCGGGGAAGATCTCCCCGTCGGGTCGGAAGGTCACCTTGGTCCCGGTGGACTTGGTCCGGCCCACCTGTTTCAGGGCCTTCTCCCGCTCCCCCCGGGCGAAGGACATATGGTGGATCTTGCCGTCGCGCTTGACCTCGACCTCCATCCACTCGGAGAGCGCGTTGACCGCCGAGACCCCGACCCCGTGCAGGCCCCCGGAGACCCGGTAGGCCTTGTTGTCGAACTTCCCCCCGGCGTGGAGGGTGGTCATCACCACCTCGACCGCCGGTTTCTTCTCCGTCTTGTGCCGGTCGACCGGGATCCCCCGGCCGTCGTCGGTGACCGAGACCGAGCCGTCGGCGTGGATCACCACGTCGATCTTCTTGCAGAACCCGGCCATCGCCTCGTCGATCGAGTTGTCGACCACCTCGTAGACCAGGTGGTGCAGGCCACGGACGGCGGTATCCCCGATGTACATCGCCGGGCGCTTCCGGACCGCGTCGATCCCCTTGAGAACCTTGATCGTCGTGGCGTCGTAGGACTTGTCCCCGCCGGCGGACGGGGACGTCCGCGGCTTCTTCACTGTCGCTTTTTTCTCGGCCATAATTCGCTCACCCCGCTTCTCCGGGGCGTTGCAGTTCCCCGATCCGGAAGATGATCTTCTTCACCAGCGGGTAGGGCAGTTCCCGGTTGAGCTTCTCCCGGATCTGATTTTTCCGGAACCTTTCCAGCTGGGCCAGCCAGACGGAACTGTCCACGTGGACGACCAGGGTACCATCGCGGAGGGAATGGGGACGAGCGTGGCCGGCGATGGGCCTGCCGACCGCGGAGGTCCAGATCTCGAAGACCCGGCTGGAGACCAGGAGTTCCTTCATCCCCAGCCGGTTTAGGATATCCCCGACTATCGGGCCGATCGCTTCCGGTCCGCTGCCCTTTCCCTCCCGGTCCATCAAAGTTTCATCGGCATAATAACACAGAGGAACCGCTCGCCGACTTTCAGCAACCCCGGGCTTCCGGAATCGATCAGCTGCAGGTTGACCTTCTCCTCCTCGTCCACTGCTTTGAGGGCGTCAATGATATAGTAAGGGTTGAAGGCGATGTTGAGATCGGGGCCGGGGTAGTCTATCTCCATCTCCTCCCGGGCCTGGCCGACCTCCGGGGTGACGGCGCTGACCTGGAGCTGCCCCGCGCTGAAGGCGAACCGGACTGAATTCGATTTCTCGTCGGTGATCAGGGCGGCCCGCTTGACGACCTGCACCAGGTCCTCCCGGGACAGGGAGATGGTCACCCCCTCCGCGCGGGGTATGACCTGCTGGTAGTTAGGGTAGCGTCCCTCGATCAGGCGGGAGATCAGCCGCGTCCCGGAGAACTCGAAGGCGGCCTGGCGCTCGCCCAGCCGGACCAGGCACTCACCCTCGTCGCCCAAAATCCGGCTCAGCTCGAGGACGGTCTTGTGCGGGAGGATGATCTCCCGGCGGCTGTCGGGCGGGGTGGCGCACTCGGTCTTGGCGATCGCCAGTCTCCGGCCGTCGGTGGCGACCGCGGTCAGCTCGCCGTTCTCGAAGAGCAGGTAAAGCCCATTGAGCACGAAGCGGCTGTCCTCGACGGAGATCGCGTAAACGGTCTTCTTGATCAGGTCCTTGAGCTGGGACTCCCGCACTTGGACCTCGACCGCGTTCTTCAGCTCGGGGGCGGACGGGAACTCCTCCCGCGGCAGTCCGTTCATCTGGAAAAAGGCTCGGGCGCAGGTCAGGCTGCAGGAAAGGTTATCGCCGCTTTCCAGCCGGACCGCGGCTCCGGGAAGTTCCCGGATGATGTTGAAGAATCTCCGGCCGGGCAGACTGCACGCTCCCTCTTCCTCCACCGCAGCCGGCAGGGCGCAGGAGATCCAGATTTCCAGGTCGCTGGCGGAGAGGGTCGCTCCGTCCGGGTCCGCTTCCAGGATCACGTGGGAAAGGATCGGGAGCATACTCTTGGCCCCGATCACTCCCTGCAGCGGTGTCATCACCCTGAGAGCGTCTTCTTTCTGAAAAGTGAGTTTCATCTTCTCCCCCTTGGGATTTATCCGAAGGTCCGGAACTGGATTTTTCAACATCCTACTTTATTATATTTATCCTTAGATGTAAATATAATAATATTAATAATTGCTGTTGATATGTCAGCAACCCTCGCGGTTGAGCAGGCCGCCAGGGCGGGAAAAGCGGTGGATAAACGGTGGAATGCTGTGGATAACCGGCCGGCGGATCGCCCCTCCCGAGTTATAAACAGATTATCCCCCGGCCGGCCACATTCTTATCCCGGGATCCGGCAACCATCCGGGAAAAAACCGCGCACCTCCTCCTCCTCTTCCGGTCAGCCGTGAACCTGGCGGATTTCTTTCTCCAGGTAGGAAAGGGTGGCCGAGAGCTGCTTGTCGGTGGAGAGCTGCTCCCCGATCTTCTGGCAGGCGTGGATGACGGTGGTGTGGTCGCGTCCACCGAAGGCCTCCCCGATCTCGCTCAGCGAACGTCCGGTCATCGCCCGGGAAAGGTACATCGCCAGCTGGCGGGGGAAGGCGATCGCCTTCGGCCTCCGGGAGCTCTTCATATCGGCGAGGCGGATGTCGTAGTAGTCGCTCAGTTTCCGCTGGATCTGGTCGATGGTGATGATCTTCTCCATCTCGTCTTCCACGGTACCCGAGAGGACCAGCTCGGCGGTCTTCAGGTTCAGCTCGGTCCCGGTCAGGGAAGCGTAGGAGGCGACCTGGATCAGGGCGCCCTCGAGCTTGCGGATGTTCGCCTTGATCCGGTCGGCGATGTAGATGACGATATCGTCGGGTACGGTGATCCCCGAGCATTCGGCTTCCCGCCGCAGGATGGCGATCCGCGTCTCCCGGTCGGGGGGCTGGATATCAACCACCAGCCCCCACTCGAAGCGGGAGATCAGGCGCTCCTCGATGTCGGGGATCTCCTGGGGCGGCCGGTCGCTGCAGAGGATGATCTGCTTGTGGAGGTCGAAGAGGTGGTTGAAGGTGTGGAAGAACTGTTCCTGGGTCTTGACCTGGCCGCCGAGAAAATGGATGTCGTCGATCAGGAGGACGTCGACGTCGCGGTACTTCTTCCGGAACTTCTCGGTGGTTCGGTTGGCGATGGCGTTGATGAAGTCGTTGGTGAAGCTCTCGCTGGAGAGGTAGAGGACCTGGAATTTCTCTTCCTTAGCCAGGATGCAGTTGGCCGCCGCCTGCATCAGGTGGGTCTTACCCAGTCCCACTCCGCCGTAGATGAAGAGCGGGTTGTAGGCCTTGCCCGGGGCGTTGGCCACCGCCATCGTGGCGGCGTTGGCGAACTGGTTGGAGCCGCCGACCACGAAGCGGTCGAAGGTGTACTTCGGATTGAGGTTGGATCCCCCCGGTTGGCCGGTCCTCCGCCGGGGGGGACGCGGCGGAGTTTCCTCCGCCGGTGCGGGGTGGCGGGTGATGCTGAAGGCGATCTGAAGCGGCCGGCCGGCCAGCCGGGAGGCGGTCTCCTGGATTAACTCCAGGTAATGATCCTGGAGCCAGTCCCGGAAGAAGGTGCTCGGCACCTCGAGGATCAGGTTCTCCCCCTCGATCGCCAGGGGCTTGGTCGGCTTGATCCAGGTGGCGAAATTCTGATCCCCGAGACGCTCCCCGAGTTGGGAGAACAGTTCTTTGCTGAAGGTATCCATCGGCGATGAAGGGTAATTGAGAAACGTTATTTATCCACAACAACCTGAAAATGACGTTAGCAGCATAAATTGGCTTATTTGAGCCTGGCCAGGCCGGCCTGGGCGTTTGAGTTCAGCCTTGTCCAATCCGCCCGGCCCCGGGAAACGGGGATAGATGCAAATACTTAATAAGCTGTCCGGCAATGGATTGTGTAAATGATTACCCGGGATGCCTCTGAAAAACCCCGACAATTAAGGGCCTCCGAAGTGGTTGATCTTATTATGTTATAGTCTTTAACAGCTTACGAACAACCCCGCTGGCGGCCCGGTTTTTATCAACAAGTTATCCACACTGCTGGTTATCCGCGCATTCGCTAAACCGGTCGGGATTTTAGTCCGGAAGAGGGAAGAAATCAAGGAAATAATTCAAAAATCTCCAGAATATTTTGCTGCCGGTTCCCGGGCGTTTCTATCTATTGACAGGGAATCCGGCATATATGATAATGCGCCCCTGATCAAACCGGAAATGGAATCCCCGCCGCCGGCCCGGAACTCACCGGGCGGCGCTTGGAGCTCAGTTAGATGAAGAGAACTTACCAGCCTTCGAAGAAAAAGAGAAAGAAGACGCACGGATTTTTCGCCCGGAAAGCCTCCCCCGGCGGCCGCAACGTGATTCGTAACCGCCGGAAAAAGGGACGGAAGAGACTGGTTGTCAGTTGAGGCGGTGAGCAGGTCCTTCCTCTCCTTCCCCCGGGAATGGATTCTCAAGAAGCCTTCCTCCTTCCGGAATCTCTGCCGTGACGGTATCCGCCTGAAGGGAGAGTTGATCACCGTCATTCACCGGCCGTCCGGGGACCGGCCCTTCCGGGTCGGTTTCTCCACCCGGAAGAACCTGGCCGGAGCCGTCGGCCGCAACCGCGCCCGCCGGCTGATGCGGGAGGCGGTCCGTCTCCACCAGCACGAAATCAGGAAGGATATCGAGCTGCTGCTGATCTGGCACGGGCCGGTCGGCAAGAGGCGGTTTGCCGACGCGGAACAGGAGATAATGGGACTGTTGCGCCGGGGCGGTCTTTTAGTGTGAAAATTATCCGGATAATCATTATCGAGGCGGCGGTAGCCCTGATCCGGGTTTACCAGGCGGCCCTCTCCCCTCTGCTCGGCGTCCGCTGCCGTTTTCACCCCAGCTGCTCCGAATATTTCTGCGGCTGTCTGCGTAAGTACGGACCGGTCAAGGGAATGGGAAAGGGATTGGCCCGGATCGCCCGGTGCCACCCGTTTCACCCCGGGGGGTACGACCCGGTTTGACCTTAAAATTTTTCAAGGGAAAATTTTATAATGGATAAAATCAGCAAGATTGGATTGACTGTCACCGTGCTTCTCCTGGCCGGTTGGTTTTACTGGACCGGCCAGCAGAAGAAATCCCACCCCCCCGCCGTTTCCGCCCCGGCTGCGGTCCCCGCTCCGGCGGGGGAATCGCCGGCGCCCCCTCCCGAGATAGCGGCCCCGGCGGAAATCGTCCCCCCCGCTAAGCCGGTGGTTGTCCCCGCCGCTGACCTCCCCCCGGCTTTCCCCGAAGATTCCCAGTCTGTCTTCTTTGAGTCCGACTATATCAGCGTCGAGTTGAGCCCCTTCGGCGGCGTGATCAGGAACCTGGTCCTGAAGGAAAACCCCTCCGGCGGGATCCGGCGGCTGGCCGGGGAGGACTCCGGCGCCGTCACCCTCTTTTCCTCCCGGGACACCGGTGGAGCCCCGGGGCGGTTTCTCAATTTTTCTCCCGGGGAGATGCGGATGGTCCCGAAGGAAAACGGGACGGAATTCTCCCGCACCGACGAAAACGGGGTTACGGTCACCAAGCTCTACTCTTTCTCCCGGGACGGCTACGCCGGGCGGCTGGAGATCACCGTCCGCAACGACTCCGGCCTTCCCCTGGCCTGGCCGGACGGCCTGGTCTTCGGCTGCGGGGCGATCTACCCGATCGACCCGGAGGACCAGCTGGGAGTGGATATCCTGGACGGGGAGACGGTCCGCCGGGAGAAGAAGCCGGCTGAGCGTGAACCGGCCACGGTCAACTGGCTGGGCCTGAAGACCAAGTACTTCGCCGCCGTCTTCGCTCCCCAGGAACGTCCGGCCTCCTTCTACACCATCGAGGGCCGGGAGAAGAACAAGACGGCCCCGGCGTCCGCGGCCTTCGGCTGCGCCGGGGGGCCCGGAGCCTCCCCCTACGAGTACCTCCGGGGTTCGCTGACCTTTCCCTCCCTCAACCTCCAGCCGGGGGCCGAGGAGAAGTACTCCTTCGCCCTCTACTTCGGTCCCGCCGACTACGACGCCCTCAAGGCGGCCGGGAACCGTTTTGAAAGACTGGTTGATTTCGGGTTTTTCGGGACCTTCTATCTCCCCCAGGCGCTGGCCTGGCTCCTCACCTTCTTCTACCGGCTGCTGGGGAGCTACGGCTGGGCGATCATCCTCCTTACCGTGGTCATCAAGATCGTTCTCTGGCCCCTGACCCACAAGAGCTACGCCTCGATGGGGAAGATGCAGCAGCTCCAGCCCCAGCTGGCGGTCCTGAAGGAGAAGTACAAGGGCGACGCCAAGAAGATCCAGGCGGAGACGATGAAGCTTTACAAGGCCAACGGGGTCAACCCGATGGGCGGCTGCCTCCCGATGCTCCTCCAGATGCCGGTCCTCTTCGCCCTCTTCGTCACCCTCCGCAACACCATCCTGCTCCGCAACGCCCCCTTCTGGATCATCCCCGGGGTCTGGATGAAGGACCTCTCCGGACCGGACGTCCTGGCCACCCTGGGGAAGTCCTACCCGGTCATCGGCAACCAGGTGAACATCCTCCCCCTCCTGATGGGGATCTCCTTTTACCTCCAGCAGAAGATGACCCCCACCGCCGGCGGGGGCAGCCCCCAGGCCGAGCAGCAGCAGAAGATGATGGCCACCCTGATGCCGGTGATGTTCACCTTTCTCTTCTACACCCTCCCGGCCGGCCTCAACCTCTACTTTATGCTCTCCACCTTCATCACCGTGGCCCAGCAGATGATGACGACGAGGATGAGGGCGGCGAAGGGAAAGTGATCCGGTGGTCGGTTATCAGTAATCGGTGATCGGTAATGGGCGATTCGGTTTCCGATTTCGCTTGCGACAGCGATACCGATTCCGATACCGATAGCGATTCCGAAATGCACCCCAACGGGGTGCCGCAGCATAGATGCCCAAAGCGCCGCCGCCAGAGATCAGTGCCGACGTCCGCGATACCATCGCCGCTCCGGCGACTGCGGAGGGGGAGGGGGCGATAGCGGTGATCCGGGTCTCCGGCCCCCGCTCTCTTGAACTCCTCTCCGCCCTCTTTCATCCCGCCGTGCCGCCCCCGGGTCCCCTGGAGCCCTATCGTCTTTACCCCGGCTGGATTGAGGACGGCGGGAGAAAGATCGACCAGGTGATGGCGGTGGTGATGCGATCTCCCAGGAGTTACACCGGGGAGGATATGGCCGAGATCCACTGTCACGGCGGCCGGGCGGTGACGGCCGTGGTTCTCGACTCCTTCCTCCGGCGGGGCGCCCGGCCGGCCGGCCCCGGGGAGTTCACCCGCCGGGCCTTCCTCAACGGGAAGATGGACCTGACCCGGGCGGAGTCGGTGGCCTGGCTGATCTCGGCCCGCTCGGAGCGCGAGATGATCAGCGCCCTCGACCAGATCGGGGGCGGGCTCCGCGATCGTCTCCGGGAGCTGGAGAAAAAGCTGGTTGCGGCGCTGGCCGCCGTCGAGGTTACCCTCGACTTCGAGGAATACGAATCGGCCGGAATCCCCTACCCGGAGGTGGAAGAAGTTGGCCGGGAAGTTGCCGGCGGGCTGGCCCGGCTGGAACGGACGGCCCGGGCCGGAGAGTACCTCCGGGAGGGATTAAAGGTGGTGATCGTCGGCAAGCCCAACGTGGGGAAGTCGAGCCTCCTCAACACCTTTCTCTCCCGCAAGCGGGCGATCGTCTCCCGCCGCCCGGGGACCACCCGGGACACGATCGAGGAGGTGATCGTCGTCGACGGCATCCCTCTGCGGCTGATTGACACCGCCGGGCTGCGCCGTCCGCGGGGCGAGGTCGAGGAGGACGGGGTGGCCCGGGCCCGGGAGACTCTGGCCGGGGCCGATCTGGTTCTCCTGGTCCTCGACGGCGGAACCCGGATCACCGATAACGACCGGGAGATCCTCCGCCTGGCCCGGGAGAAACGGGCCCTGATCGTCCTCAACAAGACCGACCTACCGGCCCGGGCCGATCTCGAGTGCCTGGGCGGTGAGCTGAAGAAGAGGAAGGTGGTCGAGATCTCGGCGACCGAGGGGAAGGGGATGGACCGGCTCCGGGAAGAGATTGTCTCCCTCCTCCGGGAGGAGTTCCTCGCCGGCGGAGAGGCCGGGGTGATGATCAGTCGTCGTCGTCGGGAAGCCCTGGGTGAAGCAGAAGAAGCTCTGGAGCGCGCGCTCGCCGGCTGCCGGGAGCGGTGGTCCGGGGAACTGATCGTCGAAGAGTTGAGGCGGGCTCGTTCCCGGGTGCGGCTGGTCCTGGGCGAGGAGTTTGACGACGGGATCCTCGACGAGATCTTCTCCCGGTTCTGCGTGGGGAAGTAGAAGGTTCAGAAGATACCCAGGAACCGGGATCTCTTATTCTCTTCCGGCAGCCCGTCGGCGGGTGGAGAGTCCTCTTCGAAGCCGGATTCCTCGTTCGCGGGGCTGATCTCCACCGGCATCTCCGGCACCTCCTCTCCCCGTCGGAGAACACTCTCCAGGCGGGCGACTTCTCTCCGGAGAGACTCAAGCTCCATCCGGGCCGCCGCCGTCTCGCCCCGCGCTTCGCGGCTGACCTCTTCGAGGCCTTTTACCGCTTCCATCAGCATCTCCAAACTCCGGCCCTGCTGCTCCCCGGCTTCCTCGGCCAGTCGCCGGGTCTCCGTTGTCCGGGCCGAGATCCGGGACAACTCCTGCTCCAGGCCGTCCTGACCCCGGGATAAGGTGGTGGACAATGTCCGGGACACATCAGCGATCCGTGCTTGCAGCGCCTTTTCCTGCCGCACGCTCAGGTAATATCCGACTCCGCCGAAGATGACGGCCGCCGCGGCCACGGACAGGAATAGATAAATCCGCCAGATCCGCCCCACCCGATCCATCTCCTTCTTCAAATGGGAGAGGTAATTCTTCAAAACGTCTCCCATTTGAACTGGGAGTCCGTCCAAAGCCTGGAGAGCAAGGGCTGTCTCCGCGGAGTCGGCGGGGATCCGATTCAGGAGGACGGAATCCCGCAGGACATCCTCCCGGGCGACCAGGCGGATGGCTTTCTGTCCCTGGTACTCGATCATCGACCGCCAGGTCCCTCCCGTGATCCGCCGGCGGATTGTCTTAACGCTGCAACCGAGTATCCGGGCGGCGTCCTTGAGGGGAATCCAAGTGACTTCTTTTGTCGAATCGGTCGCTGCCTGATTCATTGTGATCATCCGTGGTTAGGGACAGATACTGGACAACCCTGTCCGCAGGATTTCTCTATAAATATGCTACTGTCCGGGACGGATGTCAATGCCCACTATGCAATGTCCTGGACAATGTCCAAGACAATAGGGACAATGTACATCAGATGTCCATAATGGACAAGGAAAAAATCTCCATAATGTGTTCCACGTGGAACACTTCCGGACAAGGATAATCCTCTTCTTCTCCCCTATTGACAAGAAAATTTTGCTGGTCAGCCTTAGAGCTGAATTTTTGTATTGCGCTAGTCCGACCAGTCAGACACGTCCGGCAACCGCAGCTGCCGGCTGAATAAGAAAATACTGAAAATATTCGCTGAATTGTTATTGCCTGAATAGAAATTTGAGAATAATATCCGCGTAATACTGCGCTGGGAAAAGGGAAAACCGGGAGAAGAAAATAATCCGCGAGGTGAAACGTGAATGATAGCGAAATATTCAGTCTGAAGACTAATTCTGATTCTTGCTCCGCTGAAGAGGCCTGTCCGTCCACGCCGGGGGATCGGGTGATTCTCATCCCTGAAGAGTCGATCCGAAAGAACGTATACCAGCCTCGCCACCGTTTTGATGAAACGGCTCTGGAGGAACTAGCCCGTTCCATCAGGGAGAAAGGAGTTATCCAGCCGGTCATCGTTCGGAAAAACGGCGATGGTTACGAACTGATTGCCGGCGAGCGCCGGCTGCAGGCTGCCCGGCGGGCGGGCTTGAAGGAGATCCCCGCCCTGGTCCGTGAGATCAGGGACCGGCAGGACCTCCTGGAAATCGCCCTGATCGAGAACATTCAGCGCGAGGATTTAAACCCGGTTGACCGCGCCCGAAGTTACCGGAGATTGATCGATGAGTTCGGCGAGAGTCAAGACGAGGTTGCCGAACGGGTGGGGAAAGACCGCTCGACCATCGCCAACACCATCCGCATCCTCGATCTCCCCGGGGAGATCCGGCAGATGATCGAGGAAGGTCGCCTCAACTTCAGCCAGGCCCGGGCGCTCCTCGCCATCGATTCGCGGGAGAATCAAGTTCGTTTGGCCCGTCGGGCCGCCGACGGAGGCCTTTCGGTCAGGGAGCTGGAGAAGCTGGGTCTTCGGGAGAAGACCAGGCCCCCTCGGGCAGCCGCCTCGCCGGCGCCGGATCCAAACCTCCAGTATGCATTAGATATTCTGAGGGAACAACTTAAGGCAAAAGTCACCATCGCTCGCACTAGCTCCGGCGGAGGCAAGATCGAGATTGAGTTTTATTCCGATCAAGAACTGGCTCGATTGTGCCGCCTCTTGGGCGTCAGCGACGATCGGGAAGAAAATCAATCCTGCCGGCCTTGATATCCGCCGCAAAAGACAGGATCTGCCGCCGGGCGGGGGAAAATCCGATAATTTGTTGACCATATTCCGGGGCGTATCTATAATCCGCGCTAATCTTATTTTTAGAATAAGTCAGCCGAAAATCCAGGAGAATTCGTTATGGCCGAGCAATTGCAGGAACTGCTGGAGAGGATAAACCGGGAGGGAGTGGAAAAGGCGGAGAAGAAAGCCGCCGAGATCGTGGCGGCGGCGGAAGCAAAGGCGAAAGATATCACAAATGCCGCCGAGAAGGAGGCCGGAGAGAAGCAGACCGCCGCCGCGGAAGCGGCGGGAAAACTCAAGGAGAACGCGGAAAAAGCGATCCAGCAGGCATCCCGCAACATACTCCTCTCGCTTCGAGAGGAGATCCAGAAATACTTCGACCGGATCCTGACCGCGACCATCGCCGACAGTCTTCCGCACGAAGCTCTGACCGCCGCGATCCTGAAGGTGATCGAACGGGGAGCGGCCGCCATCGGCGGCGAGGCGGAGATCGAGATCGCGCTCAGCCCGGAAGACTCGAAGAAAATCGCCGGTGACCTGGTGGCCCGCTTCAAAAAAGCCGCCGCCGGGAAGCTGGATGTCAAGCCGGTACCCGGAATCGACGCCGGTTTCACGGTAAGTTTCGACGGTGGCAAGTCGAGCTACGACTTCACCGACTCCGGGCTGCGGGAGCTGATCTCCACTTACCTCAGTCCGCACATCAAGGAAATCATCAGCCGCTGATGAGCCGCCACTACTATTACTTCTCGGCCACCCTGCCGGCCCTCTATTTCGGGACCAAGCCGCCGATATCCGACGAAAGTTTCCTGGAGCAGGCGGAGGAGTTCCTCTCCCCGGGCGACGCCCGGGTGATCGCCGGCGCCCGGCTGGTACCCCCGGAGGCGGACGGGCGCGGACGGGCGTCCCTGGAAGAGTGGCTGAAGTTCGAGAATTCGCTCCGCAACGAAACGGCGCGTTTCCGCGGCAAGAAGCTGAGCCGCGACCCCCGGGAATATTACCGGGGTGACTACGTCCCCGATCCCTACCTGGCCGCCCTGGTGGCGGAAGCCGCCGGGGAAGAGGATCCGCTGCAGGTCGAGCGAAGGATCGACCTCGCCCGCTGGGAGAAACTGGAGGAGATCGAGCTGTTTCACTACTTCGATCTCCAATTCCTGATCGTTTATTTTCTCAAGCTCCAGCTGCTCAACAAGTGGCAGGCGATCCGGGACGAGAAGGGGCGGGCGGTGCTGGATGAAATGATCAATGCTCCAAAGGAGTCCGACCAATGACCCAGAGAACCGGGAAGATAGCAGGCGTCAATGGAAATATGCTGGTGGTGGAATTCGACGACTTCGTCCGGCAGAACGAGGTGGCCTACGCGGTGACCGGGAATGAGCGGCTGAAGTCGGAGGTGATCCGGGTCCGGGGGCGGCGGGCGGAACTGCAGGTTTACGAGAACACCGAGGGTCTCAAGGTTGGGGACTCGGTCGAGTTCACCGGGGAGCTGTTGGCGGTCGAACTCGGGCCGGGGCTGCTCACCCAGATCTACGACGGGCTGCAGAATCCGCTCCCCGCCCTGGCCGAGAAGAGCGGATTCTTTCTCCAGCGCGGATTCTACCTCCCCGCCCTTTCGGAGACCAGGAAATGGGAGTTCACCCCGAAGGTCAAAAGCGGGGACCGGGTGACCGGGGGCGACGTCCTGGGGACGGTTCCGGAGGGGATCTTCGAGCATTGCATAATGGTCCCCTTCTGGGTGACCGGCTCCTGCGAGGCGGTTTCGGTCGCCGCCGCCGGCTCCTATGCCATCCGGGACCGGATCGCGGAGCTGAAAGACGAGCGAGGTCAATCGATCCCGGTGACGATGGTCCAGGTCTGGCCGGTCAAGGTCCCGATCGCCGCCTACCGGGAGAAGGTCAAACCCGTCGAACCGCTGGTCACCCGGGTCCGGATCATCGACACGATGGTCCCGATCGCCCGGGGCGGGACCTACTGCATCCCCGGGCCTTTCGGGGCGGGCAAGACCGTGCTCCAGCAGATTACCAGCCGCCACGCCGAGGTCGATATCGTGATCATCGCCGCCTGCGGCGAGCGGGCCGGCGAGGTGGTGGAGACCCTCAAGGAGTTCCCCGAGCTGACCGACCCGCGGACGGGAAGGTCGCTGATGGAGCGAACGATCATCATCTGCAACACCTCCTCGATGCCGGTGGCCGCCCGGGAGTCGTCCGTCTACACCGCGGTCACCATCGCCGAGTACTACCGGCAGATGGGCCTCAACGTGCTGCTCCTGGCCGACTCCACCTCGCGCTGGGCCCAGGCGATGCGGGAGATGTCGGGACGCCTGGAGGAGATCCCCGGCGAGGAGGCCTTTCCCGCCTACCTGGAGTCCCGGATCGCCTCCTTCTACGAGCGGGCCGGCCTGGTCATACTCAACGACGGCCGTTTCGGTTCGGTGACGATCGGGGGAACGGTCAGCCCGGCGGGAGGAAACTTCGAGGAACCGGTCACCCAGGCCACCCTGAAGGTGGTCGGCGCCTTCCACGGCCTCTCCCGGGAGCGCTCCGACGCCCGCCGCTATCCCTCGATCGACGTCCTCGATTCCTGGTCCAAGTACGGCAGCTTCGTCGATGGCGGCCAGGTCGCTCTGGCCCGTTCGCTTCTCCAGAAGAGTTCGGAGGTTGACCAGATGATGAAGGTGGTGGGGGAAGAGGGGACGGCCCTGCCCGACTTCGTCGACTACCTGAAGGGCGAGTTCATCGACGAGGTCTATCTCCAGCAGAACGCCTACGATCCGGTCGACGGCGCCACCTCGGCCGACCGACAGAAGTATGTCTTCAATGTCCTCCACGATATCCTTGCCGCGGACCTGAAGTTCCGGGACAAGGAAGCCGCCCGCGGTTTCTTCCACGAGATCCGCCAGATCTTTCGGAACTGGAACTCCGCCCCGCAGGACAGCGAAGAATTCAAGAACCTGGAATCCGAACTCCGCCGGAAAGTACAGGAGAACAGCAAATAAATCTCCAATACCTTAACGCCGCGGCTGATTTTTTCTTATCCGCGGCCAGTATTCTTACACTATTTTTTACGGAGCAAAAAATATGAGGAAGATATACAACCGGATTCTCCAGATCTCCGGGGACGTGATCACGGTCGAGGCCCGGGGAGTCGGGAACCAGGAACTGGCCGAGATCACGACCAATCGGGGGAAGTCCCTGGCCCAGGTCATCCGACTCGACGGCGAACGCGTCTTTCTCCAGGTCTTCGCCGGCAGCCGCGGCGTCTCCACCGGCGACGAGGTCCGCTTCCTCGGGCACCGGATGCGGGTCTCCTTCTCCGACGACCTCCTGGGCCGGATCTTCAACGGTTCCGGCGTTCCCCGGGACCGCGGACCCTCCCTGGCCGAGAACCTGATCGACATCGGCGGCCCCTCGGTCAACCCCTCCAAGAGGATCATCCCCCGGCGGATGGTCCGGACCGGGATCCCGATGATCGACGTCTTCAACTCCCTGGTCGTCTCCCAGAAGCTCCCGGTCTTCTCGGTGGCCGGCGAGCCCTACAACGAACTTCTGGCCCGGATCGCCCTCCAGGCCGAGGTCGATATCATCATCCTCGGCGGGATGGGGCTGAAGTACGACGACTACCTCTTCTTTCGCGACCGCCTGGAAGAACAGGGGGCGCTCTCCCGCTCGATCTTCTTCGTCCACACCGCCGCCGACCCGACCGTGGAGTGCACGATGGTTCCCGATATGTGCCTGGCGGTGGCCGAGCAGTTCGCGGTCAACGGCAAGGACGTCCTGGTCCTCCTGACCGATATGACCAACTTCGCCGACGCCCTGAAAGAGATCGCGATCACGATGGAACAGGTCCCCTCCAACCGTGGCTACCCCGGCGACCTCTACAGCCAGCTGGCTGCCCGCTACGAGAAGGCGGTCGACTTCGAGGGTTCGGGGTCGATCACCATCCTGGCGGTGACGACGATGCCCGGCGACGACGTCACCCACCCCGTTCCCGACAACACTGGCTACATCACCGAGGGGCAGTTCTACCTCAAGGGCGGTCGGATCGAGCCTTTCGGGTCCTTGAGTCGGCTGAAGCAGCAGGTCAACAAGGACAGCCGGGCCGACCACCGGACGGTGATGAACTCGATGATCCAGCTCTACGCCGACTACAAGGAGACCCGGGAGAAGCAGGCGATGGGCTTCCAGATGGGCAAGTGGGACCGCAAGCTTCTCAAGTACGGGCAGCTCTTCGAGGAGAAGATGATGGACCTCTCGGTCAATATCCCGCTCGAGGAGGCGCTCGACCTCGGCTGGAAGCTGATGGCCGACTGTTTCACCCCCCAGGAGACCGGGATCGGGACCGAGATGATCGGGCAGTTCTGGCCCGAGGGCGGGCTGGAGGGCCGGGATGTGGAAGAACAAGCCGAAGAAGAGGAGAAGGCCCGGGAGGCAGGGGAGAAGATGGAAGAGGAGGAGATGGTTGGGGAGGCGGTCAAGAACTAAGAAGTTTGAAGTGCCTAAAGTTGCCGGGGCCCTGAACAAGCCCCCGCAGTGGGGCGGCCCAAGAGAAGTTATAAGTGCCTAAAATTCTTGCGGCCCTGAATCAGCCCCCGCAGTTACTATGTAAGCGACAAAAAAAGCCAGTCGCTCCTGTTCGGAAGGGTGGTAAAAAGTTCAGTTAGTCGTACGAACGTTTTTAACCACCAACCAAAAGGAGGACTGGCTATGAGTAAGCATATCATGGTTGGCCTGGATGTCCATGACGAAAACA